>NZ_JBIAMJ010000018.1:0-186942 GCF_042874035.1 Streptomyces sp. NPDC004284 | reverse complement strand
GGAGCGGACCTGCGTACGGGCTGCCTGCTGCACCTGGAGGAAGCGACGGCAGAGGGCGTCGACGCCCGTGACGACCTCGATGAGATCGCTGATGCTGCTCCCGGTCATCGCCGCCCGGTGTTACTCGGCGAAGGTCACCAGGGCGTGCTCGGCCATCCGCAGCCCGTCCCGGCGCTGGCTGATGAGAGCGCCGAGTGCCATGGCCGGCGGCGCGGCGGTGAACTGCTCGCCCGCCGACCTGGTCACGAGTCCCCACTCGACCAGGCGGGACAAGGCCTTGTCGACGTGGGCGTGCGGCAGGTCGAGCTGGTCGGACAGCAGCTTCGCGATGGAGTTCGGGCGTCCGAGCAGCGCCCGGTAGACGCGCTCGTCATCCGGTTCGAGGCCCAGAACGTCCAACATCGGCGATCGGCTCTCCTCCGCTTGCCGCAGCGGGGAGAGTATGCGCCATGGTGGCAGACCCTGAATAGTCCCTGATGGGAGCAGGTGCGAGGGGAAGGGCCCCGGGCAGTCGCCTCCCCGGGGCCCGACAGTGCCGTTCATCGCAGGCCGTACGCCCGGATGATCTCGTTCTTGACGCCGAAGCCACTGTCCGTCTCGGCACTCGCGCGGACCGAGATGAAGCCGCCGGGCTTCCTGGCCGTCCTGAACGAACCCGCCCAGTAGCCGTCGGCGCCCTTGGTCACGGGCACCTTCTGCCAGGTGGCGCCGTCGTCGTACGAGACGTCCAGCTTCACCGTGGTGACGGTGCCCGGCACGGTGCCCCGGCCCGTCGACACCGGCTTGAGCGCGATCTGCTGGGTCGCGTTGGCCTTGACGTCGCCGTGCAGGTCCGACTCCAGCTTGTAGTCCAGGTTCAGCACCGGGAACGGCTCGAAGAAGTCCGAATCGACGGTGTCGGACATGAACGTCCACTCGGTGTGGGTGCGCGTCGACAGCCGGAAGACGTCAGCGGGCCGCTCCGCGTCCAGGACGGCGCGGTGGGGCAGGTTGCCCGCCGGCACCTCGATCCACTGCATGTCCGTGCTGTTCGGGTTGTCGTGTATCAGTGTGTCGCCCTGGAAGACCTGCAGGTGGGTCGGCGTCTCCCCCCACGGCAGGTAGCCGCCCAGCCGCATCTTGTCGCTGGAGGAGGCCCATGCCCGGACGTTCCAGGTCATGTAGTTCTGCCAGCGGGAGTTGCACACGCCGAACGACTCGCTCTGGCCGGGCCTGGTCACCGGAGCGAACCAGTCCAGTCGGGTGGTGCTGCCCTTGGTGTACGTGTTGTCGCCCGACACCATCACCCACGGCAGGCCGCCGTCGACGCCCTGCGCGTGGAACTCCCTCCAGACCTGGCCCGGAGTCACCCATTCGGTGCGCGTGCCCGGGTGCCACTCGCGTTCGGGGAAGTGGAAGGACGGGCTGAGGGTGAAGTCGGACCGGTAGCCCTCCGCCGGGTGGCCGACGGGGGCCGAGTAGTAGCGGGCGTCGATCCGGGCGAGGTCGTCCTTGGCCGGCTTGTAGACCAGGGCACGGTCCGGAACCTGGCCGGGGTACTCCCGGGTGAGGTCGTAGACGAACGGCGTGTACTCGGTCTGCTTCACGGTCAGCTTGTAGATGCCGGCCTTGGCCGTCGAGACGAGGGCCTTGCCCGCGTCGCGGTGCACGGTGGCGACCGGGATGGCCGACTCGCCGACGTATTCCATCAGCGGACCGACACCGTCGTTGACCACGATCAGCGCCTTCGCACCGGCTGCGACCGCGGCATCGGTGCGCTCCTGGGGCGAGACCTCGTCGCTGCGCTCGATGACGACGGCCTTGCCCTTGGCCTTGACCTGGTCGTATGCGCCCGTCGCACCGTTGCCCGCGTAGACGGTGTCCAGCGTGTCCGTGGCGGTGCCCCGTGCGCTGCCCGCCTGCAGCAGTGCCTCGAACCGGAGTCGACCGCCCATCATGCTCAGGCTGAGCCGCGGCTCGCCCTTGCGCCAACGGGTGGTCAGCAGGGACTCGCTCTGCTCCATCGACTCCGTCGGCGCGACGTAGACGTCGTCGTACGTCGGCGGCAGCACGTAGGCGCTGCGGTAGTCCGTGTACGGGTCGAGACCCTTGTACTGGACGTTGAAGTCGACCTTGCGCTGGCGGTCCTCGGTGCGCTGCGGCGCCTCGGTCTGCAGCAGGCGTGCCTTGCTCGCGTCGAGGACCACGTCCTCGGCACTGTCCTTGAGCACGGTCTCCGGGTCGACCAGCACGGCCAGACCCGAGCGGTCCGCCTTCTCGCCGGCCACGTCGAGGTACCCCGCGACGGTGTACAGGCCAGGTGCCATGCGCATGGTGGTGGAGCCGTCGACGTAGAGCGACCACGGCCAGAAGTCTCCGGCCAGGTTGACCGTGACCCAGCCGGCGGCGGGCCTGCCGTCCCGGCCGACCAGCTTGATGTTCAGGTCGTGGCGCTCCTCCTCCTTGAGCAGCGCCACAGAGGTACGGGCCACCGGCTGTCCGGTGGTCGCGTCGGTGGCGACCGCGTAGCCGACGTTCCGTCCGGCGGGGGCGCTCTGCGGGTCGCCGGTCACCGGGACGGCTGCGGTGCTGCCCGCCGGGACGGTGACCGTAGTGGCTCCCAGCGTGAACGGGCCGCCGTCGTCGGTCAGCGCCAGGTTCAGCGTGACGTCGGCGGAGCCGGTGTTGGTGAAGGTCAGGTCCTTGGTGACGGCGACGTCGCTCGGCTCGTGCGGCCATGTGTAGTTGCCGAAGAAGAGCGATCCGGTGCCGCGGACCGTGGTGCGCACGGCGGCGGCCACGTCGAGACGACCGGGGCCGACCTCGTACGGCGAGTACCCGCCGTCCAGGCCCCTGGCGGTGCTCATCAGGTGTTCCTTGAGCTGCGCGCCGGTCCAGTCGGGGTGCTGCTGGGCCAGGATCGCCGCCGCACCGACCACATGCGGGGTGGCCATCGAGGTGCCGCTGAGGGTGCGGTGGAGGCCCTCGCCACCGCCGGTCATCTCCTGCGAGCGGGCCGCGGTGATGTCCACGCCGGGCGCCGCGATGTCCGGCTTCATGCCGCCGGAGTAGGCCAGCGGGCCAGTACTGGAGAAGGACGCGAGCCGGTCCTGCTCGTCCGTGGCGGCCACGGTCAGCGCCGAGGCGGCCGCGCCCGGGGCAGAGATGCTGTCAGGGCCGGAGTTGCCGGCGGCTATGACGAACAGCGTGCCGTACTGGGCGGACAGCGCGTCGACCGTCTACGACATCGGGTCGCTGCCGTCCGTCGGGTAAGAGTCGCCGAGGCTCATGTTGACGACGTCCGCGCCTGATTCGGCGGCCCACTGCATGCCGGCCATGACCCAGGAGTCCTGACCGTAGCCCTCGGCGCCGCCGAGCACCTTACCGACGAACAGGTCGGCGCCGGGCGCGACGCCCTTGATCTCGCCCCCTGAGGCGGCGCCCGAACCGACGATCGTGCCGGCGACATGCGAGCCGTGCCCGTTGACGTCCGTGACGGCCTCACCCGGCACGAAGCTCGCCGTGCCGTCGATCAGTCCGGCGAAATCGGGGTGGTTGACGTCGATGCCGGTGTCGAGCACCGCGACCTTGACGCCCTTCCCGGTGTAGCCCGCCGCCCACGCCTCGGGCGCGCCGATCAGCGGCACGCTCTCCTTCAGACTGGCCCTCACGCGCCCGTCGAGCCACAGCTTCGCCACACCCGCGCCCACACCGCGTGCCGCCCTGCGGCGCGACGGTGTTCCAGAAGGTGTGGGCCTGCCGCTTCTCGGTGCTGAGCGCGGCACCGCCGATGCCCTGGGGCCTACGGGTCAGCTTGCTTCCCCTTGGGGCCGCCGGCTCGACGGCCGCGCGGGACTTCGGCTGGGTGTACGTCGCGACCAGCGGTACCGCCGCCGACTTCGCGTCGTCGTAGCCCATCTCGATCAGGTCGGTGACGTTGAACAGCCGTCGGTCCAGCTTGTCCGTGCCCAGCAGCGGCGCCGCCTCGTCCGGGATGGCGTAGAGGTCACCCTTGATCTCCTGGAGTTTCACGCCGCCGACGGCGCTGTCGGGCCGGTCGACGTCGGCGATCTGCTTGCCGTCGGTCGTCGTGGTGACCGTGACGACGTCGCCGGTGACGAGCGTGACCTTGTGGGTCGCCGAGGGCTTGGCGGGGACGGTGGGCTTGCTCGGAGTGGCTTGTGCGGGCGCTTGCAGGACCGCAAGCCCCGACGCCAGCAGCGGCACCGTGGTGGCGACCGAGCTCAGCCGCCAGCGCCTGCGCCGGAAGGCGGAAGCATGAGAGGGGGAGGACATGGCACGGGTCTATCCACCCGTGGCTGCCGTCGTGAAGGCCTCATGACGGCAAGTCCTCGCCATGGCAGATGCTTGTCAGCCGCGAACCCCGCCCTTCCGGACGTAAGGCTCCGTAGGGGCGCGGGGCGCCCTCCCGCCGCGCTGGAGGGCTGCAACACGGGCATTCCGGTTCGGCCGACATGCGCCGGCGGCCGACGGGGGTCAGATTGGAGGTGTCTGGTCCACCGGACGGAGACACCTCCAGCGGGCACACGACATGGAGGAACTGTCGTGGAACACGGAACAGCGACCGGCGGGCTGCCGCGACTGTTGCTCGTCGTCGGCGTCTCCGGCTCGGGCAAGTCGACGGTGGGACGTCTCCTCGCCGCACGGCTGGGGTGGGAGTACCGGGACGCGGACGAGTTCCACTCCGAGGCCGATCGCGCCAAGATGGCCGCCGGCCACGCCCTCACGGACAGCGATCGGGGGCCGTGGCTCGAAGCGATCGGGGAGTGGATGGACGGGGCGATCGCGGCCCGTCGGCAGGCCGTCGTGACCTGCTCCGCGCTCAAGCGTGCCTACCGGGACACGCTGCTGGAAGGGCGCCCCGAGGTTCTTCTGGTGTACTTGCACGGCTCGCACGAGCTGCTGGGGGCCCGGCTGGCCGGGCGGCACGGTCACTTCTTCCCGGCGGACCTGTTGGACACCCAGCTCGCGGTTCTCCAGGAGCCGGAGCCCGACGAGCACCCGTTGGTGGTGGAGATCGACCAGCCTCCGGAGGCCGTCGTCACAGCGGTGCTCTCGCTGATGCGCCCGGAATCCGCTTCCGGTGGGTGGTCGTCCGGATCGGACACGGAGCGGACCGTCCACTCCGTTGCGCACGACGGTCCTTCCGCGTCCCCCGGCAGCCCCACGGGCGAGTCGTGGCGGTTGGTCCGCGGGGAGCAGAGTGCGGTGGTGCTCCAGCTGGGCGGTGCCCTGCGCGACTACGCCGTGAAAGGCCGACCACTGCTCGACGGGCCCTCCGCCGGGTCCGCCATCACGGGCGGGAGGGGGCAACTGCTCATCCCCTGGCCGAACCGCGTGGGCGACGGACGCTACAGTTTCGACGGCAGGAGTCTCCAACTCCCCGTGACCGAAGTCGAGAAGAACAACGCGATCCACGGGCTGCTCCGCTGGACCCTGTGGAAGCTGCTCGCCCGCACCGACGACGCGGTGATGCTCGGCACGACGCTCTGCCCCCAGCCCGGATACCCGTTCCTCCTCGATATCGGTGTCGAGTACCGGCTGGGCCCGGGCGGGCTCGGCGTCACCGTCCACGCCACCAACACCGGTCAGCAGCCCGCACCTTACGGAGTGGGGCAGCATCCCTATCTGACGGTCGGCACCGACCTCGTCGACACCGCCCTGCTGACCGTTCCCGCCGAGTACCTGTTGCGGACCGACGACCGGGGCCTGCCCATCGGCCGGGAGCCCGTACACGGCACCCCGTACGACCTCCGCGTCGCCCGCCCCATCGGCGATCTGCGACTGGACACCGCCTTCACCGGACTCGACCGCGTCTCTGACGGGCGGGCGATCGTGCGACTGGCGCATCCCTCCGGAGAGCGGGGGGTGGATCTCTGGCTCGGCGAGGGAACCCGCTATGTCCAGGTGTACACGGGAGACACCCTGGCCGACCCCGAACGCCGGCGCCGCGGAGTCGCCGTGGAGGCGATGTCCTGTCCACCCGACGCCTTTCGCAGTGGCACGGACCTCACCGTCCTGGAGCCGGGCGCGACACACGTGCTCCGGTGGGGTCTGAGCCCGTGGGGGTACGCGTGACACCGCCCGTGGCAGCCGAGGTGACCACCCGGGCTTTCCGGGAACTCCACGAGCACCTTCGGAGCCGGGCGGCAGCACAGCCGACAGCGGACGGCCGGTGCGGCGCACTCAGCCATCTGACGCCTGAGCGGGTGGCAGCGGCCGCTGCGGAGGTCCGCCTCGGACGCACGGTGTCACTGGCCGCTCCGATCGAGACCGTGCCGGGCCCCGACGACCCCGAGCCCGCGGTGCACCGGATGACCGGACCTGCTCCGGACGACCTCGGCGCGGAGGGGCTGCACTTCGCCACCGACCGCTTCGCCATGAACGTGCACGGGGACGCGGACAGCCATCTCGACGCCCTCTGTCACGTCGTGTTCGACGGGGAGCTCTACGGCGGAGTGCCGGCGAGCGCGGTGATGGCCGAGGGCGGTGCCCGTACGCTCTCCGTGGACCTGCTGGGAAACGGCATCGTCGGGCGGGGGGTACTGCTGGACGTCCCGCGGCTGCGTGGCGTGCCCTGGCTGGAACCGGGCGACCATGTGACCTCGGTCGACCTGAGGGCCGCCGAGGCCTCGCAGGGAGTCCGCGTCGCACCGGGAGACCTGCTCTTCGTCAGGACGGGACACCGTCTTCGGCGCACCGAACTCGGGCCGTGGAACGCGGCCACGGCGCGGGCCGGCCTTCATCCGACCGCCGTGGAGTTCCTGGCCGAGCGCGAGGTCTCGGTCCTGGGCGGAGACGGCAACAACGACACCGCGCCCAGCGCGGTGCAGGGCATCTCCTTTCCCGTGCATGTCCTGGTCATCCATGCCCTGGGCATCCCCCTGATGGACTACCTGCAGTTCGAGGACCTGGGCCGCGTCTGCGCGCGGGCGGGGCGATGGAGCTTCCTGTGTACGGTCGCCCCACTGCGGCTTCCCGGAGCCACCGGCTCGCCGGTGAACCCCATCGCGGTGCTGTGACCGACGGGGCCGGTCGGTCTCCGCCCCACCGGTCGCCGACCGAAGGGAGGATGGATACGTTCGAACGGGTGGGACGCGCGGTCCCGCACAGCGGGCGGACAGAACCCGACGCCAGTTCAGGGCCATGATCACAAGGACGGTGGTCGCCGTGGGCAACGCCCCTCATTACGACGTCATCATCATCGGTACCGGCGCCGGCGGTGGCACCCTCGCCCATCGGCTCGCCCCGTCCGGCAAACGCGTGCTCCTCGTCGAACGCGGCGACTACCTGCCGCGCGAGCGGGACAACTGGGACTCGACGGCCGTGTTCGTCAAGGGCAAGTACCGGGCGCCGGAGTTCTGGCTGGACAAGGACGGCAGCGAGTTCCCGCCCGAGGTCAACTACTACGTCGGCGGAAACACCAAGTTCTACGGCGCCGCCCTCTTCCGGCTGCGGCCCGAGGACTTCGGCGAGCTCCGTCATCACGGCGGCCTCTCCCCCGCCTGGCCGATCCGGTACGAGGATCTGGAGCCGTACTACACGCAGGCCGAGCACCTCTACCTCGTGCACGGACGGCACGGCGAGGATCCGACCGAGGGCGCGGCGAGCGCCCAGTACGCCCATCCGCCCGTGGAGCACGAGCCGCGCATCCAGCAGTTGAGCGACGACCTCGAGAAGCGTGGTCTGCACCCCTTCCATCTGCCGATCGGTGTCAATCTCAGCCAGGAGAACGGGGGGCGGGCCACCCACTCCAGTGTCTGCATCCGGTGCAACCGGGTGGACGGCTTTCCGTGTCTGGTACGCGGCAAGTCGGACGCCGAGGTCATCTGCGTGGAGCCGGCCCTGCGGCATCCCGACGTCGAGATGGTCACGGACACACAAGTGGTCCGCCTGGAGACCGATGCGAGCGGACGCACTGTCAGCGCGGTCGTCGGCCGGCTGCCCGACGGCTCGGAGGTCCGGTTCACGGCGGACGTGGTCGTCGTCTCCTGCGGGGCGGTCAACTCCGCCGCGCTGCTCCTGGCCTCGGCGAACGAGCACCATCCGAACGGTCTCGCGAACAGCTCAGACGTGGTCGGCCGCTTCTACATGCGGCACAACAACCTGGCCCTGATGGCGGTGTCGAAGGAGCCCAACGACACCCAGTTCCAGAAGACCCTGGCCCTGCACGACTGGTACCTGGGGGCGGACGACTGGGACTACCCGCTCGGCGGCATCCAGATGCTGGGCAAGTCGGACGCCGAGCAGATCCACGGCGAGGCCCCGCGGTGGGCCGGTGCGGTCACACCGGACATGCCGTTCGAGGTGCTGGCGCACCACGCCGTCGACTTCTGGCTGTGCGGCGAGGACCTGCCACTGGCCGACAACCGGGTCACCCTCGACGGTGACGCCCGCATCCACCTCGCCCTCGACGAGAAGAACAACCTCGAAGGCCTGAAGCGGCTGCGGCACAAGCTGCAGGGCATGCTCGGCCACCTGGGCATGCACGAGCACCACCTGCTGTCCCACAGCATCTATCTGCACAAGGGCATGCCGATCGGTGCGACGGCGCACCAGGCGGGCACCGTACGCTTCGGCACCGACCCCGCCGCCTCCGCGCTGGACGTCAACTGCAAGGCCCACGACCTCGACAACCTCTACGTCGTCGACACGAGCTTCTTCCCCAGCATCGGTGCGGTCAACCCGTCATTGACAGCCATCGCCAATGCCCTCCGGGTCGGAGACCACCTCTTGGCTCGGCTGGGCTGAGACCAGGAGCCGTTGGGCCGATCGGACCAAGATGATCGGTCCTACGGCCCAACCGGGATTCTCCCCGCGTGCCGCCCGCCGATGCCGGTGATTGCGTGACCTCCATGCCCGCCGGGCAGCAGCCGGGCAGGGCGCAGTCGCGCAGCGAGGAGGCAGGGCAGCATGGGTTCCACCGTGGAGACACCGCAGGGTGTGGTCCCCGCACGTCTGCTGCAGGGCCAGAAGGCACTGGTCACCGGAGCCAATTCGGGCATCGGGAAGGCCACGGCCATCGGTCTGGGCCGAGCCGGCGCCGACGTGGTCGTGAACTACGTGGCCGACCGTGGCGCGGCCGAGGCGGTGGTCAAGGAGATCGCCTCGTTCGGGGTGCGCGCGGCGGCCTACGAGGCCGATGTGTCCCAGGAGGGCCAGGTCACGGCCATGATGGACCGGATGGTCGAGGAATTCGGAACCATCGACGTCCTGGTCGCCAACGCGGGCCTGCAGCGGGACGCCCGGCTCGCCGACATGACGCTCGCCCAGTGGCAGAAGGTCATCGACGTCAATCTCACCGGTCAGTTCCTGTGCGCCCGTGAGGCGGCCAAGGAATTCCGGCGCCGCGGCGTGGTCCCCTCGGTGTCGCGCGCCGCCGGGAAGATCATCTGCATGAGTTCGGTGCACCAGATCATCCCGTGGTCGGGCCACGTCAACTACGCCTCCTCCAAAGGCGGCGTGCAGATGATGATGCAGACCCTGGCCCAGGAGCTCGCGCCGGAGAAGATCCGGGTGAACGCGGTCGCCCCGGGGGCGATCAAGACGCCGATCAACCGCGCCGCCTGGGAGACGGCCGAGGCCCGGGAGGACCTCCTGAGGCTGATCCCGTACGACCGGATCGGCGACCCCGAGGACATCGCCAACGCCGTGGTCGCCCTCTCTTCCGACCTCATGGACTACGTGGTGGGGACCACGCTGTACGTCGACGGCGGGATGACCCTCTTCCCGGGCTTCGCCACCGGCGGCTGAATCCCGTTCCCCGACGTCACGAACCCGAAGGCGCGTATGCCCACCTCGTTCCACCTGCTGGCGGATGCCCCGGCCCAACTGCTGCCGGCCCGGGAACTCATGGCCTTCACTCTGGCGTCCCACATCATCCTGGTACCCCTGGGCGTGGCCTTCCCCTTCATCACCCTGGTCATGCACTACCGCGGGCTGCGCCGCAAGGACGCCACGGCCCTGCTCCTGGCACGGCGCTGGTCGGCCGTCATGGCGGTGCAGTTCGCGGTCGGCATCGTCACCGGCACCGTGCTCTCCTTCGAGTTCGGCCTGCTCTGGCCCGGCCTGATGGGCAGGTGGGGTGATGTCTTCGGCGTCGGATTCGGCGTCGAGGCATGGGCGTTCTTCCTGGAGGCGGTGCTCATCGCCATCTACCTGTACGGGTGGCGGCGGCTGAAGCCCCGTACGCACTTCCTGCTGGGGCTGCCCTTGCCGTGCGCCGCGCTGCTCGGGGCTTTCGGCATCCTGGCCGCCAACTCCTGGATGAACACGCCGCAGGGCTTCTCCCTCGACTCCGGGGGCAACCCGGTCGACGTGAACGTCTGGAAGGCGATCTTCACGCCGATGTTCGGGCCGCAGTACTGGCACTTCGTCGTGGGGATGATCCTCACCGCGGGCTTCGTGGTGGCCGGTGTCTACGCCGTGGGCTGGCTGCGCGGCCGCCGGGACCACTATCACCGGCTCGGTTTCGCCGTTCCGTTCACGATCGCCGCGGTGGCCACGCCGGTGCAGTTCGTCCTGGGCGACTCCATCGCCCGGTCGGTGTTCCACAAGCAGCCGGTGAAGTTCGCCGCGATGGAGATCGTCTGGAAGACCGACACCCGTGTGCCGGAGTACCTCTTCGGGCGCCTGCAGGAGGACGGGAGCATCAAGGGCGGCATCAGGATCCCGCTGCTCGACTCGTTCCTGGCCGGATTCAGCGCGGACACCGAGGTGGTGGGCCTGACCTCCGTCCCGGCGGACCAGCGGCCGACGGCCACTCAGGCGACCATCGCCCACTGGGCCTTCGACATCATGGTCCTGATCGGGTCCGCCCTGGTGCTGCTCGCCCTCTGGTACGGCCTGGTCTGGCTGCGGCACCGCCGACTTCCCGCCTCGAAGTGGTTCTACGGCCCGGCTGCCTGTGCGGGCGTCGCCTCCGTCGTGGCCGTCGAGTCGGGTTGGATCGCCACCGAGGTGGGCCGTCAGCCCTGGATCGTCTACCAGAACATGCGGGTCGCGGAGGCGGTGACCTCGACCCGCTCCACCAGCCTCTGGATCACACTCGGTGTGGTGATGGTCGTGTACGTGTTCCTGTTCGGCTCGTTCCTCGTCATCCTGCTCAAGATGCGCACGCGCTGGCGGCTCGCCGACGAGCAGCAGGCCGCGGGAGGTACGGCCCAGGTGCCGGAGGCGGACACCCCCTACGGGCCGCGGGCCCCCGTCCCCGCGGGTGACGCCCCTTCCGACGGCGGAGCCTCCCGGGCCGGGGACGGCCGCCCATGACCGCCGACCTCATCGCCGTGGTGCTGCTCCTCGCCGTGGCCGCGTACGCCTGCGCGGGCGGCACGGACTACGGGGCCGGGTTCTGGGATCTGACGGCGGGGGGAACGGAACGCGGCCGACGGCCCCGATGGCTCATCGACCACGCCATGGCTCCCGTGTGGGAGGTCAACAACGTCTGGCTGATCTTCGTTCTCGTCATCATGTGGACCGGCTTCCCCATCCTGTTCCAGACCGTGTTCTCCGCGATGTGGCTCCCCCTGGCGCTGGCCGCCATGGGCCTGGTGCTGCGCGGCGCCGGCTTCGCGTTCCGCAAGCCGTCCCGGCGGCTCGCGGGCCGGCGGCTGTACGGTGCCGTGTTCGCCGTGGCCTCGGTCGTCACGCCGTTCTTCCTCGGTGCCGCCGTCGGCGGGGTCGCTTCGGGACGAGCGGCGCCCGGTACCGCGGCCTCGGCGGACGCCTGGTCCAACCCCACCTCCATCATGTTCGGGCTGGTCGCCATCGCGACCACCGCCTTCCTCGGCGCGGTCTTCCTCACGGGCGACGCCCGCCGCTTCGACGCGCCTGACCTGGTCGGCTACTTCAGGTGGCGGGCGCTGAGCACGCTCGGCGCGCTCACCGTCCTGTCGGTGATCACCGGCTTCGTCACCCACGAGGACTCCCCCTACGTCTGGCACGGACTCAGCCACGGCCCGGGGCTGCTCTTCGTCGTCGTGGCCGGGGTGGCGGCGCTCGCGACAGCCTGGCTGCTCCTGCGGACGCCGGGCACGTGGGTGCGCGTCACGGCGGTCGGGGTCGTCGCGGCCGCCGTCCTCGCCTGGGGCATGGCGCAGCGCCCCTACCTCGTTCCCACCTCGCTGACCGTGGCCGACGCCGCCGGCGCACCCGCAACCCTGACGTGGTTGGCGATCGTCACCCTGGTGGCCCTGGTGCTCGTCGTGCCGGCCGTCGTCCTCCTCTACTGGCTGGACACCCACAAAGAACTGGAAGAGCTCACCGACGCCGAGTTGCGAGGAGGAAGCGGCACGGACGGTGAGGGCGCTGCGCCGAGCGGCTGACCGCCCGGTCCCCTTCGCGCCCGGAATCCGAAGAAGGAAGCCGCTGTGTCCGAAGACGAGATCCTTCTCGGACTCGCCCTGACGGTGGTGCTCGCCACCGGCTCGCAGATCCTGGCGAGCAAGCTGCGCCTCCCGGCCCTGATCATCCTGCTGCCGGTCGGGTTCGCCGCCGGTGCGCTCACCGATGTCGTCAATCCGGACAAGCTGCTGGGGCCGGCGTTCTCCGACCTGGTGTCGCTGTCCGTCGCGGTGATCCTCTACGACGCCGGCCTGGGCCTCGACCTGCGCAAGCTCACCGGCCGCACCCGGGGGATCGTGGGGCGGCTGCTGGTGTACGGGGTGCTGCTCACGTCCCTGGTCATCGCTTCGGTGTCACCGGCCATGCTCGACGTGCCGCTGCCCGTGGCCGTGACGCTCGGCGGCATCCTCGGCGCGCTCGCCTTCCACGCCATCGCCTCGACGCACCAGGTCGACATCGGCCGTGGACAGCAGCTGGGCCAGTTCACCCTCAGCCTGGCGGTGGGGCTGGTCGGCGGGATCGCGGGAACCGCGCTGCTGTGGTTCACTCTGCGCGTCCTTCGGCTCGGCGAGACCCTCGGCACGCTGGCACAACTCGCCACCGTGATCGCCGTATCGGTATCGGCGGGCTGCGACATCGTGCGGGACGACACCGGGCTCATCGCCGCGATCGTCGTGGGACTCGCGGCGGCCAACGTCCGAGGGTTCGACATGCCCGCGCGGCGTCCCTGGTGCCAGTGCTCCTTCCCTCGCTCGCCCTCATCGCGATCCTCGTCCTGGTGGTGCGGCCGCTCGTGGCCTTCGTCGCGACGGCGCGCTCGGGTCTGGCCCGAGGGGAGCGGGCCTTCATCGGATGGATGGACCCGCGCGGCATCGTCGCGGCGGCCACGGCATCGACCTTCTCCGCCGGCCTTGTCGACCTGGGGGAGAGCGGGGCCGCGAGGATCCTTCCCGTCACGTTCCTGATGATCGTGGGAACCGTTCTGCTCTACTCCCTGACGGCGGCCCCATGGCCCGACGGTTGGGTGTCGTCAAACCGGCGGGAACTCGCATTCTCCTGGTGGGCGGTGCGCCGTGGGTGATCGACCTGGGAAAGGCCCTGCGATCCGCGGGGGTGGACGTGCTGATGTGGGCGGGGCTCGACGAGGATCGGGAACTGATCACGGAGGCGGGAATCGACCTGGCAAGGGCGGTCTGCTGGCCACGGCGATCAACCCCGGGGCGCGACCGGAGGGAGTGACGGCCGTGTTCCTGGCCACCGGCGACGACGACTTCAACGCGCTCGCCTCGGTGGTGATGGAGGACAACGTCGAGGGTCCCGTCTACCGGGTCGGGCCCCCGCCCGACAGCCGTGGCGTGGTCGCTCCGTACACCGGCAGCGACATCCTCTTCGGCAGTTCCCTCGTCCGTCACGTCCTGGCGGAGCGCCACGGGCGGGGCGCCCGGTTCGTGGTGCAGCCCGCCTCCGCCCCGCTGCCGCCGGAACGCGACACTCTCTTCGTGGTACGGGCCGACCACCGGGTGGACCCGATCACCGAGAGGCAGCAGACCGTACCGCAGGAAGGCGACACCGTCGTCCTCCTCGGTTCTGTCCCGACGGAGGCTGGGCAGGAGGACCTCGTGGCGCGGGTCCCCTGGGACTACCTCCCGCCCCTGGGCGCCCCGTTGAGCTTCGCGTCCAGGGTGATCGCCGCGTCGATGAGGGCCAGGTGCGTGAAAGCCTGGGGGAAGTTGCCCAGCTGTCGCCCCGTCAGGCCGATCTCCTCGGAGTACAGGCCGAGGTGGTTGGCGTACGAGAGCATCTTCTCCAGGACCAGCCTGGCCATGTCGATGCGGCCGGCCCGCGCCAGGGCGTCGACGTACATGAAGGTGCACAGGGAGAAGGTTCCCTCGGAACCGCGCAGTCCGTCGGGTGACGCCTCGGGGTTGTAGCGGTAGACCAGGCTGTCGCTGACGAGCTCACGCTCCATCGCGTCCAGGGTGGACTTCCACGTCGGATCGTCCGGCGTGATGAAACCGACCGTCGGCATGCGCAGCAACGACGAGTCGAGGACGTCGTCGCCGTAGTGCTGCACGAAGGCCTGCTTCCGCGGGTCCCAGCCCCGGCTGAGTACCTGTGCGTAGATCTCGTCGCGCGCGTCCACCCAGCGGCCGCCGGCCGCGGGACGGCCGTCCTCGTAGGCCATCCGCAGGGCGCGGTCGAAGGCCACCCAGGACATCACGCGGCCGTAGGTGAAGTCCTTCCGGCCGCCGCGGGTCTCCCACAGCCCTTCTCCGGGCTGGTCCCAGTGGTCGACCAGCCAGTCGAGCAGGGTGTGCAGCGCCTTCCAGCCCCCGTTGTCCAGATGCATGCCGTGGCGGTGCGCGAAGTAGATGCTGTCGAGCGCCTCACCGTAGATGTCCAGTTGCAGCTGGGTCGCCGCTCCGTTGCCGATGCGGACGGGGGCGGAGCCGCAGTACCCCTCCCAGTGTTCCAGGGTCTCCTCGACCAGATCGGAGGTGCCGTCGACGCGGTACATGATGTTCAGTGGCCCAGTCCCGTTCCCCTGGCCGGCCTCTTCCTTCACCCGGTCGTGCAGCCAGTTGATGAACGCCGTCGCCTCTTCCCTGAAACCCAGCCCCAGCAACGCGTACACCGAGAACGACGCGTCACGGATCCAGGTGAACCGGTAGTCCCAGTTGCGCTCTCCACCCAGCTGCTCGGGCAGGGCCGTCGTGGGCGCGGCGACCAGGGCGCCGGTCGGCGCGTAGGTCATGAGCTTCAGCGTCACGGCCGAACGTTCCACCGCCTCCCGCCAACGACCCGAGTAGGTGGACTGACCGAGCCACGAGCGCCAGAAGCCGACCGTCTCGTCGAAGAACTGCTCGAACTCCGCCACGCGGACCTGGCGCGGCGGCCCGTCGGGGGACGACTCCATGACCACGCCGCGCTGCTGGCCCGCCTGCAGGGTCAGACTGAATCGGAGGTCGTTGTCACCCGAGAGGATGTTCAGCAGACGTTCGTCCTGCGGCTCAAGGACGCCGTGGACGGCGAGGTCCATGTCCTCCGAGGTGAACAGGGCCCCGTGCTCCGTGATGTGCAGTTCGTGCGGCTTGCGCCCGTAGTCGAAGCGCGGAGCGATCTCCCCTTCGAACGTCATGCTGCCCCGCACACAGCGCAGCATGCGGACCAGACGGTGCCGGTCCGTCGCCGTCGTGCCGGTCACCGGCATGAAGTCGACCACCTCGCCGGCCCCGGCCTCGGTCATGAAACGCGTCACCAGAACCGCCGTGTCCGGGTGGTAGAGCTGTTTGGTGGTGTAGGTGTCCGCGGCCGGCCTGACGGTGAAATGGCCGCCCTTCCGCCGGTCGAGCAGAGCACCGAAGACGCTGGGCGAATCGAAGCGCGGACAGCAGAACCAGTCGATCGTCGCCTCGGTTGTCACGAGGGCCGCGGTCTGCAGGTCACCGATCAGGCCGTGGTTCTCGATCAGGGGATAGTCGTCCATATCGAGCCCCTTTCGGCACCGTCAGACAACGATCGGGCACCGTTACACGGCGCCCGAGGCGGTCCAGGCGCCATTCGGCCAGCTTAGGCCGACGGTGTCGTCCCGTCCTGGCGAGCGAGTCGCACCGGGCGATGACGGGAGCTCTAGCCGCTGCGCCGCTCCGAGAAGGGCTCTACCGTGAGGTGGCAGCGCTCCCGCTGAGGGGGCCCGCGGTCTCATGTGCCTCGTGAGCACCGGACTCCTCCGGGTGAAGGAGGCGTGACATGAGTGTCCTGACGTCCTGGGCGGCCAGATTCAGGCTGCGGCAATACGTCAAGGCAAGCCTGTGGATCGTGCCGTTGTTCGGTCTCGTCCTCGGTGTCCTCCTCGCTGAGCTCGCGCTCACCGCCGACGGCGCGGACTGGCTCCCGGGTGGCTGGCACTACTCCGCGACGACGGCGAGCGGCGTGCTCTCCGCCATCGTGGGGGCGATGGTGGCGTTGCTCGGATTCGTCGTCACCATCGGCGTACTCGTCGTGCAGCAGGCGACGGGAACCCTCTCCCCTCGCTACATGCGCCTGTGGTACCGGGACCGGCTGCAGAAGGCGGTGCTGGCGACCTTCACCGGGACGTTCGCGTTCGCTTTCTCCTTGCTGCGCAGAGTCGAGACCGACTCCGTCCCCGATCTCGGGGTCACCCTGGCCGGTATGGCGGTGGCCGTCAGCCTCGTGCTCCTGCTCATCTACCTCAACAGGTTCACCCACAATCTCCGACCGGTGGCCATCGCCGAGCTGGTCACCCGGATGGGGGAGGCCGTCTTCACGAGCGGGGCCGCGGCGCTCCACGGAGACGGAACCGTGCCGTCCGACGGTCCGGTGATGCGCCTGCGTTCCGGACGCGGTGGATCCATCCAGGCGTTCAACGTGGCCGGGCTGGTCGCGGAAGCGGCGCGCCACGACTGCGTCTTCGTCGTGACCCGGCTGATCGGCGACTCCGTACCGCCCGGCACTGTCCTCATCGAGGTCCACGGGGGCACGTCGCAACCGGACCCGGACCGGGTGACCGGTCTCGTCGCCCTCGGTGCCGAGCGGACCATCGAGCAGGACCCCGCCTTCGCCCTGAGGATCCTCGTCGACATCGCCGTCAGGGCCCTCTCCCCCGCGGTGAACGACCCTACGACCGCAGTGCAGGTGATCAATTACATCGAGTCCTTCCTGCACATGATCGGCAGCACACGCCTCCCCGGTCGATATGTACTGGCCGATCGCCACGAGCGCGCCCGGCTCGTGCTCCCGGGGCGTGACTGGGAGAACTTCCTCCAGCTCGCCGTGTGCGAGATCCGCGAGTACGGCGGGTCGTCCATGCAGATCTGCCGACGGCTCCACGCCATGCTCGAGGGCCTGCTCGACACCCTGCCGCCGTCTCAGCACGACGCCGTGCGGACGGAGATCAGCCTGCTGCGGGAGTCGATCGACCGAGAGTTCACCGACCCGGCCCGCCGGGCCATCGCGCAACAGCCCGACCACCAGGGCATCGGTGGGAAGTACCCCTCGTAGTGGGCTCGCACACGTCCGTCCGTGCCGGACCCGCACGGCGAGGGCGTCGACCGCCCTGTCGCGCAGGCCCTCCGTGATGACCTCCTCGTACCGGCCCGCTTCCGAAGGAGCGATGGCGTTGCCGGATCCCCGATCCCGCGGACGCTCACCCCCCGACGCCTCCGCCGACGCCTCGGTCGTCAGCGACGCCACGCTTACGTCTGCGTCACCCGTCCGGCGGACTCGCCGCGCGGGAGGGCGGGTGGCGCTCATGGCGTCGGGCCGACGGGGTTCGCAGAAGCACCTGGGAGAAGCCGATGACAGATGGGTCGTTTGAGAAGCTGGCCACAGAGGCGTGGATCTACGGATACCCTCTGGTCACGGCGGCCATGACAAAAGGCTCCATGACGGCGGTTCCGGCCCGGGACGACGCGCGTCGGAAGGCCCCGGTCAACCAGTTCTGCTACATGCGCGCCACCCCGGACGCCTCCTTCACCGAGGTCGTCTCGCCGAACGCCGACACCCTGTACTCCAGTGCCTGGCTCGACCTGTCCGACCAGCCTCTCGTGCTGACCCTGCCCGACTTCGGCGACCGCTTCTGGATGGTCCCGATCCTGGACGCCTGGTCCGATGTCTGCGCCGTCGTCGGCCGGCGCAAGAACGGCCCGTCCGCCGGCCCCTTCCTGATCGCCGGGCCTACGTGGTCGGGAGCGACCCCGCCCGGCCTGACCCTGTTGAAGTCGCCGACCGTCGTGAACTGGATCATCGCCCGGTACGCGACCAGCGGCCCGTCGGACTTCCCCTCCGTCAACCGGCTCCAGGACGCCACGCGCCTGATCCCGCTGTCGGAGTGGACCGGCGACCCCGATGACTACATCCCTCCCGCCGATGTCCCCGTTCCCGCCGATGCCGACACCACGACGCCGCCCGTCGACAAGGTCCACGCTCTCAGCGGCCGCGAGTACTTCACCCTCCTCAACCGGATGATGGTCGACAACCCTCCCGACCCGGCCGATGCTCCGGTCCTGGGCAGAGTCGCCAAGCTCGGTATCGCACCCGGCGCGAGCCTGGACGACCTGTCCCCCGAGGAGCTCGCGACCCTGGACGCGGGTGCGCGGCGCGGCCCGGGGGTCCTGCGCGATCTGCTCGCCCGAGCGGAGTCCGCGAACTCCGGTGGGTGGACCGTGCACCGAGGCCTGGGTGATTACGGAACCGACTACGCCAAGCGCGCGGTCATCACCCGGTTCGGGTACGGAGCCAACCTCGACGCCGACGCCCTGTACCCGCACGCCACCACCGACGCCGACGGCCGGCCTCTCGATGGTGCCCACACCTACGTGCTGCGCTTCGACGCCGGCGAAACCCCGCCCGTCGACGGCTTCTGGTCCCTCACGATGATGAATGAGCATCAGCTCTTCGCCGACAACCCGCTGAACCGCTACGCGATCGGCGACCGCAGCGGTATGCGGACCAACCCCGACGGCTCCCTGGACATCTACGTCCAGCACGAAAGCCCCGGAACCGAGCGCGAAAGCAACTGGCTACCCGCGCCCGCAGGCAGCTTCAACGTCTTCCTGCGCCTTTACTGGCCCCAGCACTCCGCCCTCACCGGTGACTGGACCCCGCCGGCCCTGCGACGCACCAGCTGAACCGCAGCCAGTACTCCAGCAGCGTTTCACCATCCGGCCTGGTCAGGAGCGTCGTCGGGTGTGTAATGGGTGGGGGGCTCCGGTGGAGGTCTTGACCGAGTGCCCCACCAACGAGTGGAGTCGCCGTTGACAGTGACAGTGAAGGGCCATGAGCCTCTGCAGGCCGTCGGGGGCGCTGGGGCCGCGGTTGCAGCACCCGGCCGTCCTCACGCTGCTGGAACGGTTCGGATCGAGGAACTCCTGGAGGACCACCCTCTTTCGAAGAGCCTGACCTCGATGCCGGGAGTCGGCGTCAGGACCGGAGCCCGGATCCTGATCGAGGGCGGCAACGGCAGCCCCTTCCCCACCGCCGGCCACCTCGCCGCCCGAGCCGACAGCTGCGGCACCCTGCTTCATCCGCGGCGAAGTGCAGCTGCGTCCAGTCCCGGCGGCTCTCACGATCCAAGCCCCGATCCTCATCCGTCATGCCCGTCATCATCACGATTGCTTGACGAAGGGGATAGGGCCCCGGGGCCGAGGACGGACAGCGCCCCCACGTGCGAGCGAGCTATGACTCCCCTACCACCGTCCGCCCTTCCGTACGGTGCCAGATGAGCCGGGAGTGAACGGCCCTGCGCCTTCGGCGCGGTGCTCAGTCGGTTTCACGACACGGTCCTCTTCCGGCTCCGCTGCCCCGCGGACAGTGAAACGTGGACGCTGTCCTGCCTACCCGAACGTCCGATGTCCCCATCCATCAGGTGTGCGGTACGACTGCGACAGGACAGGAGGCGTGGTGGATGACGGCGTGGGTGACCGATCCGATGTGAGCGCCCCTGGCTGCCCTCCGCCGGCCGACGACCACGAGGCGAGCGTCCGACGCGGCCTCGATGAGATGCTCGGCTGCCCGTCCCGAAGCGGACACCTCCGCCACCTCCGTCGCCGGAAACCTGTCCCGAAACGGTCGTACCGCGTCGGCAAGCGCCGCCGCCCTCTCGTCCTTCGCGGCCGCGCTGGAGTGGTGAACGAAGGATTCATGCCATGTGTGCACGATCTCCAGCGGGACATGGTGCCGCCCGGCGAAATCGAACGCGAAGGACAGGAGCTCGTCCTTGACTTCGTTCACATCCAGACCGAGCACCACCTTCCGGCGGCTGCTCCTCTCGGACGCACCGGAGCTGTCCTTCTCGTATCCGGGGCGAACGAGAACCACTGGACGCTCGGCTTCCGCGATGACCTCCTGCCCTACCGAACCGACGATGAACCCGCGGACGCCACCCAGCCCATGAGAGCCGACGACGAGCAGCTCCGCCTCGGCAGCGGCGGCGAGCAGCACGCTGACGGGCGCGTCTTCGACTTCGTCAGCGGTCATGGAAAGGCCCGGCTGCCGGGACCCGACACGCCGCTCGGTCTCAGCCAGCACGCCTTCCGCCGCGCCGGCACGATCTTCGTGCGACACCTTCATCGCCCCCAACTGATGCTCCGCCCACCGCGTGGCGTACACCAGTCGCAGATCCTCGCCGCGCAGCGCCGCCTCGTCGGCGGCCCAGTCCACCGCCGCCACGCTTCCTTCAGAGCCGTCCACTCCCACAGTGACAGGTCGGGACATGCTGCTCTCCTCACCTCGGGCCATCGCCGACAGGCCCTCACGGGGCGCCGCTGGGCATCCTTGTGCGAGAGCACCTCGTCGAGAAGCTACCGAGTCGCCGAAGGAATGGTGTGCGCAGTGTTCGACGACGCTGCCGAAGTACCCCGTCCGGCGGAGGCACCGGGATGGCCGCCCTTTCGCAGACCGAGTCGTGTCGCGGCGGTCAGATCCGTCAGGCCGGCCAGGAGCAGGACGAGGATCCTTCGGCCGAGGTCGGTGGGGCCTTCAGCACCGACCTCGACGGTGGAGCACCCGATCCGCAGGACTCAGCAGCCGACGTCCGGCCATGTCCCCGACGTATCGACGGACGATCTGGTCAGGCCAGGACGTGCAAGAGCGGCAGGCCGCACCCTGAGAGTCACCGGCAGGGCCGCGCCGACCTCGCCGCCCACACCCTCCGGGAGGGGGCGGTCCGCTTCGATGAGGATCTCCTTGCCGCGCAGGATCTCGACCTCCGGTCTGTTCACGTGCACGCCCGTCCTGAGCTCACCACGACCCCGTGCAGCCGGTGCGCCCGTGTCGCACCCCGTCTGTGGTGATGCGGCACGTGGCGGACTTCGAGGGGACGAAGGCCCGCAGGCCGCCCGGGTAGTTCGACGCGGCTCCGCGCAGCACGCGGGAGACGTTGGCCTGACGGTTGGCCACCACCGCGTCGACGCCCGCGTACACACGTCCGAGGACGCAGGTCCGCCCGTGCACGACGGACTCCGCCTGCGCAGCCCGGCATCGTGGTGGTCGTCCACGAGTTCCGGGGGCAAGGCTCCAGTGGTCACCGACCGGCACGACGATGTGGCGCCGGCCACGACCGGCGTGGTCCTGGCTGCCTTCGGGCAGGGGATTTCCCGCTGCCGGGACCGCTTGAAGCACGAGCGGATCGCCGCCGCCCTCCACGGCGGGGTCCCTCGCTGGTGGGCCTCGTCCTGGAAGCACCGGGCAGGCCCGTGTGCGTCTGCCGGCGCCGTCCGTTCACCGCGAGCCGATGCCCCGGGTCACTGCAGACCGATGCGCCGCGCGATCTCTTCGGTGTGCCGCAGACGCGCGGACGCTTCCTCGCCGAGCGCCGCGACGACTCCGGCGACGACGGTCTCGACCACGGCGAGGGTGGGCACCAAACTGTCGTACGGCGACGGCGTCGTGACCAGGCTGGTCAGCACGACCTCGGCGTGCGCGGAGACCGGGGACAGCCATCGGTCGGTGAACAGGACGACCTTCGCCCCCTGTTCCAGGGCGAGTTGGGCCATGGTGACCTTGTCCTGCTCGTAGCGGCGGTAGTCGAAGACGACCAGGACGTCGCGGCGTGTGAGCGCACCGAGCGCCGCGGTCCGTTCTACGTCGCCCGCGGGCAGGAGGCGGATGTCGCCTCGCAACTGCATGAGGTGCAGTCCGAGGTACTGGGCGAGGAGATGGGTGAAGCGGCCGCCGGCCAGGGTGATGCGCCGTCTGCCGTCGGCCAGGAGCGAGACGGCGTGTTCCAGGTCGTGCGGCGGGAGTTCGGTGAGGGTCTGCGCGACGGCGGAGCTGAACAGCCTGCTGCCCTGCCCGAGAAGGGACGCTTCGCCGTCCGCCGCCTCGTCGGTACGGGCGCGGTCGGCGGATTCGAACAGGGACAGGGGCGAGGCGTTGCGTTCGTCGAGTTCCTCGCGCAGGGCGGTCTGGAAGTCGGGGAAGCCCCGGTAGCCGATCCGGTTGACGAAGCGGATGACGGTGGGGGCGCTGACGCCCGCCCGTTCGGCGAGGACGGCGACGGTCTCGAAGCCGGCGGAGGGGTAGTTGGCCAGGAGGACGCGGGCGACCTTGCGCTCGGCCGGGCTGAGGTCGCCCAGCTTGTGCCGGATCACGTCGGCGAGTGCGCCAGAGGCCATCGCGGGTTCCTTTCTCGGTCGTCGGCGGGCGTGCGGCCCGCGTGCCGAGCCTAATGCCGATCATCTGAGCCGCGTTCCAGGCCACCTCGGGGGCAGTGACGGGTGCTCCCGCACCGGGCAACGGCGCGATGAACCGGTGCGGGAGCGTCGGGGGCAGCGTCAGTCGCTGCGGCTGTCGCCGAGGTCGGCGATGAGGGAGGCGAGCAGGGCGACCCTGACCGGGACCGTACGGACGTCGAGCCATTCCTCGGGGGTGTGGTCGGCGCCGCCGACCGGTCCCAGGCCGTCCAGTGTCGGGACCCCTGCGCCGGCGATGGTGTTGGCGTCCCCGACGCCGCCCGTCGCCGTGGCGCCGAAGGTCAGGCCCAGGCGTTCGCCGATGTCCTGGGCCCGGTCGAGCATCCGGTGGGAGGCGGCCGTGTCCTCCATCGGCGGGCAGGACGCGAGTTCCTCGACGGTGACGCAGGTGCCGGGAACGACGGGCCGCGAGGCGGCCTCTTCGAGGGCGAAAGCGGCCGCGCGCAGGCCGCTGTCCGTGGCCGAGCGGATCTCGACGAGGAGTTCCGCCTCGGGGCAGACGATGTTGAAGCGGCTGCCCGCGCGCACGACGCCGACGTTGAGGGTGACGCCCTCCCACGTGCCGTTCAGCGCTTGGAGGGCGATGACGAGGTGGGCGGCGGCCAGAGCCGCGTTCGCTCCGCGTTCGGGTTCGATGCCCGCGTGTGCGGCGCGGCCTGTGACGGTGAGCCTGAAGTCGGCCACCCCCTTGCGCGCGATGACCAGGTCGCCGTTCTCCCGGGCGCATTCGAGGGCGAGGGCGTAGTGCGCCCCTTCGGCCGCCCGCCGGGTGACCGGCCGGCTGACGGGTGAGCCGATCTCCTCGTCGGGCGTGGCGAGGAAGACGAGTTCCGCGTAGTCCTCGATGCCTGCCGAGGCGAGGATCTCGAGGGCTGCGAGGCCTGCGACCAGGCCTCCCTTGTCGTCGCTGACGCCGGGTCCGTGGGCGAGGGGCCCCCTGAGGGAGAAGGGGCGTTCGGCGGCGGCCCCGTCGTCGAAGACGGTGTCCATGTGCGCGGCGAGAAGGATTCTGCGGCCTCCGTCGGCGACGGCGAGGCGACCTTGTCTGCGGCCGATGAGCACATCTCCGGTGCGGTGTCCCTGGGCCGGTGGCAGCGGGACGCGTTCCACGGAGAAGTCCAGACGCTCCAAGTGGGCCCGGACCAGGTCGGCGACCCGGTTGACGCCGTCGGCGCTGTACGAGCCGGAGTCGATCGCGACGAGTTCGGCCAGGTCTTCCAGGTACCGCGCCTGGTGTGCGCGGGACAGGGACAGCAGCGCTTCTTCGAGGGGCTGCTGCCGGGGCGGGGCGCTCACAGGACCTTCGAGAGGAAGGCGCGTGTGCGTTCCTGCTCCGGGTCGGCCAGGACCCGTCGGGGGTCACCGGATTCGACGACGACGCCTTCGTCCATGAAGACGGCCAGGTCACCGACTTCGCGGGCGAAGCCGATCTCGTGCGTGACGACGACCATCGTCATGCCGTCGTCCGCGAGCCGGCGCATGACGTCGAGGACGTCGCCGACGAGTTCGGGGTCGAGCGCCGACGTCGGTTCGTCGAACAGCATCAGTTTCGGTTTCATGGCGAGGGCGCGGGCGATGGCGACGCGCTGCTGCTGGCCGCCCGAGAGCTCGGCCGGGTAGTGGCCCTCCCGGTCGGCGAGCCCCACCTGGTCCAGCAGGGCCCTCGCCTCGTCGCGGGCCCGGTCCCTGGCGGTGCCGGCGACCTTGACGGGGGCCTCCATGACGTTCTGGAGGGCGGTCATGTGCGGGAAGAGGTTGAACCGCTGGAACACCATGCCGATGTCGCGCCGCCGGGCGGCGACCTCGCGCTCGCGCAACTCGTGGAGACGGGTGCCCTGCGGCCGGTAGCCGACCGGTTCGCCGTCGACGGAGAGCCGTCCTCCGTCGATCTTCTCCAGATGGTTGATGCACCGCAGGAACGTGGACTTGCCGGAGCCGGAGGGTCCGAGGAGACAGCACACCTGGCCGCGTTCGACCGTCAGGTCGATGCCCTTGAGGACCTGGAGCTTCCCGAAGTGTTTGCGCACGCCCTCGGCGTGCACCATGGGCGTGTTCAACGGCCCTCCTCCTTGTGTGTGCGGCCGCGCAGGGCGGTGAGGGGTCCGGCGCACAGGCGTCGAAGTGGGGAGGCCTCGGCGCTGCGGGCCGTGCCGCGCCCGTAGCGGCGTTCGAGCCACGCCTGCGGGACGCTCAGGGCGCTGACGAGAGCCAGGTACCAGAGCGACGCCACCACGAGCATCGGGATGACCTGGTAGTTCTGCCCGTACACGTCCTGGATGTTGGACATCAGGTCGTGCGCTGCGATCACCGACACGAGGGCGGTCATCTTGAGCATGTTGATCGTCTCGTTGCCCAGCGGCGGGATGATCACCCGCATCGCCTGGGGCAGCACGATCCGCCGCATGGTGAGTGCCGGGCGCATGCCGAGCGAGTGCGCCGCCTCGGTCTGCCCCGCGTCGACGGACCGGATCCCGGCGCGGACGATCTCGGAGGTGTACGCGGCCTCGTTCAGGCCGAGCGCGAGCAGGGCCGCGACGGCCGGGGTGAGCAGGGTGTTGGTGTCGGCCTGGAGGAAGGTGACGCCGGTGAACGGGACGCCGATCATCACGTGCTGGTAGAGGGCTCCGGCGTAGCCCCAGAAGATGATCTGTACGAGCAGCGGGGTGCCACGGAAGACCCACACGAACAGCGACGAGAGGGCGTACAGGACCGGGTTGTCGGAGAGACGCATGACGGCGACGAGGATGCCGAGGCCGAGGCCGAGGGTCATCGCGGCGACGGTCAGCCACAGGGTGGTGGCCAGGCCGTCGAAGACGAGCCCGGCGAACAGGTAGTGGCCGACGACGTCCCAGTGCAGGTTGCCGTTCTTCGCGAGCGAGCCGATGAGGCCGGCCAGCGCGGCGACGGCGGCCACCGCCGAGAGCCGGCGACCCCAGTGGTGGACGGGGACGATCTCGAAGGTGTCGGGTGCGAGGGGGTCGCCGGTGTGCGGGGTGCCCACGGGGGTGGTGGTCATCTCTAGTCCACCGCCGCGTTCTTGGTGGCTTCCTTCACGGCGATGGAGGCGACGCCGTACTTGTCACAGATCCTGGTGAGGGTGCCGTCGTCGATCAGCGCCTGGAGCGCCCGCCTGATCGCGTCGGTCAGTTGCGGGAGCCGTTTGCCGACCGCGATGCCGTTGGGCGAGGCACGGTAGCCGGCCGGCGCCTCGGGGTCCTCGGCCAGGTCGAAGGCCTTGCCGCCGTCCGCGGTCTTGGCCGACCAGCCGGCGGCGGGCTTGGTGACGACCTCCGCGATCACCTTGCCGGAGCGCAGGGCGAGTTGGGCGTCGGAGTCCTTGGGGAAGGTCTGGACGTCGGCCACCTTCCGGCCGACGGCCCGGCAGGTGGCCTGGTGGGCCTCGAGCAGCTTGTACTGGTTGGTCGCCGCCTGGACGCCGACCTTCCGGCCACAGAGGTCGTCCAGCGTGCTGATCTTCGCCGGGTTGCCCTCGGCCACCAGGATGCCCGAGCCGGAGCGCGAGTAGTCGACGAAGTCGACGACCTTCTGCCGCTCCTTGTTGTCGGTCAGCGCCGACATCGCGGCGTCGAACTTGCCGGCCTGGAGGGCGGGCACGATGCCGTCGAACTTCGTCGGGGTGAAGGCGAACCTGACGCCGAGCTTCGCACCCAGGGCCTGGCCGAGGTCGTAGTCCAGGCCGGTCAGCTCCTCCTTCCCCTCGGTGACGAACATCGCGAACGGCGGGTAGGGGACGTCCGTGGCCACGCGCACGGCACCTGCCTTCTTGATCTGCTCGGGCAGGGCCTCATGGAGGGCCGCGTCCCGCGTGACCGTGACCCCGGCGACCCTGCCCACGGCCGCCGGCTCACCACCGGTATCGCTCGCGCCGCAGCCGGAGACCACCGCCAGAGCCGCGCAGGCCAGCACGGCAGTCGCCCCGCGGCGGGGCACAGAGATGTACATCAACGTCGTTCCCTCTCGGACGTCCGAAGCGAGCGGAATCACCTCCGCCGACGTTTCAGAAGTTACACATCAATGCTCGCAATGGCTAGATGTAACGTCCATTACGCGCGGACGTCCATCGTGCGACGCGCCGAGCCGTGCCGCCGCCACCACACCGGATGACCGACGCGGTCCGAGGCTGATTTCGCCGGGTCATTTGGGGGTCTGGCCCAGGTTCTGTGGTTGGTGACGCTGGGTGACGGATTCTCGGGGTCGGCAGCGTGGAGAGATCGTCCGGATCTCGAGGGTGCCGTACCCCAGATGGCTGACCGTCGGCGGTCGTGTCGCAATCATGGTCGTGGCTCGGCAAGTTGCTGTTCTCCTCGCTGCCGCAGGTGGAGGTCGTCCATGCCGAAACGCCGGGTCTCGTGGTCAGGGTCGAGGCAAGACTCGCTACGTCGGGCGCCGTGTGCCCCGGCTGCGGGGTGTGGTCGGAGCGCGTACACGGCTCCTACCTGCGGTATCCGTCGGATCTGCCCAGCTGTGGAAGGCCGGTGGTCGTGTCGCTGCGGGTGCGCCGGTTCACTTGCAGGCAGGCGTCGTGTCCGCGGCGGACCTTCGTCGAGCAGGCGGACGGGCTGACCCGCCGGAACGGCCAGGTCACCGAGCGGCAGCACGCGTCGATCGCGGACCTCGGCCTGGCTCTGGCGGGACGGGCCGGCGCGCGGATGGCCGTGCTGCCGGGCATCCGTACGAGCCGCAGCACCCTGCTGCGACGTGTGATGGATCTGCCCGACCCGGCTGTCGGCACCCCCGAGGCGGTCGGTGTCGACGACTTCGCACGGCGTCGGGGCCATGTCTGCGGCACGGTGATCACGAACGCGGTCACCCATCAGGTACTGGATCTGCTTCCGGACCGCGACGCTGCAACGCTCTCCCCCTGGCTGGCCGGGCACCCACAGATCGACGTGATCTGCAGAGACCCTGCCAGCGCCTACGCCGACGCTCGCCGGCGACCTCGCCCGGCGCACGGGACCGGGCGTGCCCCTCGGGCACGACGTCCGGGCGGGCGGCATGGCCGAAGACGCTCACGGGGCCGCCCGCGGCACGCGCAACGCCCTGTTCGTCGCGATCGGCACCGGCGTGGCCGCCGCACTCGTGTGTGACGGCGTCACCGTCACCGTCGGAGGATACGCCGGGGAACTCGGGCACCTGCGTGGGAGACGCGCGGCAACTCGACCGCTGCGGCAGCCCTCACCCGGTACGCCAAGCTCACGGACCTCCATGCGCCGCACGCTCCGGACATCGCGACGACCGGACTGCGCGTCCGCCGGGACGGCCCCACCACGCACGACCACGCCCCTCCGAGCTCTGCGCCGAGGCCAGGGCGGCCGGCGTCGGTGACCTGGCGGTCTTCGGGTGGCACGGGCTCGCCTTCGAGTCCCTGAGAGACCTGCTGACCGTCGCCCGCCGACCACACCCCGGCACGGACTCTGCCGTCGTCCGAGCGTCTCTCAGCCGCGCGCGTCCTGCCTGAGGAGGCTGTCCGCTTCGCCGTGCTCGCGCACCGCGATCCGTGACAGCTTGGTCAGCATCATGCCGTTGCGGACCGCGACGACGTAGTCCACCGGCAGTCCATGCATCCGGGTACCAGGACCGCGGAGCGGATGCCAGTCCAGGATGAACAGTGTGTTGTCGCCCCAGGGGATCAGGTTCATGGCGATGCGTGCCGCGCCGAACGGATGGGCCCTGGCCTCCAGCTCCAGCCGGTGTCCCGGATCGCAGATGCGGACGACGCACGTGTCGTCGAGGGTGAGGGGACCCACGCCGACCCGGACGCGCAGGCGTGCGCCCACCTGGGGCCAGTGCGTGTCCGCCGCGAGGACCTGCTGGGTACCCGTCACCCACTCTCCGTAGCGATGGCCGTCGGACAGCAGGTTCCAGACCTCGGACGGTGAGCTGAGGATCAGACGGCGGTTGCGGGCCACATCGACCACGCTCCTTGACCAGGTGAGGATGCCGCAGCACAGCGAGCCATAGTCCGGGGGCCACTCCACGGCGAACCAGCGCTGCCGTCGCCGCGTCGCGCACGGAACACCTCCTCGGTCGCGGCGCGCCCATCGACAGTATCCGCATCTCGCGCCGCGAGCATCCGCAGCGGGATCCGGCCGACATCCGCGGGGCGCGGTCCACCGCACGGGGAGAGGTCACGTCGGAGCGGCGCACCACTCGGTACGGCGCGTGGCCGGTCTCTCGTACAGCCAGGGCCAGTGGGCGACCCCCAGGAGCGCCCACACCAGGGCTGCCGGGGACCAACCGCCCGCGAAGGCACCCAGGAGCAGCGGCACGACGACCACGGGCCCACCGCACTTCAGCCCGCAGCGGGTGGCCGGGGCCTCAGTTCCGGGCGTTCAGTTCCGCCACGATCGAGGCCGGCGTGTGGCCGCTGCTGTCGGACACCCGGTGGAAGTCGACCGAGACGAAGTTCGGGTCGCGGCCGCCGGCCGCCGCGCGGCACTGCTGGGTGACGCGGTCCCGCAGCTTGGTCCCGTTAACGAGAACGCCGCCACGAGTTCGAGGAAGCGCTGCGCGGCCTCCACCGGGAGAACGCGCACCTCCGGACCCAGGCGACCGGGCCGCTGCCGCCGTACAGCTTCGTCGAAACCGATTGACCACATGGCCCCGCCCGACGTCACTCCGACGAGGCGGACGAACCCTCGCCACGCTTCGCGCGGGGCTTCACGGCCAGACGGGAGAAGAGAACCGTTCGGCCACCGGAGCGAAGGAGTGGGCTGACATGTCGAAGACATCGCACCTCCCCGGGCGGGCGGAGCATCAGTGGGCCTGGCAGAGGGCGGCCGCGTGCCGCGGTCTGGGCACCGAGGTGTTCTTCCACCCGGAGGGTGAGCGCGGCAGGAGCCGGGTGAAACGCGAGGAGGCCGCCAAAGCGGTCTGCGACCGGTGCCCCGTACGGGCCCAGTGCCTGCAGCATGCCGTCAGTGTGGCCGAGCCCCGTACGGAGTCTGGGGCGGCCGCACGGTGAGCGGGCGTCAGCCGTCCACGGGGACCGGGGCGGTTGCGGCGTAGCCGAACCCGGCGGGCTCGAGACGGAAGGGAAGGCAGTCATGTCGACCCAGAACGCACTTCTCATCCTCGCGGCGGCGGTCGCCGTACTGGTGGCAGCCGGGTTTCCTGGTCCGAGCCCTCCCGCTCGGCGGGGGGCACGACGAAGCCGCGCGGCGTCGGTCCGCGCTCCCGGGCACGGACAGATGCACAGGGGGCCCGGGCGCCCGCCGGCAACCGTGGAACGCCCGTGTCCGTGCCCGCTCAACGAGCCGGCCATCCCTCGGTGCCGCGGATCGGCACCGTCCCGCCCATCACCCCACCGCCTGCCCGCCGCGGGCGACGCCCCCTCAGGCGCCGCCGCCGGCCCCCGACAGGCGCCGGATGTAGTGCGAGCGGCAGCGCCCCCGAGCCCAGGCCCCGTACGCCGGCCCTGCCCGGCGTCGCCCGCACCTTCACCGCCTCTCGCGAACATCCGGACCATACGCGGCCCGGCACCCCCGCGGTCACGCACAGTTCCAGCATTCCTGCTGGTCAGGGTGGCCGTCCTGCCTGTACCACCAGCAGACGAAGAAGCTGCTGGGCTCCGATCAAGCAGCCCAGCACCCTGCGAGCGGGCGGCATCCGCCCCGCCCGCCTTCCGCTGCGATATGCAGTCCCTTGTCTGGTTCGGATGATGCCTCTCGCCAGCGGTGACGCCCCTCGGGAAGTGGTGCCCGCTGGGGAGAATCTGGGGAGAATGAAGGCCGTTGGGGAGCGGCTGGGGAGAATCGACCGCGTAGACCGGCGTCACCATGAAAGCCCCGGAAACGAGCAAACTCGCAGGTCGGCACGGCCGATACAGCCGTCTGCGCAGGTCAGCGGCCCACGGGCGAGGACTTCTCGTCGATCTCGTCGTGACGGCGGCTCAGGGGCCTGGCATCCTGGTCGCCGTGTTTGATACGGCAGGCGGTCCCGGCCACGCGGCGCAGGATCGGTTCGGTCGCGAGGAGGGTGAGCGGGACGACGACGGCGAGCGTGGCCAGGGCCGCGTACCGGATGTGCCGGTCGAGGGCCTCGATGCTGCGCTGCTCGGCGCCCATGTGCAGGTTGGTCGCCAGTACCTCTCCGTCGACGCGGCGGGCCGCCCACGTCCAGGGCCCCTGGCGCGACTCCGTGTCGTACCAGGTCACGGTTGTGTCCGCGAGCCGGCCGGACAGCAGTTTCCGCAGCCGGTCCGGTACATCGTCGCCCGTGAGATAGCCGGGACTCCTCGCCGGATCCGGTGGGGCGGACCGTGTGCCCCGGAACTCGTCGACGGCGATGTCCAGTTCGCGCAGCACGTAGCCGACGCTGATGTGCGGGGAGCGGTCCACGATGGTGCGGTGGGCCAGGACACCGATGCCGACCGCCATCGCGCAGGCCGCGACCGTAGGGAGCGCGGATCGATCAGGCGGCGCAGCGCGCCGCGCGGGCTGTCCTCGGCGGGCGTGGTGTGGGCCCGCTGGCCGAGGACCACCCCGAGCACCAGGTGCCGGGCGGCACCCGACTCCACCTCCGCGGCCCCCATCAGGTTGCCTCCCGCGGGGGTGCTCGACCCGGTCTTCAGGCCGATCACGCCGGGCCGTTCGAGGAACCGGCTGGTATTGGCCATGGTGCCGGCGCGGCCGGGGACCGTCGTCTCGCGCATCGCGACCACCTCCCGCAGGACCGGATGCTCCATGGCCCGGCGGGCGAGCACGAGCTGGTCCTCCGCGATGCTGCGCGTGGTGGGTTCGAGTCCGCTGGCGCCGGTGTACCGGGTCCCTGCCGCACCGGTGCGGCAGACTCGGTGCGGGAGTGGGACTCCTGCGCGGCGGTCCCGTCGACCGTGGTCTCCGGGCCTTCCTCGCCCACCCGAGCGGGTGCTCCCTCAGGATCTGGTACGCGGTCATGACCTTGGTGACGCTCGCGATCGGCACGGGCTCCCGCCCACCGCCGCTGTCCGGGCTGCCGATGCCCTCGGCCTCGACGACGCTCGCTTGTCCCTCTTGTGGCCACGGCAGGTCGAGGCGGGCCTGGAGAGCCCCCTCGGGCGACGCCAGGGCGGCCGAACCGGTACCGCCGGAGCCGGAGCCGGAGCCGGAGCCGGAGCCGGAGCCGGAGCCGACGGACAGTCCCATCCAGCCGCTGGCGCCGACCACCAGGACCGCGACGGCGGACACCCACACCACCCGGCTCCCGATTCCCCGTTTCCTGCCGGCCCCCACCACTCCATCGCGTGCCTACCGTCCCGCACGCTTCCATCGACCACGTCTCCATCGACGACACCTCCCACGGCTCGTTCGCACGCGAGCACCGCGTGCGTACCGAAGCCTGGAAGGCGGCCGCGTCCGAGAAGCCGGGGCCGTGCCTCCGCGAGCGCGCGGATCTGTGTCGGTCAGGTACCGGCCCATCGGCCCCACCGGAGCAGGGCACGAGACCGGCGACGCTCGGGAACCGCGTCACCCCGACGAAATTCCGACCTGCAGAAACGACCGGAAGCCAGCTCACGCGGCCGGACTCCCACGTGATGCGCTAGGACGGTGGAGGGGATCGTCGCCGGTGCCATAGCAGTGGTAGGCACCTTGTTGGGATCTGTCATCGCGCACCACTACCAGGAGCGGTCCGCCCGCCGAGCCGAGGCCCGCGCCCACTCTCACCTGCAACAAGAGCGTCTGTTCGACAACTGTGCCGCCTTCGTCGCCCTCGCCGAGGACTACCGCCGCGCGCAGTACGACCGATGGTCCAGCAGGGATGCCGACCCCTTGAGCGAGGAAGCGGCGGCCGCACGGGCCGAGTCCTACCGCCTCTACGTGGAGACACGCAGCAGCGCGTCCCGCCTCAAGCTCATCAGCAGCCAGGCTGCTGTACAACAACTCGCCGAGCAGGCCAACTCGGTGCTGGAACTCACCAGCGCGATCATCCGGACCGACGACAGGGCAGACATGCTCCAGCGCGGCAGTGCGGCTCAGCAGGCCTGCGACGCTTTCGTCGCCAGAGCCAACACCGCACTGCACGGATGACCGATCCCCCACGGACGAGGAAAGCAGCCGACGGCCACGGGCTTGAGCACCTCGCGCATAGGGCGTACCTGCGCTTCGCATCGGATGCGTACCGCTGACACGGCCTCCGGGGCAGGGGCATCGACGGGGGAAGGGCACCGTACGCGGACTGTGTGAACCGGATGCTCGTCCGTTCGGCGGTGGCACGTAAGATCCGTCGCCAGCTGCCCGGCCTGAGAGGGAACCCACGTGACTGCCCGCGTCCTCCCCGCGCTTCCCTGCGACCCGGCTCGTGTCGGCCCGTACCGGATCGTGGGCCGTCTCTAGGCGTCGGGGGGGATGGGTACGGTCCATGCCGCCCTGGACGCCGGCGGTAATCGTCTGGCGGTGAAGGTCGTCCATCCCGCTCAGACCGGTGACGAGGAGTTCCGTGCCCGGTTCCGGCGTGAGGTGGCGCTGACGAGCAGGGTGAGCGGGGCATGTCTCGTGCCGGTGGTAGCGGCGGGCTGCGATGCCGAACGTCCGTGGCTGGCCACGCCCTCCATCTCGGGCCGCACGCTCCAGGAGCGCATATCCGCGCACGGTCCTCTCCAGGACGTGATGCTGTACGCGCTGGCCGTCGGCACCGCCGCTGCCTTGACGTCGATCCACGAGGCCGGTGTGATTCACCGCGACGTCGAGCCGGGCAACGTGATCCTCTCCCCCAGCGGTCCGCGTCTGCTCGACTTCGGCATCGCGTACGCCGGGACCGGCCGCCCCCTTCGGTACCGGGGCCCCGGACACGGTCGCCTTCCGTGTGCTGTCCCAGGAGCCCGACCTGGCCGGTCTGCCCGAGGACCTCGCCCTCCTCGTGGCGGATGCGCTGTCGAAGGAGCCCGCCGACCGGCCCACCGCGCCGTCTCTGAGCGAGGAACGCGCAGGGCTCCTCGGGCATCAGACCGCCCAGGTTCTGCCACGGCACGATCCGGCGCACCCTTCGGTCGACGTTCTGGTCTCCGATCGCCGGAGCATGCCGCCCACCCATGCGGACCTGTGGCCGGCGCCCCGGCCCGGTGGACAGGCCCGCAGATACAGTTTCATCGCCGCTACGGCGGTCAGCGTCCTGAGCACCGCTGCCGTCTACACGTCCGCAGTCCGGGAACGGCAGACGCCGTCGGTCGCTGCCGCGCCCGCCGGAACATCCGCTTCCTCCTTCTCCATCACCGTCTTCCTCGGCCGCTACGGCTCCTGCCGCCGTATCCACAACGCCGACGAGTACCGGACCCACGGTCGTCGCGGTCAGCAGGCCCACCGTCACCACGCCGCCGGCCGAGCCGCAGCCGGCGTACACCCGCAGCGACTACGCGGAGCCCACCCTCAGGGAATGGTCAGCCGCGCGCGACGCCATGACAGCATCCGAACGGGGCATCGCCACCGCCATCAACGAGGAGCCCAAGGCGTTCCTTCACGACGAACGGGGACTGTCCGGGGGCGTACAGGTGACGTTCAACCCTGAAGCCCAGACCATGTTCCTCACTGCTGGGCCTCAACGACGGTGTGGGAGAACGGCGGCGATTCCACCGACATCGTCTCCCCCTCCGTGTACTCGTGCTTCCAGCCCTTCTCCACCACAAGGTCGAGGACCGTCTGCCAGCCCTCCACCGAGACGTCCGGGACACGCACGTCCGGCAGCGCCCCCCATCGTGTCCGGGTCGAAGAAACAGCTCACGTCATCCCACAGCAGGTCGGCCACCCCGCCATGCTGCCCGTCTCCCCTGCCCCGACGCACGGGGCTTTTCGCTCGTGTGTGAGGAAGCGCTCGTGGTCTCTGCCCAGCGGAGGGCGGAAGCGGCACGGCCGGCGGGCGAGGGTGGGGTTCGGGGTCGTCCGTCGATGGGAGGGGTTCGCTGTGGGGACACGGTGGAGTCGAAGTGCCGCGCGCAAGGGTGAGGTTTCGCTGGAGGTGCTGCGTGCGCGGAGTGCCGAGCTGTTCGTGGAGGTGCAGCGGGCGGATACGAAGGCGACGGCTCTGTGCGGGGTGGCCGGGGGGCTGCTGGCACTGGTCGCGGGGGTGTGGGTGTCGTCGCCGGTGGGCGGTCCGGTCGGGCCGGTCCTGGTCGTCGTGGCCGTACTGCTGGGGGCCGCCGTGGGGGCGGCGCTCATGGCTCTGCGCCCCGTTCTGCCCCGGGGAGTCGGGTTCGGGTGGGAGGGCGGCGGCGACCTTGAGGGCCTGATACGCCAGGAGGCCGGGCGGATGGCGGTGTTCGAGGAGCTCGTGCGGCGGAAGTTCGGCGCGGTCCGCTGGTCCGTCGATCTCGTCGTCGCCGCGCTGGCCGTGGCCGGATTGGGACTGTTGATCGTTCTTTGCACCCCCTGAAACCATTCCTCCCCACGAGTGGGCTCCTACGTCTGGGGGGTTATGTATCAACCACACAGAGCCGTGCTGGGCGAGCGGCTGTGGGCGCAGTTGCGCGACCTGGCTCCGGTGCGGGTGCGTCCGGCGCGCAGCGTGCTGCTCCGGCAGGGTGATCCCGGTACGCACGTGATCGTGCTGGCGGAGGGGTCGGCGCTCGTGACGCTGACCGGTTCCGACGGGGAGCGGGCGCTGTTGTCGGTACGGGGTGCGGGCGAGTTGCTGGGTGAGCTGGCGGTTCTGGACGCGAAGCCGCGTTCGGCGTCGGTGATCGCGGCGGAGGTGTGCCGGGTCCATCTCGTGCCCGCGGCCGACTTCCTTCGGTTCGTCGAGGGGAACGGGCTGGTCAACTCGCTGCTCAGACACGCGATCGCGCGGATCCGGGAGGGGGAGGCCGTCCGGCTCGAACTCGCCACCGCCTGTGTTCCCGTACGTCTGGCGAATGCTCTGAGTCGGCTCGCCAGGGCGGTCCCGGCGGGTCGGCCGGGGCTGGTCGTGCGCCTAACGCAGGCCGAGTTGTCCCAGATGATCGGGGCCTCGCGCAACGCTGTCGGTACGGCGATCAAGCCGTGGCGGGAGCGGGGGTGGCTGGAGACCGACGCCGGCGGTGGGCTGTTGATCCATGACATCGCGGCGATCGAGGCCCAGGCCCGCGGCGCGAAGTGACCGGGCACACCCGCACGGTGCCCAGTAGTGGGCACCACGGCGCGGACGGGCCGATGAGCATGGGGCAACCGATTCCCCACTCCTGGCCGAAAGGTCGGTGGCATCATGCCCCCTCTCCCGTCCGCGTCGCTCGACGTCCCGCCCGAGCAGGCGCTCCTGGCCGTCGACATGCAGGGCTACAGCAAGATCCCGGAAGCCAGGATGGCGCCGGTGCGGTCAGACCTGGACGACGTCCTCACAACCGTGCTGGCCCAGAGCGGCTTCGAGGACCCCCGGGCCGTGCCCGGCGCGTACAAGGACACCGGCGACGGCGCGATCTTCGTACTGCCGGCCAAGGACACCGCCCGGCTGATCGATCCGCTGCTCGGCCATCTGCACGCGGCGCTCGTCCGGTACGACCAGGGGCGTCTGGCCGACGCTCCGTCGATCCGGCTGCGCGCCGCCGTACACATCGGACCGCTGACCCTGCCCGACCACCGCGGCGACGCCATCAACGAGGTGTGCCGACTTCTCGACAGCGATGCCGTCCGTCAGGCCCTGGCCGCCGCCGGAGAACAGAAGAACGGTTTCCTGGCGGCCGTCCTCTCGGAGCCGGCGTACCGCCGCACCGTGCGTGCGGGACGGACGACGGAGCCGGCCGAGGAGCACTTCCTGCCGGCGGTGGCGCGGGTCGAGGGGAAGCCGCACTTCGAGGAGGGGTGCCGGCTCTACGTGCCGGGGCTGACCCCGTACCTCCTCGGCCTGGCGATGTCCGCGAAGGCCGCCGAGGCAACGCCCGGCGCCACCCGGGCTCCCGGGACGGACGTGCCGCCCGCCATGCCGCCCGCGCCGGCTGGAGCCGCGTCGCCCGCCTTCCAGATCAACGGTGCCATGACCGACCCGACGCTCATCAACCAGATCGTCGGAGACGTGCGCATCGGCCGGGGACGGGCCTGACCCCGCCGGCCCTGATCCCGTCCATGCCTCCTTCCTCCCCTCCCCGTCGCCCGTGCGGAAAGGAACTCTGCGCATGACTTCGCATGATCCGCTCGTACCTCCCGACTCCGTCCCGCCCAGCCCCGAGAGCGGCTTCCCCGTCGGTGGCTTCGGTGATGTCGGCGACTTCGCCGACCAGGCGGCCCCGCGCAGCGCTCCTGCCTGGCCCCCGATCGCACCGCCCGCCCCCTCGTGGCCCGCCGACACCCCGGTCGGTGAACACTCCGATCCGCGCGTGATCGTCATGCCTCCCCTCGATCCCGGCCCGGGACAGGTGCCGGTCACGGTGAACAACCCCGACGTGGTCGTGGGCAGTGTCGCCGGCAATCTCAACTTCGAGGTCAGGAAGGGGGACATCCTCGAGGGTCCCGTCCTGACCCGCGACGCCATCAAACAGACCCCGATGGTCCGCTCGGGGCAGTGGACCGAGGCGTGGACGCGGGCGCTGGCCCCCGGGACGACACCGGCGCGTCTGCGCAAGCCGGTGCTGATCGTCGTGGCCCCCCGTTCGTACGGGTCGACCACGTTCGCCCTGCACCTGCTCGCCGAGACCACCGACGACCTCACCCCCATCGTCAAACTGGACGCCGACTGGACGACCCCCAAGGTGGGGCGGCTCCCCCAGGAACTCCGTCACGCATACCAGCTCGATCTCAAGGACCCCGATGCGGACGGCATCTCGACGGACTTCCTCGACAATCTCGAAGACCATGCCGAGAAGCTGGGACGTCTCGGTTCCACTCTGGTGCTGACCGTGGCCGAGGAGCTCTGGAGCGGCCTCCCCGCACCGACCCGTACGGGAATCCACGTCGTCCACCTGACCGAGCCGCCGCCCGCACGCAAGGTTGTCGAGGCCCACCTGCGGGCGCGGAAGGTACCCGGTCTCGTCTCCTACCTGCGTTCCGGCAGTACGGCCGAGGACTCGCTGAACGGCCGGGACGCCGTGGAGGCGGTCCGCGCGACCGACGCGATCGAGGACGCCTGGCAGGAGCACGTACGCCTGACGGGCACCGCGCTGCCCATGGACGAGACGTCCTGGCGACCCACGATCGACGAAGAGCTCTCGGCGCGCATCACCGCCGCCCTGTCCGACTGGCGGGACAAGCTCGACATCCTGTTCGGGGAGACAACCCCGACACACCGCGGCAAGGACACCTCCCTGCCCCTCGAAGACCGCTGCCTGCTGCTCGCCCTCGCCGTACGCCAGTCCGCCCCCATGCCCCAGGTGGCCAAGGCCGCCCGCACCCTGCAGAACATCATCAGCACGAACGACGCGGCCAAGGGCGGCTTCGCCTCCACGCCCGAGGCCGTGTTCGCGGGACGGGGGCTGCGCCGCCGCGTCGTCGACGCCGGCGCCGGGGTCGACACCCACGACAACGTCGTGTTCGACCAGCCCGGCTACGGCAGGGCCGTCCTGACCTACGTCTGGGACAACTACGAGATCATGCGCGAACCCCTGCTGAAGTGGCTGGTGAACGGCGGGGAAGGCGCCGGGGACGGCGAACGCGTCGTCGAAGCACTCACCGTCCTGACCCTGCGACACGGGAACACCCCCCACTTCCAACAGCTCGGCACCCTCGCCCGAACCGGCAAGAAGGCCCTGCTCAGCGCGGTGATGGTGCAGGCCGTGCAGGACGAGCACGCGGGCCGCCACGCCTGGGGCACGCTGTACGGGTGGGCGCAGGCCGCCGAGTACGCCTCGACGGTCGTCGCCACCTGCCGCGGCGTTCTCGACACCACGGACGTGACCCCGTCCCAGGCCAGGATGGCCATGGTCCGGCTGCGCCGCGTAGCCAAGCACACCCGTGACGAATCGGTCCTGGACGAAGTCCTCGACGCCTTCGAGAAGCTGGTGCCCCGGCCCAGGGGCTTGCAGCTGCTGGTCTCCGAGGTCCAGGCCTGGCAGCAGTCGGGGAAGCCCGGCAAGGGAGGCCCTCTGGCCTTCCTCGCCCTGATGTCGGTACGGGACGACACCGGACCGTGGCTGCTCTCGCAAGGCGTGCCGCCGAGCGTGGACGTGGAACGTGCCTTGCAGACCCTGCTCGGAGACATCACCACGGCGCCGGACACCATCGAGCGGATCACGGACTGGGTCGGCGCCTCGGCCACCGACCCCGCCTCCTATGCCCGGATCCGGGACCGGCTGCTCCCGGCGCTGCGCGAACAGAAGTTGTTCAAGGCCGTCAGGGAGCTGATGGAGGCTCTCGACGGGGTTCCCCTCGAAGACGGGGCGAACGCGGCGGAGGACTTCTGGGGCCGGCTCGTCGATCCGCGCGTACGCAAGATGTTCCCGCTCACCGGGACCTCGGCATGAGGTGGCCCTGGCAACGCGCGGCCCGCGTCGCCCACTGCACCCAGCCCCGGATGCTGCCCTGCGCCACACCAGGCATCCATTTCGAGGCGACGTTCACCGTCGAATGGCGCCCCGCCCTGCGCACCCGCCCCAGCCTCGAAGACCTCGTCGTCAGCCGGACCGTGGCACGGGCCGGCGAGATCGCACGGCACTTCACGGCCATCGAGGTCCGCACCGCGCAGGACACCATCAACGCCGAGCTCGGCGCCGCGCAGCACACGCGCGGCACCTCCTACCGCTGCCTGGCCGCCCGCGCCGAACTCGGCCTGTCGGCCGAAGCACGCGCGACCATGGCCCAGCGGCAGGCCGACGAGGAGCGCGTACGGCGCCTGCGCTTCCTACGTGCCCACCTGTACGACCATCCGGACCTGTTCGTACTCGACAGGATCGAACGGCAAGCGGGCTGTCCCGGGCCTGAGCAGGTGGCGGACTGGCACCGTCTGGCCCGGTCGATCGCCGCGTCCGGCCGCTGGTGGGAACCCCTGCTCGAACAGTGGCAGAGCGTCGGCCGGGGCTTCACCGACGTCGAACTGCAGAACCGGGCCATGATCGCCCTCCACGACGCGCTCGGAGCCCTGCGCGGCGAGGAGACGCCGAGCCCTCGGTCCACGAAGACCCCGTCCCCGCCCGACCCCGCCGTCGTGGAGGGGCCGGTGTCATGAGACTGACGCTGATACGGCTCCTGCTCGACCCCCGCACCAGCTGGCGCGCACTCCGCATGCGGCGCGAACCGGCCGCCGACCGCCTGTCCTACGACGCGGTCTGGCGCCAGGCACGCATGTTCACCGCGCCGGACGAGATGGTGTACCGGATGCACGGCCACCGATTCTCCGTAGGGCAGGAGGAGAAGCGAGGGGAAGAAGGCGGTCCGGCAGGGCCTCAGGCCGGCTCACCCCGCCCGTGATGGACACACCGCGGGCCGCCTGGCCGGCCCGGGCCGCACTGGTCGACGCCGTACGCGACCGGCGAAAAACCTGCCTCTCACGCCCGGACCGCTCGCTGTACGAGGGAGACGACCGCCGTGAACGCGTCCTCGACGTCCGGGCCGACCAGCCGGCGGCGTGCGCCGGATTGTGGAAGCCGTCCATGGCGTCGAAGACCGCGCGGGCCGTGGTCGCGAAGTCCCCCTCCGAACCGCTGCCCGTCTTCTCGCGTTTCAGGGCGAAGAAGGCCGTGAACCTTGTGGGGCTTTCTGTGATGAGACGACACCTGCCGCTCGGGACCTCTGGCCACGCGTCGGCAGGTCATGGCCCGTCTGGGCGCCAGGAGCGGGAGCTCGGGGGCGGCCCGGTGGTACTGCCCCCAGAGCGCATCTGGACACCGTGCCTCGCCCTGGCACGCCATGTCGGCACGGGCTGCCTCCGACCCTGACCGCCGGGCGCTGGGGTGCGGAAGGGGCTCCGCCGACCGCATGGTGCCGTGTGAACCTTGCGCGTCCCTTGCACCGTTGTGCGACGAGTAGGGCCTGAGGCTCTCTTCATTCAGCACCGATGAAAGGCATTCCCGTTGACTACCTTCAAGAGACGTCTGGCCGCACTGTCCGTTGGCCTCATGGCGGCCGGTGCGGTCGTGACCGGGACGACGACTCCGGCCTCGGCGACTGACGGTGGGTGTGACCCCGCCCTGTACGAGTTCTGAGCGTACGCCAACACCTGGTACGGCGGTGCCAGCTACAAGGTGGCGTGGGGCCAGGCCGACGGGTACGTCAAGTTGCCCGACAGCCTGCGGAACAATGTTTCGTCAGTGGTCAACAACACCAACTACGAGTGGGGGCGTTCCACCACCTGTCGGGTCTGGGGGGCGCCGACAACAAGGCCCAGGCGATCGGCATCCTCAAGGAGGAGTCCCCGCACGTCTCGAAGCGGTCCGCTGGATGCGCCCACGTGCCCCTTCCTCTTGCCGAGATGCCAGTTCCCCGGGCGACACCCCGATCAGGACTGCCCACATGGCGGCATGACACAAGTGTGTCGGTGGCAGGCGACACGGTCACCGTGACCACGGCCGCAGCGGCCCGAACACCTGCATCTATCTGCGAGGCGCGCTGCGTACGTGCATGCGGGTCTGCTGGGCCGTGAACTGTTCGACATCACACGGCTGCTGGCGGGTGGTTACGACGACGCGCACAGGGACCGTCTCCCACTGATCGTGTCCTGCAACCGACCCAGCCCGTGACTCCGGCAGCCTGGTGGCAGGCTACGGCGCCCGCGCGGTACGCACCCTGGGCAGCATCGGGGGCGCGGCGCTGTCCGTGGAGCGGTCGGCGGCGTTCTGGACGTCGGTCACCGGCGGGGCACCCGAGCGGGACACGAGCACTCGGCCCCGTCTCCAGGGAGGCATCGCCAAGATCTGGCTGGACGGCAAGGTGAAGGTCAGCCTGGCCGAGAGCACGGCCAGGTGGGCGCCCCGAAGGTCTGGGCCACAGGGAACACCGGCGAGGGCGTGGACATGGCGGTGCTCGACACCTGGGTGGACGCCCCCCATCCCGACCTCGCCGGGCGAATCGCCGCCACCGCGGGCTTCGTACCGGGTGAGTCGGTGGCCGACGCCAATGATCACGGCACGCACGTGGCTTCCACCGTCGCCGGGACAGGAGCGTCCTCCGGCGGCCAGAAGAAGGGTGTCGTACCGGGGGCGGCTGCACATCGGCAAGGTGCTCTCCGAGGACGGTGCGGGATGAGTCTGGGCGGACCGACCACTGACGGCTCCGACCCGCTCAACCTGGCCGTGGACCGGCTCAGCCGGAGACGGGCGCGCTGTTCACCGTGGCCGCGGGCAACTCCGGCCCTGACGGCTGCACCGTGGGTGCCCCAGGGGTGACCGCCGAGGCGCTGAGTGGGCGCGGTCGGCGCCACCGACTCTTCTGCATATCCGCCAGAGGGCCATCCCCGCGCGGGCGGGGAGCAGACTCCGTGAGCTGCACTTCTATCGTGTGTTCAGTTCCGTCTGAACCGCTTTCACCTGACGAGGTGGGCTGAGCCAGGACGGTCAGTTCATCGCCGTCAGTGGCACCCCGAGGAGTCGCTCGATTTCGGCGATGGTTTGCCGGGGCTCCTTGGCGTGCACGGTGGCGAAGCCCAGGTCCGCGGCGGGTGGGAGGTACCGCTCCGTGTCGTCGACGAAGACGCAGGTGTCGGCGGGTAGTCCGAGGCTGTCGAGGACGAGCTGGAAGATCTCTGGTTCCGGTTTGCGCAGTCCGTGGTCCTCGGAGATCACCACCGCGTCGAAGCGGTGGTCGAGGTCGTGACCCGCGTAGAGGTTCCACGGGTCGGTGCCGACCGAGTTCGAGAGGATGCCGACTTTGATGCCGGCCTGGCGAGCGGCCTCGGCGGCGGTGAACATCGCTGTCTCCGGACGTAGGTCGGCGAAGATGCGGCCCATCAGGTTGTCGTGGGGGAGGCCGATGCGGTGGGCGGCGGCGGCGTTCCACTGGTCCTGTGTGATGCCGCCGCGTTCCAGGTCCTCGGTGTGTCGGATCATCTCGTCGTCGAGGTAGAGGGCGTTGAGCAGGGTGCCCTCGGGCAGTGACTCCCGTTGCTCGAAGGCGAGCGCCGCCGGGATCAGGGGTGTGGTGAGTACGCCGCCGAAGTCGAGGACGAGGCCCATGCGGTTGGTCATGGCCCGACTCTAGACGGCGGTCCACACGGCGGGGGGCTCCGGGGTGGCACATGACTGCGGGCACGTATGTGGTCGGTGGGTGTGTCAGCGGTGTCGACCCTTTCGTTCGGGAGTGTCGGCTCCGATGCGTCTTCATCAGCCGTAGCCGCGTCTCCGGCCACCGCCTCGTCCTCGCAGGTCGTCACCGCACCGCGTGCAACCGGGGTGACCGCCCCGGCCGGGTATCGCCCGGCAGGGCGTCGTTCGTCGAGGCCGGGCAGGGGCGCGTGGATGCCGATGTGCGCCGTTTTGCGGTGTGCCGCGCTTCGAGTCGTACGGTGCGGTGGTCGGCGTCGTTCTCGTCGGCTGGTTCCGGGGCGGCACGGCGGGCCGGAGGCGGCCGGGCGGCCGCCTCCGGGGTGTGGGACGGGGTGGTCAGCGGCCGGGGGCGCGGACGGTGACTTCCTGGAGGAACCACTCGTTGCCGTCGGGGTCGGCGAAGCTGGCGAAGGTGCCGTAGCTGGGGCGGCCTTCGGCGACGCCGGGCACCCGGTGGGTGCCGCCGGCGTGGTGGAAGGCGCCGGTGGAGTCGTGGAAGGGGCCGTCGACGGCGACTCCGCGCCCGGTCAGCTCCTTCACGGCCTGCTCGATGTCGGTCACGATCAGGTGCAGCCCCTGGGCCGAACCGGCGGGGAGGGTGGTCAGGCCCTCGCCGAAGATGATCGAGCAGGCGGAGCCGGGGGGCGTCACCTGGACGATGCGGTACCCGTCGTGGATCGGGAAGTCGGCGTCGGCGCGGAATCCGAGGGTGTCGATGTAGAACTCCTTGGCCTTGTCGACGTCGGAGACGGGGATGACGAGGACTTCGAGCTTCAGGTCCATGGCAGAGCTCTCGCTTTCGGGGGTGGGGTTCGCCGGGGTCAGCGGGTGCCGGGGTCAGCGGGTGGCGCGGGCGGCGTCCTCGATGACGCGGGTGACGATGCCGGGGCGCGAGACGGCGACGGAGTGCGAGGCGGCGACCTCGGTGATGTGGGCGTCGGCCCGCTCGGCCATGAAGCGCTGCGCGGCGACGGGGATGTTGAGGTCCTGGGTGGTGACGACGGCCCAGCTGGGGATGGTCTTCCAGGCCGCCACGGTGGCCTTCTCCTCGAGGGCGGCCTGGGCGATGGGGCGCTGGCCGGCGGCGGCGAGGGCGGCTTCGTTGCGCGGGACGTCAGCCGCGAACTGGTGGCGGAACTTGTCCTGCTGGATGTAGAGGTCGGTGCCCTTGGTGCCGTCGGGGTTGGTGATGGCGACCGGGTCGAGGGTGCCGGGGAGGGTGGAGCCGGGGTACTTGTTGGTCAGCTCGAGGGCGGTCTCTCCGGGGGCGGGCAGGAACGCCGCCACGTAGACGAGGGCCTTGACGTCGGGGTCGCCGGCGGCGGCCTCGCTGATCACGGAACCGCCGTACGAGTGGCCGACGAGGATCTTCGGGCCCTTGATGTGGTCGAGCAGGCCGCGCAGGGCGGTGGCGTCGTCGTGCGGGCCGCGCAGCGGGTTGGCGGCGGCGACGACGGGGTAGCCGTCGGTGCGCAGTCTGGAGACGACGCCGTTCCAGCTGGAGGAGTCCGCGAACGCGCCGTGCTCCAGCACGATCGTGGGCTTGGGCTCGCGCTTGTCGCCCTGGGAGATGACGTCGGCCGTGACGTCGACGGTGGCGCCGGTGGTCACGCCGGGGCCGGCGCTGGCGGTGCCGGTCAGGGCGAGGGCCCCGAACGCGGCCCCCGCGACGACGGCCGCCGCGGCCCCGGTCAGCACCCGCCGCTTGCCCGCACCCTTGCTGTTCATCACGACTAGTCCTTTCGACAGTGAATCGGTAAGCACGCCATACGGCCGTCACCTGTTTGCATGGTGATTAACCTGTCAGGCCTTTCATCACCTGTCAAGACGGTGACGATTCACGCGCATGTGTGTGCTCGGCCACTCTGGTCGATGCATCCGCCGCCCCACATCAGTCACTTGACGGTTCGGCAAGGGGCGCCGGGGCCGGCACACACCTCCGGGCTTAAGCCATTCACCGGACGACCGCGCCTCGGCCGATTCGCCACCTGGATCGGTGATCCCCGGACGGGGCTCGACGCGTACGACAAGCGGGGCCCAACTGCCGCCGTCCGCCCGGCACTTCACGCACGGCCGAACGGAGGCCGGGGATCACCCCGACGAGAGGAAAGATCTTGGCGACACGACTTCCCACCTCGGGCGCGAAGCGCGCCCCGGTGACAGGTGCCGCACTGATCAGCGGTGCCACCGCCCTGGTCACGGCGCACCCGGCGATGGCGAGCACGACCGCACACCACCCGCACCGCGTGGACTACGTCGCCCTCGGCGACTCCTATGCCTCCGCGCCCCTGGTCCCCGACCAGGTCGACGCCTCCTGCGGGCGCAGCGGCAACAACTACCCGTCGCTGGTCGCGCGTTCTTCGACGGCGACGAGGCTGACGGACGTCACCTGCTCGGGGGCGACCACCGCCGCCATGACCGCGCCGCAGGGAACGGCGGCGCCGCAGCTGGACGCGGTGGACCGGCACACCGATCTGGTGACCCTCACCATCGGCGGAAACGACATCGGCTCCACCAGGATCCTTGGCACGTGCGCGAAGCTGTCGGCGACCGACCCGGTCGGCGCCCCGTGCCGTGACCACCTCGCCGGCTCCGGCACCGACCGGGTGACGGAGTCGATCGCCGCGACCGCGCCGAAGGTCGCCGAGGTGACTCGCGGCGTCCACCGCCGCGCGCCGCGCGCGCAGGTCGTGGTGGTCGGCTACCCCGACGTCTTTCCCGAGGACGGTGTCGGCTGCACGAGCGCCTCCGTGCCGCCGGCGGCCGGTGGCTTCGCCTATCTGCGGGACAAGGAGAAGGAGCTGAACTCCACGCTCGCCCGCCAGACCCGGCTAGGCGGTGCGACGTACGGGAACACCTACGCCCCGACGGTCGGGCACGACCTGTGCGCGCCCACCGGTGAGCGGTGGATCGAGAGCTTCGCCCCGCAGAGCCCGGCGGCTCCGCTGCACCCCGACGCCCAGGGCGAGAGTGCGATGGCCACCGCGGTGGAACGGGCTCTGGCCCACCGCCGCTGACCCGAGCGGCGCGCATGACGAGAACCCGGCCGGACGGTGTCCGGCCGGGTTCTTCATCGTCGTCAGCCGTCGGGCGCCACGGGTACGGGCGGCTCGTTCTCGGCCGTCTGTCGCAGTGCGCCCTCGCGCGCCTCGGCCGAGAGCCGGTCGACGCACAGGCGACCATACGGACGGTCGATCTCGTGCTGGAGGCAGCGCGCCAGATGCCGGCGCCCCGCACCTTGCTGGGCTTGCCCCGCTCGTCCTGGCCGGTCGCCTCCGTCCCGTGGGGATGGGGCGGTTCCGCGAAGGCGGTCGGCATCGACAGGCAGCCCTCTTCCCGTCCTCCGGGTGCCCGTCGCCGGGCGCCTGGACGAGCCGGGGATCGCAGACCACGCCGACTGCCCGGACGCCCTTGTCGTCCGGGCAGTCGTAGACGAAGTCCTTCAGGCCCACGCCGATCCGGTTGGCGGCCGGGCCGGTTACCCGGGCGGCGTGCCGACCGGCGGGCACGTCGACGCCGTCCTCGTACTCGCGGTGCGGGAAGGTCAGCCCGCTGCCGGGGCGGGGCGCGGGGTGTAATAGAGGCTCACCCGGTCGATCCGGCCGCCCTCCAGCGTCATGACCCATGCCACTCCGGGCGGACAGTGGTCGGGCGCGTCCGCCGGGTTGACGAGGTCCATCTCCCATACGACGAGCGACCGCCCGGCGATCACGTGGGCGGGGCGCTGGCGGACGCCGGCGGACAGATCGCCCTCCATGCCCGCCACCAGCAGTGCGCTCCCCCCGATGCGCCGTCCGGCGCTCAGCAGGGTCACGCCGGGTGTGTACCGGTCGGCGACCACCTTGTCGTACTCCCCGCGCTCCGCGGCGGCCAGGGTGTCGCGCACGTCCAGCCAGCTCTGCTCGGTCCTGCGCCGGACATCCTCGTGGGTGCCGGACGCGGTGGCCTCCAGGGCCTTGGCGAGGCTCGCGCGGGCCTGGTGGAGTCGGCTGCGGACCGTGCCCACGGGTGTTCCGCACGCCTCGGCGATCTGCCGGTAGGAGGTCAGGCCCGTGGAGAAGTAGCGCAGCACGACGGGGAGCCGCAGAGCCGGGGACAGGTCCTCGACGGCCTCCCAGATCCAGTCGCGCATCGCGTGTCCGTCGAGTACGCCCTCGGGGGTGGTCGAGGTCGGTGGCAGTGGTACGTCCGCCAGCGGTTCCGTCCTGCCGGCCGTGCGCAGCACCGAGCGGCTGCCGTTGCGGACGACCATCCGGAGCCACGCGCCCACGGCGGCCGGGTCGCGGACGTCGCCGATACGGCGCAGCGCCACCAGGGCGGCGTCCTGCATCACGTCGTCCACGTCGGGTCCGGGGCCCAGCAGGCTCAGCGCGACCGCTCGCATGCCGGGGCGATGGCGCTCCAGCAGCAGCCCCAGCGCGGTGACGTCGCCCCGCTGGGCCGCCCGGGTCAGTGCCGCGTCCTCGGCGTGCTCGATGTCCGGCACCATGGTCATGGCCTGCCCTTCCTGCACGACGCTCCCGTGGCCGGCGGGTTCGTCGACCGCGCAGTTGCCCGGGAGCGTCGTTCCAGTCGTCGCTCTGGTCGTGTCAGTTGTCGCTCTGCAGGATCGTCAGGACGCGGAGGGCCTCCAGGTAGATCCACACCAGAGTGGTGACGAGGCCGAAGGCGGAGAGCCAGGCGTCCTGGCGGGGAGCGCCGTAGGCGATGGCGTCCTCGACCTGCTTGAAGTCCAGGGCCAGGAAGGCCGCGCCGAGCACGATGCCGACGAGTCCGAAGGCGATGCCGGGACCGCCGCTGCTGAAGCCCAGACCGCCTTCGGCGCCGAAGAGCGAGAACAGCGCGTCCGCCGCGAGCAGCAGCAGGAATCCCATCGCCGCCGCGGTGACGAAGCCGTAGAACCGCCGGGTCACACGGATCCAGCGCATCTTGTACGCGATGAGCACGGCCGCGGAGACCGCCATGGTGCCCAGCACCGCCTGGATCACCACGCCCGGCGAGATCCATGTGGAGGTGGCGCTGGAGACGACGCCGAGGAAGACGCCTTCGAAGGCCGCGTAGCCCAGGATCAGCGCCGGGGAGGGCGCGCGTCGGAACGCCTGGACCATGGAGAGGGCGAAGGCGACCAGGGCGGCGCCGAGGCCGATGCCGTAGGAGCGGCCGATGCCGGTGCTGTCGACCGGCAGCAGGATCCAGGACAGCGCGGCGGTGAGGACGACCGTGCCGAGCGTGGCGGCGGTGCGGACCACGACGTCGTCGATGGTCATCGTCGGGCCGTCGACCCGGGCGCCCGCCCTGGAGTCCCAGGCGATCGGCTCGGTGTGCGCGTCGGCGTGGGAAGCGTAGGGGTTGGTGAGGGCTTCGCCGGCGACCGCCGGCTGGGGGTAGCGGACGGCGGACCCGTCCGAGCCGTTGTCGCGGCGGAAACCCCGCCACGCGAAGACCGGGTTGCTGCTGCGCATGTCGTTCCCTCCCGGGCCGCACCCCGTGCGGTCCCTGGCGTGGATGGAGTGCTCGCTGGGGGGATGGCCCGCGGCCACTCCCCTCAGCGAGCGTGTAACCACTTTGACAGGTGACTCTGTAACGCGCAAGCTCTAGTAACCCTTTAAATAGGTTTCTAGGTGACGAGGTCGTTCCATCACCGGAGCATCGACCTCTCCGATGCCGGGTGCGACGTGTGGAAGACTGCGCACCTCACATGCCACCCCACACCTCACCACCGCCGGAGGGCGTCATGAAGATAGGTTTCGCGCTGCCCCAGTTCCATCACCAGGCCTTCGATGTCGCCCGGACCGCGGAGTTCGCCGCGGCCGTCGAGGACGCCGGAGCCGACAGCCTCTGGGTGGGCGACCGGAACCTGGCCGCGGTGGACCCGATCGTCGGCTACGGCGGGCGGGGCACCACCATTCCCGGGGAACTCAACCCCGCCGCGGACCCGTTCGTACTGCTCGGCGTCGCCGCGAGCGCCACCCGGCGCGTGCTCCTCGGCAGCCATGTACTCGTCGCCCCGCTGTATCCGCCCGTCCAGCTGGCCCGGTCGCTGACGACCATCGACCTGATCAGCGGCGGCCGCCTCCTGCCGGGCTTCGGCATCGGCTGGTCCCCCGAGGAGTACCAGGCGGCCGGGCTCGACTTCACCCGCCGCGGGACCCGTATGGACGAGCTGCTCGACGCCCTGGAGGTCCTGTGGACCGAGGACCCGGCGCGGTACGAGGGAGCTCAACTGTCCATCCCGGCACACCACTCGCCGCTCAAGCCGGCCCAGCGCCCCCGGCCCCCGATCTACCTGGGCGCCCTGTCCGCACGCGCTCTGCACCGGGTGGCGCGGCGTGGTGACGGCTGGCTCCCGCTGTGCGTCGTTCCGAGCCACGTCGACATCGACGGCCTCGTCGCACAGCGCGCGCAGCTGGACCGGCTCGCCCGCGAGGCCGGCCGCGACCCTGAGGCCATCGACACGGTGCTGCGCGTGAACATCGACGCCGGTACCGCAACGTCCCTGGTCGCCGACACCGTCCGGCGCGTGCACGAACGCACCGGCATCCAGCACTTCATGATCGACTCGATGTACGACGTCGACACCGTCGACGGTTCCATCGCCCACGCCCACGACCTGCTGAAGCGCGTGGCCAAGGGCTGATCCGGGGGTGGACGGGCGGGCAACCGGTGCCCTCCCGCCGACGCCCTGCCCCCCTGCCCCCTGCCTTCTGCCTCCTGCCTCCTGCCTCCTGCCTCCTGCTGTCAGGCGGGCTTGACGTTGTGGTTGGAACGGAACAGGTTGGCCGGGTCATAGCGCCTCTTCACCTCGGCCAGCCTGGCGTACCGCTGCGGCCCGTAGACGTTCCGCATCCCGTGCTCGTCCGTCGCCTCGTCCGGCGACAGGAAGTTCGCCATGCCGCGGTCCGCGGCCCACGGCGCCAGCCCGTCCACCACGTCCGCCAGTTGTCCGGGCAACAGCCCCGCCCGGTCGGATCCGCCGACCCTGAAGCCGAAGAGGACGACCAAAACACCGGGGGTCGATACGGCGTTGCCGGTCGCGGGCTCGCGGTCGAAGGCTCCGCCGAGCGCCCGGATCTCCACGTTCGCGAGCGCCGACCCGGAGTCGGGGCCGGTCGGCTCCACCAGCGCCCGCGCCGTCTTCTCGGTGAACTCGCCGAGGCAGACGCTGCGGTCGTGGTACGGCATCGGATCGACCGGGTCCAGGTGGATCCCACCGATGGCGGCGAACGGCTTCTCGCCCACCAGGTCGACCAGCACGGGTGCCGCCGCCCGCAGCGGGGCGATCAGCCGCTCACCGTCCTCGGCCGTGCCCAGGTACCCGATCCGCAGGTACACCACGAAGGCACCGCGCAGCGGCTCGGGCAGCACGGGCACGTCGGGCAGCCGCTGGATGCCGACGGACGAGGTCATGTCCTCGCCGGCTGTCGGCAGCCAGGTCCTCCAGGCCTCCAACGCCTCGGCCTCAGCCAGCCGCTCACCCGGGAAGCAGAGGCCTCCGCCGTAGAAGCGCGTCACCGGGAAGAGGTCGAACTCAATCTCGGTGACGACGCCGAAGTCGCCCTTGCCGCCCAGCAGGGACCAGTACAGGTCCGGTTCGGCGTCAGCGGTGACCCGGCGCAGCTCGCCGTCGGCGGTCACCACGCTCAACCGGCGCACGTGGTCGGCGGCGTAGCCCGGCGTCCGGCCCAGCAGCGGGCTCTGGCCGCCGCCCGGCGTGTAGCCGACCGCCCCGACGTCCGGCGCGGAGCCCACGAGCGCCGCCAGGCCCGCCTCGGTCAGATGCGGGAGGAGCTCGCGCCAGCGCACTCCCGCCTCGACACGGGCCGTCCGCCGCTCCGCCTCGACGGACACGCCCCGCGTCCGCGTCGTGGTGATCAGGAGTTCGCCGCGGGCCGGCGAGACGACCTGATGGGCGGTGGCCTTCGCCGCGACCGGCAGGCCGTGCCGGTCGGCGAAACCGACCGCGGCACGCGCGTCCCGGTCGTCGACCGCACCGACGACCACGGCCGGTTCCAGGCCGGCGCTCAGGTCGGACGTGGCGCACTCGGCGTCGTAGCGCTGGGACCCCAGTGTGAGTACCGGGCCGTTCAACGATGGCATAGGTCAAGTCCGTCGAACGGCACCGCGGTAGCGCGGTCGACGGAAGGACCGGACAAAACATGTGTCACCGCGCAGTCAAGTGACGGATGTGTCGCACTGTCCTGCGGGTGACAGTGGTCGTACGGCTCCCGCACGTGGAAGGAACACCTGTCATGAGCAGCAATGACCCGGACAGACGGGGTCCTCGGACGGCAGCGCACGGACTTCCCCCGCTCCTTGTGGACGTCCAGCAGGACCAGGAGGGTCATCAAGACCTGAGGATCGAGTTCGGATTCGACCCCGCTCGCCCCTTCGTGGTGACCATCACCTTCATCAGCACGTGCCAGCCTCCCGTGACCTGGTGCGTCGGCCGCGACCTGCTGTACGAGGGCCTGTTCTCCCCCCGTGGTCTCGGTGACGTCCAGGTGTGGCCCGCGCATCCGGGCGGAGAGCCGACTGCTTGGCTACGGCTCCGCCCCTACGGCATGCCGGCCCTGTTCGAGCTCCCGGTCCTGCCGCTGGCCGCGTGGCTGGAACACGGCTACCGGATTGTCCCCGCTGGGTCCGATCTGGACGGCGTGGACTGGGACGCCGTCGCCGCCTCCATTCTGCGCGGGGGCGAAGTGCCGTCGGACTGACGGCTCGTCGCCAGCCGTACGCAGACACCGCCTTCCCGTCCTTGTCTTCCCGTCCTTGTCTTCCCGTCCTTGCCCGTCCCGTGAACCCCGGCGCCGCCCCTCGCGTTGTACCAGGGGGTGCTCTCGCCGTCAGGAAGAGGTTGATCGCTGATCGACGACGGCGGGAACGGGTGGCCGCCTCGCTCTCGGTTGGGAGCGGGGCGGCCGTTTTGTCTCCCCCTCTTGCCTCAGCCTTCGGGTCCCGCGCACGAAGACGGCCTCGGCCCGCTCCCTGTGGGGAGCGGGCCGAGGCCGTGACGCGGGGGCGGTCAGTACTGGTACGGAAGGACGCACCGGAAGCTGTCGGCGACGGCCGGGTCGCCGTAGCCCTTGTAGCGGGAGACCTTGGGGTAGGCGCACAGGTCACGTGTGACCTGCTTGCCGGTGGAGTTGACCAGGGTGGCGGTCAGCGTCGAGGGCGCCTTGCCCTGCTCGACCCAGGCCCGCAGGGCGCCGAGGTCGTCGGTCTGACCGTTGAGGGCGCAGTGGGCGGTGCCGGGCGCGAGGAAGAGGCGGTAGAAGTCGTCGACCCGCTCGGGGCCGCCCATCTTCTGCTCGACCTGCTGGCGGTAGGCCACGGTGCCCCGGGTGGGGATGAGCTGGTCCTGCCGGCCGTGCCAGGTCAGGAGCTTGCCGCCGGACCTGCGGAAGGCGGACAGGTCCGGGTTGTCGGTGCCGATGACCTCGTCGTACTCGGCCTGGGACTGCCGGAACAGATCGGTGAACTGGCTGTAGGTGATCGTCGAGACGTCGAACGAGGGCTGCTTCTTCACCCAGGACGCGACCCAGGCGGACGGGACGGGGAACGGAACGCCCTTGAGGTCGCCGTTCGCGTCCGGCAGCGTGCCCGCCAGGTAGGGGAACTTCAGGTCGGCGCCGATCGGGACGCCGGCCCACAGCTTCTCGCCCGAGGTGGTGCGCGGGCCGTCCCAGATCTTGCGGACGACGGCGGCGTCGGCCGCCGTGATGGTCAGCTCCTTGCCCTCGCACACGACCGTGGTGCCGATCAGTCGGCGCGGGTCGAAGTCGCAGCGGGCCGGATTCTCGACGAGGCCGTCCTTGACGCCGTCGAGGGGGTCGCAGGCCTTGACCGCGGCGGTGTTGAAGGCGTCGAACTCGCACCCGCTGGGGTAGGTCTTCTCGTTGTTCATCACCACCTGCGGCCACAGGGTGGCGACCTCGAACTCGTCCCAGTTGATGGCCGGCGCGTTGGCGAGGATGCCGTCGTAGTCGTCGGGGTGGCGCTGGGCTTCCGCGTAGCCCTGGCGGCCGCCGGTGGAGCAGCCGTTGAAGTACGCGTAGGAGGCCGCCCGGCCGTAGTAGCCGTTGATGACCTGCTTGGCGACGACGGCCGCCTCGTGCTCGGACCGGGAGGCGAAGTTCTTCAGGAGCGGGGTGTCGACCTGGCCCTCGGTGTTCAGGGCCCAGCTGTTGTCGAGGTAGGTCTTGACGCCGGCGTCGGTGGTGGCGGCGGCGTAGCCGTTCTTGACGGCGCCCGCGAGGGCGGTGCCGTAGTCGCCGGCGGCGAAGGCGCTTCCGCCGACGGTCTGCAGGCGGCCGTTCCAGGTGTCCTCGGGCAGCCAGACCTTCACCTTGGCGTGGTCGCCCTCGCCCGGGTGGGTCAGCGTGACCGTCACGTCGCAGTAGGCCGGCACATCGGTGATCTGCGCGGCGGGGAGGGGTGTGATCTCCGGTACGTCGACTGTCCCGGCCGGCCGCTCGACGGCCACCACGCTCTCCACCTCGGTGCCTGCCGGGGCCGGCACCGTGACGGTCGAGCAGTCGAGGGACTGGGCGGCGGAGCTCTCGGTTCCCGCCCAGGCGGTCGGCAGGTACACCGACGCGGCCAGCGGGACCCCCGCCGCGACCGCGATCAGAAGGCGTCGTCTCATGGATTTCCTATCAGGAGAGGGCGGGTCACGAGGAAGAGGGAAGGGTGATCGGTCGGCCGGGCGCGCACCCGGAGGCGTCCGAATCAGCAGTGTTCACAGTGGTCGCGCTCTCGCTGCGGCACATCAGTCAGTTGACGGTCAGTTCCCGCTCCGGCGGGACCGTCACTGCGACCTGTCCCGGTCCAGCCATCGGGAGTGGTGGCGCTCGACCCAGGACCTGCTGACGTAACCGGTCCGCAGGCCCAGGCGTGACTCCGGGTCCGCGGCCGCCTTGCGCATGTGACCGATGACGACGATGGTGATCGCCCAGGCCACGACGTCGTGCATGAAGATGGCGCTGGTGCGGGAGATGAAGGGCAGGAGGTCCATGAACCACATCAGCAGGCCGGTGAACATCATGACCAGCACGGCACCGGCGATCCAGCCCGCATAGAGCTTCTGTCCCGCGTTGAACTTGCCGGCCGGGCGCGCCCCGGGCCAGTTGTGCCCCTTGCGGACGGCCTGCAGCCATTCCCGGTCGTACGGGGCGAACCGGTTCAGGCGACGCAGGTCGGCGCGGAATTCGGCGGACAGCAGGCCCAGCAGGACGGGGGCCGGGAGCAGGATGCCGGACCACTCGTGGAGGGTGGCCATGAGGTGGCGCCGGCCGACGAGTTGGGCGAGCGGGCCCAGGTAGAGACAGGCCGCGGTGGCCAGGCAGATCAGCATGAGCCATCCGGTCGCCCGGTGGACCATCCGCTGGGGTCGGCCGAAGCGCCGGACGCGGCCGTCCTGGTCAGGCTGCGCCATCGGTCCGGTCCGCATCGTCGAGCCAGCCGTCGACCGGGTAGCCGCGCTCCTCCCAGAAGCCGGGGACCACCTGCTCGGTGACCTCGATGCCGGACAGCCACTTGGCCGACTTGTAGAAGTACATGGGCGCCACGTACAGGCGGACCGGGCCGCCTTGCACATGGCTGATCGGCTTGTCCTGCAGTTTCAGTGCCACGAGGATGTCCGAGCGGCGGGCCTGCTCCAGGGTGAGGCTCTCGCTGTAGGCGCCGTCGAAGCAGGTGAACCGGACTGCCGTGCCCTTGTCGCGCACGCCGGCGGCGTCGAGCAGGTCCGCCAGCTTGACCCCCTCCCACGGGGCGTTGTCCACGCGCCATCCGTCGGTGCAGACCGCGTCGCCGATGACCCGCGTCTGCGGGAGCGCCCGCAGTTCGGGGAGGGTGTAGGTCTTGGGCCGGTCGACCAGGCCGCTGATCGTCAGCGCGTAGTTGCCCTCGTTCTTGCGGGGCACGGATCCGACGATGCTGTAGTACCGGAAGCCGCCCGGATTGGGCAGCAGTCCGGTGAGTCCGGTGGGGTCCTTCTGGGAGGCGGCGCCGAGGAAGCTCTCCCAGCCGCGCTGGAGGGGCGGTGCCGCGGCGAGTCCCGCCGCTCCTGCGGCCAGCATGCCCAGCAGCGCGCGCCGCCCCACTGGTGCGCCCTTGGCGCGTCGTTCCGGCTGGTCAGCCATGTTCGCTGCTCCTTCGGGGTGGGCGACCATCCTTAGTCACCGCTCTAACCGGTGATGATTTTGCCACGTGTGGACATGCGCGTCAACGTACGGCTTCTTGCTCGACATGTAGTAACCTGCCAGAGTGGTTACATGACATTCAGACACGTCTTCGTGTGTGGTGATCCCGCACTGGACTTCGCCGCCACGCTCCGCGCGCGACGCTCGTCCGGAACCGAGGTGCTCACGGCACCGGCACGACTCGCATCCTGGTATCTGGCGTCCGGACTCGTGGACGCCCTCAGCCCCTGCACGGAAGCCGACCTCGAACGGGCACGCATCGTGCGCGAGGCCGTCTACCGGTTGGTCACGGACCGGCGCCACGGCAGGCCGTACGACGAGACCGCGGTCTCCGTGGTGAACGAAGCGGCCCGCGGGCCGGCCGCTCAGCCGCAACTCGCCCCGCCCGGCAGGCTGACGACGGCGACCCCGCAAGAAGCCCTGTCCACCGTGGCCCGCAGCGCCGTCGAACTGCTCGGCGGCCCTGATGCCCCCTTGCTGAAGGAATGCGGCAACCCGGAATGCACGCGGGTCTACATCGACCGTTCGCGGGGCGCGAGACGGCACTGGTGCGGCATGGAGTCCTGCGGGAACAGGTTCAAAGCGGCCGCCTACCGCGCCCGCAAGAGGCAGGCACCCGTCCTGACCGTTCGCTGACGGACCCGGCACCGGCCGGACGACATGAGCCGCGCGCGGTGACGGGACCCGTCAGCCCCGTCACCGCGGAGGCCACGGCCGACGTGTGGAGGAGGCCGCGTGCCGAGCCGGGCGTCGGGGATTCGCAGACATGTTTCGGGGGCATGTCCTTCCGAAGGACCCGCTGCGCCGCCCCATGTGTCGTGGGTGGCACTGCACCGCGCAAGCGTCCTGCGCACACGTACTTTCCTGCGCGGAGACTCCGGCGTGGGTACCATGCGCAGCGCCATCCATTACCAGGGAGTGAACGGTCGTGGCCCATCAGTCAACCTCCAGACTCCGAGCGCGGCTCGTCGATCAGGCCGCATCGGATCTTGAAGAGAACCGCCGGCGTCAGCTGGAGCTGGCCAAGAAGACGGAGCTGCTGAAGCAGGAGGAAACCCTCCTGATCAACATCCTCCACCTGGCCGAACGGTACGAGGGCTTGTCGGAGCCCCCGCCCCTGCCCGAACAGGCTCAGGCCGAGCCCGTACTCCACGGGACGGGGAAGCCCCGGACATCCGCCGAGCCCCCGGTCACACCCGTACGGGACACGGCGCCCGGCGGAAGGGCGGCACGAGCCGCCGCGAAGGGGAAGTCGCGGCCGCCTCTGCTCGGAGACCTCCTGATGGCTCTGCTCGACAGTCGCCGCGAGCCGCGCCTGGCGAAGGAGCTGCGGGACGAGCTGCTGGAGAAGCACCCGAACCGCAACCCCACCCCGCAGGTCGTACGCAACACGCTGGAGTCACTCGCGGCCAAGGGGCAGATCCTGCGTCACAAGCGGCAGCGGTCCGTGACGTACACCATCGCCGAGTCCGGTCGAGGCGCGGACGTGGCATCGGCATCGGCATCGGCATCGGCATCGGCATCGGCATCGGCATCGGCATCGGCATCGGCATCGGCATCGGCATCGGCATCGGCATCGGCATCATAGGGATTCGGCACATGTGTGTGACATACTCCGTCGCACACATATGGGTCGGCAATTCCGGTGCGGGGCACAGGAGTTGTGAGGTGTCCCCTTCGTTCGCGGATCGGCACCGGTGACGGGCCGTCGTCCCTGACCGCCGAAGGGGAGCGTCCGAGGTCTTCCTCGTCCGACTGTCAGCCGCCCTTCCCCCAAGAGCGAGGAACGAGACGACCGCATGAGCAATCTCGACATGGGCCGCAGGCGCCTGCTCAAGATGTTCGGGCTGAGCGCCACCGCGACCACCGCGGCCATCCTCCAGGCCGATCCGGTGCTCGCGGCGACCCTCGGGTACGACGAGAAGACCGGCGTCTCCCCCGCCACCTACCAGGCGCCCGAGGGACTGGCCGTGAGCACGGCGGCCAAGCAGACCGCCCTCGACTGGATCAGCGCGAACGAGGGCGCGGTCACCAAGCTGAGCGACGACGTGTGGCAGCACGCGGAGCTGTCCCTGCGCGAGTGGAAGTCCTCCCTCGCCACCGCCTCACTGCTCAAGGCGAACGGCTTCACCGTCCAGTGGGGTTCGGCGGGCTTCCCGACCGCCTTCGTGGCCACCTACGGCACCGAGGGGCCCGTGATCGGCTTCAACGCCGAGTACGACGCCCTGCCCGGACTCTCCCAGAAGAAGGGCGCCACCTCGCACGACCCGCTGGTCTACCACTACGACGCCTACGGGCCGACCTACGGCGCCGGTCACGGCGACGCGCACAACACCCTCGGCGCGGGCGGCACGGCCGCCGCCATCGCCGTCGCGCAGGCGATCCGCGCCAACGGCCTGAAGGCCACCGTCAAGCTGTTCGGCAGCGCGGGCGAGGAGCAGCTCGTCGGCAAGGCGTACGCGGTGAAGGAGGGCGTGTACGACGGCCTGGACGCCTTCCTGGACTGGCATCCGTTCACCATCACGGTGCCGTTCTGGAACACCACCAGCGCCCTGATATCGGCGACCTTCACCTTCCTGGGCGCCTCGGGGCACGGCGGCACCCCCCTGGGCAACAAGAGCGGTCTGGACGGCGCCCTGTTGATGGCGACGATGTCGGAGTACCTGCGGGAGAAGAACGTCGCCCCGTCCGGCAGGTTCCACTACGCGATCATCAACGGTGGCGGCGCCCCCAACGTGACCCCGGACATGTGCTCCATCTGGTTCTTCGTCCGCGAGGGCAGTCCGGCGCGCGCCCGGGTGCTGTACGACAAGATCGTGGAGTGCGCGAAGGCGGCCGCCCAGGCCAGCCAGACCCGTCTGGTGCACAAGTTCCACGCCGCCACCTGGAACCTGCTGGCCAACAAGGCGGGCGCGGAGCTGCTCAACGACAACATGCGGCAGATCGGCGCCCCCCGGTTCACCGACGCGGACCACGCCCTGGCGAAGGCCGTGCAGAAGTCGCTCGGCAAGCCCGAGGTGGGCATGCCGACGGGCCTGACCCCGCTGGCACCCCCCGCCGCCGCCTACACGGGCGGTCTGGCCACCGACACGGCCGACATCAGCTGGCAGGCGCCCACCGCGGTCCTGCTGTCCGCCGCGTACCCGCCCGGCATCCCGAACCACAACTGGGGAGTCACCGCCACGGCGGCCACCAACATCGGCCACCAGGCGCTGCTGTCCGCCGCCCGCTACCTGGCGGCGAGCGCGATCGACCTGATCGAGCAGCCCGCGCTGCTCGACGCCATGAAGCAGGAGTTCAAGGACCGCACCGAGGGCGTCTCCTGGGCCTCGATGATCCCCGACGGCACCCAGCCGCCCCTGTACGAGCCGCCGGCGCGCTTCCTCAGGGCCACCGGCCAGAGCTGGCCGCCGGAGGGGGTGACGTGGCCGGTGCCGCCGGTGATCGCCACCGAGCAGCTCGGCACCACCGGCCCCGTCCTTCCGCCCGTGACCTGACGGCCCTCGCCCGGGTCCGTCCCTCCCGCACCCCCGTCCACCGCGCCCCCGCCCCCCGCGTCCTCCTCCCTGCGCGGCGGACGGGGGGCTCCGGCCCGCCCACGGAACGGCGACGGCCGTCCGCGCGGTGTGACGCAGGACATGCCGAGGAAATCGAACTTCGGGGTCTCCGCTCCGTCCTGTCGGTGTCAGTCGCCTACTCACCGCAGGGAGACCTCCATGAACACCCCGACGCGCACCGCCGCCGGCCGGGAGCCGAACGGCCCGCTGTCCCACGGCACCCATTCCTTCGAGGTCGGCGGAATCGCGCAGCGCTATCACGTGCACGGCGCCGGCCCCGTCTGCGTGGTCCACTCCGGCGGCCCCGGCATCTTCTGGGAGTACCTGCGGATGCCTCTGCTGGAGCGGCACCTGACCATGGTCTACGTGGAGCCCGTCGGCACCGGTGAATCCGGGCGGCTCCCCTCCCACCCGCACGGATACACCCGAGACCGGTACAGCCGCTTCCTGGAGGTGCTGGTCAACCGGCTGGGCGTGGACGAGGTGTACCTCCTCGGGCACTCGCACGGCGCCTTCGTCGCCGCCCACCACGCCCTGCACCGCGCGGAGCGGCTGGCGGGGGTCGTGCTGTACGGGGGCGCACCCGTCACCGGTCCCGAACACGGTGAGGAAGCCGGGCGCAGGGTGCGGGAGTTCGCGGCCGAGCACGCCGGGCACCCCGGTCTCGCCGGGGTTCTGGAGGCGTTCGACGCGATGTCCTCGATCGCGGACGACGACTCGACCCTCGCCGTGGCCCGGGGCGTGCCGCCCTCGTACTTCGCGGACTACTGGGCCGACGAGGAGCGGTTCGGCCCCGTCCGGGACGCGTTGCGCGCCACGTTCGTCTCGGGTCTCGACGAGGACCTCTGGCCGGACCTCGTCGACGACCGCGCCGCACTCAAGGGGCTGGAGCTTCCGACGCTGGTCGTCGTGGGCCGGCACGATGTCATCTGCGGTCCGCGCTGGTCCCAGGAGCTCCACGAGCTGATCCACGGATCCCGGCTGGTCGTCCTGGAGAACAGCGGGCACCTGGGCCACATCGAGGAGCCCGAGCTCTTCCGAGACGCGGTTCTCGATTTCGTGATCGCCACCGACGGCATGTGCGGGCCGTGAGACAGTCTCCCATGTGTCGGCAGCCGACGGGTGTGCGCCGGGTCTGGCACCGACATGCCTCGGTCGGCGGACCCGCGTGCGCGTCACGATGGACGATTCCGGTCCCTTCGGTCCCTCGCGTAGGCCTCGCCGTGGCTCTGAACCGGGAAATCGAGTGCTCTCGGAGACAGGGGCCGAGGGGACGTCAGGTGCGGGCCGGCACAGGGCGGCGATAGGCACTGCGCTGCTTCGGCGTCAGCCCTCCCCAGATCCCGTGCGAGGCGAGAGCGGGGTTGTCGAGGGCCCATGCCCGACATTCCCGCAGGACAGGACAGGTTCGGCAGAGCGCCTTGGCCCGGATCACCTCTCGGTTGTCGTGGTAGTCGTCGGGGAAGAAGACGTCCAGTCCCACACATGGCTCGGCGCCCGTGGTCGTGAAGACGGGGACTGTGCTTGTGTTCATAGCTGCTCCTTCTGCCGGGCAGTCACCCTTTTCAGGAATACGTGTGCGCACAAGGCACAATAGTCGGCCACTCGGGTCAAGGGAACCGTCTTGACGGGTTACCAGTCCCGTGTCTACCATCAATGCGTAACCAGTTAGATGGGTTACCCCGCGAACGGCGGGTCCCGTGCCACTTCCCCCGGCACGGGACCCGCTTCCCGCAGCCACGGCAGACATCGGCGTCGCTCACCAGGGGTGGGCCGACCGGACAGACGGGCGAGAACATGGGTCTCACGACGTACACCGAGGAAGGCGACGCCGAGGAGCGGCTGTCGATCGCCGGCCGCGATGACGACACGCGTCGTACGGCCCCCGACGGGCCTGCCCCTGCCTTCGGTGCCGACACACGGCTCGACGCCACGCGCCTCTGGGCCTGGTCGGCGACGGTGCCGATGTGGGGGTACGGACCGGCGGCAACGGATTTCTGAGGAACGATCCGCAAGGGGCGTCGAGGAGGCGAGGGCTCCGCGATCTCGCGTGAACCCGCCGGCTCCGTCCCTCGTTCACCAGGCAGGTGAGACTCCCGCGCCTCGGCGACGAGGCGCGGGCGTGAGCCCACGCTCCGGCATCCCCCGACCGGGGCGTGGGCTCACTGATATGTTTCGGCCACCCGAGAAGAAACATGTGTGTCGGGCTACACTCACACATATGGATAATCGAGATGTGGTGAGCCAGGCCGCCGGAGCATTCCGGGCGGCGGTCCAGGCTCTCGCCGAATCGCTTCCGAACGGCTTCGTCGAGCATGGTCCCGGCGGCGCCCTGCTGGCCTTCACCCGCTCGCGGATTCCCGCGCTGAACGGGATCGTCAGCGTGGCTGCCGCACCGGACACCACGGAGATCGGCCTGCTGTGCGAGAACGCCGCGAAGCAGGCGCAGGGACTGCCCTGGAGCATCCGGCTGCGGGGGAAGCCGGAGGGGGCTCTGGTCAGGCTGGCCGTCGCCCACGGACTCGGCACGGTCTCCCAGCAGCCCTTCATGCTGCGCCGGCTGACGGGCGATCGGGGCGTGACGGGCAGCGGCGGGGCCACCGGCCTGGTGCGGCCCCTGCGAAGCGACGAGTCCCAGACCTTCGCCGAGGTTCTCGGTGGCGCGTTCGGTGCCCCACCCGCGATCATCACCAGCCTCTACACGCCTGCCGTGCTCAGCCTGCCCTTCGTCCACGCCTATCTCGCCGAAGTGGACGGGGAGCCCGTGGCGGCCGGGCTGGGAATCGTCACCGAGCAGCACGTCGGGCTCGCCAACATCGGCACGCTTCCCGCGTACCGGCGCCTCGGCCTGGCCCGGGCGATCACCAACGGGATCGTGCGGGACGCCACGCACGCCGGGGCGCGCGTGGCATACCTCCACTCCAGCGAGGAGGCGGTGCCGCTCTTCGAGCGCGCCGGATTCCACATCGAGGAGTCCTGGACGGCCTTCACCCCGTGACGTCCGTCGGCGGGGGCGGGCCGGCGGCGGCCCGCCCCCGCCGGTGCGCTCCGGTGTCGGTCCCCGGGCCTCATCCGGATCTCCCGTCCCTTCGGTCCCTTCCGGTCGCACATCAGTCAGGTGACTGTGCCCCGGCCCGGGCCTGAGGAGCAGTCGCCGGAACGTCCACCGGCGTCCTGCAGTTCGCCGAGGAAGGCGTCCCAGTCCAGGGGCTGGGCCTCCGCCTCCGCCGGTACGAGTGCGTACGTGGCGTCCAGCCACGCCTCGACCTCCGCGACCGGCAGTTCGAACACCGCGCTGCTCGTCCTCGACTCCAACAGCAGCCAGGCGGCCGTCTCCCCCGCCTCTCCCCGCACCGGCCACGCCTGCACGTCGCCCTCGCCGCTCTCCTCGTACAAGCCCAGGTACAGCAGCTCACGGCCGATGCGCCACGTCACGCCCTGCCCGCGCCACGGAGTGAACGTCACCGTCACCAGCATCGGCGACGACGTCTCGAACCTGAACTCGGCCCGGACGGGCAGCAGCGGCACACCGTCCAGTACCCGCCGAACGTCCAGACGGAGCACCGGCGGCTCCCCCGCCCCCGTCCGGCCTGCCCGGACACCGGCCTGTTCCCCGTTCATGGCAGTCCTCCCTTCCGTGGTCCGAGATCCCGCCCTCCGACCCTCCCGCACCAGGACCGCCACGGCATCCGTCACCTGACCCTGATGCGTGGTGCGGCACCGAGACGCCTGCCGGTCAGTCATCCGGCCGGGCCCATGGGCGCCGGACCGGTGGGGACGCTCGGATCATGTCCGAGTGAACCCCGGGCGGGGTCCAGGCTGTTGCACAGGTGTGAATCACATACGCACCCCGCAAAGGCGGCGGCCGTGTCCCGCCCGCACCTTCCGCCCGTCGAGCCGCTACGGCCCCGTGCTCGGCGTGGTCCTCGGCTCCGTGGTCGCGCTGAGTGGCTGCGCCGTCGGAGGCGGCACGGGCTCGGCGTCCCGGGCCCCCGAGCCCGTGCGGAAGCCCCTCGCCGTCAGTCTCCCGGAGTTCCCCGCCACGACGGTCGAGCACGCGCCGGCGCCGCGTGTCCTGCCCGGGGTGGGACCGGCCATGCTGGCCCGCGTCCCTGCCGGATCCCGCCAGGTCCTGCTCGTCACCGGCGACGGCGCCGACGCGTCCACCTCGACGGCCCGGCTCTACGAGCGTACGGACGCGGGGTGGCGGCCCGCCGGCGCTTCCTGGCCCGCGCACAACGGGTTCAAGGGCTGGACCGGCGACCACCGCCTGGGAGACCTGCGCTCTCCGGTGGGGGTCTACGGCCTCACGGCGGCGGGCGGGCTGCTGCCCGACCCGGGCGCTCGTCTCCCGTACGACCACTCCGGCGGCTTCTCGATCAACGGCACGGGGTTCGAGGGCGAGCCGCTGACCGGGTCCTTCGACTACGTCGTCGCCATCGACTACAACCGCGAGCCCGGCACGTCACCGCGGGACTGGACCCGGCCGCTGGGCAGGGCCAAGGGCGGTGGCGTCTGGGTGCACGTCGACCACGGAGGCCCCACCCATGCGTGTGTCAGCATCGCGAAGCGGCACATGAAGGAGCTGCTTCGCGCACTCGACCCCGCGAAGGCGCCCGTCGTCGTGATGGGAGACGTCGCCTCGCTGTCGCGCTGAGCGGGTCAGGACTCTTCTCGTCTGGGCAGTCGCCAGCCGGGGCGCGGGAAGTGGCAGGTGTAGCCGTCCGGGTAGAGCCTCAGATAGTCCTGGTGCTCGGGCTCGGCCTCCCAGAACGTGCCGGCCGGCGTGACCTCGGTGACCACCGGGCCCGGCCACAGTCCCGAGGCGTCGACGTCGGCGATGGTGTCCAGGGCCACCTGCCGCTGCTCGTCGTTCAGGTAGAACACGGCGGAGCGGTAGCTGTCCCCGATGTCGTTGCCCTGGCGGTTCTTCGTGCTCGGGTCGTGGATCTGGAAGAAGAACTCGAGGAGAGTCCTGTAGTCGGTCGCCGTCCGGTCGAAGACGATCTCGACGGCCTCCGCGTGCCCCTGGTGGTGGCGGTACGTCGGGTGGGCCAGGTCACCGCCGCTGTACCCCACCCGCGTCGTCAGAACGCCCGGCTGGTTGCGTATGAGCTCCTGCATCCCCCAGAAGCAACCGCCCGCCAGTACGGCCCTTTCCTCACTGCCGGCCATCGTCCGTCACCTTCCTCTTCACGTATCGCATCGCCTCTGCCGACCACGCGATTCGGGTGGTCGGCGCCGTCCCTTGGGGTCTCGGCCGGTGTGGTCAGGCCTGCTCGGCGTGCTGGCGCGCCCGGTAGTTGGCGGCCTTGACCCTGTTGCCGCAGGTCCGCATGGCGCACCACTCGCGGCGGTGGCCGCGCGAGCGGTCGAGGTAGACCTGCGTGCACTCCGGACGGGCGCACTCCCGCAGCAGCGCGGCATCGTCCCCGCCCACGAGCTGCACCGTCTCACGGGCCAGCGAGGCCAGCCCCTGGGCGACCGGGCCCGTGCTCACGACGCCGTCCGGCCCCAGGCGCACGGTCACCGGCAGGCCGGAGGCGTGCAGATTCACTTCGGCCACCGCCTCCGGCGGCAGGGGCCGACCGTCCAGCCGCGCCGCGACCAGGTCGTAGACGGCCTCGCGCAGCTGCACGGCGACCATCACATCGGCCTCGCTCGCGCCGGGCTCCAGATCCATCATCCCCGACTCCACGAACCAGTCGTCCAGGAGTCCGGGCGTGGCCAGCTTCTCGAGCGGCGCGTCGTTGCGCCGCGCCCGCAGCGTGCCGACGAAATCCAGACAGAGCGTCCCACAGGGAAAGGCATGATTCACGTAACCATACTGAACGGTGACACCGCACAATGCAAGCCTGCCCTCGCACCTTCGAGGGGCGGGCCCCCATGGCCCCGCTTCCATCGCCGTCACCGCTCTGACCGGCTCCACGCCGTCACGGCGGTCTGCATGATGATCACCGCGTCCTTCTCGGCGGTCTCGGCCCGCATGCGGCCGAGCAGGGTGTCCACGTCGCCGATGGTGTCCGCGAGGTCGCCCGTGAGCCCCGCGGCGATGGCCTCCAGGACGGCGCCGGTCAGCGGGGTGCGGGGTTCCACGCGCAGCGGGAAGTCGTCGAAGTCCTGGAAGACGACGAGCCCGCCGGGCCGCACCAGTCGGGACAGACGGCGCAGTGCCGTGACCGGGTCGGGCAGGTGCCCCAGGACCAGGCGGCCGATCACCGCGTCCACCGGTCCGCCGAGGTCGATGTCGACCTCGGGCAGGGTCATCTGCCGGAAGGAGGCCTCGGCCTCCCCGTCCGGACCCGGGTTTCTGGAGGCGGCGCGGGCACGTGCCACCTCCAGGGCGCGCGGTGCCGCGTCGGCTCCGACGACCGCGCCTTCGGGCCCGACGATCCGCGCCGCCAGGAACGTGACGTCCCCGGCACCGCAGCCGACGTCGAGGACCCGCGTGCCGGGCCGCAGCCCCGCGGTCCGCAGGGCCCGTTCGGTGATCGGGTCGTACAGCCGGGCCCGGAGCACGAGCCGGTCGGTCTCGGTGGGCGAGTGTCCGAGGAGGTGGGCCGAGTCCGGTCGGGCTGCTCGGGTCATCGCTTCTCACCTCGCGAGGCGAGCACCGGGTCGGTGGTGTCGGACTGGCTGAAGAAGGTGTTCCAGCCCTTGATGAGGGAGACCAGGTCGCCGCAGTGGCTCCGCTCGGGCGGCTTCCGTCGGGGAGCTTCAGCGCGCAGAAGGCGACCCGCTCGATCGTCCCGTCGTCGGGAGAGAGGGTCACGGAGAACGTGTACGCGCCCTGGGAGAGGAACCGGGTCGTCTCCCCGTAGAGGCGTTCGTCCGGAGCGGCGGCGCCGGCGAGCTCGGTGAAGCTGCGGCACTGTGTCTCGGTGAGGGGCCCTCGGGCGCGGAAGTAGAGGTTGACCGTCCCGTGGCTGTAGTCCACGCAGACGTGGCGTACGTAGTCCAGCCCCAGCCGGTGGAAACGGGGGCCGTGCTCCCGGACGGGGTCCGGTACGGCGGCGACGCCGAGTACGTCGTCCAGGGGCCGTGTGCCGCCCAGGCAGAGCCGGGTCTTGGTGAGTCCGCGAGCCGCGTCGAAGTCGCACGACTGCTCCGGTGTGCCGTCGTACAGCGTGTTCCATGCCTGCACCAGGTCGCCGAGCGGATCGTCGGCACCGATGAACCCCGCCCGCCTGGCCACGGTCACCTGTCCATGGGCCGGCGTGCGTAGAAGCGGTAGTTGAGCCCGTCGCCACTGCGGTCGGTGGCCCTCCACAGGACGGCGCCCTCGGCGAACGCCGGCCCGTACGCCTCCAGCACGGCCCGGGTGGCGGCTTCCGGGTAGGGGGCGCCGATCGCCTCCGCCGTGGTGCGGACGTCTTCCAGGAATCGTGTTGCGGAGAACTGTTGGGGCTGTCGGGGGCAGGCAATCCATGAACGCAGGGCGGGGACACCAGGGTCGGCGACCCCGCCACCGTCGGGCTCGCGGCGTCGACCGCGCTGTGTGCCGTCTTCACCGTGCTCCAGCACCGCGCGGTGGTACGACCGGCCCTCGGGGCGGCGGCAGCGGCAGATGATCAGCCTGCGGCTCGCCCGTGAGCTGCTCCCCGACACGGAACCGTCCGCGACCGACCTGAGGGATCAGTCGATCGACATCGCGCAGACGGCGATCGACGAACTGCGGGAGCCGGCCTCGGGGCCTGCGCACATGGGTCCGAGGAAACACCTGGACCGGGTTTCCACATCGAACACATGTAAGGTGTTTCCCACACGCATCGGCCTGAAGCACCGGACTGCTTCATCGTGCCGTGTGTCCGGAGAGAGAAACATATGTATGGGGCTCCGGGACGGCCGCGGTCGGCAGGGGACTCGAAGACCGCGGCCGGTGTCACCGGGTACCTGCGGGGACGGGTACCCGGTGACCAGCATGCGTGCATCGGCCCGTGCCGTCGTTCCGGACCGCTGGGGTCCTCCCCCGCCCGCCGTGTGCCCATGATGCCGTTCTCCCAGGCCCAGGCGGCGATCTCGACCCGGTTGCGGGCGGCGGGTTTGCGCTGGACGCTGCCGAGGTGCGTCTTGACGGTGGAGAGGGAGACGTACAGGTCGGCCGCCAGTTCCTCGTTGGTACGGCCGTGGGCGACCAGTCGCACGACGTCCGGCTCGCGGGCGGTGAGCGTGGGTTCGGGCGCCGACGGGCGGGGGCCCGGAGGGTGCGGCGCCGGCCGGCCGGGATGGCGGCGGTGGCGGGGCAGCAGGGTGCGGTGATCTCCGTACCGTGGGCGACCCTGCTGGCACTGTTCGCGGGCGCGGGCGTCGTCGGCGCCCTCGCCGTGCTGGGGCCCGGGATGCGGGCGTCGGCGGCCGCGGTGACGAGGGCGGTGGGCGGCGAGGTGGGGTGAGCGGTGGGCCGGAGCGTCTGCGGCTGGTCTCCTCGGCGGAGGGGATCAGGGCGCGGCGCCCGGTGCCTGGGCCGCCTGGTCCAGGCCGCTGGAGGCGCGCAGCGGGACCTCCTTGATGAACAGCGTCACCAGGAAGGCGAGCAGGGCGATGGGGGCTCCGTACAGGAAGATGTCGCCGATGGCGTGCCCGTAGGCGCCCTCCAGCCATGTGCGGACCGGGGCGGGCAGCATCGCCAGGTCGGGCAGTCGGCCGTTGTCGGCGGCCTTCGCCGCGGTCGCCCGGTCCTGCGGGTCGAGCCCGGTGATGGTCTCGCGGGCGTAGTGGCCGATGCGGGTGGTGAGGACGGAGCCGAGCACCGAGACGCCCACCGCGCCGCCGAGGGAGCGGAAGAAGGTCACCGTGGAGGACGCGGCGCCCAGGTCGGACGGGGACACCTGGTTCTGTGTGCACAGCACGAGGTTCTGGAGCGTCATGCCGACGCCGAGTCCCATCAGCGCCATGCAGGAGGCCGTGTAGAGGTACGACGTGTCGTAGCGGAGCATGCCCAGCAGGGCCAGGCCCGCGGTGAGCAGGACACCGCCCGTCAGCAGCCACCCCTTCCATCTGCCGGTCGTGGTGATGATGCGGCCGGAGACGGTGGAGGAGACGAAGAGGCCCGCGATGAACGGGATCGTCAGGACACCCGACATGGTCGGGGACTCGCCACGCGCCAGCTGGAAGTACTGGCTGAGGAAGACCGTGCCCGCGAACAGCGCGATGCCGACGAGCAGGGAGGCGGCCGAGGCGAGCGCGATGGTGGCGTTGCGGAACAGCCGCAGCGGGATGATCGGCTCGGCGGCCCTCGTCTCGACGAACAGGAAGATCAGCGTCAGCACGATCGACGCGCCGACCAGCGTGTACGTCTGCCACGACAGCCAGGCGTACTCGTCGTCGGCGAAGGTGACCCAGATCAGCAGGACGCAGACGGCGGCGGTGACGAAGAAGGCACCGGCCCAGTCGACCTCGACCCGGCGTTCGACCACCGGCAGGTTCAGCGTCCGCTGGAGCACGAACAGCGCGACGACGGCGAAGGGGATGCCGACGAGGAGGCACCAGCGCCAGCCGAGCCGGTCGGTGTCGGTGATGACGCCGCCGAGCAGCGGGCCGCCGACGGTGGCGACGGCGAAGGTCGCGCCCAGGTAGCCGGAGTACCGCCCGCGCTCACGCGGGGAGATCATCGCGGCCAGGACGACCTGCGCGAGGGCGGACAGGCCGCCACCGCCCAGCCCCTGGATGACCCGGGCGGAGATCAGCGTCGCGGGATTCTGCGCGAGGCCCGCCACCAGGGAGCCGACGACGTAGACGACGAGTGCCGACTGGACCAGGACCTTCTTGCTGAACTGGTCGGCCAGCTTGCCCCACAAGGGGGTCGACGCGGTGACCGCGAGGAGGGAGGAGGTGACGACCCAGGTGTAGGCGGACTGGCCGCCGCCGAGGTCGCTGATGATCCTCGGCAGCGCGTTCGTGACGACGGTCGAGGACAGGATGGCGCAGAACAGGCCGAGCAGCAGCCCGGACAGCGCGCGCATGATCTGTGCGTGCGTCATGGGCTCGTGGGCGGACCCGGTTCCGTGGTGGGTGGAGGCCCGCGCGCCGGCGTGCGGGGTGGATGTCATGAGGATCTCTTCCTTCGGGGGTCTGCTGGTGTGCCCGAGCCGGACAGTCGCTTGAGGCAACCATGAGAGGGACCGACGGCGAGACACATGTCTTGCCACGGTGGGGTCGGCGCAGGATCTGGCGGGCGGTCATCACCTCGACCCTCGCCGAAGTTCAGCGCCCCGTTGTCGAAGACGGCGATCTTCGCGGGCAGGGCGTTCCGCCGGAGCGTGAACAGCTCGCCGCGGCGAGCGCCGGAACCCGGCTGCGCTGGACGCCGAAGAGCCCGTCGATCATATGGAGGTTGCCCGGGGCCGACGAGCGCCCGCTCGATCTCCGCTCAGTCTCCAGGAACCTGTACGCCCCACACATCCGTCGAATGACTGCGTCTCCGGTGCCGGGAGCCGTTCCGTGCTGGGTCGGACGACTGTCGGCTCCGGGGCGGCGGCGCACACCAGGCACATGGGAAAAGACCTGTCGCGCATAGCATGTATAGAACACGTATGCCGGGCCTCGCCCGTCCCGGTGATCACCGCTCACGCACAAGGAGACCAGGCCGTGAAGAGGCTGCCGCAGAGCGACAACACCCTGCTGATCCGTACCGACTTCTCCGACGAGGCGGCCTGGCGGGCCCTGCGCACCTCGGTCACCACTCCGGCCGAGGGCGAGGATCCCTACCTGGCCTGTCTGCACATCGTGGACGACGCCTCCTACAGCGGCCTGACCACGGAGCAGCTCGTCGCGCTCGCGCCCGACGAGGACGATCTGCTGATCGTGGCGGACGGGGTGGCCATGGCCGAGGCCGGGATGCCTCTGCTGGCCGTCCACGTGCGCGGGGAGGACGAGGAGGACGGGGAGGACCGGGACGCGCGGCCGAGGGTCGAGGAACTGCGTGTCGTCGCGGAGGTGCTGTGGTCCGTCGAGAACAACATCTCGGTCGCCAACATGGACTGGGAGGAGTTCGTCGACGCCGCCGAGGAGGACGGTGTCTTCCGGGGCTTCTGACCCACCGGGCCCCCGCCGGTACGCCCGGGGTGCCCGCCCTTTCAAGGGAGCGGGCACCCCACGTGCGCGGGGCGGCTCGGCCGCCTACGGAGTGCGCGTGCTCCACTTCTGGTTGGGCGATCCGGCGCACTGCCACAACTGCAGACGCGCACCGTTGTCGGTCCGCTGATCGACGACATCGACACACTTGTTGCCGGACTGCGGGTTGGTCAGGTCGTGCGACGAGTTCAGCCGGAACTGCTGCGCGCCCGACCCGTTGCATGTCGTCCAGTTGATGACGGCGCCGTTGTTCGTCGCGCCACCGCTGACGTTCATGCACTTTCCCTCGGACTGCACGGTGCCGTTGACGAACTTCCACCGCTGGTAGGACTCGTTGTAGCAGTCCCAGATCACCAGCTTGGAGCCGACGGGCGCGCCGGGGCTGTTGGCGATCCCGATGCAGCGGCCGGAGGCGTGGCCGTAGATCTGCACCCCGCCGGACCAGGACTCCCCCGGGGCCGTCTGGGACGTGCTGTCCGACTTCGTCCCGGAGCCGGAGGAGGTCCCGCCCGACGTGCTTCCCGAGCCTGAGGAGGTCCCGCCCGACGTACTTCCCGAGCCGGAGGACGTACTGGTCGACGTGCTTCCCGAGCCTGAGGAGGTGCCGCCCGACGTGCTTCCGGAGCTGGAAGAGGTGTGGCTCGACGTGCCTCCGGACCCGGAGGTGGTGCCGCCCGAGGCGCCTCCGGAGCCGGATGGCGGCTTGCCCGGTTCCTCGTTCACGCGGACCGGCCCGCCCCCTCCCGTGGGCTTCTTCCCGTCACCTGCCCCTGCCTTCGGTCCCGTCACGGCGATGGGCTTGCCGTTCGGGCCGGTGATGGTGACGCCCTTCGGCCCGGCACCGCCCTTCGCAGGGGACACGGACGGAGAGGGCGATTCGGAGCCGACCACACCGGGAACCGCGCTTGCCATGCCTTCCAGGACCGTGCCCGGGGTGGCGCCGGGCTTCGCGGAGGACCGGCTGTCGTCGCCGTCTCCGCCACTGATCAGGAAGGGTACGGAGATCAGCAGCGCGCCGACGATGGCGGCACCCGCGAGCAGGCTCTTGTGCGGCCGGCCGGGGTCGGCCTTTGCCGCCGTTGTGTCGGAGCCGCCGGTGGCGTCGTCGGATTCGGTGGCGCTCTCCGCGGCCGTCTCCGCGCTTGTTTCCGCACTTGCTTCCGCGCTCGTCTCCGCGTTCGCGGTGTCCGCGTTCGACGTTTCTCCGTCCGGCGACGGGGTCGCGCTCGGGTCGGCGGACGTTCGGGCGGCAGGCTCGGACGTGCTCGTCGACGGCCCGGAGGCGGACGCGAGCGCGAGCACGTCGAGAGCCGGGGGATCGGCTTCGGCCTCCTCGGTCTCCTGTTCCCCCTCCTGTTGCTCGGGTTCTTCGGCCTCGGGCTCGGCCATGGCAGCAGGCACCGCCGAACGACCCTGGGGTCGCGCCGGGGTCAGGATGCGTTCCGCCATCGAGGCGGCGCTCTCCGGCTGCGCCTCGGCCTCGGCGATACCCTCCGTCTCGGCGATGCCCTCTGCCCCGGCCGGCTCGGATGCCACGGCTGCCGGTTCGTCGGGAGAGTCGTTCGATGGGGAAGTCGTCATGACACCTTTCCGATGATTCGGTGTGACACGTGACACGGCATTCTGGTGTGACGTCACGGTCGGACGGCCTGGTGTGCCACTTGTCTCAGAACACCTGTGATCGATGACGTGCGGGCGTTCAGTCTCAATTCTAGGGTTCGAGGGCTCTCCGCTGAACACACCTATGCCTGGGTAGGTGTGTTCAGCACGTGGACGCCTTTCTCACGCCCTTGGTGTATGCCGATCGCTCCTGGCAGTTCTCCGTCGAACGTGCGGGGAGCGGAGCGTCAGCCGGCTCCACCGCTGAGGATGTTGACGAGGTGTTCCTGGGTGGAGGAGACCGATGGGGTACTTACGTTTCGGTCGTCGCTGTCCGGATCGGGGCCCTGTTCAGCGGCCACCTCGGTGTCGTGCTCGTCGGCCGCTTCGGGGGCCTGCTCGCCGGCCGCCTCGGGAGCGGCGTCGGGCAGGCTGAGGGTCTCCACGCGTCGTACGGGGTCGTCCCGTTCGACCGGGGGCTGGTGGGGAGGATCGCTCTCGGGGACTTCGCCCGCGGGAGAGCCGTCGTCGTCCGGAGCGGTGTCCGGCTCGGTCCGGGGGGCCGCCGCGGTGCTCTCCGCGGGCTGCTCGGGCGCCGGGTCCGTCGCCAGCTGCTCTGGGGAGACGGTCAGGCTGACCGCGCCCGCGGGATTCACGTAGAGGTACGTGGCGTCGCCGAGATCACGTACGAGTTCCCGTACCGGGAGGGTGCGCCCCGCGTACCGTCCGCCGGACCAGAGTTGGGCGTCCGAGGTGAAGACCGGAACGACAGGAGTGCCGTCCGGACTGCATGCCTGGACGGGGCTGCCGTCAGGCGCGAGCATGATGCCGACCTCCGCGTCGGCGAGCAGCCGGAAGACGTCGTCCTCCGGGCCGTACCCGGCGGCCGCGAGCTGGATCGCCTCGTCGACCGGATCGGTGGGGGCGGGCCAGCCGTTCGCGCTCGGGGAGGGCCGGTAGTCGTCGTTGTACCGCCACTCGACCACCTCCCCCTTGGCGTCGGACCGGTACTGTCCGACCACCGCCCAGTCCGGTGGGGCGTCCTCGCCCCGCCAGGCGGGGTCGACCAGGCCGAACCAGTGGTCGGGGGCCGCCCGCGCGGCCTCCCGGATCGGGTCCGGCACATCGGCCAGCGGTTCTTCGTGCTGCGGTGTCTCGGCCACATCGGCCATCCGGTCGTCAGCCTTTCGGGATGAGATGGTTCGCGCCTGTCCGCTCATCAGGGGGGTCACTTCTTCTTCTTGAAGATCTTTGAGATGAGGCTCTTCTTCTTGCTCTCCTCATGGACCGCGTTGGGGTCCGGGGTCTGAGAGACGGAGGGCGTGGCGGGAGGCTGCTGGGACGCGGGATCGGCCGTCGGCGGCACGTCGACAGCCGGGGGCGCCACCTGCTGGAAGGGGGCCTGAAGGGACGGAACCTGCTGGGGGAGGGCCTGATGGTGACGGGTTTGCCGCGGGGGTGTCGCGTACCCGCCTTGGTACAGGTTTCCTCCGGCGTAGAGCCCTGGGAAACGGGTTCCGTTGCCGGACGTTCCTGCCGTCGTGTTCGTCGCGTGTCCAAAGCTCGATGCCGGCGGCTTGTGAGACATCTGCTGGTAGGGGGAGATCCGCTGGGCACGAGCGGCCTGTATCGCCAGCGGAATCACGGCGCGCTGAGAGCCTCCGGCACGACCGGGGTGTGACGTCGGCGGCTGGGGCTGTGACAACGGCTGATGCGACGACGGCTGGGGCGCGGACGTCTGGTGCGAGGACGCCTGGTGCAAGGACGCCTGGTGCGAGGACACCTGGTGCTGCGACGACGAGCCTCTTGCCCGGTAGGGGTTCGACGCGGCTGCCTGGAGGTCGCCCCTGCTCCATTCCACCTGGCGCGTCGCGGGATTCCAGAAGCCCGTACGGTCCGTGTCGCGGTCGTACACGCTTACGACGACCTCGGGCTCCATGCGCAGGGTGAAGGTCACCTCGCTTTCGAAGGAACCGGTGTCGATGCCGGTCCTGCCGCCGGGGTCCGGACTCAGGCCGGGCTGGATCTCGTACCGGTACCGGCGGTTGTTGTACCAGAGGTCCCGGTCCCGCGTCGTGGAGATGAACTGCGCGACGTTCTCCACCCCCATGTACTGCCTCAGCGTGACGATGAGCTCGGGGTTGGGGGCCGCGAATCCTCTGAGGAAGATCTTTTCAGGCGGAAGGGGGCTGAAGCGCCAGAGGATGTCGTCCGGCGAGCTTTCACGGATCCGTTCCGAGTCGGTCGGGTGGACGTAGGCGTAGTGAACGCCGTACCGGCTGTCGGCAGGGGCGTCGAGGAGGGCCTGAGCGGTCGAGGCGGACTCCACGGTACGGGGCAGGGCATCGGCGCGCGGGGTGCCGCCGGGCCGCAGGACGACGGCGTGTGCCCTGACCGCGTGCCAGACCGGGCTGCTGCTGGAGACGCGCTCGCCGGCGGGTGCGGTGGGGTCGAGCCACAGCAGGCCCGCCGACGCATGGCGGTACACCGCGACGAGGTGACCGGGGCGGTCCTGGCGCTGCCAGGCGATCAGTCCCATCTCGCCGGGCGCCAGCGCATCGGTGACGTCGTCCCATTCCGTGATGCGGCTCCAGCTGTGGTGCGGTGCCAGGCCGCCCAGCCCCGCACCGCCGCCGAGGTCCGCGTCGTCCGCGCTGCGCGTGGTGGTCCCGGCGCCTTCGGACGTGCCGTGGAGGAGCCCGGGACGGAATGCGTCCTGCAAGGCTTCCTGGACTGCGACGCACAGCCGCAGATCCGCTTGGCCGTCTTCGTCGAGGCCGAGCCGGGCACCCAGCTCCAGGTGCGGCTCGCCGGTTCCGGGACGTTGCTCGTGGAGCTCCCGGAACACGCTCTCGGTCACGCCGTCGACCAGGTCGCGGAGGGTCTGCGGGGACGGCTCGGACGCGTCCGGCCGGGGGGCGAACCTCAGCCACTCGGCCCGCCCGCCGTCGCCCCGGCTCACGAGGTCCAGGTGGACGTCGACGAGCGAACTCGGGGCGAAGACAGTGGTTCCGATGATGTCCGACACGGCCTGTGCGGGTTCCATGCCGTCGCCGTGCTGCCTGCCGGCGTCGCATGCGACCAGGACGACGCTCATGGATTCCGCGCTGGGCCGTCGGCGTAGGTACCTGCCGAACTCACCGGCATCGAGGTTCACCTCTTCGTCGTCGTGGAGATCGTCGTGGAGATCGTCGTGAAGCGGCAGCACGAACCCGCCGTCGTCGCCCCCGTGCCCCTGCCAGAAGTAGGGCGCGCGTCGGATGTCCATGCGAGCCCAAGGCAGTGCGTGGGCGGGCCCCGCGGGCTGCCCGTGTCCCGAGTCGAGGCCGAACGTGGTGAGCCGGGCCGCCCTCGTCTGGTGGAGCTCGACGTTCCGCAGCTCGTCTCCGGCAAGCGCCGTCCGTCCGATCGGCCGGAACGTCTCCGCATCGGGGATCGGCGTGGTCTGCAGATAGTCGTCCGGCAGCACGCGGCCCGTGTCCGTGATGACCACGTCGGGCGTGGAGTTCCGTGTCGCGGCCTTTCGGAGGTCGTCGGGCTCGCTGAGTACCCACAGGCCCTCCCACGGGAGTGATCCGCTCGGGAAGACCGTCACGTACTTGGTCCGTCCGCCGTCCCGCAGCACGTCGAGGTCCGCCGTGAACGCCCAGACCCGTCGTCCGGTGCGTGCGGCGAGCAGCCGGGGCATCTCCAGGTGGCCCGCGCCACCGTGCGGGATGAGCAGGACAAGGGGCCCGGCCGGGGCGACGGACGGGATGGCGTCCGCGACGCGAACGGCGAACTCCTGCGGAGACAGGCTCCGGGTGGCACCGTTCTCGAACTGGACGAGGATCTGCCGGGGGCCTTCGCCCCGCACGGCCCGTACGAAGAGGAGCGCCTCGCCCGCTTCCGGGAAATGCGCCCAGGGTGCCCCGACCCGGTCCTCCGCACCGGACGACGCCTGCTCCGTGGTCACGGCGGCTGTGCGGATCGTGTCCTGCACGAGGCCGGACAGCGCCATCGGCGAAGACCATGTGGCCGGCAGATAGTCGAAGGCCCACGAGGTGTCCCCCAGTCTCACGACCGTGTGCAGGACCCTGTCCGCGCTCTGCGTGACGATGCGCGGCGCGACCTCGGCACCCACGATGCGGAAGCCGAGCTCGGCGCGGCGCCGGAAGGCGAGCAGCCTCCCGTTCAGCCGATGGACCTCGTCCCACGAGTCACGGTCCCAGTGCGGCAGAACCACGTGGTCCACGTCCTGCCACCCGAGCCTTCCGACAAGAGTCGCGCCGAAGTGCGCACTCGTGGCGAACCGGCCGCTGTCCCTGGCACGTGCGAGCTCCGGGTCGGCGGCGTAGTCGGTCGCCTCCGCCAGTGTCAGGCGTACGGCGTCCTCGTCGCCGTGGGCGAGGAGAGCGTGGAGCGACGACACGGTGAAGCCGGTCCGGAAGTCCGCCGGGGCGGTGTCGGCGCTCCGGTCGCCCGTGCCCGTCGGCACGGGCGCGTGCAGCGCGCGCCGGCGGACGTGATGCTTCCAGTGGAGCGCGATGCCCTCGTGCGGTGCCCCGCCGGCGTCCTGCGCCCGCGGCGACACCAGGGCCGCCGACACGGCTCGCAGCGGTGCCGTACGCGATGCGCCGAGGTCCGTCGGGGCACCGAGCAGTGCGTCCAGGGATGCGTCCGGGTCCGCCATGAGTGCTTCGAGGACGGATGCGTCGACCTGCGTGACCGCACTGACCGACGGCGAGGCCAGATGGCGGTGCAGGCGGCTCAGGAGCGTTGCCGCCCGACCGGGGTCGTCCAAGCCGTAGCCGGTGCCCCACCGCGCGTCGAGGTGCCGCAGGCGGTGGAGGGCCGCTTCGCGCAGGAGCGGTCCGAGTTCCCGCGTGAGCAGCTCGGCCGTGATCAGCTCCCGGCGTTCCCCCTGTTCCATCAGCTGCCAGGGGATGTCCCTCCGGTCCCATGCCGAGAGGGCGTGATGTGCGGTGTCCGCCGCCGCGCGGCCCAGCTCCCATCTCTCGATCCGTGTGCCGGAATCGTCCGCCCCGCTGTTCCGGGCCCAGTCGGCCGTCTGCTGCAGGACCGTGCCGAGGTCCGACATCTGGTCCGCGGTGGCGTCGCCGATGTCGTCCGCCCAGGCCCGGATCTCCTCCACGACCTGGTCCCACCGCGTGTTCCCGGTCCCACCGCGGTTCCAGACCTCTTCCCGCAGTGTCCCCACCTGGTCGTCGAGCAGGTCGCTGATGTCCCGGAGCACGTCCATGTCGTGCTCGGTCCCGGCACCGCTGAGCTGCCGCACGGTGAGGTCCAACTGACGGATCAGCGCCTCCCGCGTCCTCACGGCGTGCAGCAGGTGGGTGGTCGGGCTGTCCAGGAGTTCATCGGTGATCGGGGCGCGGGCCTGTTCCTCGGCCAGGGCGCGAGCCTCCTCGATGCTCCGCGTCCGCGCGCGGAACGCCACGGCGGAGGCGGAGGTCCCCAGGCCGGCCGCGTCGTCGTCCCGGGCATGTTTCGTGGCGGCCAGCCGCCGCCACAGATCGATCGCCGTCCTGCGCTGCTGCCACCGTTCGTCGTCGAAGTCCGCCAGCTCGTGATGGCGCCGCTCGACGAGGGCGCCGGGCGGATGCGGAAGTGCTTCGCTCACGGAGTCGGCCAACTCGGCGAGCAGCGTCGTACGGCCGTCCGGCCGGAAGAACGGACGATCCGGGTCGATCTGCCGGAACACCGAGATCAAGGCCTCGACACGGTCCCCGTACGGGAGTGACAGGGCATGTTCCGCTTCGCTCTGGGGGGCGTCGTCCGGATCGCTGTCCGGCGACCGGTCCTCCACTGAGACGTCTGAGACATCTGAGACATCTGAGACATCTGAGACGTCGATGTCCGTCGGACCGACCGGGCGGGGCGCCTGGTCGCCGCCGTCCGGGCTCCGGGGAGGGAGCGTCGCCGACGACGCTCCGGTCCGCGACGTCTCCCCCCGCGAAGCCCCCTCCGTCTCCGCCGTGCCGGGGCCGCTCGCCCCGGCCACCCCGCCCCGGGTCGCCTGGGTGCCGAACTCCCGGCGCAGTCGCTCGGAGAGGGTTCGGGCCTGTCGCTCCGCGTCCGGTCGGGTGCCGTCGTCGTGGAGGGACTCGGCGATCAGGAGGGTCATGTCGTGGTGCAGCGTGGTGTACGGGTGCTCGGCCGCGCCTGCGCCTCCCGAGCGGTCGAGGGGCGGCGCCTGGTGACGGCCGGCCATGATGCTCCCCGCCTCGGCCAGGAGCCGGTTCCGGGTCCGCGGGTCGAGACCCTGCAGGTTCCGCCGCGCCTGCCGGAAAGGGGCGGCCCAGCGCTCGCGTACGTTCAGGTCGACAGGCGGATACGGCGTCACCGCCGCGGCCGCCGACGCCACCTCGGCCAGCGCGCTCTCCGATCTGCGGGTGGCACCTCCCGTGTCCCACAGGGAGTGCGCGTACTGCGCCAGTGCCTTCGTCAGGGTCGGGTTCGGCGCGTCCTCCTGCGGGAGCAGGTCCGCGAAGCGCCGCAGGACGACGGGCCCCTGGCGCAGGGCCCGGGAGCCGATCCTCCCCCGTGCCTCCCGCGCGCCCTGCTCCAGTTCGTCCTGCACCTCGGCCGCCTGGGTGCGGTGCGTCCCCGCGGCGAATCCCCTCTGGTGGGTGACGAGCTCATGCGCCAGATGAGCGATGGCGTCGTCGGCCCAGTACCGCTGCAGCGACGCGGCGTGGGCGGCGGCGTTGAAGTCCTCGTCCATGAACGCGGTGTCGTTGTCGATCGCCGTCAGCCGACGCTCTCGGGCGTTGTAGAGCACGTTGTCCCAGTTGATGACCGCATTCCCGGAAGGGGAGACCTGGAGGCGATCGGACTTGCCGAGGAAGGGGTCGGTCACCATCATCAGTGCGCCGATACGGCGCAGCGATTCGGTGTCGGCGATCAGAGCCCGGCGTTCTGTCACGCTCAGCCGGGAGAGCGGGGCGCCCTCCGCGAACTCCTTGACCGTGACGTGGGTGTAGCGCTGCAGGAGTTCGCGGTGGGAGTTCAGCCAGTAGGGGTCGTGCCTCACGATCGCCGACTCCAGTGCCCGGGCGTCGGTGGCTCCCCGGACGAACACCTGCGATACGGGGGTGTGCACGTCCGACACGCTGCGGATGAACTCGTCGGCGTAGACGGCGGAGGCGACGTCGGTGTGGAACTTCACCACCGCACGTCCACCGGCAGCCGAGCTGACGATGTGGACGCCTCCGTTGTCGCCCTCACGCCACCGCACGGCGATCCCGCTCGGCCAGTTCCGGGGCCGCGTGCTCGTGAGCGACGCGGCGCTGTGCTGCTGGTGCTGGTGCTGCTGCTGCTGCGGTACGGAGCTGCCCGAGGCGTGCGGCTGCTGACCGTACGGAGCGTGCTGCGTCGTCCAGCTTCCTTGCAGGTACTGTCCCTGCGCGTAGGGGGTCTGCGCATAGGGGACCTGCGCGTAGGGGACCTGCGCGTAGGGGACCTGCGCGTAGGGGACCTGTGCCTGTGGTCCCTGCGGATGCAGGGGCTGCCCGGGCATGCCGGACGGGCCGGGCTGGAAGAGGCCGCTCGTGCCGGACGGGCCCGCGCCGGACGCGTCCGTCTCGGACCGGCGGCCGGTCAGCTGCTTCTTGAGCCACTTCCCGGGACCGCCACCCGCACCACCGCTGGTGGCGCGGGTCCCGAACTCCTCGCGCAGAAGCTCGGACAGCAGGTGGGCGGGCTGCCGTTCCGGCGGGAGGTCGGGACGCGGCGAACGGCGCAGTCGGTCGGCGACGAGCGCCGCCATGTCCTCGTACAGGGAGAGGCGGTCCGCCTCCGGGGAACGGGGCGTGACGTCCGCGCGGATGATCGGCGGCGGCTGGTGACGCGCCGCCATGATCCGCCCGGCGGCCGCCAGCAGTCGGTCCCGCTGCTCGTCGCCGAGGAGGGCCAGCTCCGTGTGCGCCTGCGCGAAGAGCGGGGCCCAGCGCTGCCGGACGTCGGCCTCCGTCGCGGGACCGGCGGCCCGCGCCTCCCGCGGGAACAGCTCTTCCCGCAGCTGCTGCGTCAGCGCCCTGCGCTCCTGCACCGACATGCCGTCCGTGGCCGCCGCCCAGGGCGACGGGAGCAGGCTTCTGGACGGAGAAGTCCAGAACGCCGGGCGACCAGGGCCGCTCTCGGGCTGCGGCTGCGGCTGCGGCTGCGGCTCGGACAACCGGGACCACCGCTCCAGGAAGTCCAGCTGACCCGCCTGCCGCACGGTCATCACCTCCCGGTAGGAGGCGAGGCGGCCGATCAGAGCCTGTGTGTCCGGACCCCGCAACCGGTCGTCCCCCACGGCGGACCACACGGTCGCGAGGGCGCCGGTCACGAACGCTTCGTCGGTGTTCGCGGACCGCACCTCGACCACCGGGCCGGTCGCGCCGGCAGCGGGACGACCGCTGCCGAAGGCTTCGGCCGCCTGCTGGGCGAGGCGGACCGCGCCGGCCTCCGCATGGGTGGTGTGGCTTTTGGCATGCAGGAAGAAGGCCACGACGTCGACTACCTGCCCGTGCAGTTTCCGGTACGCGCTCGCTTCTGCCGACGCGTCCTGCTGCCGGGTCGGGGGTTCGATGTGGTACTTGTCCACGATCAGCCGGGCCCGCTGCCGGAGCTGGTCGGCCTTCGCCGCCCCGGGGAGGACGTCGCGCGCGTTGTCGAAGCGGTCGGCCCACTCCTCCAGCGCCGCCGCCGAGGGCTGAGGCCAGCTCCGCTGTCCGGTACGAGTCCCCGATCCCGCCGGCGGGGATGCCGTGGCGAGCGAGGAGCGGGTCGCTTCCTCGCTGTTGCCTTCCGCATCGGACAGCCGGTACAGCGTCCGACGTTCCAGGTCCCTGACCACGGGATCGCGTTCCCGGCCTTCGGCCTCGCGGTTCCGGACACGGAGCTGGTGAAGGATGTCCAGCAGCGCCGTCGTGTCGCCCGGGGCCGCCACCGCGCGTGCCACGGCGTCGTCGAGGGTCTCGGACCCCGTCGGGGCAAGGTCGTCCAGCGTGCCCGCCGGCGGCCATGGGCCGCGCTCGCCGGTCAGTGCCTCGTGCAGCCGCGACGACTCCGCCACGGCCTGTGCCCATGGGCTGCGGATCGTCTGCCACGACGTGGGGGTTGAGGTGTTGACGTGGACGGCGAACTCGGTCAGACGTTCGTCGAAGTCACGCAGAACCGTGGACGCACGAGCGCGCTCCCGTTCGTCCGGGAGTGGTCGGGGGTCCTGCCCGACACCGTCGGCAGGCTCCATGGCGAGGGCACGACGCACCTGCCGACCGACGTCTTCCCGCCAGAGCGGCCGATTCCCGTATTGCTGACGGCGTCGGAAGGCGTCGAGTTCGTCCGTGCTCCGCACCAGGCGCTCGACGGTTCCGGCGAGGTCCGTGTCGGCCGACATCGCCCGGTAGGTGCGCAGCGCGGAGCCGGATCCGGACGTAGACCGACGGGCCAGCGTCTCGCAGCGGAGGTGGGCGCGTTCTTTGAGCGTCCCGTAGGTCTCGTGGGCCTGGTCGATGCTGTAGACGTCGGGCAGTTCGCGTACCTCGACCAGCACCTTCCCGTTGTCGAGCTCCGGGAACACCGTGTAGATGTCGAGGTGCTCCTGAGTCACGTGCCGGGAGGGCTCGTACAGGGTGAAGTTCTCAAGGTAGTCCCTGACGCTCGCTCCCCGGAGGAAGTCGCTGTCGAGCGGATCCCCGACGTGCTGGCCCATCGCGCTCGTCGCATGTCCGGTGAACTTCTGCAGCACGTAGTCGCTATTGGCGTCGAGGAAGTCACGTGTGCGGGAGGTGAGCTCGCGCGCCAACGTTGCCGGGTCGTGGCGGGACGCGGCGATGAGGTAGCTCTTGAGCCAGCGCTGCGGCTGCCGCTTCGCCGCACGGTCCGCCGCATAGCGCACGCCCGTCACCGCATGGGTGTACACCAGCGTGAGCAGACCCGCCAGCGACCGGTATTCGACGTCGTCGAGCAGGTGCCAGGCCACCGAAGGATCGAGCCCGTCTGCGTAGTGGGTTTCGGCGAAGAACCGGGCCGCCACTTCCTTCGCGAAGGCGGCCCCGGCCTCCAGATCCCGACGAGCGGTACCGGAAACCGGTTCGGCCATCGGCCGTGCGTCGTCCAGGAGGAAGTCGAGGAGTTCGGACGGGTGCATGCCCACGGTCCACTGCGCGGAGAGGATGAACTCCTTGCCCGGCTCCGAGTGCAGCCCCGCGTCCTGGAAACGCTCGAAGCCGTTGTGCTCACCGAACAGGCCGGCGACAGTCGCGCCACTGCGCAGGATCCGTACGGTCTTCTCCAGGGCCTCCCAGAACTTGTCCTCCTCGACGCCGCTCGCCTCGTTCTGATAGGTGATCGGCCTGCCGACGACCTCCAGTATCGGGGGCAGGTCACCCATCTGCTCCACCGTCAGCTCCAGCTCGGAGCTGCGGGCCAGGCTCTCGCCGTGCTCGAACTCCTTGGGCACCGTGAGCAGCCAGTTGGTCTCGAACTCGCCGCCGAGCTTGCTGTAGTCGGCCTGCGGCCGAGGGGGCGGCTCCTCGGACATCGGAACGCCGGGGGACGGGGCAGCGTGGGACGGTTCGGACACCGAGGTGCTCGCGCTCCCTCGGGGGCGCGTGGCCGGCGACCCGCCTGCCACACCGCTACGCCGCTTCAAGTCCGGGAACGCCTCGTACAGGCGGGAGGTGAGAGCCCGGGCGAAGAGGACGGCCGCCGTCCTCCCCCGCGTATCCAGGATCTCGGCGACGGAGCGGATCACGGACTCGCCGAGGCCCCGCCGTGCCTGGTCCTCCTCGCTCGTGCCGATCACCATCGGGTACGCGAACCGTTCCGCGCGGAGGATGTCCAGGGCCTCCTGGACGGTTCCATCGGGTTCGGGCGTCTCGTGCTCGTCCTCGGCTTCGGCACCCTCCTCAAGGATCGGGCGGAGCGGCCTTGCTCCTGTGCCCGACACCGTGGAAGGGCCTGCGACAGACGGAGACGACGCCGGCACCTGAGCCCGGTACCGAACGACCAGGCCCTCCGGGTCGGTGTGTCCCCAGGCGTGCAGCGCTTCCTCGTCGATGCGCAGGCGCATGCGTGCGGCTGCCAGGGCGATGGCCTCCCGGGCCGGGGCGTCGGTGTCCGGCCCCGGAGCACCGCGGGCCGCGTCGACGCGCCGGCGGCGGAGGAGTGCGTGCAGCCGCGCCAGCCGTTCGTGGGACGCGAGGTAGCGCTGCCAGGCCGCGGCCCGCGTCGCGGGGAAGTGCTCGGGCCGCCCGGTGCGGTCCGGTACGTGGCCGGCGGCGTCCTGGTCGAGCCGGCCCACCCAGGAGCGGAGGTCCTCGGGGATCCGTTCGTCCCGGTCCTGGTGGGCGGGCTCGGGCACGGTCTGTGCGTCGTCAGGCCCGGGACCGGCGGTGTCCGGGTCGACGAGCACGTCGCCGGCGTCGTCCCCCGGGGCGGCCGCGAGGGGGCCGAGAGCGGGCAGCGTACGGAGCTCCTCGGCCAGGTCCTCGTCGAGTCCCGGTCGGCGCAGGAGCAGACGGGCCCGGTCCAGGGACGTCAGGCCGGCGTTCCTCACGGGGACCGTCGCGGTCGGGTTGAGGGTCCAGGTGACGTCGAGCGCGGCGCTGTGCCTCAGGCCGGCCAGGTCCTGCCGGGAGACATGGGTCCCCATGAGGGGGGAGGCGTCGAGCCGCTGCGTCAGCCGGTCCCCGAGGCCTCCGTCCGCCGGAGTTTCCTCGGAGGTGGGCTCAGGGGCGCTGTTCTCCGGGGTGCTGTCCTGCGGGACGCCGCTCTCCGGCTTGGTGCGCTTCTCGGGGCGCGCCAGGAGGTATTCCGAGCCACGCCGGAAGAGTGTGATCCGCCGACCGGGGCTCGGGGCGCCCGCGCCTTGGCCGGTGGGGCCGTACGTCTCGTGGGTGCCGTCCTCGCGTACGACGACGATCTCGGCGGCGTAGCTGTCGGCGGCCACTTGGGCGGCGGTGGCCGCGGTGGCGGCGTTCCATGCGTTGCCGAGGAACAGCTGGGCCTTGATCAGGTTCCGGCGCTGGCCGTCGCTCAGCTCGACGTCATCGGGCAGCCGTCCGCCGTTGGTCCGGAACCGCTCGCGCTGCTCGGGGGTGAGCGGCTTCCTCTCCGCGCGGGCGTCGGCTTCCTGTTCGGGGGTGGGGGGTTCGCCGTGCTCGGTGCGCGGTTGCCCGACCGGGGACAGGTCGACCTTCGCCCAGAGCAGGATCTCGTAGGGGAAGGGGGTGTCACGGTCGAGTACGGCGTCGTCCGGGAGCCGCCGGCCCATGACCCGGTTGACCGGAAGGTGGTCCCTGCGGTCGAGGGCCCTCTCCACGTCCTGCCAGTAGGCGTCGTCGCCGGTGGCGGGTGTGGTGGCTGGGGCCAGGGACTGCTCCAACGCCTGCCAGAAGCCGTTGCCGTCGCCGGTCGGTTCGTGCAGCCGGTACTCGGTGCCGTCGGGGCCGATCAGCGCGGCGGAGTCGCGGCGCGTGTAGCCGGTTCCCTCGGCCTGGCGGGTGTTCCAGGGGGCGCTGGTGTGGGCGGGTCGGACCACCGGCGGGAGGGGTGCGGGGGGCGCCTCTCCGGAGCGGGTCGCGACCGTCTGCCGCGCGCCGTCCTGCGCCCTGCCCGGCTCCTCGCTCTTCGCCTGCCCCTGTTCCTCGGCCTTCTCCTTGCCCTTCCCCTTGTCCTTGCCCTTCGCGGGTTCGGGCTGCTCCTGAGCGGGCTCGGACGGCAGGACGCCGGTGGGCAGGGCGTACCGGAAGTGGCCGCCCGCCCGCTGGAGCACGAGGTGCGGTGCCCCCGCATGCGTGTTGTCCGTGCCGAACTCGGTGACGAGGCCCCCGGTTCGCACCACGGTCACCCGCGCGCCGAAAGTCCGGGCGGCGAGGGCGGGCAGCAGGTCCGCGACGCTCGCCTGCCATGCGGTGTCGTCGGGGCGGCTGCCGTCGCGCTGGAGCAGTACGGCGGCCAGGCGGGCCCTCTGGTCGGCGGGGAGCCGGTGGTGCAGGGGGATCCGGCGGGTTTCGGTGAACTCCTTGTGCTCGGGGCCGCCTTCGCGGAACGTGATGCCCGCCTCGGCGAGCTCGTCCGCCGAGACGGCGCCGAACGACTCCGGGTCGAGGTCCCCCGCCAGGTGATGGTTCTCGTGCGCGGTCAGGGTGCCGGCGAACAGCGACCGCAGGGCCCCGACGGTGGTGCGCGTGCCCGCGCCGCCGCGTGCTTCCCCGTCGTCGGGAGCGCCACTGGCGTCCAGCGCCCCGGCGAGGGCGTGGAAGAAGGCGTCGTGGTCCTGCCGGGTGTCGTGGACCGTGTACGTGTCCGCGCCGGGCCACGGGCTGCCGCCGACCTCCGGCGGGGAGGTGAGCGTACGGATCCCGTCGTCCGTCGTGGTCTCGCCGAACCGGTCGGGGGCCGGCGTCGGCTCGGCCGGCTCCACGGGGGCGGGCTCACGGTAGGTGATCGCCGCGGACGGCCGGGGCATGCCGTGCCGAAGCTCCTCCGGCCCCTGCGTCACGGCGTCGGGTGCGGGCCGGTGCCAGCGGGTGAGCCGGTCCGCGGCGAGCCGCACCCGGTGGTACTCGGTCGCGGCGTCCACGGCGGCCGTGTGCCAGGGGCTCAGCCGTGCATGGTCCTCGTTCAGCGCGGCCTGCGAGGCGGCGGCGGCCTCCTTGGCCTTGCGTACGGCCGCCTGGGCCTGGACCGCCTCCGGCGAGCGGCGCCCGAAGGCGTCGACGTACTTCTTCAGCCGGTGCTTCGCGGAGCTGATCCAGCCCCGGGTCTTCCGGTACTCGGCGCGCAGCTCGTCGCGTCCCTTCTGCAGCGCGCGCCGTCTGTCCCAGTAGGTCTTGTCCGCCTTCTCCCACGCCTTGCCCGCCTTGGCGACCTCGTCCCAGGCCTTGGCGACGTCGGCCGGGAAGTTCTCGTCGGTGATCAGCCCGTGCTGTCGCGCGACGTCCTCGCTGAGCCAGGTCAGGACGTGGCCGCGGGTCTCGACGGCCTGTGGGCCGGGGCGTACGCGTCCGAACGGGCCCAGCTGTTCGGCCAGCCACTTCGCCGGCCTGCTGTCCTTGATCCGGTGCTCCACCTCGCTCACCGCGAGCCAGGCGGTCGGCACCTCGAACAGGAACGCCCGGCCGACCGTGGGCTTGAGGGTGATCTGGCCCGCGTTGGCGTCGGCCTGCTTGCTGCCCTCGGCCTCGGTGCCCGAGCCGTCCGCGGGTGAGAAGGAGGGCAGGGCCTGCCCCGCCTCCGCCGTGCTGGCCTGGGCGTTGGCGGCGAACATCAGCTGCTGGTCGTGGCTGATGCCGACCAGGCTGTCGCCGCCGGCGGTGTTCCTGAGCGTGGCCTCCATCTTGGCCGCCGGGGCCACCGACATCAGCCGGGCACCGGTGAGGTCGGGCCGGGAGTAGAGGCGGAGGGAGCCCGAGGCGCTGCCGATCAGCGCGTCGTCCGTCAGCCCGACCACCTGGTGGCCGGAGGCCGTGGTGGTGTCGTCGTAGAACGCGGTCAGGGCGGCGTTGCCCAGGCCTTCGCGCAGCGCCAGTGCGGACGCGGTGCCCGTCTTGGTCAGTCCCGTGGTGCGGATCTCGGTGAGGGCCCTGTCGAGGGACGCGTCGGTCGCGCGCCGTCCTGCGGGCAGGTCGAGCTCGGTGCCGTAGGCGCGGGCGACGGCGACGGCCGCGGCTTCCTCAAGGGTGGCGAGGCCGGTGACCTCCCCGGGGAACCAGCCGGTCCGGTCGGGGGTGAAGGGCCGGCCGCCGGGCAGGCCGCGGGTGCGCCATGCGTCGATCTTCTGCCGGTCGACGTCTCCCGACGCCCACGGGGTGATCGTCCGCTCGGGCTCCGTCGGCCGCGGCGGACCCAGCGGGTCGTCGGCGACGGCCGGAACGCCGGAGGCGGCGGGGGTGTCCGTGACCGGCACGCTCATGGACACCGGGACCTGGTCGCGGATGGTGCCGACCGGACCGGAGTGCACGACGGGCGGCTTTCCGTCGCCGCGGTGGAAGGAGAGGTGGAGTTCGTACGGCGTCAGCTGCTCGGTGTACGGCTCGTCGAGGGTGAGCGCCTTGCCCTTCAGCCGTGCCTCGGTACGGCTGTTCGCGCTCTGGCGGGTGCTGGTGCCGCGCTCGACGAAGCTGGGGCCGGCCGCCCGGAACAGCCCGTGGCCCGTGCGGATGTTGCTCGTGACGAGGGCCGCGAGGGCCCAGTGCTTGAGCTTGCCGGAGGACTGCTCGCTCGTCTCGGTGGCCTGTCGGCCGATCTTGAGGGTCGTGCCGTGTCCGAGGCCGTCGAACCGCGGCGTACCGGGCACCAGCCGGATCTCGACCGTCCTGTTTCCGCCGAGGCTCCAGCGTCGGACCGACACACCGGCGCGTACCTGGGTCTGTTTCCCGGTCGCGGACATCTGGCCGCGCAGGGCCCGCACGGGCCGGGAGGCGAGCAGGGAACGGATGCGCTCCCGGCCGGTCTGGCCGACGCCGGCGTCCCGCAGCTTGCGCTCGAACCCGGCGAGGACCTCGCTCGTGTCGAGGCTGTCGACGGGGTAGGTCGCGAGCGGGTCGCCGGGCAGCAGGGGATCCCAGCGCCGCTCGGTGTAGAGCGGCACGTCGCCCAGGTGGTCCTGGAGGAGGCCGAGACGGTGGGCCGACTTCTCGGAGAGGTGTCCGTACCAGCCGGCGGGGATGTCGAGCCGCCGTGCCGCCCAGTGGTCGCGGTGCAGGGTCGCGAGGGCGTGCGCGGGTTTGAGCAGCCCGTCCACGTTGGCGTGCGCGGCGACTTCGTGGACGGTGTCGCCGACGACCAGTACGTGACGGCCCTTGACGGTCGGGTTGACGTCCTCCAGGGCGGAGCGGGTGACCGTGCCGGACTGGACCGACGACATGGTCCTGCTGCCGAGCCCGCCGTAGGCCCCGTAGATCCCGGGACCCTCGTCGTGGGTCTGCCAGTACGAGAGGGCGAGGCCCCAGGTGATGCCGTCGACGGTCACGAGGGCACCCGACGTCTGGGTGTCGGCGCCGAGGACCTGCTCGATCTCGAGGTTCGTCGGCTCCGTCACCACCCTCGGGTTCTCGACGCGCAGCCGGTGGTGGAGGACGCCGCGCCGGTCGTAGTAGGGGCCCGCGCCGAACAGGCCGTTGACGGAGTGGCCGACGGGGCCCGTGGACTGGTCGTGGTTGGCCGTCAGGTACTGCGACAGCAGGGAGCGCAGCGCGGTCTCGTGCGCGGGCGCGCCGGGCTCGCCGAGGTGCCAGGAGCCCTGCGACGCCTCGCTCAGGGCCGCCGCGGCCGCCTGCGCGAGTTCGGGGTGCGCCCCGACGCCGAGGACGTGGTACGGCAGGTCGCGGAACGGGGTGCCCGGGGTCGCGGTGCCGGTGATGATGTCCCTGGCCCGTCGGGCGTTCAGCCTGGTGACGCGCGGCTCCGACGCCCCCTGTCCCGCGCGCCGTTCGCTTTCCCGCCCCGGCGGTACGGGAGCGGGGGCCGGGGTGGTGTGCTCGTCGGACACGGCCAGCAGGACGCGGCCCGTCGTCTCGTCGCCGCCGACCAGTTCCGTCAGCGGTTCGTGCATGACGAAGAACTGGGTGCCCAGGACGCCCAGGGACAGGGAGCCCCGCAGCAGGCTCCGCAGGCGCCAGTACCCGCCGATCTCCGCGCGCAGGGAGAAGCGGTACGAGTACAGCTGGGAGGTGGTGGTGCCGATGTGCATCGTCTCGTACGACGCCGTGGACCCGTAGCCCGAACGGCGACCGGTGCTGAGCACCTTGCGCGGCCCGACCCCGACGTAGCCCATGTTCGCCGGGACCCCGAGCTCGTCCCGCATGCCGTCGCGCACCCCGGCCGTGAGGTCGACGCCGAACTCGTCGGTGTGGACCACGTTCTGCGAGGCGTCCAGCCGCGCGGTGGCGGTGGTGCCCAGGCGCAGCAGCCGGTCGTCCTGGGCGCCTTCGTGGCGCAGGCCGGTCAGGTCGGCGCTGATCCGGATGTACCGGTGGGCCCTGCTGATGCGGCCGGGGCCGGGGCCGGGGGCCACCAGCTGGATGGTCACGCCGGTGGTGGCCAGGGTCTCCAGGTTCGCGGCCACGGCGTCCGGCGACAGCGCGTTGAGGACGGTCAGGGTGTTCTGGAGCTTGAGCTCGTACCGTTCGATCTCGCCCGTCAGCGCCTCCGGCGTCTTCATCCAGCCGCGGGTGCGGGGCGCGCCCAGCTCCTTCAGCGGGGCGAGCATGTCCGGGTAGCGGGCGGCGGCCTCCTCGACGACCCGCTCGACGAAGACCTGGAGCGGGGTGGGCCGCAGGGTGTCGGCGACGGACCTGGCCACGGAGGTGCCCGGGGACGAGGAGTCCGCCGTGTCGGTGTCCGCGTCCGTGCCGGCGGGGGTCACGTCCGAGTCGAACAGCAGGGCCTCGGGGCGGCTCATGCCGAGGACGACCGGATGGTCCCGCTTCAGGTACGGGGGCGGAACCGGCGCGAGGCCCTCCGGGAGCGGTCGGGCCGTGCCGTCGTCCCAGCCCGCGAGCCGGCGGGCCTCGCCGCGCGGGATCCGGTCGAGGCTCCACACCCGGAACTTCCGCGGCTCCGCGTCGCCGGTCCGGCGTACGTGGACGTCCTTGAAGACGAGGTACAGCTCGGTGGGGGTGTCCTTCACCTGGCCCGCGATCTTGCGGTTCGCGGTGCCGCCGAACGCCTGCGACTTGGCGCTGGAGCGGCCGTGCCGGACGTAGAGCGCGAGCAGGGCACGCAGTCCGGCCACGCCGCCGAAGAACTCGTCGAAGGTGACGCTGGGGCCCACGCTGCCGAAGACCTGCTGGGAGAACGTCCGTCCGATCACCTGCTCGTTGCGCACCGCCTGCTGCACCGTGTACCGCATCTCGGCGGCCGTGGTCTCGTTGAACAGCAGCCCCTGGACCGGCACCATCCGCTCGACGACGAACGCTCCGAGCGGGCGCCGGCCCCGCTCACCGCGCAGCGGTCCGGTCGGGACGGGACCCTGCACCGCCCGTTGGGCGATCAGCCCGAAGTTCTCGGAGCTGAAGAACGCGCTGATCGTCTCGTACGCCGGGTCGTCCGCCTTGGCGTCCACCTGGCTCAGGGCCCAGGCACGGAGCGGGCCGACGGGGCCGAACTCCTCGGTGCGCACGAAGCGGACGTGGGAGTTCGGGGCGAAGTCCAGGACGCGCGGCGCCCAGGTGCCGCGCGTCGGCGTGGTCACGCCGTCCGGCAGGCGGACCGTCAGGCCGGAGCGCACGGCGAAGGAGAAGTGGCTCTCCCCGGGGAAGACCTCGTCCCTCGGCCCGTGCTCCGGGCTGACGATCTCCACCTCGTAGTGGACGTCGGCCAGATGCAGGTGCGAGCCCTCCTGGGACCGGGTCTCGCTCTGCTGCAGCGTCTGGTCGTACAGGGCGTAGTCGTAGGACTTCGTCAGCCCCATGCCGGCGCCGACCCGGACGGCGGCGCCCATGTCTCCGGGAGTGGGGCCGATCCCGAGCGAGGGGGTCACCCGCCGCGAGGAGCTCTGCGTGACGTTGGACCCGACGGAGAACTGGCTCCGCTGCACCGTGTCGAACTTGTACGGGTCGCCGAAGCTGTCGGCGAACCGCTCCCAGTCGTCGTACGGGCGGGTGGTGACCCGCAGGATGCGCGGTCGGCCGTGCCGGTCCAGGAACACGGGCGACCGGTGGCCCTCGCCGTGGAACACGGCGGGGGTGTCCCGCAGGGCACGCGTGAGGTCGTCCAGCACGCGCTCCTGGCCGCTGCCCTCTTCCGTACGGGACAGGCCGGTCCGGGAGGCGATCTCCGCCACGACCGCGGTCGCGTCGCGGAGCGTGACGTGCGCGTGTCCGTACGCGCCGCTGACGACGCCGCCGCCCGTCACGTAGAAGGGCAGCTCGCTGCCGTCGCTGAACACGACGCGCCGGCCGTCCGCCGGCGGCGCGGGCAGCGAACGGACGATGCGGGTCGGCCGGCGGGTCGCGAGCTGGGCGTCGACGGTCTGCACCGGCGTGTCGGTCACGGACGTGCCGGCATCGAGCTCGGCCGTCTCGGACTCGGCCGTCTCGGACTCGGCCGTCTCGGACTCGACCGTCTCGGACTCGACCGTCTCGGACTCGACCGTCTCGGACTCGGCGGCGGCGGTGCCGGGCCTGGTGCCGTCGGCGAAACGCACACGCGCCGCCTCGGCCCGCGGCTCGGAGGGCGCGGCCTCGGCCGACGGCTCGGTGGGGGCTCCGTCGGCCGGGCGCGTGTCGCTCGGGCCCGGGGCGGCGGACGTGTCCGGGGCCGCGGCGACGGTGCGTACGGGCGCCGGGGCGTCGTCGGGGGGCGTGACGACGACGGCGGGCACATCGGACGGGGCGGACCGCTGCGCGCGGCGCAGGACGTCGAGGTGCCGGTCGGAGAGCCGTCCTGTGATGCGCGGATCGGCCAGGAGCCGGTCGATCCCGGCGGACAGCACGTGGTCCGTCCGGGCCATGAGGACCTGTGCTTCCCGGCCCTGCCCGGTGCGGTGCGGCTGCCGGGTCACCTGGTCCGGGGAGGGCGGAGCGGTCCTGAACGCATGGCTGAGGTCCTCCATGTCGTCCTTGATCCGGGCACGTGCTTCCTCGTGATCGCGCGTGTTCAGGATGATGAGGGCGGCATGATTCAGAATGCTCTGGTACAGGTCGCGATAGGTCTGTTCGTCGTCGGTGGGACGGGCCGACGGCGCGGGCGGCGGTCGGTGATAGGCACTCATGACGGAACGAGCCGCATCGAGCGCCTGGAACACCTTCCCCGGATTCTTCGACTTTTTTCGATGAATCTCCGCGCTGGCATCGTTGAGCTGGGGTGCCCAGTATTCCAGCGATTCGTCACCATCGTCCGGGAACCGCCAGTCGAACGAGGCTTCCTCCGCCCCGGCATGCTCGTCCGCCGGCTCCTCGGGGACCGGCTGCGACCAGTCCTCATCCGGGTCGGGGGGCAGGTCGTCGAAGGTCTTGGAAACCTGGAGGGCGGCGGTGTACAACGCCCGGGCCACGTCCCTTCTCAGCGCCCAGCTGGACTCCACCTGCTCCACGTCCCGACCCTGGTCCCGTGGATTCCGCTCTTCCAGGACCACCAGGGGTACGGCCAGCTCTCCGGAATCACCGTAATCAAGGTCGAGCGAGTTGTTGCGCACCCCCATGACGCCTTGCGTCAGAGGTTCTTCGATGTCTTCGAAGAGGCCGTCGTCGAGGTACTGGGAATGAGTGGGAGTCACATCGGAGTCGAAAAGTCCGGCATCGAGGATCGACTGGTCCTCCGACCCCTGCAGGTATTCCTCGACGAGCAGACCGTTGTTCCGGGCGAAGACCCTTTCGAACTCTCCATGAATCCAGTCCCGCTCCTTGGCGAGGAAAGCACGGGCCACCGACGGGAGCCCCTGAAGCGTCCCGTTGAAGGATGTCCTCGAAGCGAGATCGAGCATGTTCTTCTTGAGGCCGAGCCTTCCTTGAGCCCCGTACGCCTCGTTCAGGTCGAGAGACATCCTCATTCTCAGGGAAGCCTCGACGTGCGGGTAGAGCATCACCTTCGAGTAGCCGAGAAGCGACCATGCGGCGTAGTCGCCCCTCAGCAGGTCGACTTGGGAGACCGGTACGCGGGCGAACCTGGCGGTCACGCTCCTGGCGAACTCATCCGCGGCTTTCCTGTGAACGTCGTGCAGAAAAGAGTCCCGGACGCCGGAACTCGCGACGACCCACGTATAGAAGTCGTACAGCCCGTAGATCGGTATTCCGGTGGTGAACTGCAGCCACCAGGGCGACGCCTCTTGGTCACCGATGACGAGCCCCGCCCCGTCCGCACCCTCCGAATACTGATGGATGTCGGGCGGAAACACATCTTCGAGGATTTCCCCAGGATGGTCTTCGAGCTGCTCGACGAGGGACGAGAGGAGGGGGAAAACGGATTCGAAGTCCGGACGCGCCTCCTCGTCGAGATGCGCCATCGGGGCGGTGACGAGTTCCACGATGGGCTTGCCGTCGCTGTTACGGTCGAAGTGTGCCTCGACCATGCCCGGCACCCTGAACAGGTGCGTGGGGAAGTTCAGTGCCGTCTTTCCGAGCCCGAGACCGAAGTTCGTCTCGATCTCCACCCCGCCGGCTCCGCCCGGCAGGGAGTCGACGTTCCGCAGGTGGGGGAACACCTCGAAGATCCGGGAGGTGAAAGCCCGCGTGAACGGCGCGGCCTGGGCCCGGTCCCGGGACTCCAGGAACCTTGCGACCGTACGGATCGCGGACTCGCTGGCCATCCGCTGTCGCTGATCGGCCTCGCTCGTACCGATCGTCAGCGGGAACCTGAAGCCCTCGGCGCGAAGAAGCGCCACGGCGTCCCTCACCGCCTGGTCGGTCAGCCCCGGCAGAAGGGGGTCCTCCTCGGAGGCCTCGTCGGGCGGGGTGTCGGCCGCCCCGTCGACCGCGGAGTGCGTCGCCGTCGACGTGCTGCCCGCCGTCGGCCCATGGGTGTCGAGGGCCTGCTGGAAGCGTGCCCGCTGTTCGTCGGTGAGCGTGGCCTTGGACAGGTGCTCCGAGAGAACCCGCTTGTACGGGTCCCCGTCGACGCGGGCGGCCATGACCGTGATCTCCGTCCGCGCCGCCGGCCGCGGCACGAGGGTGACCGGCGGGTCGTCGGTGAGCATGGCGACGACCGCGTCGCCCACCTGGACCGTGTTCTCGTCGATGACCACGATGTCCTGGTACGGCGCGACGACGGTGTCGGCGCGCAGCCCGTACCCGGGTGCCGACCCCGCGGCGCCCGCCTCGCGGAAGCGCCGTTCGGCGACCTCGGGCGTGGTGGACAGCTCCACGAACCTGGTCGCGCCGGCACCGTCGTACCGGGGGAAGTCCTCGGTGCCCGTCGGGTTCAGGGTGACCGACTCACCCTGGTACCCCGTCCTCGGCTCCGGATCGGCCTGCCCCTGCACGTGGAACAGGGGCAGGCCCCCGTGGACGAACCTCGTGACGAGGTCGTCCACGGCCGGGCCGCTCCCCTGGTCGCCGACCAGGGTGTCCCTGACGTAGACGGTTCCGCCCTCGACCGGGACGACGAACCGGTAGAAGCCGCGTTCGTGAATCGTCTCCCGCGTCTCTCCGCCGATCGGTATCCGACGGGCTCCCGGAGCGTCGGGCCTGGTGCTCTTGCCCAGGTCCGGATCAGGGTCCGTCTTGAACGGGGCCGCGCCGCGGGTCGGCAGGGCGGCAGGCGCGAGCGAGTTCTTCCGCGAGAAATCGCCCGCGTACGTGGGCGGGCGGTCGTCGGGGAAGAACGTGTTGACCTTCTCGCCGTTCTCGACGTCGCCGACGAGACCCTTGAAGATCGCCTTGCCCTCGTCGTCCTGGGGGTCCCAGTACATGAGGGCGCCGTGGGCGACCGGACTGAACCGGTCCTGGATCTGCTGCGAGCTCCGCTCGTAGGTCCCCGGCGAGAGGGACGACCCGTTGACCGGGGTGAAGAGGTCGAACAGGTCGATGTCGGCGGCCACCGGCCGGAGGCCGTCGCCTTCCTTGTGATGGACGATCCCGTCGACGACGGCGAAGGAACCGTCCGGCCCCGTCAGCTCGGCCCCGTACTTCCCGAACTCGCTCTTGCGGCTCTCGTACCGCCGTCGGATCGCCCCCTGTTCCTGCTCGCTGTACGCCGAGAGGTCGGCGGGCAGCTCCGGGTCGAAGAGTGCCACCAGGCCGAGCTGCTCCTCCGAGAACCGGGAACCGCTGATGATCCGGTCGTGCGGGGTGAGCGACTTCGCCTTGATGTCCATCGGCTTGGGCATCGCCCCCTTGTCGAGCCAGGCCGCCGCGTACTCGTTCACGTCCCGGGTCACGATGACGAGGTTCAGGTCGCGGCTGATCTTCCGCAGCCTCCCCGAGTTCTTCGCCGAGATGCCGCCGACGCCCTCGGCCGATCCGTCGAGGTCCGGCTTCCACCCGCCCCAGTCGCCGCCGAACCCGGTGGCGGAGCCGTCGCCCGGGCGGCGGGCGGCGGACGGTCCTGCCCCGGACGGGGCGGCCGGCGACGCGGTCTCGTGGGGCGCGATCAGGGCGTCCCATCGGTACGGCGCGGGAGCCGGAGGCGTGGGTCGCGCGGATGTCCGGTCGGCCGGTCCCTGTTCCGGCTCCGGCTCCGGCTCCGGCTCCGGCTCCGGCTCCGGCGTGGTTCGCCCGTCGGACTGCGGTCCGGTGAACATCCGCACCGTGACGTCCTCGGCGGTGGCTCCCGCGAGAGGGTGCTGCTTCGCGTCGGAGGGCGCGACGAGGGCGTCCGTCTCACCGCTCGCGGTGGGGAGGCCGTCGATCCAGCGTGCGATGTCCTCCGGCGAGCGGGGCAGGCGGCCGGCGCGGGCGAGCTTCTCCTCGTCGGTCGTCGGTTTCGTCTCGTCGGTGGACTCGACGAGCGTGTCGCCGGAGTCCGACACCGTGTCGACGACCGTGATCGCGTCGTCGTCCGGATCGGTGGCCGAATCGTCCGGGGTCGTGAACGCGTCGCCGACCACGGCGACGTTCTCCGCCGTGGTGGCCGGTGCGTCGTCGGTCCGGGACACGGTGGACAACGGCACAGGGGCGGCGACGTCCTCGTCCTGCGTGCCGGCGTCGTGCGCGGCGGTGGGCGAGGACGCGGAGGACCGGGGATCGGGGTCCGTGTCGGTGGCCGAGCCGGGCAGCCGCTTGCGCTCCTTGCGGCCCGGAGCGGCGGGGCTGTTCATGAGGCCCGTGTCGGCGGGGGCGGCCTGGAGGACTTCGGGCGCCTCCGATTCCTCCGCGGCGGCGTCCGTGGCCCGGCCGTACGTGTCGTCGGCAGGGCGAGGGGAGGCTCCCGGGGCCGAGACGGTGGTGAGCGAGCCGGTGACGGGCCGGTCGTCGTGCGGCGCGGGCCGTTCCCCGGACGCGTCGGTGGCGTGCACCATGTCGGCCTGCTCGTCCACGGTGGTCGCGGTCGTGTGCGTCGACGTCGGCGAGCCTCCGGGACGCGGAGCGGTCTCGTCGGTGTCCGCGGCGCCTTCGCGCTCCGTGTCGCGGTCGTCGACGCCGTTCGTCCTGTGGGCCGCACCGGTGCCGGTACTGGTACTGGTACCTGTTCCTGCGCCCACGCCTGTACCGGCGGCTGTCGCCGGACCGCTGACGGACGTGGGGTCGGCCTGGGTTCCTGGCACGTCCTCAGCGTCGGGGTCGACCTGGACGTTCTCGGGTTCTGGTCCGCTCCGGGCGGGTGCGTCGCCTCCGGTGTGGGCGGGCCTGGAACCGGGCTCGGTGTGAGGTGCTCCGGACGGGGTGCCGCCGTTGGCACTGGGGGCGCCACGGCCCGGCGCGGGAAGAGTGCCGTCTTCGGTCGGGGCAGGGGGCCGCGTACCGGTCTCGTCGCCGGACACGGTCACCGGGCCCGAGGACGGTGGGGCGCCCCCGGTGACGGAGGGCCGGTCCGCGACGTCCGGCTGCGAGGTGGTGGGGGCCGGCACGGGAGCGCCGTTGCCGAGGTCGCCGGAGTGGTCGAGGTCCGGCCCCCGGCCGTGCGAGCCCGTGGTCGGTACCGGCGTGCCGGGGCCCGGCACGGCCGGGCCCGGATCCGTGACGGCCGGGTGCTGCTTCGTGCCGGCGCCGGTGTCCGTGCCGGTGGTGGTGCCCCCTGCCGACGTCTTCGAGGGGGCGTGCGGGACGGTGTTGAGGTTCTTCAGGAACGACGAGAGGTCCGGCGGCTTGAAGCCGAGTTTCTGTGCCCCCAGGATGGCCGCGGACATGGTCAGGGTGCTGACGGCACCACCCCAGAAGTCCATCGGGTTGAAGCCGGAGAGGACACCTCCGGTCAGGTACTCCGCCAGTCCCGCGCCGGCGGCGTCGACCGTCTGGTCGGCGGAGGTCGCCGCGATCTTCTGTCCGGTGGTCGGCGGCGGCGCCTTGCTCGGGGCGGGCGCCGTGAGCTGGTTCTTGTGGTCGAACTTCTTGTCGAAGCCGGGGCCGAGGTCGAGCTTGTCCTTGAAGAGCCCCTTCATGATGTTCTTCGCGCCGTGGAACAGCTGCTCGAAGGCCGCGTTGAGCGCTCCCGCCGCGCCGCTGAGGAAGAGGTCCTTCACGTCGATGCCGTGCGGCTTGCGGCCGGGGGCCGCCGTCGCCATGAGGATCAGGCGGGACGCGAGCGCGGTGAACATCTCTTCGAGCGTCTCGTCGAGCGTCGGCAGGAGGTGGAAGCGCTTGATCAGCAGCGCCATCATGCCCAGGATCTTGTACCGGTAGGCGAGCTTGGCCGCTGTCGCGAGGCTCTCCGTTCCACCGAAGACGAAGACCGCCAGGGAGTCCAGGGTGAACAGGAGGGACGCCAGAGCGGCGAGCTCGACGATGATGTTGACCTTGTTCTCGGCGATCTGGATGGACGTCTGCACGCGTCCTTCGGCGATGTCGTCGAGTTGCCTGGCGAACTCCAGGAGGTAGTTCGTGCCGCCGTCGGCGGTCACCATCCGCGTGGCGCGGACGTAGCGTTCGGCGATCTCGGGCGGGAGCGCTCCGCTCGACGCTTTGATCGACTCCTCAAGGAGTTCGTCCAGCTTGTACAGGTTTCCTGAGAACTCCTTGAACGACTCGTGGCTCTGGTAGGCGAGGTCCTCATCGGCCTGCGGCATGCGACTGCCGATGACGACGAGGAGCAGGGCGTTCGCCCACTCAGGAACCACGATCGCCATGACGGGTCAGTGCCTCCCGGACTTGCGCGACGCGTCGTCGATCGCTTCGTGGACGTCGTTCTGGGCGCCCTGGATGATGTTGCCGTTCACCTTGAGCGCCCTGGAGATGCCGGCGACGGCCTCCATCAGTGACGTCCCGGTCTTCGTGGTGTCCTCGCGCTCCTTCCGGTCGCGGGGCCTCAGCTGCTCGGACATCTCGTCGTCCCGGCCGACCCAGTCGAGGCAGGTACGGGCCCCGTCCTCGAACCGGCCCACGGCGTCGCCCGTGATCGCCTCGATCTCGCGCATGAGGTCCGCGAACCGCTTGACCTTCGACACGTCCGCCGAGAACACGTCGCCCACGGCTACTCCTCCCTTTCCTCGTCGATCTCGTCCCGCAGCCGTGCGTTGGCCTTGTCCATGGCCGTCTCCGGGTCCTCCAGCACGCCCGGTCCGAAGAGCTCGGCCCAGTCGATGTCCATCCCCTCCGTGGCCCGCGTCCCCGGCAGGGGCCGGGTGAAGGGGGACATGGTGGACATCACCTGACGGGACATCGAGTCCCTGGCCCGGGACACGGCCTCCAGCACCGAGGCGGCGAGCTCGGTGGAGCTCATGGTGCGGTACTTGTTGTCGAGGAACCTCAGGTCGAGGAGCTGTCCCTGGTGTCCGACCGTGGCCTCCACCGTCCGGTCCCGGGATCGCACCACGTGGGTGGCACGGCTCAGTTCCGCCTTGGCCTTGGCCATGCCGGCGGTCATGGACTCCAGAGCGGAGAGCGTCTCGGCGAGTCGCGCGTCGATCGACTCCGTGAACGGGTTCGCCGCCGCACCGGCGTCGGACCCGTCCTGCCGGGCCCGCCCCGCTCCCGTGCCGTACTCGGTCCCGCTCATCCGATCACCGCCGGCGTTCCGCCCTCCTCGGTTCCCCACACGTCCTCGTCCTCCTCCACCCAGTTCGTACGCTGTCGTTCCCCGCTCTCCGTCGACTGGCCGCCCTGCATGCCGCCGCCCATCGGAGCACCGCCGCCCATGGGCGTACTCGTGGTCTGGGTGCCGTTCTGCCGGAAGGGCAGGGCCTCGCCGTGGGCGGCCGCCTCGATCGAGCCGTTGCGGCGCGACACGGACAGGTTGTTCGCGTCGCTCAGCACCGTACGCACACGTTCCCCGTTCGCCCCGCCCGCTCCCGCGCCTGCCCCGGCACCTGCGCCGAAACCCGGGTTGAGGGGTGTTCCCCCGGCGGGCGACTGCGAGGTGTCGGCGCCGACAGAATCGTAACCTGACACGTTTCTCCCCAGAGCACCGCCCGTGAAAGGTGTGCTGTCGTAGTCCTCGTAGTCGAAGTCAGGGCTGTGACTGAGGTTGCCGCCACCGGGGAAACGGGGCCCGCCGTTCAGTGAGGTGTGTACCCCGCCGTGCGGGACGTCGCTCCCGATGACCGGACGGTCGGGCAGGTCGATCGGCCTGTTCGGGTGGGTCGTGCTCGTGTGGCCGCCCGGCTTCGTGGTCTGGAGGGTGCCGTCCGAGGGGTCGAACACGGTCTTGGTGCCGTCCGGGAACTCCGTCGTGATCGTGCCGTCCGCGTTGAACCGCGTGTGGCTGCCGTCGGGGTTGGTGATGACGTCACCGGGCTTGTGCTGGGTCGTGGTCGTGTGGCCGTTCGGCGTGGTCGTGACGAGTCGGCCGGTGTGGGGGTTGAGCACCGTCTTGATGCCGCCCGGATACGTCTGGACCAGGTTCCCGTTCGCGTCGAGGTGGGGTCCGGCGCCGGTGAGGGAGCCGTTGAGGTCGAGCGGGCGCGGGCCGCCCGTCGACGAACCGCCCGTGAGGGAGCCGCCGTTCAGCAGGGAGGTGTTGAGCGGCAGGGGGGTGCCGGAGTTCAGGGGGTGGCTGTTCGCGTGGGTGCCGCCGAGGTTGTCGAGCGCTCCGTTCAGACCGCCGTTGAGCGCGGTCCTCGTGGGGCCGCCGTCGAGGTTCAGGCCGCCGCCGAGCCCCTTGGGACCGCCGTTGAGGCTCTGGGTGAAACCGTCGGTCAGGTTGTTCAGACCCTTGTTGAGGCTGCTGCCGAGCCCGTTCAGCCCGTTGTTGAGCCGCACCTGGTTGCTGTTGGCGTCCTTGAGGCCGTTGCTCAGGTCGTCGAACAGCTCCTTGTTGCCGCCGGCGGCGGCCGAGAGGTTCTTGTTGAGGCTCTCCCAGGTCTTCTTGCTGTCCTCCGCGGACTTCTTCGCCTCCTCCTTCGTCTTCTTCGCCTCCTGTTTCTCGTAGGTCTGGGTGAGGCTGTGGGGATTGCGGTCGATCACCTCCTTCCCGAGATCCGTGGTGGCCGTGTTCCAGCCCTTCCCGAGGTTGGACAGTGACCTCTTGGCGGCCTCGACGAGATAGCCTTCGACGTTTCTCTGCCAGCGCGCCACCGCCGTCTCCCCGATGGCCTTCCAGGTGTTGATGTCGTCCAGGGCGCCGAATCCGGGATCGTCACTGAAACCGGGGAACGTGTCGTAGGTGTCGGAATCCGTCGTCCAGAGGTCTTCGACGGTGTCGGCGCTGTCCCCGTACGCGGTCGGGGCACCGGTGCGCTGGACGCTGACGAGCGGCACGTTGTTGATCAGGATCCACCGGGTCAGCTCGTCCAGCTCTTCGAGCAGCGCCCGGTGCGGATCGTGTTCGCCCGAGTTGGCCCAGTTCAGCCAGGCGGCCTGCATCTCCCGTGCCTCCCAGTGGAGTTCCCACTGTGCCTGGCGCAGGCCGGCGGAGTAGGTGGACCTGGGCTGATAGCCGTCGAGCATGGTGAGGTCGGACTTGTACTCACGGCCTCCCATCTGGTCCGTGTAGCTTTCGTAGCTCTTGTGCAGGGACTGGATGAGGCTCCGTACGACGTCGGCGGACTCGCCCTTCCAGGCGGCCTTGTCACCGCCCAGCGAGGTGTACCAGTCCTCCAGCGGATTCATCTGTTCCCGGAAGAACTGCGCCGCCCGGTCGAAGGCCGCCGCGGTCCGCTCGAAGGAGACCAGGTCGACGGCGTTGTCGTCCGGCACGCCCGTCCCGTTGTACGAGAAGTGCTTCGTCGTGTGGGTGTTCACCAGGGTGTCCAGGGCGAACTTCGGGGCGGAGACGTAGCGCCACAGGTCGGTGTCGTCCCACTCGTCCTTGTACTTGCCGCTGAACTTGCCGCCCTCGCGGGTGGCGCCGGCGTCCGTCAGGTGGCTCTTGCCGTGCTCGTCGGCCAGGACCCCGATGAAGACGATGTCGGCCGTGAACAGCCTGACGTCGTCCTTCCCGTGGTGCGTGTAGAAGGCCAGCCGGTAGTCCTCGCCGTGGGAGGCCTGCCAGCCGCTGGAAGCGGAGTAGTCCTGCGGGTCGACGGCGCGCTTCAGGTGCTCGACCAGGTTGACCCGCATGAGCGGAATCCCCTCTTTGCTCTTCAGCTTGTCGAAGAGGGTCTTGCGGCTCGGCAGCGAGTAGCCGGTGTAGAGACCGACGGCCTGGGCCCAGTAGTCGTCCGTGTCGAAGTTGATTCCCATGTACGCGCTCCGCGTGATGAAGAGGGGGCGGGGGCCGACGGAGGAGGGGCGCTCGGGCTACGCGTCGGTCTTCGATGCCTTGCCGGACGGACCCATGTCGTTGTCGACGTCCTCGAACAGTTCGAGCATCTTTTCGGCGTTGATCTCGGTCAGGTTGTCGCTCTGCGCGGATCCCATGAGCTTCAGCGTCTGCCGGAAGTCCCGGTCGATGTCCCGGAAGAGACGCTGCTGCCTCTCCAGGATCTCGTCGATCGACTTGGCCGCTCCCTTCACCGCCTCGATCAGGCTCTTGCCGTGGGTGGTGTCGTCGCCGGCCATCGGCCCGAGGGCCAGGACCTGGTTCTGCCCGATCGTCTCGGGGGTCGTCTCCCCGTCGACCAGGCTCCTCAGGGCCCTGATCGGGTACGTGGCGTCCCCCGAGTCCTTGTCCCTTCGGATCTCCTCCGTCTTCGTCAGGAAGTCCTTGATGTCGTGGTCGACGAACGTCTGCAGCGACTGCCCGTCGAGATGCGAAAGGTTTCCCATGGGACCTCCAGAAGAAGCGGGACGCGCGGTTTCGGGTGCGGGGCGCCGGACGGGGCCGGACCGCCCGGTCGGGAGGTCCGGCCCCGTGGACAGAGCGGTCAGGCCTGGACCTTCACGTCGGACCACAGCTGGGCGAGCGACTGCTCCGTGTACTTGTAGGTGTTCTGCGCGCCGTTGAGCACCTCGATGTACTTCGCCAGCAGGGCCTCCATGTCGGCCACCGCCCGGTTCCAGTTGGCCTGGCAGACGCCGTACGCGCTCTTGTCGTCACCCTCCCAGCCCTGCTTCAGGACGTCGAGCTCGGCGTCGAGGTTGGTGAGGGTCTGGTCGATGGCCTTGGTCTGCTGGACCATGTTGTCGATCGCGTTGTCGATGTGCCGGTAGTCGACGTGGATGACGCCGTCTTCGAACGGACTGGACATGTCTGCCTCGTGATGTCTCGAAAGGGTCAGCGGTGCGGTCGAGGAGGTGGGGGCACGGGGCCCGGGTCACCTGCCCATCAGCGTGTGGTACGTCGGGTCCCCGTTGCCGCGGGCGTTCTTGATGGCCTCGTTCACCGCCTGCTGGTTCTTGTTGACCTCCTGGACGTTCGTGTGGAGGTTCGCGATCATTTCGTCCAGGTTCACGAGGATCTTGTCGACCTGGCTCTCCCAGTCTTCGATGAGGTCGGAGTAGGCACGGCCGTCACTGCCCTTGTAACCCGTGTTCAGGCCGATCCGGGTGGCCTCGACGTCCGCACGGCACCTCCTCACGCCCGTGCGCGCGGATTCCAGGGCCATGATGCCGTTGCTTACGGCCTGTGCGTCTGAGATGCGAAGTGGGCTTTCGGCCATGGACAGCCTCCCGATTGCTCCGTCGAGGAGTCGACACTCTCTCGACACGTGTGTCAGTGGCGTACGGTCCGCCGCGGTCGGTGACGGCCGAACCCGGCGCGGTGTCTACCGTACCCCGTCAAGGTGTGTCTTCCACGAGAATACGTATGAGCCGCACACGAAGAGACCGACACGGGTCCTACCGCCCCTGCGGCGGGCACTGCGTCTGCACCGTGGGCGGAACCGCTCCGGCCGCCGCGTCCGGGTCGAGGGCGGGTCCCGTCGGCAGCATGGAGAGCAGCGGCGAGGGCAGGGCGACGGCCCGCCCCTCGCCGTACCCGAGGGCGCCGAGCGCCTTCGCCGTCGGGACGCGGAACTTCGTGCCGGTGTCGTCGACCAGGTAGGTCGTGGTGCCGAGGGCGGAGCCGCCGGCACCCAGGGCGCGCACCAGCACCGCCCTGCCCGGACGCACCACGACCGCGTCCACCCGCAGGCAGGCCGGTGCGGCGTCGGGCGACGGCTGGGCGGCGGGAGGCAGGGCGTCCGTCGGCACGAGCAGCGTGGTGACCAGCGTGCCGTCCTCACGCGGTTCCACCCTCGTGCAGGCGGACTGGTCCCCGGCGATGACGGCCGGCTTCGGCGGCTCGGTGGGCAGGCCCTCGGTGACCGGGGAGCGGCCTTCCGCGCCCGGCGCCAGGTGCTGCTTGAGCGCGTCGGCGCTCAGCGGCACCGTGAGCGGGGTCTTCCCGGCGTACGCCTTCTCCCGCGTCCGCGGATCGCCCAGTACGAGGGCGGCCTGTGTGGCGGTCAGGGGTGCCAGCCCCTCCTTGCGCAGGAGGTAGTACGGATGCTCGTCGGAGCCGGGCACCTCGGCCCGGAACACCCGGCCCGTCGTGCCGGCGTTGCCGTCGAGCGACGGTCCCGCGTCACCACGGCCCGGTACCTCGGGCGCCACGAGGTCCGGTCCGGGGACCAGGGCGTCGAGGAAGGCGGCGGAGACCGGCCGGGGCGTCACGGAGCCGTAGCCGAGGGACACGGCGGCACCTGATTCCTCGTCCAGGCGCAGTCGGCTTCCCTGCCAGACCAGGTAGGTCGTGTGGTCGGGGCCCTCGGCCACGAAGCCCTGCCCCGTGCCCAGTCCGGTGCCGTCGAGGGGGGATCCGGCCACCAGTGTGGTGCGGGCGTCCGGGGTCCGGGCGCCGGCGGTGGAGCAGACCAGCCACGCGCCCTGGTCGAGGTCGCCCGCCGGCGGCACCGACTCGGGGGCGCCGGGGATGCCGATGGGCTGCCCCACGGGGGTTCCCCGGAGGGAGGCGGTGGCCACCGTGGAGGTGCTGGGGCCGCCGCCGACGATCAGGCGCGCGGAGGCGTAGTTGCGCACCGGCCTGAGCCGCCCGTCGGCGTACAGGTAGCGGGCGCCGGTCTCCTTGTTGACGACGAGGGCCCCGGGTGTCTTCCACGAGGTGTTGCCGCCGGGTGAGATCAGCCCGTACACCACGGCTCCGGCGGCTATCAGCACCGCGATGAGCACGCCGATGAACACGCCGCGCGTGGTCCGGCCCAGCGGGGTGTCCGGGGCGTCGGGTTCGGCGAGGAGCATGCCGGCCGTGAGCCGGCTCATGATGAAGCTGTGCGCCTGTACCTGGTCGCGTTTCGACTGCATGGTGGTGACCTGCCTCGCGGGTTTCTTCGGGGTCGGCGTGGTCTGCGGTCAGCCCGTGAGGGCGCGCAGTCGGCCGAACACGCCGACGGCCCAGAGCGTGATCGGCAGCAGGGCGACGGCCAGGGTGGACTGCAGCAGTTCGGCGGCGCGGCCCCAGTAGGGCAGCATCCGGCGTCCGGGGACGGACCAGGTGGTGAGGGCGAGCGCGGCGGCCAGGCCCAGCAGTCCGGCGACGAACACGGGCCGGTCGCCGGGGGCGAGGCGGGCGCCGGCGCCGACCAGGACCAGCGCGGCTCCCATGGCGCCGGGCACGACCAGGACGAGCCGCTGCCACACGTTGACCATGCCGCGGCCGTGCAGGAGCAGGATCACGGACAGGAGGACGGCGAACAGCGCCTCCGGGAGGCCGGGGCGGCGCACCAGCGGGATCAGGCAGGTCGCGCAGACGAGGCCGATCGCGCCGTACAGGGCGATCATCCAGCCGCCGGCCAGCTCCGTACGGGTGGTCACCTCGGGGACTTCGTACGGTTCGATGCCCTCCTGGAGCTGCCCGGGGTGGGTGGGCAGCGGCGGCATGCGCATGCCCGCCAGCTTGAACGCGAGGGCGGGCACGAAGCCGCCGACGACCACCAGGCAGGCGGCGATCACACAGGCGGCCTTGTCCACGGGGACGTCGAAGACGCTCATCAGGACCCCGGAGACGGCCGCGGACACGCAGACCACGGCCGCGGACAGGAAGAGCGGGGCGTAGACGGCGACGGCCGCCAGCGCCAGGACGGCGGCGCCCGCACCGGCGGCGCCGGCGGCCAGCAGCCGGGCGCCCAGGACGTGGTGGGCGTGGGGGCCCGCGCTCTCGCCGTCGGGCAACAGCCAGCCCGCGAGTCCCAGGGCCGGCACGGCCATGACACCGAGGGTGCCGCCCGTGGCGGCGTCGCCGACGGCGCGGGCGGCCGTGGCGGCTCCCGCCAGGATCAGCAGTCCGGCCGCGCCGGCGGTGGCCACGCGGGGCACGACCTCGCCACCGGGCCAGGCCAGCAGGCCCAGCGCGATGGCCAGGACGCAGACGAGGAAGGCGCGCAGGAGTTGCCGGCTGCGGTCCGCCGTCCAGGCGTGCAGCCGGTCCCGGGTGACGTTCGCGATCCCGTCGACCAGGTCGTCGAGACGGACCTCGGGCATCTCCTCGGTCCGGGGGCGCAGATGGAGCACCTCGCCGTCGTGCAGATCGAGGGCCTCCAGGGTGGCTTCGTCGTCGAGGGCGGGGCCGCCCAGGCGCTGGAGCACCCAGCCGCCGTGGTCGAGGCCCTCCTCCTCCATGTCCTCGGCGCAGTACCTGAGCAGGGTGGGGAGGAGGTCGGCCACGGGCACGTCCACCGGGACGGCGAGGTCGATCGTCCTGGAGGGTGCCCGGACGGTGAGGCGGCACAGGCTGGCCACCGAGGTGTCGCTCATGGTCGGCACATTCGCTTTCGCGGAAGGTGATCAGGGCGGACGGACGGGGGAGCGGGAGACCGGTCGACACATAGGTGTGTGCTCCGGCGAGGTACGTATCCGTCTATCGTGTGCAGGGTACCTCTGTCCACCGGGCCGTCCTCGTCGCCCCGCGTTTCTCCCCGACGGGCCAGGTGACACCTCACTGGCTGCCGCCCGAAGGAGCCGATGCCTTGAGTTCCGTGCTGTTTCGTCGTCCCGCGCGTCGCCGTGGACCGGACATGCCCCAGGGGGAGTTGAGCCTTCAGGAGCCGCCGGTGCTCGCGGAGTCGGTGCCGGACAACTCCGCGGTGTGGACGTACATGCCCATGGCGATGATGTCCGTCTCCATGATGCTGATCTTCCTGCGTCCCGGCGGGTCGAACGGCGTCTTCGTCTACCTGTCGCTGGGTCTGATGCTGCTCGCTTCGGCCGCCATGATCATCGGTCAGTTCATGAAGCGCGGCAGTGAGCGCAAGCAGCGGCTGCGCGGGGAGCGGCGGGACTACCTGAGGTATCTCGGGCAGGTCCGCAAGCAGATCCGGCGCGCGGTGACCGAACAGCAGCTGGCGCTGGCCTGGCGCCATCCGGAACCGGCGGCGCTGCGCTCCCTGGTGCGCACCACGCGGCTGTGGGAACGCCGGGTGAAGGACGAGGACTTCGCCGAGGTCCGGATGGCGGTCGGCGATCAGCAGTTGGCCATGAAGCTGACGCCACTGGCCACCAAGCCGGTCGAGGACCTCGATCCGCTCGCGGCACATGCGCTGCGCCGCTTCATACGTGCCTACAGTACGGTGCCCGATCAGCCGGTCGCCGTGTACCTGCGTTCCTGGGCGCGGGTGTTGATGCGGGGTGACGACGCCGCCCGGCGGAGTCTGGTCCGCGCGATGCTCGCGCAGCTCGCCGTCTTCCACGCTCCGGAGGACCTGTGGATCGTCGTGTGCGCCGCGGACGAGCACCGGGCCGAATGGGAGTGGCTGAAGTGGTTGCCGCACGGCCAGCATCCGCAGGAGAAGGACGGTGCGGGCCCGGCCCGGATGGTGACGTCCGCGTTCAACGACCTGGAGGACCTGCTCGGGGCCGAGTTCGGCGAGCGTCCCGGCTTCGATCCGGAGACGCCCCCTGGCCGTGAGGAGCCGTACACGGTCGTCGTCCTGGACGGGGTGACGGTGCCGGCCGGACACCGCATGGACGGTCAGGGCCATCGCAACGCGGTCGTCATCGACCTGGCCGACACCCTCCAGTGGCGGCCCGGGCGCAGCACGCTCCGCCTCGAAGTCCAGCCGGACCGGCTCGCCCTGGTGCGCACCGACCGCACCCGCAAGGAGCAGACGACGCGGCTGGGCCGGCCGGACCTCATGGGGCCGGTCGCGGCCGAGGCGCTGGCCAGGGTGATCGCGCCGTACCGCATGCGTCTCGCGGACTCCGTCGCCGAACCGCTGGACGCGAACACCGAGCTGACGACGCTGCTCGGCATCGGCGACCTGCACCGGCACGAACCGCAGACCCTGTGGCAGCGGGCGAACGGCTCCTCGCGGCTGCGGGTGCCCGTCGCGGTCGGCAGCGACGGCCTCCCGGTCGAGCTGGACATCAAGGAGTCCGCGCAGGGCGGCATGGGGCCGCACGGGATGCTCATCGGCGCCACCGGTTCGGGCAAGAGCGAGCTGCTGCGGACCCTCGTGCTCGGCCTGGCCCTGACGAACTCCTCCGAGACCCTCAACTTCGTCCTCGTCGACTTCAAGGGCGGTGCCACCTTCCTGGGCCTGGACGAACTGCCGCACACCTCGGCGGTGATCACCAACCTCTCGGAGGAGGTCGCGCTCGTCGCGCGCATGCAGGACGCCCTGCACGGCGAACTGATCCGCCGGCAGGAGCTGCTGAGGGCCGCCGGCAACTACTCCTCGGCCCTGGAGTACGAGAAGGCGCGCGCCTCGGGCACGGACCTCGCCCCGCTGCCGAGCCTGTTCGTCGTCGTCGACGAGTTCAGTGAGCTGCTCTCCGCCCACCGGGAGTTCATGGAGCTCTTCGTCATGATCGGCCGGCTGGGGCGTTCCCTGGGCGTGCATCTGCTGCTGGCGTCGCAGCGCCTGGACGAGGGGCGGATGCACCAGCTGGAGAGCCATCTGTCGTACCGGATCGGTCTGCGTACCTTCTCGGCGATGGAGAGCCGGGGGGTGCTGGGTGTCCCCGACGCCTACCAGCTGCCCTCGCAGCCCGGCAGCGGGTACCTCAAGAGCGGTGTCGAGGCGCTGACGCGTTTCCGCGCGGCGTATGTGTCGGGCGAGTACCGCAGGCGGGGCGGGGCGGTCGCGCAGGCGCGGGTGGCCAGCCAGGTGGTGCCGTGGACGTCGGGGTACGTGGTGCCGCGCACGGTCCAGCCCGCCGAGGCGGAACCCGTCGCCGAGGAGGAGCGGGAGACGGGCGACACCCTGATGTCGGTGGCTCTGGACCGGCTGCGGGGCGCGGGGCCGGGGGCGCACCAGGTGTGGCTGCCGCCGCTCGGTCTGCCGTCCCCGCTGGACGAGCTGCTGCCGCCGCTCGCGGTCGGTCCCGAGCGCGGGTTCACGGCGGCGTCGTGGGCCGGGTCCGGGCGGCTGAAGGTGCCGGTCGGCCTGGTCGACAAGCCCTTCGAGCAGCGCCGCGACCCGCTCGTGGTGGATCTGTCCGGCGCGGAGGGCCACGTCGGCATCGCGGGCGGCTCGCAGAGCGGCAAGTCCACCCTGCTGCGCGGCCTCATCGCCTCCCTGGCCCTCACCCACACGCCTCGTGAGGTGCAGTTCTACTGTCTGGACTTCGGCGGCGGCACGCTGTCCGGGCTGTCCGGGCTGCCGCACATGGGCGGCGTCGCCTCCCGGCTGGACAGCGAGCGCATCAGCCGGACCGTCTCCGAGGTCACGGCGGTGCTCAACCACCGCGAGCAGTTCTTCCTGGACCACAACATCGACTCGATGGCGACGTACCGGCGCCGCCGGGCGGCCGGTGAGTTCGCCGAGGAGGCGCACGGCGACGTCTTCCTCGTGGTGGACGGGTGGACGACCCTGCGCCAGGACTTCGACCACCTGGTGCCGACGTTCAACCAGTTCGCCGCGCGCGGTCTGAACTACGGCGTCCACCTGGTCGTCACGGCGTCCCGGTGGATGGAGATGACGACCCAGGTGCGCGACCAGATCGCCACGCGCCTCGAACTCAAGCTCGGCGACAACATGGACTCGGTGGTCAACGTGCGGCGGGCGGCGGAGGTGCCGCGCATCCCCGGGCGCGGTCTCACGGTCGAGGGGAAGCTGCACTTCCTGTCGGCGCTGCCCCGCGTCGACGGCAGCGGCTCCGTCGACGACCTCACCGAGGGCGTCGCGGATCTGGTCGAGCGGATCTCGGCGGGCTGGAACGGTCCGGCCGCTCCCGCCGTCCGCATGCTGCCGCACCGGCTTCCCGCCGCCGAACTGCCCGCGCCCGAGAGCACCGGCGGGCTGCGCATGGCGCTCGGGCTCGACGAGGAGACGCTGTCCCCCGTCTGGCACGACTTCAGCCGCACCCCGCACCTGATGGCCGTCGGCGACACCGAGAGCGGCAAGTCCAACCTGCTGAAGCTGGTGACCTCCGCGATCACCGCCCGGTACACCCCCTCGGAGGCGCGGATCCTGGTGGTCGACTACCGGCGGGAGCTGGTGGAGGCCGTTCCGGAGGAGTACCGCCTGGGTCACGCCGTGTCCCTGAGCGCGCTGGAGGAGCTGATGGGCGGTTCCCAGCAGGCGCTGAAGACGCGGCTGCCGGGGCCGGACATCACCCCCGCCCGGATGCGGCAGGCGGACTGGTGGGCGGGGCCGCGCCTGTTCGTCCTGGTCGACGACTACGACATGGTCGGCGGCGGCAACGCCTTCGACCATCCCTTCGCGCCGCTCTTCGAGTTCCTGGCGCTCGGGCACGAGGTCGGCCTGCACTTCGTCATCGCGCGGTCGGCCACCGGCGCCGGCCGCGGTCTGAACGACCAGTTGCTGCGGCGGCTCGGCGAGGTCAACACCCCCGGCCTGCTGCTGTCCTGTCCGCCGACCGAGGGGTTCGTCTTCGGCAACGTCAAGGCGAGGAACCTGCCGCCCGGCCGGGCCCGGTACATCGCCCGGAACAAGGCGACGCTGTTGCAGACGGCGTCGGTCGAGACGCCTCCGGAGGCGGAGGAGCAGTAGGCCGGTACGACGCCAGGGGGCGGGGTGTGCCACACACCCCGCCCCCTGGACCGTCTCGACGCCCGGTCAGCGCCCTGGCGGACGCCAGCCGCGCGCCCGGCCCCGCGGGACGGCCAGGGCCGCCCAGCCGGCGAGGAGGAGCACCGTCAGACCACCTCCGGCGACCGGCACAGCGGTCCTGGTGGCCTCCTCCCCCGGCGTCCGGTCGGGCATCCGTACGACCTCGGTGTGCGCCTCGCGATCGGTACCGGCCCCCGTCGCGCGGTCCTGTGCCACCGAGGCGACCGCCGCGTAGGCGTCCAGCCGGGGTACGTAGTCGGGGTAGGCCGTGGAGACCAGGCGCCGCGCGACCTGCTCGGCCGACAGGTGGGGGAAGGCCGACCGCACGAGGGCGGCGGCCCCCGCGGCGTACCCGGCGGCCAGCGAGGCTCCGCTGCCGATGAAGTGCCCGCCGCCGCGCGGCCCGATGCCGACGAGGCCGTCGCCGGGGGCCGCCAGGTCGGCGTGGACCGGGAGCGGTGCGTCGTCCCGGCGGACGCCCTCGACGTCCACGTCCAGCACGCTCAGTACGCCGGGGGAGGCCGCGGGCCAGTAGTCCCGGGGGGTCGGTGCGGCGGTCGTGGTGTTCCGCGGTGCGTCCGGTACGGCGGCCGCCACGATCAGGGCGTCGTGCTTCGCGGCGTAGGACACCGCGGCGTCGAGCGCGGGCGACCGGGTCCCGAACGCCGCCGACACCTCGACGACCCGGGCGCCGGCGTCCACGGCGGCGCGGATGCCCGCGGCGACGCCGGCCACGGAGGGTGCTCCGCGTCCGGTGGTGGCACGGACCGCCACGATGCTCGCCCGGGGCGCGACGCCGTGGAAGGCGACCCCTTCGACGGGTGCGGCGGCGATCAGTCCGGCCACGAAGGTCCCGTGGCCCACGCAGTCGTCTCCGGCGCCGCCGACGGCCTGGACCCGTCCGGCCAGGGCGGGTGCCCGGGTGGAGACGCCCGTGTCGACGACGCCGACCTTGACCCCCGCGCCCTGGGAGATCCGTGCGGCACGGCTCAGCTCCAGGCTCTGGTGCTCCCAGGGCATGGCCGTCGCCCTGGTGGGGGACTCCTTGACGCAGCCGGCGCCGTCGGCTCGTACGGCGGTCAGGACGGGCAGCTTGACGGTCGGCGGGCTCTCGGCGGCGAGGGCGGCGGGCCCCGCGGTCAGCACCGCCGACGCGGCCAGAGCCGGTGGCAGGAGCATCGACGCCTCCAGACGCAGCGCCGGTCCCCGGCCCGTACGCCTGCGCCTGCCGGGGGCCCGCCTTCCCGCTCGGCGGATCACGCGGACAGTCCCTGCCGCTGTGGGGCGTCCTGGGACAGCAGCGACCGCAGGTCCTCCAGGCCGGGGGCCGTCATGCGGCTGATCCGTCCCGCCTGGCGCGTCATCATGCCTTCCAGGACCTGGCGGGCCAGGCGGGCGTTGCCGAAGGAACGGTCGCGCGGCAGGGTCTCGAAGTACTCGCGGAGCACCTGTCCGGTGCCGGGGCCGCACTCGTAGCCCGAGGCCGTCGCGTGGGCCCGCACGATCGTGACCAGTTCGTCGGAGGAGTAGTCGGCGAACTCGACGCGCCTGGAGAAGCGCGAGGTCAGGCCCGGGTTGGAGGCCAGGAAGCCTTCCATCTCCTCGGTGTATCCGGCGACGATCACGACCACCTCGTCGCGGTGGTCCTCCATCAGCTTCAGCAGCGTGTCGACCGCCTCGCGGCCGAAGTCGGAGGCCGAGGAGCCCGCCGGGGTGAGGGTGTAGGCCTCGTCGATGAACAGCACGCCGCCGATGGCCTGCCGGAACACGTCGCGGGTGAGCTGCGCGGTGTGGCCGATGTACCGGCCCACCAGGTCGGCGCGGGAGACCTCGACGAGCTGGCCCCGGGGCAGGACGCCGAGCGAGGTGAGCAGTTCGCCGTACAGACGGGCCACGGTCGTCTTGCCGGTGCCGGGCGGGCCGGTGAAGACGAGGTGGTGGCTGATGCGCGGCGCGGGCAGGCCCGCCGCCTCGCGCTGACGCGCGGTGGACAGCAGGTTGACCAGGTCGGTGACGTCGCGCTTCACGCCCGCGAGGCCCACCAGGTCGCCCAGCCGTTCCAGCGGGTTGGTCCCGTCCGGCGCCGTCCCGCCCGAGGCCGCCGCGGCCGCCTCGGCACCCACGTCCTCGGGCAGCAGCAGCTGCAGGTCGCTCTCGGAGATCTCGGCGAGCCCGGCCAGCCGGGTCGCCTGGCGGTCCACCATCTCCTCGAACACCCGGCGCGCCTCGCGGCCGTTGCCGAACGTGGCGTCCTTGGGCATGCGGTCGAAGCGCACGGTCAGCGCCTGGTGGGTGGACTCGTCCAGGCGGTACTGGTGGCCGAGGCACATCTTCTCGACGATGGCGACGAGCTCCGGCACGGTGTAGTTCTCGAACTCGACGGTCCGGGAGAAGCGGGAGGCGAGGCCGGGGTTGGACGCGAGGAAGTCGTCCATCTGGGCGGAGTAGCCGGCGGCGACGACCACCACGTCGTCGCGGTGGTCCTCCATCAGCTTGAGCAGCGTGTCGACCGCCTCGCGGCCGAAGTCGGCGCCGGAGCCCTTGCCGTCGGACAGCAGGGTGTACGCCTCGTCGATGAACAGGACGCCGCCGAGGGCCTGGTTGAAGGCCTCGGTGGTCTTGATCGCGGTGCCGCCGACGATCTGGGCGACCAGGTCGGCCCGGGAGACCTCGACCAGGTGTCCCGAGCGGAGGGTGCCGAGCCCGGCGAGGACGTTGCCGTAGAGCCGGGCCACGGTGGTCTTGCCGGTTCCCGGGGGGCCGGCGAAGACCAGGTGGCGGCTCATCGGGGGCGCGGGCATGCCGAGTCGGGCACGGCGCTGGGCGAGCTGGGTGAGGTTCACCAGCGTACGGACCTGCTGCTTGACGTTGTCGAGCCCGATCAGTGCGTCGAGCGCGGCCAGGGAGGCGTCCTCGCCCGAGCCGTCGCCGTGCTCCTGGGTGCCCGGGGAGGCCGCCGGGTCGGTGTCCTGGGCGTCGCCGACTCCCCACGCGTCCCGCTTGCCGTTGCCCGCGCTGGTCAGGCCCTCCACGGCCACCCGGTCGCTCGTCCTGGCCTGGATCAGGCCGCCGCCCGCGTTGTCGCGGGCGGTGCAGTCGACCACGGAGACCGGGGAGTCGGACTCGATGCGCACGCCGTCCTTGCCGCTGCCGCTCAGCTCGCAGGAGTTCAGGGCGGCCCGCCCGCCGTCGGAGACCAGTACGCCGTGCTCGGTGCTCTCGTGGGCCGTCACCCGGGTCGCGGTCAGGTCGCCGTCGGTCTCGACCAGGATGCCGTGGAGCACGGCCTTGGTGATCACGCAGTCCCGCACCGTCATGCTGCCGTCGGCGCCCACGGAGAGCCCCGCGCCCTGCGGGGTCTGCACCGCTCCCCCGCCGATGTAGACGTTGCCGTCGCCCTCCGCGCGGACTCCCGCGCCTCCGGGCCGCTCGATCAGGCAGTCCTCGAGGCGGCCCCGGCCGTCCTTGACGACCTCCACGCCGTGTCCCGCCGGGGAGATGATCCGGGCCCGGCGGACCAGTGGATGGGCGCCGGTGCGCACGGAGATGCCGACGCCCTTGGCGTCCACGATCTCCAGCCGGTCCAGTTCGGCCGCGGACTCCTCCTCCAGGAGCAGTGCCGTACCGGCGCAGTCCCGTACCGTCAGGCCGACGAAGACCGGCGAGGACGATCCCGTCACCCGCACCGCCGGCGCCTCGCAGGAGTCGGCCCAGCAGTCCTCGAAGGTGCCGCGGGAGCGATCCGTGACGAGGACCGCGTGCTGCTTGGTACGGGCCACCCGGCAGCGGCGCAGCAGCGGATCGCTGCCCTTTCCCACGGCGATGCCGACGCCGGAGGTGTTCGTCACCCGCACGTCCTCGAAGAGGGTGCGGGACTCGCTGGTGATGTGCAGGCCCACCGACGTGTCGTGCACCACCGTGCGCAGCACCGTGGTGGTGCTGCGGCCCTCCAGCGCGACCGCCGGCTGGTCCGTGGAGGAGATGTCGCACTCCTCGACCGATCCCCGGGCCTCGCCGTTGGCCAGGACGCCGTTGCCGCGGGCGTCGCGGATCGTGCAGCCCCGCACGGTGACCCGTCCCTGTTCACCGATCACGACGCCCGTCGTGCCGAGGTGTTCGAGGGTGGAGGACTCCACGGAGCTCTCCGCGGGCGACGTGACGACGACCCCGGCGCCCGTCCCGTTGGTCACCCGGCAGTCGCGCAGGGCCAGCGATCCGCTGTTACGGGCGAGCAGCGCGGTCCACGAGGCGCCCGCGATCTCACAGCCGTCCATCGCCACCTGCCCCCGGGGGGCGTCGACGACCGGAAGGTCCTCGTCGCGACCGCGCAGGACGAGGTCGGTGAGCATGACGGCATCCACCTTCAGCGTCAGCGCGGTGCCCCGGCGCGGGGCGATCTCCACGGTGCCGCGTGCCTGGGCGGCGACGATGGTGACCGGTGTGGTGATCGTCAGATTCTCCGGGTAGGTCCCGGGGAGGACGCTGAGGACCGCGCCGCTGCGCGCTCTGGCGAGCGCCTCCCCGATGGTTGACAGGCCGTCGGCACTGTCCGGGCCGACGGTGAGTACCTGGCGAGACACGCGTGGTTCCTCCTCGGACAAACACGGCTACGGGCCGGACGGACACATGGGCAGCCGTGCGGCGGAAACCTCTCTCGTCATCGCTTCCCGCCGGCACCCCACTCGACTGCCTCACCGACCAGACGACCGACCCCGCGTCCAGAGTAGTTGAGGTTCCCTCGCCCGGTGGCCCCAACAGGTGTGTCACTCCACCGCACACCGGCAGCCAGATACGTGTTTACTATCGGCACACATGCCGGTGATAGGGTGCGCGCCGGTTTCGTTTCGACGTCCCCCGATGCACGCAGTCCGCCGCCCCGTGTCAGGGCGTCTCGTTCGGAAGGACCCCATGCACCCTCCATCCACGCCCGGACCGGGCAGAGGTCTTCCCAGGCGCGTCCCGGGCAGCGGGAAGCAGGTCGGTTCTCCTTCCGCTTCCCCGCGGGGCAACGGAGCGGCCGGTGAATTCGGCCTGTCGGTTCCGGTGGGCAGGTCCGGACCGGCCCTCGCCGAAGACCGGGTCGAATCCCTCGCCCGGCTCGCCCGGCTCTCGTCACCGGGCTCCCGCGCGAACGGCGAGCGCTCCCGCAGGGATCCCTCCCCGCCCACGAACACCCTGTCCACGGACGCCCCGACCGTGGACGCCCCGACGGAGAAGTCCTCGAAGGGCGGGTCCAAGGGCTTCTTCGGGCGTCGCGGCGGCGAGGATCGGCGTGGAGGATCCCGAGGAGCGCTGGGCGTGGTCGGTGTGGTGGGCCTGCTGTCGGTGGGCGCCCTCGTGCTGACCCTCACCCTGAGCGGCCAGGACGACGAGGGCAGCCGCGGCGGGGCATCGGTGGTCGTCGGCTCCGGCTACGGCCCGGACGACGTCACGGGACTCGACGAGCCGGCGGATCCCCCGGCGAGCACATCCGGCCGCACGAAAACCCCTCGCCCGGCGAAGCCCACCGCGCCCGCCTCCCCCGGCAGCGGCCCGACAGGGCCCGCGCGAGTCGAGCCCTCCGTGGCTCCCGGCCCCCAGAAGACCGCCCCGGCCGCGAACGAGCCCCCGTCGGCCACGCCCACCCCGACGTCCGTACCGGGCACGCGCGTGTTCAGCCACGCGTCGCAGCGCTGCGTCGACGTCGCCGGCGGCAAGGCCGCACCGGGCGCGGCGCTGATGATCTGGGACTGCTCGGGCTCCGCCTCGCAGCGATGGACGTTCCCCTCGGACGGGACGATGCGCGCACTGGGGCTGTGCGCGGAGGTCGCGGGCGGCTCGACCGCCGACGGAGCGGACCTCCGGATGGCATCGTGCGACGGCGGCGCCGCGCAGCGCATCACCCTCAACGTCCGTCACGACCTGGCCGCGAGCCAGGCCGACAAGTGCCTGGACGTACGGGACGACCTGACGTCGAACGGCACACGGCTCCAGCTGTGGTCCTGCAACGGCCACGACAACCAGAAGTGGTCCTCGTCCTGACGCCTGACCGGGTGGCCGTGGCGGAGGCGCCGGTCCCGGACCCCGCCGAGTACCCCTCCGACGAGACGAGGCAGTGCCGTCTCAGCGATCCCCGCCGGTCCCGTCGGCCAACCGGTTGAGCCACTCGCGCAGCAGGCCGTGCTCGGCCGGGCTGAGCACCCCGGCGTCGTCCTGGTCGAGGGCCGCGAGCAGGCTCATGGAAGCCGCCGCGATACCGCCGGAGGCGGTGGTGTCCTCGCCCTGCTCCTCTGCCGGAAGGGTGATGGTCCTGACGACCATGTCCCGGACGGCGTACGAGGTCCGGATGTCGCGCACGTCCTCGGGGAGGGCGGTCAGCGTGAGGACCGTGCCCACACCGGCGGAGTGCATGAGCTCGGTCGCCCGCTTCACGCTCATCCGCAGTCGGCCGACGGCGGCGACCATGGTCATCATGTGGGCCAGGTGGGCGGCGGCCATGCGTCCGGCCTGGGGCATGTATCCGGGCCGCACCTGGCCGTAGACCAGGGCGTAGTACGCCGGGTGTTCAAGGCCGAAATCGATGTGCAGGTCCCAGCCGTCGCTCAGGGTCTGCACCGGGTCGTCGGCGGTGAGGAGCAGGAGCTCGGCCTTCTCTCCGAGGTACCGGCCGAAGCCGTGCTGCGCCACCTGGTCGAGCAGGCCGTCCTTGTCACCGAACAGCCGGAAGATCGACGGCGCCGGCACACCGGCGCGGGCGGCGACGGCCCGCGTGGACAGCGCTTCCAGTCCCTCTTCTTCCAGCAGCGCCGCCGCGGCCAGGACGATCTTCTGCCGCAGCGTCGGGCTTGCTTGCTCCGGTTCCGTCTCCCTAGCCATGAATCAACGGTATCAGTTTTGCGAACCATTGATTGTTCCAGTGATATCTTCCATCATGGATCGTTGATTCGCGACGAGGGGGACCCAGGCACATGAGCGGCAAAAGGTCAGGAGTTCAGACCCGCCGGAGCACCACGCACGACCCGCTCCATCTGACCCTGAACATCGAGCGCGTGCTGGGCCTCACCGCCCGACAGGCCATCAGGGCGGAGTTCCGCTTCGACCTGGACTCCCCCCTCACCGTGTGCGTGGAGTTCATCGTCGAAGGCGGCCCCCGTGTCCTGTGGCGGATCGGGCGGGATCTCCTCCAGCAGGGGCTGACCTCGATGAGCGGCCTCGGCAACATGCGGATATGGCCGTCGAACCGGAAGGAACGGGCCACCGCATGGCTTCAGCTGACGTCCCACGACACGGCGGCCCTGTTCGAGCTGCCCGTGCCGCCGCTGGCCACTTGGCTGGAGTACACGTACAAGCTCGTCCCCGCCGGCTCCGAACTCACCGATGTCGACTGGGACATCGCCACCACGGCGCTGCTCCGGGATCCCGAGCCGCGGACCGACTGAGCGGGGCGCGGCCCGCCGCGGCGCATGCGATCCCGGGAGCCGGCCCGCCTCCCGCCTCGCTCGGTCCACGGCCGGACGGCCGTGTGTGAAAAGGACATCGTGTGCGCTGCGCACCGGGACCGTACGCAGCACACACGATCGTTCATCGCTCGGGGCGTCGCGGGGCCTCAGCCCCTCCCGCCTCTCACACCCGCTTGTCCGCTCCCAGGCCGGCGGGCGTGGCGCCGGGCGGGCCGAGGATGATGTCGCCGAACTCCTCGGTCACCTTCTGGAACAGCGCCATGTCCCATTCGGTCTCGGCCGTGGCCAGGTGGGCGGGCGTACCGGTGCGGCGGATGAGCTCGGCGAACCGGGCGGGAGAGGTGATGGCCAGGGTCCGGGCCCCGTCCTCACCCGCCTTGATGGTGTGCGGAGTGTTCATCGGCACGCGGTAGAAGTCGCCCGGGCGCAGGGTGTAGGTGTCATCGCCGGACCACACGGTCAGGGCACCCTCGACGACCCAGATGCGCTCCTCGTAGCCGGTGTGCACGTGGAGGGGCGTGCCCGCGCCGGCCGGCAGCCAGACGTCGGAGATGTCGTGGCGCCCGTCGGTCTCCTCGGCGGAGGTGAGGATGGACAGACGGAGATGCTGCCCCAGGACGAACTGGCGGTCCTGCGGAACGGGCGGCGGGGAAGGGAAATTGCTCACGGTGTGCAGCTCCTGGCTCACATAGACACCGAGACCCGGTACTGAAGGCGCACGAAAGGACGCATGCACAGACGGCGCACGGGTCGTACTCGATGCCGGGAGTGTATACGCAAGAGGTGATCAGGTGTGAGCTTGCAACAGACACATGTCTCTTGAGAATTCCGGCCGTCCGACACACATGTCGGTCGTTTGACCCAAGGCGGCGGAGAGCGGAGACCTCGGTGGCCCGGCCCGTGCCGGACCGTCATCTGACTGATGTGTCCGCTTTGGCCACGCGTCAGAGTATGGGCGTCGGCCCGGTGTGAACCGGTCACTGGAAACGCGCGACGAAGGGTTTCGCATGATCAACAGGCGTACGTTCAGCAAGGCCGTCGGCCTGGGCACCGGTGCGGCGGCGGTCTCGCTGACCGGCCTGCAGACCGGCGCGTCCGCCGCGCACCATCCGGGCGTCACGCCCGTTCCCACGGTGCCGGACATCACCCCCGGCACGCACACCGGTTTCCACACGATCAAGCAGGTCAAGGCGGGCGTCCTCGACATCGGCTATGCCGAGCTCGGTCCCCGGCACGGCCCGGTCGTCCTCTGCCTGCACGGCTGGCCGTACGACATCCACAGCTACGCCGACGTCGCCCCGCTCCTCGCCGACCTGGGCTACCGCGTCATCGTTCCCTACCTGCGCGGCCACGGCAGCACCCGCTTCCTCTCCCGCCGCACCCCCCGTACGGCCGAACAGTCCGCCATCGCGCTCGACATCATCGCCCTGATGGACGCCCTCAAGATCGACCAGGCCGTCCTGGCCGGCTTCGACTGGGGCTCGCGCACCGCCGACATCATCGCCGCGCTGTGGCCCGAACGGGTCAAGGCTCTGGTCTCCACCAGCGGATACGTCATCACCGATCGCAAGATGCAGCTGGAGCCCGCCGCCCCGGCCGTCGAGCACAACTGGTGGTACCAGTGGTACTTCGCCACCGACCGCGGCAAGAAGGCGATGGAGAACGAGGAGCAGCGCATCGCGCTGTGCCGGTTCGTGTGGACGCTCGTCTCCCCCCACTGGAAGTTCGACGACGCCACCTACGCGCGCACCGCCGAGGCCTTCAAGAACCCCGACTACGCCGCCATCGTCCTGTTCAACTACCGCTGGCGCATCGGGCTGATCGACGGGGAGGCCCGCTACGACCGCTACGAGAGGAAGCTGGCCGGCCAGCCTCCCATCCAGGTCCCCACCGTCACCCTCGACGCCGCCCTCGACCCCTTCACCGCGCCGGGCGACGGCTCCTCCTACCGCGACCACTTCACCGGCCCGTACGCGCACCACACCTTCGCGAACGTCGGCCACAACCTGCCGCAGGAGGCTCCCACCGCCTTCGCGCGGGCGGTGGTCGAAGCCGATCACCTCTGAGCCCGCGCCCGACGCCGGCCCGGTGGCCCGCCCCCTCGTCGGCCGCTTCCTGAAGGAGTCTCCCCATGAACGAAGTCCAGTGGAACCGTCTGACCGCCGCCGAACTGCGAGCCCTCGCGGCGCGGGACGCGGTGGTCCTGCTGCCGGTGGGGGCCACCGAGCAGCACGGTCCGCATCTGCCCACCGGCGTGGACGACTTCCTGGCCTCGGAGGTGTGCCGCCGGGCGGCGGCACTGGCGTCCGAGCACACGGGTGTGGTGGTGGCGCCCCCGATCCCGATCGGACTGTCGGAGCACCACATGCCCTTCGGCGGCACCATCTCCCTCACCCTGCCCACCTTCCACGCCCTGCTGCGGGACATCTGCCGCTCGGTGGTGCGGGCGGGCTTCTCCCGCATCCTGATCGTCAACGGGCACGGCGGGAACATGACCGCCCTGCACGCCCTCACGACCGAGCTGACCGTGGAACTGGCGACGCCGATCGCCTTCGCCAGCTACTTCGGCGCCGGACGGGACGTGGTGCGCGACACCCTGGAGGCCCAGGACGGTCTCATGCACGCCTGCGAGGGCGAGACGTCCATGATGATGGCCCTGTCGCCCGAGCTGATCCGCACCGAGCACCTGGACGAGGCCCACGGGCCGCGGATCACGTTGCCTGCCGAGTCCACCGACCCCGTGTACATGGCCGTGACCTTCGACCGGATCACCGCGTCCGGTGTCGCCGGCGACGCCCGGGGGGCGAGCCCGGCGAAGGGCGAGCGGCTGCTGGCCGGCTGCGCGCGGGCATTGGCCGACGCCCTCGTACGGGACCCGTGGGCGAAGGAGGACGCGATGACGCGGTCCTCGCGCTGAGCACGGCTCGACGGCGACCGGCGCGTCGTACTTCGTACTCGGACTCGGACTCGGGCTCGGGCTCGGGCTCGGGCTCGGGCAGAGGCGGCGCCTTGGGGCCCGGCCCGGAACCCGTGCGCACAGTGCCGGGAGGAGCACCGCTCCTCCCGGCACCGCCGTGTTCAGGAGCCTGCGCGCACCGGGCTCCTCCGGCCGGCCGCGTCCGCGCCTCTGCCTCCGTCCTCGTCGGCCCCGCCACCAGGTGAACCCGCAGACTCCCCGCCCTCGTGCCCGTACGGCATGGGAAGCACCGCCGCCGGTACCTGGGGCACGCTGGCCGACGCCCTCGCGGCGGAGCACACCGTCGTGCTTCCCGACCTGCCGGGATCGGGGTGCAGCCCGCTCCCCGACAGTCCGCCGGCACTGGACGACGTGGCCGGCCAGGTCGTGGCCGCCGCCGACGCGGCGGGCCTGGACGACTTCGTGATCGCCGGGGTCTCGCTCGGCGCGGCCGTCGCCGTCAGGATCGCCGCGCTCCGTCCCGACCGGGTCCGCGGCCTGTTCCCCCTCTCCGGCTTCGCCCGGCCCCGCACCACGCTCTGGTTCCACCTGGAGAAGTGGTCCTCGTCGCCGGCCGGCCGCGACGCGGCCCTGGACGCGTTCCTGACCTCGCTGGCTTTCTCCGGAGCCGCCCGGCGGGAAGCGTCCGCTCCCGGAACCGCCGCACAGATCGCCCTCGCCCTGGACCTCGATGTCCGCGGTGACCTCCCCGCGATCACCTCGCCGGCCCTGGCCGTCGCGGCCATGGGGGACCGACTTGTCGACGCTGAGCACTCGGTGGAGCTCGCCGAAGGCCTCCCCGTGCCGTCCCGCCCCCGAGCGGCGCCTGCTGACGGCCGTCCTCCGTCCCCACCGTCACGGTGAACACCGGAAGGGCAGAAGGCCGTCGGGAAGAATCCCCTGTGCCTGGCTCGCCGACTTCGACCGCGACCGTGCGGCTGGCACCGCCCGCCCGCCGAGGTGCCCGCGGTGGCCCTCGCGGCGCCGATGGTGCGCTGTGGGCCGGGCAATGCCGGGGGCACGCTGGGCAAGGCGTGCGCTCGAAGGCCCGAACGGTGCGCGGGGCCGCGATGGGGGGTGCCGAACTCCTCAGGACTCGTGCTGCCGCCGCAGCGCGTCGGCGAGGGTCAGGAAGACGGGCAGGTTGGGGAAGCCGGCAGCCGCAAGCGTCATCCACGGTTTGCGGTCGCCGCGACGGCGGATCTCTACGCGGCCCTGCTTCACATCGATCCGTTCCACCTCCCGCCAGCCGATGCGGCGGCTGCCCTGCCCGATGCCGGAGATGTCGATGTCGACCACGCCGAAGTCGATCCGTTCACCGGCTTCCAGCCGGGCAGCGTCCCGCGGCACCCGTGCGCGGCTGAACGCGTTGGCGAGGCCCTCGGCGAACGGGACCATCCCTCTGAACTCGTCCCCCACCACGATCGCGGCACCTTGCTCGGACCTGATGGTCAGCCGGTGCGTGGTGGCGCTGGTGACCCCGTTGGTCACCTTGATGTCCTGCCGGGTGACAGAGGCGATCTCGTCCCAGGTGTATGCCGGTGTCTCCCCGCGGTCGATGTGCCAGAGGGCGCCGTGCTCGTACCAGGCCACCCAGACCTGGGGCGGCCGGGGACGGAACAGCCAAGCAAAGAGGAAGAACCCGACGAACCCCAGCGGGATCGCCGCGAGAACGAGCAGCGGAAGCGAGTAGTACCAGGCGCCCTGCTCCCGCTGGTCCTCGATCGCGTACGACAGGGCCAGCCACCCCAGGAACACGCCGAGCGCGCCCACTGGCAGCACACCGCCCCACGGGAAGCGCTTCGGCTCGTTCTGCACCAGCCCCTTGCGGGCCCCCAGTCCGTGCTCCTGCGCTGCGATACGTAACGCGTCCGGGACCCGTGCGACACCACGCTCCGACGACACCCAAGCCTCCCCCACCCGGAAACCAGGGCCTCATTATGGAGCTGTGGCGTTCGCGTGCGGTAGAGCCCGTCGGGACGGAAGGCGTGCACGAGCGGGTGGAGCGCAGGGCGGCATCGGCGCCCGGCTCCGAGAGTCCGGACAACGACGAAGCCCCGGGTCGCTGACCTGGGGCTCTGTCATGGAGCGGATGACGGGAATCGAACCCGCGCCGTGAACTGGGGAAGCTCAAGAGCCGGGTGGACACCGGGGCGTAGGGCTCACGCCGTCTCCCGCCCCGCCCACGCGCGCCGGCAGGCGGGGCCGTCCGCCGGCCGGTCAGTCGGTCAGCCGTTCCAGGGCCGCCGTCGCCAGGCGGAGCGCGGCGTGCAGTCCGCTCACCTCCGCGACGGTGGGGCGGACGACACCGGACCACTCGCCGCGCAGGCCCGGCCAGACCGCCACCAGCACCTGGGCCCCCGCGAGGCCCAGGTGTGCCGTGACGTCCGTCCGGCCGGCGGGCGCGGGCGTCCAGGACAGCAGGACACGGCCCGGCGGAACACGGCACGGTCCGCCCGAGGGCATCCAGGTGGCCATGAGCCGGCCGCCCGCCTCGGTCACCGTCGCGCCCCGGACGCCGGCGGGCATGGGCTCGCGGGTCACCGCGGACAGCGCGACCGGGGACCGGAAGCCCTCGCCGGAGCTCCGGACCAAGGTGAGAACCGGCCCGTTGCCGTCGACGGCCCTGAGCCGCCGCCCGGACGACGAGGGCCTGGCCTGCGTACGGCCGCAGCACCACCGACCGCACCTGTAGGGTCTCGTCACGTCTCCCCCTCCGCCCTCCATGTGTGAGTGTCTCGAACCTCAGTCTTGCGGAGGCGAGGCCTCCACACATCCGTCATGTGACGGTCCTACGAAAACACGTGTCTCACGGGACCCTCGCGCCCGGGAGCGCCGGCTGTTCGAGACGGTCATGCGAACGCTGTGCCCCGCTTCCGGCACCCCCATACCCGAGGTCCGGTGAGGCGCGGGATGAACCGGGTGGTTCCGCAGCCTCGGCGACCACGAGATCACCGGCCACCTGCACGGACGCTGCTGCTCCGATCGGCGCGGGCATCACCGCCGACCTGGCCTTCGAGAAGGCCGGATCCGATCCGTTCGTGGTCGGCGTGACGGCCGTGCTCGCACTGACGCTGCGGGGCTTCTCACCCCGGCAACCGGTCCTGCGCCACTACGGCGTCGCGTACACGGCCGGGCTCCTGGCCACGATGGTGATCAAGGCCGTCTGACGCGGTCAGTAGAAGTCGTCGCCCTCGAAGAGGGTGAACAGCCGCACCATCTCCACGTAGAGCCACACCAGGGTCAGGGTGAGTCCGAACGCCGCCGGCCAGGACTGGGCACGGGAGGCGCCGTACGTGATGGCGTCCTCGACCTGCCGCAGGTGCAGCGGCAGGAAGGAGGCACCCAGGACGACGCCCACGAGGGCCATGAAGAGACCGAGGCCGAAGGGGCGCAGGCCCAGCGCGTCCGCGCCCATGGGGGGAAGCAGCAGCAGGTCGGCGAGTGCGAGCAGGGCCAGGCCGAGCAGCGCGGCGCCGACGAAGGCGTGGCCCCGGCGGCTCGCCCGTATCCAGTGCAGTCCGGAGGCGATCAGGACCCCAGCGGAGGCCGCGATCGTCCCGAGCACGGTCTGGACGAGGAGACCCGGCGACAGGTGGCTGGAGACCGTCGCGGAAAGGGTGCCGAGGAACAGGCCCTGGGACGCCGCGAAGAGCAGGGTCCGGGTCGGGGACGGCAGGTTCCGGCGGTACTGCGTCACCACCAGCGCCGCGGTGAGGGCGGCCGCCGCGACGACGATGCCGTACGACGCGAGCGTGCCGATCCGCTGGAGGGGCACCACCGTCCACGTCAGCACGGCCGCGAGGGCCGTGACGCCGAGGGAGGCCGCGGCACGGGGCAGGACGGCTCCCCTCGTCATCAGATCACCGACGAAGAACGGCAGCGGAGCGGGCCCGTGGCCGGGGTCCAGGTCGTTGCCCGCCCCGAACCGGTCCCGGACGACGGCGATCCCGGTCCGCGGGTCCCCGGCCGCCGTCTTCTGTCCGCCCCGCCGCCTGAACTGGGGCCGGGAAAGGATCGGGTTGCTGCTCTTCAGCGTTCGCTGCTCGACGAAGGCCACGTCGGTTCCTCATCTCCGTGTCGGACGTGCCGGCGCTCGTGGGCGTCCCGGACGCTGACGGACCTGCCGGACGTGTCGGCCTGTCTCACCGTGCCCCGGCGGACGAACCACGCACATCAGTCACTTGACGGTGGGATCCGGGGTGAACCACGGAACGACCGACCGCGTTGTCCGGAGGGAGGGTCCGTTCGCCGCCACACCGGCGCCTGCGGCGAACGGGCAGGCCCGTGGGACGACTGGTCTCGACGGTCTCGACGGCGGGACTCGCGGTCCGGAAGTACGGCTCCTTCCGGACCGCGCCTCCTCGTCCGGCTGCCCCGATCAGCTCTTCAGCCGGTGCGGATGGGCGGGGTACACCCCCAGGACGCGCACCTCGGAGGAGAAGAACCTCAGCTCGTCCAGGGCGAGGGCGACGCGCTCGTCGTCGGGGTGTCCCTCGATCTCGACGTAGAAGCGGCTGGCACCGAGGCCCGCGCCGATCTGGTAGCTCTCGATCTTGGTGAGGTTGACCCCGCTGCTGGCGAACCCGCCGAGGGCCTTGTACAGCGCGCTCGGGATGTTGCGCACGCTGAAGAACAGGCTCGTCATCGACGGCTGCGCCGGGTCGGTGGCCCCGGCCGCCTCCCGGGACAGGACGACGAACCGCGTGGTGTTGTCCGGGTCGTCCTCGACCCCCGGGCGCAGCACGTGGAGGCCGTGGAGCTCGGCCGCGGCGGGGGGTGCGAGGGCCGCGTGCCGGGGGTCGCCCAGTTCGGCCACCTCGCGCGCGGCGCCGGCGGTGTCGTCGCTGACGAGGGTGCGCCAGCCGCCCTCCCGCAGCAGCTTCCGGCACTGTCCCAGGGCGTGCACGTGGCTGCGGACGCACTCCACCTGGTCCGGGGTGGCTCCGGGCACGCCCATCAGGTCGAAGCGGATGGCGAGGAAGTACTCGGCGACGATGAACAGTCCCGACTCCGGCAGCAGGTGGTGCACGTCGGCGACGCGTCCGGCCGCGGAGTTGTCCACCGGGATCACGGCCACGTCGGCGTCGCCGAAGGTCACGGCGTCCAGGGCCTGCTCGAAGCCGGTGCAGGGCAGTCCCACGCTCTCGGGATACAGGGCGCGGGCGGCGGTCGCGGAATTGGATCCCGGTTCACCCTGGTACGCGACGGTCGTCACCATGTTCTGCCTTCCTGCGGGCTGTTCTGTCGGGCGGCAGGAGCTCCGTTGCGTACCGCGCCTGCTGAAGTATGGGTGTACTGGCCTCGATGACGGCCACCAAGGGGTGCCGGTCGCTGTTCCCGCCCAGTGCCAGCACGTGCTGGTACGCCTCCGCGAGGACGTGGTGGACGACGTTCGCGGCCTGTCGGGCCCGCACGGCGAGCCGCTCCTCGACGTCCGGGGGGAGGTCGTCCCGCGCGGCGGGACACCCGATCAGGGTGGCCGTCAGGCTCAGCCGCTCGTCGTGCAGCACGGCGGCCAGTTCCGTCTGCAGGGCGGTGCGCGCGCCCGCTTCCCGCAGCGCGTTCCCGCCGGGGGGCCGGAAGGACAGGACGTCGGTCATCCGGCGGGCCGCCCCCAGCGCCATGGCGGCGACCGCCGTCCCGAGGAAGGACGCGTCCCCGGTCCGCAACGGCGTGCCCGTGGTGTACGTGGCGAATCCGGTCGGCACGTACAGGTCGATCAGCCGGAACCCCGGCCCCGGCGACGCGTCGTGGTCGTGCCCGCCCCTGGCGCCGGGGAGGCTCTTCGCGGGCACCACGAAGAGATCCGGGCCGCCGGCCTCGGTGAGACCCCGCACGGGCTGCCGCCGACCGCCGACGTTCGGCAGGGCCACCCACGGTCCCGTTTCCCCTTCCTCGCGCGAGGGCAGGTGCCACACCCCGGACAGCGCGAAGCCGCCGGAGGACGGCTGTGTCACCGGAATCCTCGGCAGGCCGGCGGGGGGAACGGCGGTGGTGAGGGGCGCGGCCCAGTTCCAGGTACGGGTGAAGGCGCGCCACGCCTCCGCGGGATCGGCGTGGCCCTGCGCCTCGTAGGACGAGAGCACCCCCGCGAGGCCGGCCGTGGGGCCGAGCGGATCCGGTGGGTCGTCATGCGCGAACATCGGCATCTGTCCAGGCCGCCTGTTCACCGGCAGGCAGGCCGGGGATCCGGTTCGGTGGACGGGGGAGCCAGACGGTCTTGCCGCCGTCCGTCATCGTGCATCAGCTTCTTCCCGCATCGGCCTCGACATGTTCAGGACCGCTTCGTTCGGCAAACGTTCACTGATCCAGATCATGATACGTGTGCACAGCAGGTGTGACCGGTCGTGTGAGGATCACCACTGCGAGGAGCGACCTCTTCAGGCAACCTGATGCGCGTCGCGCAAGAGGCACTTCGGCCATAACCAGTGACGGGAGCCCCTGGAGGGATTTACTCTTTTGTCCCGGGCAGGGCGCGGAACAGTGATAAACGTGTCTCGGTCGCAGTGGAACCCCGCGTGTGGGGTCGCACGGCTCATTCGGTCACCTGTGCTCGCGCCGTACGGCGGACCGTCCGGGATCAGCCGCGTACCCAGGCCACTGTGTCCGGCGCGATATGTATGTCCGGGCATGAGGGCGCCCCGTACCAGACCGGGGAGCCGTGAAGGGAGTGGGGGACGTTGAAGTCGATCACCGGGACTCTGGTCGGCCGTGAGCGTGAGCAGGAGGTGTTGGCCGGGTTCGTGTCGGCCGGGGAAGGGCGGTCTCTGGTCCTGCGCGGTGACACCGGTGTGGGCAAGAGTGCCCTGCTGGATCATGTCGCCGGCCTCGCGGCGGACGAGACGCACAGGGTGATGCGGGCGGCGGGCGTCGAGGCCGAGTCGGGTCTTCCCTTCGCGGGCCTGCACCAGTTCCTGTACCCGCTGCTGTCGTACATCGACCGGCTGGACGACAGCCACCGGGAGGTCTTCGACGTCGTCTTCGGCAGGAGCCGGAGCGCACCTCCCTCGGTCATGACCCTCGGCATCGCGGTGCTCGACCTGTTCGCGCTCGCGGCGTCGCAGAAGCCGCTCGCGCTGGTGCTCGACGACGGACAGTGGCTGGACACGTCCAGCACCGAGGTGTTCGGCTTCGTGGGACGTCGGCTCACCGGCAGTTCGGTGAAGCTCGTCGTCGGGCTGCGCGCCGATGTGGCCTCGGGCTTCGACACGGCGGCCCTCCCCGCGCTGCCCGTGACGACGCTGTCGGAGAAGGCCTCCGAAGAGCTCCTGGACCTGCACCATCCCGGACTGGACGCCCGGATCCGCCGTCTGGTCCTGGACGAGGCCCAGGGGAATCCGTTGGCCCTGCTGGAACTGCCGCCGTACGTGCGGGGCGGCCGGGCGGGAAGCGATCGCGGGGAACCGTTCGGCTACAGCGGTGTCCCGCTGCCCCAGCGTCTCCAGCACGTCTACGGCTCACGCATCGAGGCGCTCGACCCCGCCGTGCGCGCGGTGCTGCTGCGGGGCGCCCTGGACGGGGTGGGAGCCGGTGCGGGAGCGGGCCTGACCAGGGCCACGCGCTACCGCATGGTGGACGCCGACCAGGCCGCGGCCCTCGGTCTGTTGGACATCGACCCGCTCACCGGTGACTTCGTCTTCCGTCACCCCTTGGTGCGGTCGACCGTCGTCCAGATGGCGACCCCCAACGAGCGGCGCGCGGCGCACGCGGCCCTCGCGCAGGTGCACATCGAGGATGTGGAACGGCACGCCTCGCACCTGGGCGCCTCGACGGTGGACCCCGACGAGGAGGCCGCCGCGGCCCTGGAGGCGGCCGCGGACTCCGCGACCCGGCGAGGAGGCGCGATGGCCGCCGTCGCCTGGATGACCCGGGCCGCGGAGCTGAGCGAGAGCCCCGAGGCGCGCTCCAGGAGGCTGGGCGACGCGGCGTTCATCGCCGGGCACGCCGGCCGACTGGACCAGGCCCAGCGGCTGGTCCACTCCGACGTCGCGTCCGGCACCGGCGAATCCCCGGCCTCCGTGGTGACGTCCGCGTACGTCGCCCTGTACGAGGACGGGGACGTACGCTCCTCCCAGTTGCAGGTGACGGGGGCGATCGAGCAGCTGCGCGCCGGTGGGGCACTGGAACCGGGCGAGGTCCTGACGCGCCTGGTCAACCTGCTGCTGGCGATCAACCAGTACGCGAGTGACGCGGCCCAGTGGGAGCGGACCCACGAGCTGCTCGGCTCCCTGGGCGACCTGGTCACCCCCGCTTCGCGGATGTACCAGGACGCGTGGAGCGACGTGGTGCGCCGTGGCACCGATGTGCATCAGCGGGTGGAGACCGCCTTCGCCGACCTCCGCGGCCTGGAGCCGTGGGACCTCACACGGCTGGGAGTCGCCGCCTACCACGTGGACGCCCTCAGCCGGTACCGCCCCCATCTGCAGCGCACGGTGGACCGCGAGGTGGAGACCGGTGCGGTGGCGGCCGCCATGACCATGCTGCACCTGATCATGCTGGACCAGATGGCGGTCGGCGAATGGGCCGAGGCCGAGCGCACCGGACAACGGAACCTGGAACTGACGACCTCCCATCGGCACGCGCTCTTCGCGCATCACACCCGGGCGTATCTGGGGCTGCTGGCCGCGATGCGGGGCGAGACCGACCGCGCCCGTGAACTGCAGGCCGCCGTCGACTCCTGGGCACGCCCCCGTGGCGTCGGCTTCCTCACCCAGATCGCCGACTCCATCGGCACCACCGCGGCCCTCAGCGACGGCGACTACGAAGCCGCGTACCTCCACGCCATCGGCATCACGTCCCCGGGCGCCTTCGAGCCGTACGCGCACCAGGCCAGCCGCACCCTCCTCGACCTCGTCGAGGCGGCGCTGCACACCGGCCGCTCCGAACAAGCCCGTCAGCACGCTCTCGCGGCCCGGGACGCCGGCCTCCCGGACGTCTCGCCCCGCCTCGCCCTCATCACCTACGGCGTACTGGCCATGACCGCCACCGACCCCGCCGAAGCCGACCACCTGTACCACCGGGCCAAGGACCACCCCGCCGCCTCCCGCTTCCCCTTCGAACACGCCCGCGTCTGCCTCGCCCACGGCATCCACCTCCGGCACACCCAGGGCAGGAAGGTCGCGCGGATCTCCCTCACCCTGGCGGCCGAGACGTTCGAGCGGCTGGGCGCGACCGCCTGGGCCGAGCGGGCCCGAGCCGAACTGCGGGCGACCGGCGCTCCCTCCGCCCTCGTCTCCTCGCCGAACCTCGCGGCACTGACCTGGCAGGAACGCCGGATCGCCGCCCTCGCCGCCGGCGGTCTGACCAACAAGGAGATCGGCCAGCGCATGCATCTGTCCCCCCGTACCGTCAGCTCCCATCTGTACCGCGTCTTCCCCAAGCTCGGCATCACCACCCGCGCCGCGCTCCGCGACGCGCTGGGCAGACTTCCCGGAGATCAGAACGTGTGACTCCGCGTTCAGACCTCCGTGGCGCGGGCGTGTACGCCGTGCGCGTCGAGCCATCCGAGGACGTGGTCGGCGACGTCACGCCACCCTCTGTCGACGACCAGGGAGTGGCCGCGGTCCGCGAACTGCTTCAGGTCGGTCACCGCGGTGCTGTCGCCGTACTCCTTGTAGACCGCGCGGGTGACGGAGTCGGGCACCAGTCGGTCCTCCTGCCCCGAGACCAGCAGGAGCGGGCCGCGACCGGCGTTGGCGATGTCGGCCGCGGCCCGTGGACTGCGGGCCGAGCCGGCACACCCCAGGTCGGTGAGAAGCCGGCGCGGCGCGGGCAGTACGTACCGCTCGAAGAGCCGGTGGGCCTCCGCCGGCTCTTCGGTATTGGCGAAGAGGCGGTGGAACTGCTCGGCGGACAGGGCCACGAGGTCGTCGGTGCCCCCGTACTGTTCGGGGGCCCACAGCCGGGGCGGTCCCGCGGCCGACGGAACGTCGTTGACCGGAGCGGGCGCGATGGCCACGGCGGCCCGGGCGACGTCGAGGCCGACGAGGTGCTGCGCGATGAGGCCTCCGACGGAATGGCCGACGATCACCGGCGGGACGTCGAACGAACGCGCGATCGCGGCATAGTGATCGGTCAGCGCGTCCAGCCCGATGCCGGCGAGCGTCTCGGGAGACGTGTGCGCGTCGGGCGACGCGTCGGCCTGTCCCGGCCATCCGGGGACGACGGCACGGAATCCGCGACTGGCGAAGCGATCCACCCACGACTCCCAGGACAGCGAGTTCAGCCACGCTCCCTGGACGAAGACGACGGGAGTACGGTCCACGGTTGGCTCCTCCGACCACGACGACCACCCGGCACCAGAACGCGGGCGACGCTTCCAGAATCCTTCGGCCACGCCTCACGGGCGACAGTCGAATGACTTAATGTGGGCGGGCCTTGCCGAGCGGCGGGAGGCGTAGGTCGGTACGGGCCGGGAAGGAGCCCCGCGCAGCCGCGTCCCGGAGGACCGGGCGGACGACGACGGCGCCACGCCTCCTCAGACCCTGTTCTCCGCCTGGAACATCCAGCTCTGCTTCTCCCACTCGGCCGTCAGTCCGATCAGCAGGTCCTGGGTCACGGCGTCCACCGGCCCCAGCTCGTCGACGCGCTCCCGCACCCGCTCGACGACAGCGGAGAACGCGCGCACCAGAGCGTCGACGACGTCGGCGTCCTTCGTCCAGCCGGGCGGGAAGGCCGGCACATTGCTGGTGTCGGCGACGGTGGCGGCCCGTCCGTCCGGACTGACCCCCAGCGCCGCGGCGCGTTCGGCGACGGTGTCCGCGAACGCGCGGGCGGTGGTGACGACCTCGTCGAGCTGGAGGTGGACGGAGCGGAAGCGCGGGCCGTACAGGTTCCAGTGCGCCTGCTTGGCCACCAGGGACAGGTCGAGCAGGTCGACCAGCGTGGCCTGCAGGGCGGATCCGGCGATCTCGCGGTCCTTCTCCGGCAGCGGTCCGGTGATGACGGTCATGGAAGTGCGGTCCTCATCCGTGAGCGGGTGGTTCCGGCGCGGCTCGGGAGCGAGCCAGTGAACTTGCGTTCCTCGTGCTCTCACTGTGCGCTGCGGCGTCCGGTACGGAATCAGTCAGATGACGGTCACCTTGCGAACGTGTCGACACGAACACGTTCATCGACACTTCAGCACGTTTCTGAGATCGCGCAGGTCGGAGCAGGTGGGAGAGACATGATTCTGCCCGGGAAGGATTCCGACCCCTCACATGTGTGTCGCGGCCGGGGCAGGCGGCGCGACACTGGAGGGCATGAACGCGGATACCCATCCCCATGTCGGTGCATTCCTCAAGGCTCGTCGGGGACAGCTGTCACCCCGGGAGTGCGGCCTGCCCGAAACCGACTCCGCCCGCAGGGTCACCGGACTGCGCCGTGAAGAGGTCGCCCGCCTGGCCGCCATCAGCGTCGATTACTACACCCGTCTCGAACAGGGCCGCGTCCGCGCCTCCGCCCCGGTCCTCGCCACCCTCGCCCAGGCCCTCCGCCTCGACGAGGACCAACAGCGCTACCTCTACCGGCTCGCCGGCCGGACCGCCCCACACCCCCGCCGCCGCGGCACCCCACGCGTCCGCCCCGCCATGCAGCGCCTCCTCGACCGACTCCCCCGCACCCCCGCCCTCGTCCTCGGCAGACGCCTCGACGTCCTCGCCTGGAACACCGCCGCCACCCGCCTCTACACCGACTTCGCCGCCCTCCCCCCGAGCGACCGCAACTACATCCACCTCCTCTTCACCCACCCCGACATCAAGCGCCTCCACACCAACTGGCGACACGACGCCCGCGAAGCCGTCGCCGCCCTCCGCATGGAAGCCGCCACCAACCCCGACGACCCCCACCTCGCCCACCTCGTCGGCTCCCTCTCCGTGACCGACAAGGACTTCCGCACCTGGTGGGCCCAACACCACGTCACCACCACCGCCCACGGCACCAAGCACTACCACCACCCCCTCGTCGGCCACCTGACCCTCGACTGCGACACCTGGAACAGCCCCGACGACTCCGGACAACGCCTCATGCTCCTCACCGCCCCGCCCCAGACCCCCTCCCACGACGCCCTCCACATCCTCACCACCTGGACCGACGAGCCATTCGCCCCCGACCGGACGAAGGAGCTGCCCCGATGACCGCTTGGACGCAGGAGGAACTGGCCCTGTTCTCCGAGGCCCACGCCCTGGTCCTGACCGCCGGTGACAGCGGCGACCTCGGTGTGGAGGTCGGCATGGTCACCGCGGGCGGTCAGCTGTACGTCCGTGCCTACGGCGGAGTCCGCTCCCGCTGGTATCAGGCGGCACAGGAGCACGGTCACGGGCGGATCCGGGTGGACGGCGTCACCCACGAGGTCCTGCTCCGCGCCGAGGGCGTCGAGCCCTCTGCCGAGATCGACGATGCCTTCCGCGCCAAGTACGGCCGGGTGGCGGGCTTCCTTCTCTGCAACGCCGACGCGAGGGCCGCGACGATCCGGATCGCGCCGTCGCACTGAGGGGGACGTCTCCCCCGACGGCTCCACCGCGTGGCGACGCACGCCCGGGAGAGGCCGGCGACCCGATGCGCATGGTGGTGGTCGGGTCGCCGGCCGGGAGGTCCTCGTCGCGACCACGGGGAACGAGGACTCCCCCTCACCTGACGCCGGGGCCGTTGTTCGGCGGCAGGTGCTCCCACCTGAGGAACGTTCCGATCGCCCTCTCGGGTTCACCGGCATGTCGAGGAGCGCTGTTCCCCTTAGGAGCGAAGGTGTGAAACCCGGTTCAGATTGTCACCGCCTTGACAGGTGCTCTGCACACATGGGAGCCTCAGTCACCGGTTACAGAGGTTACTCCTTGATGGGGGATGTTCCATGGCAGTCGTACGCTTCCACCTTGTCTCCACGCTCAGCCCGAAGGACGTACGGGAGGTGCTGACCGACTTCGGCCCGTCCCGCGCCGAGGCCTGGCCCACGATCGACGCCGAGCACTTCCAGGTCCACGACCTCGGCGACACGTGGGCGGAGGTCACCGAGGGCACCGCCGCCGCCTGGGAGCGCGCGCGGTACGAGTGGGAACCGGACGGTGACACGGTGACCATCACCACCCTCGACTCCAAGCTCTTCGGCACCGGCGGCGGCTGGGTCTTCAAGATGACCCCGGAGGGCGACGGCACGCGGGTCGACGTCGAGCTGACGCGCGAGCCGAGCACCGTCAAGGGCAAGATGCTCGCCTCGCTGCTGCCCCTGGTCGGTCCTTCGTCTCTGCGCAAGTCCTTCGCGGGCCCTCTCCAGGCCAAGTGACCCGCGCACGGGGCCGACCGCCTGCACGTGCGGTCGGCCCCTTCGGCATGTCCGCCCTCCGCCCGCCGGCGGACAGCAATGTGACTCACCGCACGTCGTTCACCGTCCGCACGGCACACATCGGTGCCGTCGGGCGCCGGTGTGCGGCCCGACTCCCTGACCGTCAACTGACCGATGCGCCGACGCGTCGCCGGGCGAACAGTGGGAGGAGCAGACCTCGTCCCACGAAGGGGAACTCCGTCATGCACCGTGACCAGTCGCCGTTGCGAGCACATCCGGCCCACGAGCCCTTGCCACCGCTGCACCTCGACCTCGACCAGATGCTCGACGAGTTCACCCGGCAGCGGGTTCGGGCGACGTTCCGTTTCGACCCGGAGACGGCCGCGGTGATCACGGTCGAGTTCATGGCGGAACGGGGGCCCGGTCTCGTCTGGCGCATAGGGCGTGAGCTCCTGCACCACGGCGTGACGTCCATGAGCGGGCTCGGCGACGTACGGATGTGGCCGACGCTGCCGACGCTCCCCGGAGCGCCGCCCTCGTCGTGGCTGCTGCTGGATTCCGGGGAGGTGGAGGCCCTGTTCGAGCTGCCCACCGAGCTGTTGGGGGAGTGGCTGGACGCCTCCTACCGGTCGGTCGCGGCCGAGGCGGAGACGGCGGGGCTGAACTGGGACGGCTTTCTCAGGGACCTGGTCCGCGGGCCGGGGACGCCGTCCGCATAGCCGTCGGTCCGTTCCGGGCGGCGCATCGAACCACCAGAGGGAAGAGAGATCCCATGAGCACCGACGAGCAGTGTCCGTACCAGGGCGGCGGAGTGGACCTGGGGCCGGCTTTCAAGGCGGACGCGCCGGCGCGGTACGCCCGGTTGCGCGCGCTCGGGCCCATCCACCCGGCGCGGTTCCACTTCGGCCTGAAGGGGTGGGTGGTCGTCGGTCACGACCTGGCACGGGAGGCTCTGACCCACCCCGCTCTGCTCAAGGACTCCACGCCGGCCGCCGGGGCCCTCGCCGCCGCCGGCTACGTCCTCAACCAACCGTCGGTGGGACTGGGCGCGCAGATGCTGGAGGCCGACCCGCCCGAGCACGGCCGACTGCGCCGTCTGGCCTCGGCCGCCTTCACCCCGCGCCGGAGCGCCGAGCTGGCGCCGCGCATCGAGCAGATCGCCCACGCCCTGGTCGACGCCATGCCTCCGACCGGCGAGATCGATCTCATCGAGGCGTTCCACGCACCCCTGCCCGCCACGGTGATCGCCGAGATGCTCGGCATCCCCGAGGAACACCACACCGACTTCCGCCGCTGGTCGAGCCATGCCCTCCAGGTCGCCTCGCCCGAGCACCGCCCGGCGCTCGCCGGTCTGCACGCGCTCCTGGCGGGCCTGCTGCGGGACAAGCGGCGCGCCCCGCAGGACGACCTGCTCTCCGCCCTGGTGGCCGTACGCGACGAGCGGGACGGCCGGCTGTCGGAGGAGGAGCTGGTGGGCACCAGCATGATGCTGATCGTCGCGGGCCACGAGAGCACCGTGAACCTCCTGGGCAATGCCACGCTGGCCCTGCTGCGGCATCCCGGACAGCTGGCCGCCCTGCGCGAGCGCCCGGAGCTGATACCCGGCGCGGTGGAGGAGTTCCTGCGCCACGACACCTCCGTCGAACGCACCACGAACCGTTACGCCGCCGAGGACCTCGAACTGGGCGGGGTGCACATCCCCCGGGGCGGACTGGTCGTCGTCGCCCTCGGTTCGGCCGGGCACGACGCCCCGCAAGCCGAGGGCACCGACCCGACCGTCCTCGACGTGACCCGGCCGAACGCCCGCCACCTGGCCTTCGGGCACGGCATCCACTACTGCCTGGGCGCCCCACTGGCCCGTCTGGAGACGGCGATCGCCCTGCGCGTCCTCCTGGCCCGCGTTCCCGAACTGGCACTCGCCGCACCGGCCGGCTCCCTGGAATGGATCGGCTCCGGCATCATCCGCGGCGTACGCTCCCTGCCCGTGCGCTACCGCGTCGGATCCACGCGGCCCGGGGTGTGAAGACCGTCGATGGGGCTTCAAGGAGTTTCCTGAAGCCCCATCACGTGTTTTCTTCGGCAAGCCGCTACGGGGTGACCCAGCCGCTGCAGGCCGTATAAGTGGGCGCGAAGTAGCTGCACACCTGGAAGCTACGGACGTCCTTGGGCAGGCCCACCGTTCCGGTTCCGCCGTACACCGGTCCCCAGGTGCCCGTCGTGCCGTCGACGAACACGACGTGCGCGATGGTTCCGACGTAGTCGTCGCGCTTGTAGTCCGCGAGCCAGAGCCAGCTCGGCGCCCCGTTGCCCGGATTGTTGTCCACCTCGGCTTCGTACAGCGAACCGTTCCACCAGAGCGAGGCCTTGCGGGCGGTCTGGGTGGCGGCCGAGGCGGACTGCGGCGTGGCGAGGCTCGTGCCCACGGCCATGGCGGCCACGGCGGTGGCGACCGCGGCCGCCCGGACGAAACCCGTCAGAGTCATTTCTCTTCCCTTCTCGTGTTCTGCCCGCGCCCCGAAAGGCGCGGGCAGAAAGGTGTTGTCCGGAGGTCAGACGGTCCGGGTGCGCAGCTGCCGGGACTTCCAGCCGAGCAGGAGGGCCTGGGCGATGAACCACACCCCGCCGCCGGTGGCGTACACCGACAGGACGTCGAGCGAGGAGTTCCCGCCCGCGGCCTGGATGTTGTAGAAGATGCCGACGACGAAGGACAGCCCGCCCGAGATCAGCGTCGGCCACTGCTTGCCCAGTTCCGGGCCTCGGCGCCGTATCCCGACGATCACCTGGGCGGCACCGGAGACGACGGCCCAGGCGCCGAACACATGGAGCACCGGTGCCTCGCCGCCGGCGCCGGCGATGCCGACCGCGAGGGCGGCGAGTGTGCTGACCGCTCCGTTGAACGCGGTGACCCTGCGCTCGGAGCCCTCCGGGGTCGCCCGGTGGTCGATCAGCGAGGAGACCGCGTCGATCACCGGGTAGAAGACCAGCAGCGCGATCGCCGTGGCGTCGATCTCCTCGTGGGAGACGGCGAACGCCAGGGCCCACGCCACGGCCAGGACTCCACGGGCGAGGTAGAGCCTCAGCAGGGAGGAGCGTTCGTCCGCCAAGCCTTGTTCCGACGGCGTCGATGTCTGCGTGCTCATGATCATTCGGCCTTTCCCGGGTCAGCGACGGTGCGGCGATGCGCACCGGAAGCTGGAGGCGACGGCCGGGTCGCCGTGGCCCTTGTAGCGGGAGACCGCCGGGTAGCGGCACAGGTCGCGCTGGTACTTCTCGCCGGCGTCGTTGACCAGGGTGGCGGGCAGCGTCTTGGGGGCCTCGCCCCGCTCGACCCAGTCGACGAGGGCGGAGAGGCCGTCGGCCGATCCGTCCTGGCCGTTCAGGCCGCAGTGGTCGGTGCCCGGGGCGAGGAAGAGACGGTAGAAGTCGTCGACCTTCTTCGTGCCGCCCATGAGCCGCTCGACCTGCTTGCGGTACAGCACGCTGCCCTGGGTGGGGATGAAGGGGTCGGCCTGGCCGTGCCAGGTCAGCAGCTTGCCGCCGGACTCGCGGAAGGCGGACAGGTCGGGGTCGTCCGTGCCGATGATCTCGTCGTACTCGGCCTGGGACTGCTTGAACAGCCGCGTGAACTGGCTGTAGGTGATGGTCGAGAGGTCGAAGGACGGGTCCTTCTTCACCCAGGACTGGACCCAGGCGGCGGGCACCGGGAAGGGCGCGCCCTTCAGGTCGCCGTCGCCGTCGCGGAAGGTGCCGGCCAGGCCCTTGAGGTTCGCCCCGACCGGGACTCCGGGCCACAGCTTCTCGCCGGTGGCGGTGCGCGGGCCGTCCCAGATCTTGCGGACGACGGCCGCGTCGGCCGCCGTGATGGTCAGTTCCCTGCCCTCGCACAGCACCTTGGTGCCGATGAGCCGGCGCGGGTCGAAGTCGCAGCGGGAGGCGTCGTTGAGGAGACCGTCCGCGAGGCCGTCACGCTTGTCGCAGGCCTTGACGGCGGCGTCGGTGAACGCGTCGAGCTCGCAGCCGGTCAGGTGGTTCTTCTCGTTGTTCATGACCACCTGCGGCCACAGGGTGGCGACCTCGTACTCGTCCCAGTTGGTCGCGGGCGCGTCGGCGAGGATGCCGTCGTAGTCGTCGGGGTGGCGCTGAGCCTCCATGTAGCCCTGGCGTCCGCCGGTGGAGCAGCCGGTGAAGTAGGAGTAGGCGGCGCGCTCGGCGTAGGCGGAGGCGACGACGGCCTTGCCGACGACGGCCGCCTCGTGCTGGGAGCGGGAGGCGAAGTTCTTCAGCGGCGCCCGGTTGACCTGGCCCTTGTCGTTCAACGCCCAGCTCACGTCGAGTACGTCGCCGACGCCGGCGTCCGTGGTGGTCGCGGCGTAGCCGTTCTTGACCGCGGTGCCGAGCCCGACGCCGTTGTCACCGGCGGAGTAGGCGCTGCCGCCGAGCCCCTGGAACCGGCCGTTCCAGCCTGTCTCGGGCAGCCAGGTCTTCACCTTGACGTGGTCGCCGGCGCCCGGGTGGGTGAGGGTGACGGTCACCTCGCAGAAGGCCGGCACATCGGTGACGGTGCCTTCCAGAATCCCGGTGCCGTGGATGGTGCCGCCGGCCTGCCGGACCGCCGTCACGGACTCGACCTCGCTGCCGGCCGGGGCCTTGACCGGCACGGTGCGGCAGTCGAGCGGAGGGAGGGCATCGGAGGTCGGGCTCTCCGCCGACGCGTTCGGCAGATACACGGCGGCCGCGACCAGCGGCACACCGGCCGCGAGGGCGGTCAGAAGTCGTCGTCTCATGGGGTTCCATCCGTGAGGTAGGCGTGTACGGGGTCGCGCGGCGACACCTGTGGTGGGCGGAGAGCAGGACCTGTGGCCCGGGGCAACGGGACACGATCCGCTGGGGAGGTCGGCGTCCTGCCGCCGCGTCGACAACCGGCTCTCACTCTGGATGCTCACCGCGCCCCGGAGAACAGTCAGTTGACGGTCCGTGTCCACACCCTGCGGGCCCGCGGGTGAGATACGTGTTAGGTCATTCGACGGGACGTGTCTCCCCCGACGCGGCCGCTCACACCCGGTCGGCGGGCCTCTTCGCGGACGGGCTGCTACGCTTGCGGACGACATTGGTTGTCCAGTGAGGAGACACAGACGTGGTGGGTGAAGACGACATCTCCGGGTGAGATCCGGATGTGACGGCCACCGGCCGGCGCTCAGCAGCGCTGCCGAGGTGGTCCGCTTCGTCGTACCCCTTTCATCCCCGTCTGCCCAGGGCAGAGGACCAAGCTCTGCCCTCATCACCTCCGAGGTCCTTTCATGTCCGACGCCGCCCTCGTGTGCTCGAACCTCTCTTTCACCTGGCCCGACGACACCCCCGTCTTCGACAACCTGTCCTTCAGCGTGCCCCCCGGCCGTACGGGCCTGGTCGCGCCCAACGGCTCCGGCAAGTCCACCCTGCTCAAGCTGATCGCCGGCGAACTCAAGCCGGGCGCGGGCTCGGTGTCCGTCGGCGGCACGCTCGGCTACCTCCCGCAGAGCCTGCCCCTGACGGCGAACCTCACGGTCGCCGAGGTGCTCGGCATCGCCGAGGTCATCCGCGCCCTGGACGCCGTCGAGTCCGGCGACGTCGCCGAGGAGCACTTCACCACCATCGGCGACGGCTGGGACATCGAGGAGCGCACCCGCGCCCAGCTCGACCGCCTCGGCCTGGCCGACCTCGCCCTGGACCGCAGTCTCAGCACGCTCAGCGGCGGCCAGGTCGTCTCCCTGGGCCTCGCCGCCCAGCTGCTCAAGCGTCCCGACGTGCTGCTGCTCGACGAGCCCACCAACAACCTCGACCTGGGGGCCCGGCACAAGCTCTACGACGTCCTCTCGGACTTCAACGGCTGCCTGCTCCTGGTCAGCCACGACCGCGCCCTGCTCGACCGCATGGACCGCATCGCCGAACTCGGCAGCGACGAACTGCGCCTGTACGGAGGCAACTTCACCGAGTACGAGGAGGCCGTCCGCGCCGAGCAGGAGGTCGCCGAGAAGAACGTCCGCAACGCCGAGCAGGAACTCAAGCGGGAGAAGCGGGAACTGCAGCAGGCCCGCGAACGCGCCGACCGCCGGGCGAGCAACGCGGCCAAGAACCTCAAGAACGCCGGTCTCCCCCGCATCTTCGCCGGCAACATGAAGCGCGGTGCGCAGGAGTCCGCCGGCCGGGCCGGGCAGATGCACGCCTCCCGGGTCACCGAGGCCAAGGCGCGCCTGGACGAGGCCGGGCGCGCGCTGCGTGAGGAACAGCGCCTCACCCTGGAGCTGCCCGACACCCGCGTGCCCGCCGGCCGCAACCTGTTCCTCGGCGAAGGAATGCAGGTGCGCCTGGGCGCCGAGGACGTGTTCGCCCCGGGTGGTGTCGACCTGACCGTCCGGGGCCCGGAGCGCATCGCGCTCACCGGTCCCAACGGCGCGGGGAAGACCACCCTGATGCGTCTGATCACCGGCGACCTCGCCCCGGACAGCGGAGAGATCAAGCGCAACGACGGCCGGATCGCCTATCTGTCGCAGCGCCTGGACCTCCTTGACCTGGACCTCACGGTGGCGGAGAACTTCGCCGCGTTCGCCCCCGAGCGGCCGGAGGCGGAGCGGATGAACCTGCTCGCCCGCTTCCTCTTCCGGGGCCCCCGGGCCCACCTGCCGGTCGGTGTGCTCTCCGGTGGCGAACGGCTGCGCGCCACGCTGGCCTGCGTGCTGTGCGCCGAACCGGCACCGCACCTGCTGCTGCTCGACGAGCCGACCAACAACCTCGACCTGGTCAGCGCGGGCCAGCTGGAGAGCGCGCTCAACTCCTACCAGGGCGCCTTCATGGTGATCAGCCACGACGAGCGGTTCCTCGCCGAGATCGGGGTCAACCGCTGGCTGCGGCTGGCCGACGGCGTGCTCAAGGAGACGGGAGCGCCCTCGGTGTGATGCGCCGGTGTGTGCCATGGCCCGCGCCCGAGGCCGTACGCCCGGCGGGCCGACCACCGCTCACATCGGACGGACACCCATGTCCCAACCCGCTCTGCTCGCCCATGACCTCGTCCGCGTCCTCGGCGGCCGCCGGGTCCTCGACGGCTTCTCCCTGACCGCCTCCCCCGGCCATCGCATCGGCCTGATCGGGGAGAACGGCGTCGGCAAGTCCACCCTGCTGCGGGTGCTCGCCGGCGTGGACGAACCCGACGCCGGGAGCGTCACCCGCCCCGGCGACCTCGGCTTCCTCCACCAGGAGATGCCGTTCGACGCCGGCTCGACCATCGCCTCGGTACTCGACGAGGCGCTCCGCGAGGCCCGTGAGGACCTCGCCGAGCTGGACCGGCTCGGCGCGGAACTCGCCCGGGTCCCGGAGGACGACCCCGGCCATCAGGAACTCCTGGAGGCGTACGGCAGACGCCTGGAACAGGCACAGGACCGGGAGTCCTGGGACGCCGACCGCCGTGCCGCCCTGGTCCTCGACGGCCTGGGCCTCGGCACGGTCGGACACGACCGCACGCTCGGGTCGCTCTCCGGAGGGCAGCGCGGCCGGCTGGCCCTGGCCGCGCTCCTCGTACGGCGGCCGTCGGCGCTGCTCCTCGACGAGCCGACCAACCACCTCGACGACGACGCGGCGGCCTTCCTGGAGGAACAGGTCCGCGGCATGCCCGGCACCGTGGTGATCGCCAGCCACGACCGGGCGTTCCTCGACGCCGTCTGCACCGACCTGATCGACCTCGACCCGGCGGTGGACGGCCCGGTGCGCTACGGCGGCGACTACAGCGCCTACCTGTCCGCGAAGCACGCCGAGCGGGAGCGCTGGGAGCGGCGGTACGCCGAGGAGCAGCGGGAGCTGGACGAGCTGCGCCGGGCGGCGGGCGTGACCGCGCACCGGGTCGCCCCCGACCGCGGCCGCACCGACAACGAGAAGATGGGCTACGGCCACCGGGCCGGCCGCGTCCAGAACTCGATCTCGCGCCGGGTGCGCGACGCCACGCGGCGGCTGGAGGAGCTGGAGCGCGCCCAGGTCGCCGCACCGCCGCTTCCCCTGCGGTTCGCCGCCGGGGACCTGGCGGCCCGGTCGTCCGAAGGGCCGCGCCCCTTGGTGGCCCTGCGCGGCGTACGGGTGCCGGGCCGGCTGGCGCTGGACGGTCTGGAGGTGGCGGCGACCGACCGTCTGCTGGTCACGGGCGGCAACGGGGCGGGCAAGTCGACGCTGCTCGCCGTGCTCGCCGGAGGTCTCGCGGCCGAAGGGGAGGTGCGCAGGCGGCGCGAGCTGACGGTGGGGCTGCTCACCCAGGACACCGTCTTCGAACGGCCCGAGCGCACGGTCCGCGACACGTACGCGCTGTCGCTGGGCGAGGTGCGGGCGGAGAAGGTGCCGCTGGAGTCGCTGGGCCTGATGCACGAGGCCGACCTGGACAAGCCGGTCGGCCGGTTGTCCGTGGGGCAGCGCCGTCGCCTGGCTCTGGCACTCCTCGTGGCGCGCCCTCCGCAGCTGCTGCTGCTCGACGAACCGACCAACCACCTCTCGCCCCGCCTGTGCGACGAGCTGGAGGAGGCCTGGGGCGGCGGGCCGGGCGCGATCGTGGTCGCCAGCCACGACCGCTGGCTGCGGCGCCGTTGGCAGGGGCGCGAGCTCCGGTTGGAGCCCGGACGCGACCGAGGACGGGAGGTGACCTCGGTCGGGTCCTGACCCCGCTCCCGAAGGAGTGCGGCCTCCCTACGCTCCGGCGAACGCCCGGTCCAGCAGCTCCATGGCGGCCGCGCTCGTCCCGGAGGCCGCACCGCGCCGGCACACGGTGATCCACACGTCGACGGACCCGGCCGAGGACGAGCGGGCGCGGCCGTGCCCGGTCGTGGCACTGTCCGCTCCCGCATCCGCGCACAGGTCGGCCGGATCGGCGTCGGTCATCGTGAGCGGAACATCCGCACCGGTCCCCGGCTGTGGCTCGTCGAGGGGCCACAGAACGACGAGAACGCCTCCCTCGGCCAGCCGGGAGACGGGACTGCACATGCGCAGCAGGTCACGCCTTCCCGCCACACAGCCGCCCGCCGCGGGCTGGGACACGGGCTGGGAGGAGACGAACGCCAGGGGTGAGTGGCGCGCGTCCCGCAGGGACACCGCATGCCAGCCCTTCGGCAGTTCGACCGTCACCGGCCGGTCCGGCCCGAGCAGACGTGCGGTGGCCGGACCGGCCGCCGCCGTCACCACGGGTTCGTCGCGCCCCGCACCCGGTGCCCCCACCACGTATGCCAGGGCCAGGGCGGCCGTCACCACGGAAGCGGCGGCGCCGACGGCAGCGGCCGCACGCCTGCGCCGCCGCCGTACCCGGTGCCTGATGCGGTCCATGCGGTCGGCAGGCACGGGAAGCGAGGGCACGACGGCCTCCAGGAGGCGGTGCACCGCCTGCTCCGCCTCGTCCGGCCTCTCCCACTCAGCCACCGTGCCCATGACGGACCCTCCCCGCCCACGCGCCGTCCTCGATCGCCAGCGCCGCCCGCAGCGCGGCCAGTGCCTTGGTCGCCTGGCTCTTCACGGTGCCCGGCCGACAGCCCATCACGTGCGCGGTCTCCTCGATGCTCAGCTGCTCGAAGTACCGCAGCACCACCACCGTCCGCTGCCGGGGCGGGAGGCGCCGTACGACGAGCGACAGCGACCGCTCCAGATCGACCGCGGCGAACGGATCCCCGGTCCCGGTGCTCCGGTCGGGAATGCGGTCGTGTTCATGCGGTATCTCGCCGCGCCAGCGTCGCTGCCACCACGACGCGTGCGTGTTGACCAGCGCCTTGCGCACATACGCCTCCGGGTTCTCCGCGGCGATGCGGTGCCATTTCGGCCACACCTTCGCCAGCACCGTCTGCATGAGGTCCTCCGCCAGGTGTGCGTCTCCGGTGAGCAGCCATGCCACCCGGAGCAACCTGGGCCCACGTGCCGCTACGAACTCCTCGAAGCTGGGGTGTTCCTCCCCCGCCGTCGTCATTCCGCTCCCGTTGCAGGTGGCTTCTCTTGTTGCTTACAACCGGGTGGGAGTCCCGAGCGGTTGCCTCGCGACACGCGAAACACACAGAGAGAAACGTGAAGCACGTCACATTCGAGGGCGGGCGTACCTCCCTCCTCCCCCGCCGACCGGTTGGAGTGGCGGCGGGGCGATCCGTTCCCGCACACGACCACGGCTGACTGGTGGATCGACATGACCGTCCGACTCGGAACGCTCACCACAGGAACCTTGATGGCGGCGATCGGCGTGATCGCGCTCTCGGGCTGCTCCGACGGCGGCGGCGCCGTCGCGATGCCCGACACGTCGTCCCCCTCGGACGCCCCCTCCGCCGGTGCGTCCTCGGGCGGCGAACTGTCCGTCCCCGCCGACGCCGACGAGGAGACCAGGAAGCAGTACGTCGAGCAGAACGCCCTCGCCGCCTGCATGCGCGCCAAGGGCTTCGTCTACACCCCGCACGTGACGCGGAACGACCAGACCCCCCTCGCCGAGGGCGAGGGGCGGGACTACGCCGCGGCGAAGAAGTACCGGCAGAAGTACGGCTTCGGGATCTGGGCGGGGGCCGTCTACCGCGACGACCCGAACGTGTGGGGCAGCCGGGCCTACGACGACAAGGACACCAGCCCGAACGCCGCGTACGTCGCCGCGCTCTCCGCCGCCCAGCGAAAGGCCTATGACGAGGCCTTCGGCAGGACGACCAGGAACGGGAAGCGCGTCCAGGCGGGATGCCTGAAGGAGGCGGACGAGAAGGCCTACGGGCCGGCGAAGTCCCGGGCCGAGATCGACAGGCAGAACGCCGAGGACCGGCAGCGCTCCCTCGACGCCCAGCAGGCTCTCAACGGCGACCCGCACCTGGTGTCCCTGGCCCAGCAGTACGCGTCCTGCCTGACCGGGGAAGGCATCGGCGTCACCACCACACAGCCGACGTCCATCGGCGACATGGTGAAGTTCCAGGTGAGCTCCCAGACGCCGGAGGGCGGTGTGCTGAGCGTCGACGAGTCGGAGGCCGTCTCCAAGCTGACGCGGGAGATCGACCTCGCCGGCAAGGACCTGACCTGTGGCAAGGCCTTCCGGGCGGCGTACTTCCCCAAGCTCGCCCAGCACCCCTTCCAGGACGTCACCGGATGAGCCGGCGGCTTCTGCGCGGGCCCTGGGGTCGCGGCAGGAAGGTCACGGTGATGGTCGCGGTGGTCGTCGCCTTCGGAGGGGGCGGCTGGGCCGCCGGGACGCGCATGCAGTCGCCCGCCGACGCCGCGGCCGCGCACCAGCCGCCGAAGGCGGGGCCGGTCACGGTCGCCGTGGAGCGCCGCAAGCTGACGGCGACCGTGGTGGCCCAGGGCACCGTGGAGTTCGGCGCGCCCCGGTCGGTCGCCCTGGCCGGGCCCGTCGCGTCCTCCGGTTCCGCGGCGGACGGGCCTGCCGCCCCGCTGGTGACGAAACCGCCGCAGCAGGGTGCCGTGCTGACCGAGGGAAGCGTCCTGATGCAGGTCAGCGGGCGGCCGGTGTTCGTGCTGCGGGGGCAGGTGCCCATGTACCGCACCCTCGGCCCCGGCGCCTCGGGGGACGACGTACGCCAGTTGCAGCTCGCGCTGCGCAGGGTCGGGCAGGATCCCGGGGGCGCCGGCGGACACTACGGCCAGGGCACTGCGGGCGCCGTGACGCGGTGGTACGCGAGCAGGGGATACGAGGCGCAGGCGCCCGGTCCCGAGGAGCAGAAGCAGCGCGGCGAGCTGGAGCAGTCGGTGACGGACGCCCAGCTCGGCCTGCTTCAGGCCCAGGGAGGCCAGGGCACGGCCGGCGGTCACGGCGGCGGCGCCTCCTCGCCCGCGCCCTCCGACGCGGCTCGTGCCCTGGAGCTGAAGTCGGCGAAGAGCCGGCTCGACCAGGCGAACAAGACGCTCAGCCTGTTCCTGGCCGCCTACGGCACCAGGGTGCCGGCCGGTGAGGTGGTGTTCCTGCCGGAGCTGCCGGTGCGGGTCGACAAGGTCAAGGTGCACCTCGGGGACACTCCTGACGGCTCCGTCGTGACGGTGACCAGCTCGGACGTCGTGGTGCAGGCCGTGGTGCCGGCCGCGGACGCCGCCCAGTTGCGCCAGGGCATGCCGGCCCGGGTCGAGACGACGGACGGCCGGCAGGTCACCGGTGTGGTCGCGAGGGTCGGCGGTGCCGCGGGAAGCGCCACCGGCGGCGTCGCGGGCCGGGACGGAGGGGCGGCGGGTGACGGCGCCGGTTCGGAGGCTCCGGTGCCGGTGGCCGTCTCGGTGCCCGAACCCGGCGTGCTCAAGGACCAGGCGGGGGCGGCCGTCAAGGCCACCGTCGACCTCGGCTCCTCCAAGGGCGCCGTCCTGGTGGTGCCCGTGGCGGCGGTCCGCACGTCCGCCGACGGGCAGGCCCGGGTACGGGTGCTGCGCGGCGGGCGGATCGTCGACGTGCCCGTCACTCCGGGGCTGTCCGCCGCCGGCCAGGTCGAGGTGACCCCGCGCGACGTACCGCTCGGCGAGGGCGACCAGGTGGTGGTCGGGCAGTGAGGCGCGGGACCGTGGGGCCGGCGCCCGGGGCACCGGACGCGGACGTCGTCATACGTCTGGAGTCGGTCGGCCGGGTCTTCGACTCCGAACCCCCGGTGCGGGCCCTGCGCGAGGTGGATCTGACGGTCCGCCGCGGGGAGCACGTGTCGGTCGTCGGCCCTTCGGGGTCCGGGAAGTCGACGCTGCTGAACGTCCTGGGTCTCCTCGACCGGCCCACGTCGGGCGCGTACTGGCTGGACGGCGTGCTCACCGGCGACCTCGGCGACCTGGAGCGCACGGCACTGCGCGGCAGCCGGATCGGTTTCGTCTTCCAGTCCTTCCACCTGCTGCCGTACCGGACCGTGGAGGAGAACGTGATGCTGGCGGAGACCTACCGGGCTCCGAGGCCGGGTCGGGGGCGCGGCACCCGGCGGGAGCGGGCCCGCGAGGCGCTGGCCCGGGTCGGGCTCGGCCACCGCGTCGGCTTCCTGCCCGGTCGGCTGTCCGGTGGTGAACGGCAGCGGGTGGCCATCGCCCGCGCCCTGCTGGGCGAGCCCGCCCTGCTGCTGTGCGACGAGCCGACCGGCAACCTCGACGGAGAGAACACCGAGTCGGTGCTGGCGCTCTTCGACACGCTCCAGGAGCAGGACATGACGCTGCTGGTGATCACGCATGACGACGCGGTGAGCGCGCGTGCGGGCAGGCGGGTGCACCTCCGCGACGGCCGGCTCGGTCAGGAGCCCGTATGAGGGGCCTTGCCCGTGCTTTCCGCACGACGCGCCGCGGACCCCGCCACGACCGCCCGAGGATGGACCCCCGGGACCTGTGGTCCGAGGCGCTGGCCGGTGTGCTCGCGCGACCGGTGCGCTCGGCGCTGACCACGCTGGGCACGGTGCTCGGCATCGGCACCCTCGTGATCACGATCGGTGTCGCCTCGACGGCGGCGAACCAGATCGTCGGCCGCTTCGACGCCCTCACCGCCACCTCGGTGTCGGTGGTGGTGCCCGTCCGGGCTCCCGGCTCGACGGACCCCGCTCTGGTGCCGTGGTCGGGTGCCGACGCGGTGGCGCGCCTGGCGGGCGTCGAGTCGGCCGCCGCGCTGTCGGAGTCCGACGCGACCACGTCGGTCCAGGTCAGGACCAACGACGTGGTCGCGCCGGGCACGGTGACCGGCCAGACCCTCGCGGTCGTCTCGGCCACCACGACCCTGCCGGCCGCGGTGCACGGCACCATGGCCTCGGGCAGGTTCTTCGACGCGGGCGACGTCGCCCGGCACGCCCGGGTGGCCGTTCTCGGCGACCAGGCCGCCCGGCTCCTCGGCATCGACGACGTACGGCGGGCGCCCGCCGTCTTCCTCGCGGGACAGTCGTTCACCGTGATCGGCGTGCTCGAAGGCATCCGGCGCGAGTCGCGGCTGTCCGCCTCCGTCATCCTGCCGCCGACCACGGGCGCGGACCGCATGGGGCTGAAGAACGTGTCCCGGGTGCTCGTGAACACGTCGCTGGGCGCGGCCCGGCAGGTGGCCCGGCAGGCACCCATAGCCCTGGCGCCCGGCCACGAGGAGGGCCTGACCGTCCTGGCCCCGCCGGACCTGTCCAAGGCCCGCACGGGGGTGCAGGGGGACGTCAACGGCCTGTTCCTCGTCCTCGGGCTGGTCTCGCTCGTGGTCGGCGCCATCGGCATCGCCAACGTCACGCTCGTCACCGTGATGGAACGGGTCGGCGAGATCGGGCTGCGGCGCGCCCTCGGCGCGTCCCGGCGTCAGGTGGCGGGGCAGTTCCTCGTCGAGTCCACCGCGATAGGACTCCTGGGCGGTGTCGTGGGGGCGGCCGTCGGCGTGGCCGTCGTGGTGTCCGTGTCGGGCGTCCGGCAGTGGACGCCCGTCCTCGACCCGCGGCTCGCTCTGGGCGCCCCGGTGGTGGGCGCGCTCGTGGGGCTGCTCGCGGGACTGTACCCGTCGTTGCGCGCCGCCAGGCTGGAACCCGTGGACGCTCTGCGCTCGCCGACCTGACCGTGGGGACGTGCCACGGGAGCGCGCCGGCGGTCCCCGAGTTGGGACTCGGACCGCCGGCGCGGGGACGGTCTCCCGCTACGGGGGAAGCAGAAGGCACGTCCCGGCTCCGCCGCCCGCGTGTTGACGACGGAGCCCCCACCCGGACAACGGGACGGCCGGTCGAAAGGTTCAGCGCATGACGTGTGTCCAGACGTGTTTCCAAAGGAAGCGCATGGCGCGTGTCCGGAGGACCGGGGGCGCGCCCGACGCCGGTCGTGCGTGTGGTTCTGTTGGTGAGTTACGGGAGCGCCCATTGCTCAGCGCCGAGAGCTTCCCTCCCTACGGGAGAGTGATGTCGCTGGGTTTTGAGAGCGCCTCGGTGCTTGCTTCGGGACCACGGATGTGCTGCGCGGCGGAGAAGGCCCTTGCTCCTGTCGCAGGCAACCGGCCGCCTTACGATCTTGCTCATGCCGAACGCATTCTCCATACCTGTCCTGCGGGGACGTGACGCCACCGTCCTGCGCTCGGAGCAGGACGGGCTGCTCCTGGAACGCCCCGGCGAGAAGTTGACGATCCCCACCAGGGCGATCGCCCGTGTCCATGCCGAGGCGCGGAGCGTCACGGTCGAGCTGAGGGCGCTCGCCGGGGCGACACCGTCTGTCCACCGGATCGAGGATGTGAGCGCGGCCGCGGCTGTCACCTTCGCCGACGCCGTGAACGCATTGCTGCCTCGACCAGTCGAGGACATCGACGGCGGCGCCCTCGTCGACCTCCGCACGATCACCAAGACCTGGCTCGAAACGTACCGGCGCGGACTCGGTCGGGTCATGCTCGGTTATCTGGGCGGGGTCCTCGCCTTGGCCCTGGCCACTGCCGTCGTGGGCGACGAGCGCACCGGCGTGGCCGGCGCGGTGTTCATCGTGATGTTCGGCGTCTTGGCTGCCCTGCCCTTGTGGCTCGGCGCGGTGTGTGTCGTGCCGTGGTTCCACGAGGCTCGCCTGCGCAGGCACGGCGTAACCGTTGACGCGGTGCAGGCGGACGACCCGGGGACGTACCGGTACACGGACGGCACCGGCACCACGCGTGTCTTCTCCCACCCGAGCACCGCCCCGTCCGTCCAGGCCGGCTACGGCCCGCGGGACCCATCGGACGTGGTCGTACTCCAGGACCCGTCCTCGCGCCTCTTCGACATCACCCTGGGGCCCTGCTTCTTCCTCCTCGGGCTTGGCGGGATCGCGTTCGTGATCTATCTGGCCGTGACAGCGATCCGAGGCGGAACACTCTCCTAGCCAGCCCGACACGCCCAACGGCTCCCAGATCCCGCCGACACTTCAGGCATCCACGACAGGCCGGTGCTCTCCGCACCCAGAGACAAACGCTCTCCGCTCTCGCCTACGCAGCCATGCGTGCGGTGCGCCGCGGCCGGGTCCCGGCGGCCGACCTCACCGGGACGTACCCGGTGGAACGGCCGCCGCACGGGGCCCGGTCACAGGAGGTGCGGGCCGGGCCGGCTCGGGCCGCACGACCTCGCGCAGCTTGCGCAGGGCGTTGTGCTGGCGGCTCTTGACGGTGCCCGTCGGCACTCCGAGGATGCCGGCGGTCTCGTTGATGCTGCGGTCGCAGAGGTAGATGTGGACGAGCACGGCGCGGTGTTCGGGAGACAGCCGGTCCAGTAACGGGCGGACCATCAGGGCGTCGTGCACCGCGTCGGTGCCGTCGGCACGCGAAACAGGCTCGCTGTAGGTGACCCCGATGGCCTCTCTGCGGGCGTGCGGCTTGCGCACCCAGTCGATGACCAGGTTCCGGGTGACGGTGAAGAGCCAGCCGCGGACGGATCCGTCCATTCCGTGCAGGCGGTCGATGTTCCGCCAGGCGCGGACGACGGTCTCCTGAACGATGTCCTCGGCAAGCCCGTGATCGCCCAGCATCTTCTCGGCGTACGAGACGAGTGCGTCCCGGTGCTCCCGCATGATCGTGCCGAGCAGTTCGGACCGGGACGTCTCCGTGAGGGGTGTGGCCATCGTGTTCTGAACCGTCCTGGTTCTCTGTCCCGCATCTGTCCAGGGGCCGGATGCGGCCCCCACGTGTGAACTGTAGGCACGGACGCGTGCCGGAGAGCCGGCGCGTTCGTGCCGCTGGGGTGCCGAGCCGCCGCCCGACGGACATATGGGGGCGAGCAGGCCGTCAGGGGAGGCGACGCAACTACTCTGAGCAGGCATTTTCCTGATCCACTCGTCGAATCCGCTACCGGGGGAGGCGAGACGGGTACACCTTCCGGTGTCCATACTCGCAAACCTTCCCCGAGATACGTGTGCGAGTTTGCCCACTTCTTGCGCACACATGACACGATGGGGTGAAGTCACCGCGGCCCCGGCGAGGGGACGCGGCAAGGAGAGGATCAGCACCACCATGCCGAAGGTTCTGCGCGACGACGACATCGTCCGCGTCGCGAGCGGTGTCCATTCGGTCTCCGGAAGCAACACCAACTGGGTGATCGTCAAGGACGGCGACAGCTGCACACTCGTCGACACCGGCTACCCCGGAGATCGCGATGCCGTCCTGGCCTCGTTGGAGGCGGTCGGGCTGCACCCCCGGTCCGTGGCCGCCGTTCTGGTCACCCACGCGCACAACGACCACATCGGCGCGGCCGAGTACCTGCGCGCCGAGTACGGCGTCCCCGTCCTGATGCACCAGGAGGAGGTGCCGCACGCACGCCGTGACTTCCTCGATCAGGTGTCCGTCGGACAGGTCCTCGCACAGGCCTGGCGGCCCGGGGTGCTCCCCTGGGCCGTCCACGCCCTGCGCGCCGGAGGAACCGCCCACGTCCCCGTCGCGAGCCCGCAGGCCTTCCCTTCGACAGGACCGCTCGACCTGCCCGGCGGCCCCACTCCCGTACACACACCGGGCCACACGCGTGGCCATTGCGCGTACGTCCTCGCCGACAGCGGCGTCCTGGTCACGGGCGACGCCCTGGTGACCGCGCACCCCACCTCGCGGATCAGCGGACCGCAGCTACTTCCCTCCATGTTCCACACCGACCGGTCCCGTGCCCTCGACTCCCTGGCCCTCATCGAAGGTGTGGACGCCGACGTGCTGCTCCCCGGTCACGGCCCCCTGCACCGTGGTTCGGCGAAGAGGGCCGCCGAGACGGCCCGCGAACACGCCCTGTCCACACCTGGCCCGTGAGTCACCGCCCGCGACCGCCGAAGGAAACCGCTGCTCGCTCCATACATCGGCGCATCGGAGATTATTCTGAAAGGTGAACATGCTTGTACGTAGCTCTGGCATCGACACTTATCTACGCTGGGGACCCGGGCATGGGTAGCATGCGCAGCAACATTCATATCGAGGGAGTGAAACGGTTGTGACCAACCAGTCATCCGCCGCCCTCCGATCGCGGCTGGTGGACCAAGCCGCGTCGGACCTGGAGGAGAACCGCCGTCGACAGCAGAAGCTGACGGAACAGATCGCGGTGCTGAAGCAGGAGGAGGCCCTCCTGACGGACATCCTGAATCTCGCCCAGCGGTACGAGGGTTTCGCGGACCCGTCCCGGCTGCCCGAGCAGCTGCAGGACGAGCCCGTCGGTACGAAGACGAAGCGGGCCTCGACTGGTACCCACGCACGTCGCTCGGGCTCCGCCAAGGCCCCGACGGGTGGCAAGGCGAAGGCAGGCGCGAAGGGGAAGTCGCGCCAGCCCCTGCTCGGTGACCTCCTGCTGGAACTGCTCGGCAAGCACGACGGACCGCGCCTGGCGAAGGAACTGCGGGACGAGCTGCTGGCGGACCACCCGGACCGCAACCCGACGCCGCAGGTGGTGCGCAACACCCTCGAGTCCTTGGTCGCCAAGGGACGCATCGAGCGCCACAAGCAGCAGCGTTCCGTCATGTACACCGTCGTCGAGTCGGACTCGGCCAACTGACGCGTCCGCACGTCCCGACCGCGGCGGAACTCCGGGGGTGCACCACGTGTGCCTTGTCGACCGGCGCCCCCGGTCCCGCCTGCCGAAGACGTCGGTCCGTCCGGCCGCGGGCTGCCCGCCCCGGCCGACAGCGGGCAGCCCGTGCCCGGTTCGGCATGAGCGGGCGGTGGAGCGCGCGAGGCCGCGCCCCGGCCTAAGCCCGCCACATGTTGTCGAACGCTTCGGCCTCGACGCCCCGCCTCAGCCGTACGGCCTCCAGCTCGGTCACCGCTTCCCCGACGGCAGCCAGCACGGTCGCCACGGAAGGGTCCCCGCCGGCATCGCCGACCGTGTCCCGCTCGAAGTCGCCGATTCCCAGGAAGCCCGTCAGAGCGACGAGCACCGGATCGCCCGGGACGAGGAGCCTCACCCGGCCGCGCTCGGACGGGTCGGCCCTCAGCGGCCGCACAGCCCCCAGCCAGAGGCACTGTCCCCGCGGCCGGACGAGGCGACCGGTTCGTTCCAGATCCCGGGCGTAGGTCTCCGCGAGGTCTTTGCCACGGCGCCACAGCCAGCTCTGGATCGTCTGCCACGACTGTTGCCGGACGGCCGAGGCGAGGGCCTGGTCCAGCAGACGGTCGCCCGTGCCCCTGTCGGAGCGGGGCGCCATGCGGTCGCCGTCCAGGGCCAGCGACCCGTTCTTCAACAGGTCGACCGCTTCGGCCCCCGCCAGCGCGAGGGAGAGGTCTCCCTGCTCCACGGCGCGTTCGGGCGGCAGGCTCAGGACGAAGAGCGCGAGATCGCGTGCGGTGGTCATGAGTCCCTCCTGGTCTCCAGCAGGCGCAGCCACACCTCGCTGATCGTGGGGAACGCGGGTACCGCGTGCCAGAGGCGCTCGACGGGCACCTCCCCGGTGAGGGCGACGGTGGCCGAGTACAGCAGTTCGCCGACACCGGGCCCGGCGAACGTGGCACCGACGACGACCTGGCGGTCGCGGTCGATGAGGACGCGGGCCTTGCCCCGGTAGTCGGGGCGGTACTGGAGGGCGCCCGCGAGGAGCCCGATCTCGTAGTCCACGACTTCGACGTCCCGGCCGGTGCGCTCGGCCTCGCGGACGGTCAGTCCCACGGAGGCGATCTCGGGGTCGGTGAAGACGACACCCGGAACGGCGTCCGTGTCGGCCGTCCCGCTGTGCGGCGCCCAGCGCCCGGTCTCCAGCCGCTCGCCACGGGCACGGGCGACCATCACGGCACCGGCTATGCGGGCCTGGTACTTGCCCTGATGGGTGAAGAGCGCCCTGCGGTTGACGTCCCCGACGGCGTACAGCCAGTCCCCGGGGACGGCGGTGACCGTCAGACTGTCGTCGGTGGCCATCCAGTCGCCCGGGACGAGTCCCACGGCGTCGAGCCCGATGTCCTCCGAGCGCGGGGCGCGGCCGGTGGCGAAGAGGACCTCGTCGGCGACGACTTCAGCGCCGTCCGAAAGGGCGATCCGGACCTCTCCGTCGCCTGCCCGCTCCGCTGCGACGACCGAGACCTGGAACCGCACGTCCGCACCGGCTTCCCGCAGCCGCTCGGTGACGAGTTCGCCCGCGAAGGGCTCCATACGGGGCAACAGCCCCTCTTCGCGGACGAGGAGGGTCACCTGACTGCCCAACGCCTGCCAGGCGGTGGCCATCTCCACACCCACCACGCCGGCGCCGACGACCGCCAGGCGCCGGGGCACTTGGCGAGCGCTCGTCGCCTCCCGGCCGGTCCAGGGCTTCAGGGCCTCGATGCCCGGCAGCGGCGGCAGGTCGGCTCGGCTGCCGGTGCACACGGCCACGGCGTGCCGCGCGCGCAACCGGACGGTGTCGCCGTCCGGGGTCTCCACCGACACCTCACGCTCGCCCGTCAGACGCCCGTGTCCGCGCAGCAGTTCGATGCCGGCCGACTTGACCCATTCGACCTGCCCGTCGTCGTTCCAGTCGGCGGACATGCGATCGCGGTGGGCCAGGACTGCTTCGACGTCCAGGGGGTTCTTGACGGAGGGATCGATTCCCGGGACGTGCACGGCGTCGGCGCGAAGAAGCGCCGGGCGCAGAAGGGCCTTGCTGGGTTCACAGGCCCAGTACGAGCAGTCTCCGCCGACCAGTTCGCTCTCCACGAGGACGGTGCTCAGACCGGCCGCGGTGGTGCGGTCCGCGACGTTCTCGCCGACCGGCCCTGCGCCGATCACGATGACGTCATAGGTGCGGATGTTCTCGGTGGTCATCTGTCCTCCGATGGTGGGATGGGGTCCGGGGGCCGATGCGCGGCGGGTGGGCGCCGGGGACGGGCCGGGGCCCATCGGCCGGGGACGCGTTCCGTGATCTCCCCGGAGGAACCCCTCGCCGCCGTCGAGGTCGGCCGGCACGGGGAACACGCGCCGGGCATGTGACCTGCCCCCTCCGCGTCACGCTCCACTGTCGGCCGCCGGTGACGGGCCCGGCATCCGTCACCTGACGGTGGTGTTCCGCTTCCGTCAGCGGAGGTGGGAGGAATGCGGGCTGTAGCCGACGTAAGCCACGCTCAGCGCCCAGCTCCACACCTGGGTGTCGGTGGACCACCGGATCTCCTCGCGCGGCGCCGCCCGGATCGCCCGGTCCTGGGAGACAGCGGCGGCGGAGGCGCGGACGGGCCGTCGGCGTCCGTCGGTGCGCATACGCGTTCTGAAGATCATGTCCTGCCCTCGCAAGTAGGTGGGGTGGGCGGAACGGAGAGGAGCGGGCCCCGCGCGGGGGACACGGGGCCCGCGGTCTGAGGGAAGTGGCCGGTCAGGCTGCGGCGCTGGCGTTGATGACGACGGGGACGTTGTCACGCGTGGCCTTGGAGTAGGGGCAGATCTGGTGGGCGGCCTGGGCGAGTGTCTCGGCGGTCTCCTGGTCCACACCGCCGAGCACGGGGTTGAGGACCGCGGAGAGGGAGAACGTGTCGTCGTCGCCGTGGGTGAGGGTGACCTCGGCCGTGATGCTGGTACTGGTCAGCCGGATCTTGCGCAGGGTCGCGGCACGGCGCAGGGCTCCGAGGAAGCAGGCGGCCCAGCCGGCCGCCAGAAGCTGCTCGGGGTTGGTCGCGGTGCCGGCACCGCCCAGCTCCTTGGGGAGACCGAGGCTGGTCTCCAGCAGACCGTCGGAGGAGCGGACGTGGCCGCCGTTGCGGCCCTCTCCGTCGACGCTGACCTGGGCGGTGTAGGTGGTTGCCATGGCTGATGCTCCCCATCTGGGTCAAGAGGTCGTGGGACACCTCCTGATCCGGATCCGCTTTCGTCACCGGTTGAGGAGGTGACGTAATCATGGCAGCGCATGCATCACCCGTCAAGACGGTTCCCCACCCCGTATCCCTCACACGTGTTTCATCCGGTTCGCTGTCGACCCCACGGCACCTTCCCGCAAGGGCCCCGGTTCGGCCCACGCCCGACACGCACACCTCCTCCGGCCGCCGAAGCCGCGCGGAGCTCCGCAGCCGGACGGCGCGCTGCCGTACGACGGGCCCTGCAGCAGGAGTCCACACCGCCTCTGACCTGCGAATATCATCCCCTCACACCAACCTGTCGACCAGAGGAGAAACACGCGGTGGGGCATCACCGAGGAGCCGGCGAACGCAGAGAAACGTCATCCGGGCCGAAGAGATACATTTTTCAAGGATGAGCATTACACTCTCCTCGCATCAGGGTCCCTTCAGTCCCTGACACGTACTGCTTCCCACGTCAGGTGTGTGCAGTATTCGGGCGAACAGAAGTGACAAGGACGATTCCCGTGCCATGCGAACATGACAGCCGCGTGATCACGGTGATCGCTCGCGACGCTCTCCACGAAGGACGTCCATGAGCAGCGAAGCCTCACTGGTCCTCGATCCGCGGGCGGCCGTTCAGCGGATGCTCGATCTGGAGTACCCGGAGCCGGCGGCCGCTGGGCCTGCCGGACAGACCTCCCAGGTGGCGCCGCTGTTCCCTCCCTCCCTCTCGGACCGCGGGAACGCGCAGCTCTTCGTACGCCTCCATCGCAACCAGTTCCGCCATGTGGAAGGCCTCGGTTGGTTCTCCTGGGACGGCTACCGGTGGAGGCGCGGCGGAGGGGAGAAGGACGCGCTGTGGGCGGCCGGGGAGATGGCCGAGGACATCCCCTCCACGGACCCGCGGGGGATCCACAGCGACCACGAGCTCGCGCGGCACAAGCGGCGCAGCCTGTCGACGGCCGGACTGAAGGCGCTCCTGTCACAGGCCAAGGCCGCTCCCGACATGTCGGTGAGCCCCGACAGACTGGACGCCGATCCCTACGCCCTGTGCACCCCCGCCGGCGTGGTCGACCTGCGCACCGGACGCCTCCGCCCGCCCGACCCCGCCCGCGACCTGCACTCCCGCGCCACCACGGTGAGCCCTCAGGGCGTGGAGACGCCCCGCTGGCACCGGTTCCTCGCCGACACCTTCGGGGACGACGACGAGGGCCGGGAGATGATCGACTTCCTGCACCTGCTGCTCGGCTACTCGATCACGGGCGACGTGGGCGCCCAGGTGCTGCCCTTCCTCCACGGCGAGGGCAAGAACGGCAAGTCCGTACTGCTCGACATCATGGTCCAGATACTCGGTGACTACGCGGACGCCGCTCCACCGGGCTTCCTGATGGACCGCGGTGCGGTCTCGGAGCACTCCACGGAGCTGACCGAACTGCACGGGCGCCGCCTGATCGTGTGCAGCGAGCTGAAGCCGAACGACAGGTTCGACGAGGCGCGCGTACGGCTCCTGACGGGTGGGGACAGGATCAAGGCGCGGCGCATGCGGCAGGACTACTTCTCGTTCACGCCGACCCACCACCTGTGGCTCCTCGGCAACCACCATCCCGAGGTCTCCACGGGCGGTTTCGCGTTCTGGCGGCGCATCCGCCTGCTGCCCTTCACCCGCACCGTTCCGGCGCACCGCAGGATCGACAACCTCGCCTTCGAACTGGTCCGCGACGAAGGCCCGGGGATCCTGCACTGGCTCATCGAGGGTGCGCGGCGCTATCTGCGCACCAGGGACCCGCTGGAGGGCCCGGCCAGGGTCCGGATCGCCACCACGGCCTACGCCGCCACGGAGGACCACATCGGCCGCTTCCTGTCCGAACGCTGCACGCGTGACGGCGGCCTCGGCAAGGACCTGCGGGCGGAACAAGGGCTGCTCTACACGGAGTACAGCTCCTGGTGTCACACCGGGGAAGGCATCCGGCCCGAGACCGCGCGCGCCTTCGCCAACCGTGTCCGCCAGGAAGTGGGGGTGGCCTCCCCCACCGACATGATCAAGTCGAACGGCCGGAAGTACTACCCGGGCATCGCGCTGCTGGAGGCCCCGTGACGACCGTCGTACCCCCGTTCTTCCCATGACGTGGTCCTACACCGCCGTTGTCGCGCCCTCTACGATGGCGAGCGGACGCCGCAGGCGGTGTCCCCGGCAGAACGGCCTCCCGCCCGGCGGCAGGCGGGCCGAAGCACGGACGGACACCCCGCCGATTCCCACGGCTGGGAACGGGGCCGACGAAGGAGAGACCGCAGCCATGAGTTCGCTGTTGACCGAGAGCGACCTCATCCACGAGGCCGAGGTGGTGTGGCTGGAGAACCCCGACGGACTCGACTACGTCCGTCAGGCCCTGGACAAGACGAAGCGGCGCAACACCAAGCCCCCCTACGCGCGCGACGGACGCATGGTGGGATACGCCCTCCTGGACGACGACGCCTCGCCCGACCCGGACAGCGGCCTCTACAGGCGCCGGGTGTTCTTCCTCCTCCCCCACGACCGCGACAGCCTCCCCGACGGCCTCTACCGCGAGGGCGCCCCGGGAGAGGCCGTCGACCCCCTCACCATCGCCCCGAAGCAGCCGGGAGCGAAGACACCCAGGTCCCAGAACGGCTCCACGGCCGCCGCGGCATCGACCCCCTGAGGGCCAAAGCCCGCGCGGGGCCCGCGTTCGCTCCACCGCGTACGTGACCCCCGCCCGTTCCTCTCCCCCGCGTCCTACTGGACCGCGGTCTCCAGGACGAAGCCGCGGACCGCGGCCGCGAACACCTCGGGTTCCTCCACGTGCCCCAGGTGGCCGCTGTTCTCCAGGATCACCAGACGTGCGTCCGGGATCAGTTCGTCCAGCTCGCGCCCCCAGCGCACACCGCAGATGACGTCGTGCCGGCCCACGATCACCAGGGCCGGTACCGCCAGCGTCTTGAGGGCGACGCGATCGTCGACGAGGTCGGGGCCGAGTTCCTCGTCCAGGCCCGAGATGTACGTGGCGCGGATCGCGTCCCTGAGCGGGGCGTACCGCTCCTCGTCGCCCCAGTAGTCCGCGAAGTACGACGGCAGCACTCCCTTGGCCACCGCCTCCGTCTGCTCATCGCTGGAGATGCTCGACATCTCCCCGAACGCGGCCAGCACATCAGGCAGCCCCGGGTGACCGGCATGCTTCTCCGCGAAGCGCTCCACGTTGCGTCCCGCCTCCTCGCCGTGCTCCGGGCCGGTGACGGGAGCACCCTCGTACAGCACGACCCCCGCCACCTGCTCGGAGCGGTTCAGAGCGTGGTGGGCGGCGACGAAGGCTCCATGCGAATGCCCCAGCAGATGCACCTTGGAGACACCGAGCCGGTTGATGAGCGCTTCCAGGAAGTCGCTGTAACGATCGCGCGTGTATCCGTGCGGGTGCGAGGGCAGGCGGTTGTCCTCCGAGGTGCCGATGGGCTCGACGTACACCATGGTCAGGTGCTCTTCGAGAGCCGGCATGCGCATGTACTCCCAGAAGATGCCGGGACCGCCGGAGTGGGCCACGCACACCGGGCCTTTGCCGTGGACGTGATAGCGCAGGGCAAGGCCGGCCAGCGAGAACGTGTGTGTGCCCGGGGAGAGGGGGTCGGTGTGCGCGATCGACGAATTCATCGGAACCTCCGCGTGGTGTGTGGACCTCTGACACCGACACGATGCTGGGCAGCCCGAAAAGTTCAGACTTTCCGATGTGAGGTGGCACACATGCCTCGGTTTGGGCATGGAGGGGGCCGGGCCCCGTCGCCGCGGAAACGGACGCGACGGGACCCGGCACCATGGTGTCCTGTGTGACGTCAGGCCGGGGGCATCACCTGACGGCCCCGGTACATTCCGCAGTGCCGGCAGGCGGCGTGCGGCGGGGTCCGCAGTCCACAGTCGGTGTTGGCGCAGGTCACCAGGACCGGCACGTCCACCTTCCAGTGGGCTCGGCGGTGACGCGTCCGCGCGCGGGACTTCTTGTTCATCATGGGCGATGGTTTCCGTTTCCGTAGGGCATCGCTCCGACCACGAAGGCACGGCACAGCCCGACGGAAGGGCACGCGGGGAACAACAAGTGCTCACGCGGACAGGGGGTCCTGTCGCGGCAAGGCGTGGGTTCGTCGGAGAACAGGCCGGTGAAGGTCAGAGCCGCTGGGCATGGGGCGTGGAGAGCACACGCCGACCGCGCCGAAGTCCTGGCGGTTGGCTGTACGAGATACGCCTGGACCTGCGCCGATGGGCGGCGGGCTCAGGCTAGGCTCTGTCAACTTCGATCAGCACGCCCAGGAGGCTAGCAAACCGCCGGACACGGCTGCAACGCACGTGGTGACGGCTGCCGTCCGCACGGCACACATGTGCCTGGCCCCTCCAGAATGACGAAAGCGCAGCGGGAAGCGTTCTCCCGCTGCGCTCGCAGGCACACACCCGGGTGCCGGATGGACCTCGGCGCCGCTACTGCGTCACCACCCGGTAGCTCAGCATCTCCCGGGGAGGGTTCGTCTGGGCCAGGGTTCCACTGCCCCACGGCCAGGTGGCGGTGCAGCCGGCCCCGGAGTACAGCACCACGGACGTGGAGCCCGAGGCGATCTGGAGGGATGCGGCCGGCTCCGCCGGCGTGTGGCAGGTGCCGACGTCGCCGAGGTCGACCCGCTCGGCCCCGCAGAGGGCCTTGAGCTCGTCGTCCGATTTGAAGGTGCCGTCGTCGGCGTTCTTCGACCAGGGGATGTCGCGGGCGCTCGGCACGTGGCCGGGGCGCTGGGACTGCTCCTGCGGGAGGTGGGCCGGGGCGGTTGTGTTCTTCGGAGGACGTGTGAGGGGCTCCCGTGGTTCGGCAGACCCTAAGAAACATGCTCCACTTCCACCTTCGTCACCGTCTTGACAGGTGACGACATGCGATGCATGCTGACAGCGGTCGCTCCAGGCGACCAGCAGGACGCGATCCACGATCACCGAAGTGGAGCATGGTCATGAACAATGAAGTCGCCCAGGACACCTACGCCGCGGCCCGGCACGAGCGCTTCGGAAAGCTCCCCGGACGAATCCCGTTCGAGGACATGACCACCGAGGTGGACGCCGATCCGGCCGGCAGGGGCGCCCCCGACTACAACCCCGAGAACTCATGGAACTTCTACTCGTGCGTGGCCCTCGACCTGGGCCTGTAAAACCCTCGCGCACGAAGAGAGGTCTCCCCCGTCGGGGAGACAAGAGGTCCTGCCACTCCTCTGCCTGATCCCCGGCGGGTCCGTCTGACAGGTCCACGAAGGGCGCCGCCACCTTCTTCCGCCCCGAATACGAGGCAGCCCTCGTCAAGGAGTGGCTGCCCACGGCAGAAGGCCGCCTACCTGCGCCAACCCGGGATCCGCCGCACCATCCCGCCCGATGCCGACCAGGCGCGCACCCGTCAAAAGCTCGGCTCCCACAGCAGCCGGCCCCCACATTTCGACCGGGCCGACCACCGCGTGCGCCACGCGGTCGAGTGCGGGACCAACCGCCTCAAGAGACATCGCGCCGCCGTCACGCGATACGACAAGCCGCCGCCCACTACGAGGCGACCGGGCTGATCACAGCTTTCGACAAGCGGCTTCGACCGAAGGTCGCCTCCGGTCCTCGTTCACCCATCCCGCCCGGCAGTCAACTCCTCCGCATCCGCCTCCGGGAACCCGTACGCCGACGCGACGAAGTAAAACTCGTCACAGATCCACTCGCGCGCGACTGTCTCGATCTCGCTCCCGGCCGCCATGAACTCCCTGTCCAGCAGGTTGAACTCCTCCGTCGCAGCCCGGGAGAGCGCATACAAGCTCTCCGTATCCGACGGCTGCTCGCTCTCCATGCGCCCGCACAGCCGCAACAGGATCGCCTTCCCCCGGTCGACCACGTGATCGGGGAAGTACGAGTCGTCGTACATCTGCCGCAGGAACGTGTGTCCCGCTACCTCCTGGTTCGTGACCGGCATGGCACTCCCCTACCTCCGCGAAAAGCTGACGCGCCGATCATGCACAGCACCACTGACGACAACGTCCCCATTGGACGCCGGCCCCTAAGCAACCAGGGCTTTCACAACAAGGCGCTAGCCCTCGCCCGAACGCGGTCAGCCCCGCAGGGCGAAGAAACGCATCGGCGAGTTCGGCCGGAATCCGATGCGCGGGTACACGGGCGCTCCGGCGGCGGTGGCGTGCAGGGTGGCCCGGGTCAGGCCGGTGGCCCGGCCCCCCTCGTACAGTGCCTTGCGCGTCACGGCCTCGCCGTATCCGCGGCGTTCCCACTCCGGGTCCGTGGCGACGAGGACGACGAAGAGCCGGCCGTCCGCCTCCACCGTCGCCGCGCAGGTCACGGGAACTCCGTCGCGCAGGCCCAGGTAGGCGTGCACCTGCTCCTTCCAGAGGGCGGAGCCGGCGAGGCCGTCCCGGCCGTCCTCCAGCGCGAAGCCGTACGCCCTGGAGTTGAGGTCGGCGTACGCCTGAAGGTGTTCGTCGGTCGACACGCGTACGAAGGTCAGGTCGGGGTGGACGGGCTCCGGCAGGGGCAGCAGGTCCCCGGCCATGCCCGTGCCCGGGAAGGCGTGCACCAGACCCGCCCGCTCGGCCGCCGCGTCCAGGCCGGCGCGCGCCTCGTCCTCGATCAGGTCCTCGAAGACCCACAGGAAGCCCGGCTGCTTCTTCGAGCGCATGACCTCGGCCGCTTCCCGCAGACGCCGCTCCAGAAGCGCGCCGTCGGCCCCGACCTCGGTCAGGGTGACGCAGTTCCAGAAGGCGAACCGGCAGTCGGCCCAGCGCACGGCGATCCCCGGGAGGTCACGGACGTCCGCGCCCTCGTCCCGGTCGAGCACCATGGCCCGCCAGACCACGGCCAGTTGCTCCATCGATTCGACCGAGTCCCCGAGAACTGTCAACAGAATCCCTCACTTTGCCGAGGTGCGCGGAATGTCCGACGAGTGGACCACCTTTTCCCTACGCGTCCCAGAGGGCACGGTCACCACGGCACGCATGTCGGACACTCGTTCACCGGTCGCCCCAGACGCGATGACCAATCCGGTGGGCTCCGTCTCCGGCTTCGCCCCGCCGGCGAACGCGGGGACGTTCCAGGGCACTGGCGTCCAGGGTGCCGGGCTCAGTCACTTGACTGCACAGGACTCCCGGAAGGCCTTGCCCCGGCCGCGCCGACAGCCAGAACGGCCACGTGGGGAGGATGGTACCGAGGCGCCCCTTCTTGAGTCATTCGACGGTTACGCGAGTGCCTCTCCTGCCACGAACCTGGACTCGCGAGCCGAGCACGACGGCAGCACCTCGCCGTCCCGTGACCCACCACTGGGCCGGCGTTCCGCACCTGCCCCCATCACCTCGTCCGAGAGGGACCAAGCATGCCGTTCATCACCGTCGGCCAGGAGAACACCACCGACATCGAGCTGTACTACGAGGACCACGGCACCGGACAGCCGGTCGTCCTCATCCACGGCTTCCCCCTCGACGGGCACTCCTGGGAGAAGCAGTCGGCCGCACTGCTGGCCGCCGGCTACCGCGTCATCACCTACGACCGCCGCGGCTTCGGCCAGTCCAGCCAGCCCACCGTCGGCTACGACTACGACACCTTCGCCGCCGACCTCAACCGCCTGCTGGAGACGCTGGACCTGCGCGACGCCGTCCTCGCCGGCTTCTCCATGGGCAGCGGCGAGGTCGCGCGCTACCTCGGCACCTACGGCTCCTCACGCATCGCCAAGGCCGCCTTCCTCGGCTCTCTGGAGCCGATGCTGCTCAAGACCGACGACAACCCGCAGGGCGCGGCGACCGCGGAGTTCTTCCAGGGCGTCTCCGACGCGGTGAAGGCCGACCGATTCGCGTACTACACCGACTTCTACCAGGACTTCTACAACCTGGACGAGAACCTCGGCTCGCGCATCAGCGAAGCGGCCGTCCACAACAGCTGGAACGTCGCCGCAGGCGGCGGTGCCCACGCGGCCGCCGCCGCACCGCTGACCTGGGGCACCGACTTCCGCGCGGACATCCCCAAGATCGACGTGCCGGCACTCATCCTGCACGGCACGCACGACCGCATCCTCCCGGTCGAGTCCACGGCCCGCCTGTTCCACCAGGCCCTTCCCTCCGCCGAGTACGTGGAGATCGAGGGCGCCCCGCACGGCCTGCTCTGGACCCACGCGGACGAGGTCAACAAGGCGCTGATCGAATTCCTGGCCAAGTAGTACCCCGACCCGGCGCCGTGCCCCTCCCCGGACGAGGGACACGGCGCCGCTGCCCGTTCGGCGACAGCAGGCCGTAACAGAGTCCGACGATCCGGCGGCTGAGCAGCCCGGGGAGAGGGATCCGCGAACGCGACGCCCGCCGTCACCGGCCGTGATGAATTCCATGCCCTGGCCGTCAGGACCGACTACAAGGACGACCGGGCATGACAGGACGTCTTGGCGGCGCTGATGAAGCCTTGGGGAGACGACCCGTACGACGCGCGCGTCCACGTCATCGACGACCGGTCCTGGGCGGAGACATCCACCGACGAGGTAGTGGCGGCGGTCCGCACCGACGAGAACCCGTCCGTCGTGTCCTCGCCGATCGGATGACCATGGAGACCGAATGCCACGCCCTGCCGGCGGTCACCATGGCGGCCCGGGAAGGGTGCGAGGACGAAGAGGCTACGAACAATCGATCGAGCTCGGTACTGAGTTCCGCGCCGCCCCTGCGGGGTCCACGACGTCCACGCGAATCTGAACATCGGCGACCTGGGCTTCGAGGAGGACGCGGAATGGGCCCAGGAGGATCCCGAGGGGATCTATCGGCCCTCCTGAACGGTCGGCGGCTCCCATTCCCTGATCGAGCCGCCCCTCACGGACTCGGCCTGCGCGGACACAGGAACCTGCGTCCGGCAACGAATCGGAACCGACGAGACTCGAGGTGTGGTCCAGTCTCCCGCCAGGCACCAGACAGCCACGCAGAATGGACGTGAGCGTCCGGCTTTTTAAGTACTCACGGGCAGAGCCACCCGGCCCGCATTGCTCCTCGCACGACGGCACCGAGCAGCGGGGCCGGCCTCTACCTTGGCGACCGCGTACCTCTCATCACCGCCCAGGCCGTAACTGAGCCCAACATCGCCGCCACGAAGCGCCATTGGCGAGGTGTTCTCGTGCGTCTGACCGCCGCCACCGTGCCGGGAACCCCGCCGATCGTCACCGGGAACGGCATCGCCACGGCCGACGGCGACCGCGGGATCGCCTACACCGCCGGCGCGCCGACGGGCCTCGCCCACGCCATGGCCGACGGGGTGGACGTGCGGGGCTGTTTCCACTGGAGGGCGCTCGACAACTGCGAACGGGGCAGCTACCGGACCACGTTCGGCCTCATCACCGTCGACCGTAAGGCCTTCGTACGCACCCCCGAGCCCTCCGGAGCCCGGCTCGGCGCGATCGGGCGCAGGCTCGTCCTGCCGACGGCTTCCTCCTGAGCCCTCCGAGTACCGTCGCCCCCTTGAACCCCGGGGTCCGTCCGCACGCCGGCCCCGCCGGGACGGGCCCCGGCCCTTTCCGGCGGGTCGCAGCGGCCGACCGCCCGGGTCGTCGCCCCGCGGCACTTCGACGGCCGGGAGGTCGACGCGCACCACGGGCCGACACGCGAAGCCGCCCGCTCCCCGAGAACCCTCAGGATCCAGCCGGCTCGGAGAGACGGGTGATGCCTGCGGTGAGGAACGCGAAGGCGCTCCTCAATGCCTGATCGCGAGCCTCGCCCGCCGGGGTCTTGTACGCCTCGACGATGACGGCGACGGTGGCGGCGGCGGCCAGGCGTGGCCTCGTGTCGTCGGCTGCCACGCTCATGTCGCGGGCCAGGGCGGCCGTTCCCTCGTTCACGGCCTCGGTGTAGTGGATCCCCCGCAGCGCCGCCAGTTCCGGGTTGGCGTCGAACATGCGCTGCTCCAGGACACCGAGTTCGTCGGCCTCGGTGATCTCCCGGCCGAGCCAGTCGGCGACCTCATCCAGCGTCGACACCCCGGCGGGACGCTCGCGCAGCGCGGTGGTGAGCCGCGTCAGGGACTGCGCCGTCCGGGACAGCGCGAGGTCCTGCTTCGTCGCGAAGTACAGCGTGACCGTTCGCGGTGACACCTCGGCCTCGGCGGCGATGTCGGCGATCGTCGTCGCCGCGTATCCACGCTCGGCGAAGAGCCGGAACGCGGCTCGGGTGATCGCTTCCCGGCGGCGGGCCTTGTTGCGCTCGCGCAGTCCTGGCGTATCCATACCAGCATCCTACCCAGGACTGCAAAATTACTATGGACTGTAAGTTTGCTTTAGGCTGCAAAAAAAATCGTCGCGTGTGATGAGGGACCGGCATGGCTGACCAACTGTTCGAACTGGGCCGCTGGGTCGCGCGCAGGCGCGGCCGGGTGCTCGCGGGATGGCTCCTGCTGCTGGCGGTGATCGCCACCCTGGGCACGACCTTGAGCGGCACGCTCGGCACCACCTACTCGGTACCGGGCATCGAGTCACAGAAGGCCCAGGAGCTCCTCGCCGAGGAGTTTCCCGCCGCGGCGGGCGGCAGCGCCCGCATCGTCTTCGCCGCGGCACCGGGCGAGGACCTCGACCAGGCCGGCGCCCGTACGGCGCTCGCGGACACGCTCAAGCGGGCCGCGGCGATCCCGGGCGTCGTCCATGTCTCCGACCCGCAGCAAACCGGCGCGGTCTCCCGGGACCGTACGATCGGCTACGCCGACGTGCAGTTCGCCATGGCGGCCTCCGAGGTGCCGGAGTCGGCCACGGACGCCCTGACGAAGTCGGCGACGGATCCGCTGCGCGAGGCCGGTCTGCAGGTCGAGTTCGGCGGTACCGTGACCACCCCGGCCGACGGCATGGGCGGCAGCACCGAGATCGTCGGTGTGGTGATCGCCTTCGCCGTCCTGGCCGTCACGCTGGGCTCGCTGCTCGCGGCCGGCCTGCCCCTCCTGACCGCGCTGGTCGGCGTCGCCGTCGGCGTCCTGGGGGTCCTGTTCGTCTCGGGCTTCGTCGACATGACCGGCACCGCGACCGTTCTCGCCCTGATGATCGGACTCGCCGTCGGCATCGACTACGCGCTGTTCGTCATCTGCCGCCACCGTGAACAACTGGCCGTGCCGGGAAGCCGGGTGGAGGAATCCATCGGCCGGGCGACGGCCACCGCGGGCACCTCGGTCGTCTTCGCCGGCATCACCGTCGTCGTCGCGCTCGCGGCCCTCTCCCTGACCGGCATTCCCTTCCTGGCCGTCATGGGCCTGGCCGCCGCGGGCACCGTCCTCATCGCGGTCGCGGTCGCCGTCACGCTCGTGCCCGCCCTCCTCTCCTACGCCGGTGAACGGCTGCGTCCCAAGCCCCGCCCCGCCACCGCGAGGCCGGAGGGCGCATGGGGTCTCGCCTGGGCCCGGCTCGTCACCCGCCGCCCCGTCCTGGTCGTCCTCGCCGGTGTCACCCTGCTCCTCGGCCTGGCGCTGCCCGCCCGCGATCTCCGGCTCGGGCTGCCCGGCAACGACAGCCAGCCCGCCGCCAGCACCCTGCACCGCGGCTACCAGCTGCTCACCCGCGGGTTCGGCCCCGGCTTCAACGCGACCCTGTCCGTCATCGTCACCGACGTCCCCGCCGCACAGCGGACCCAGGTCCTGGCCGAGCTCGGCAAGACCCTGTCCGCCGAGGAAGGCGTCGCGGTCGTGGCACCCCCGGTGACCAACGCCGACGGCTCCGTCGCCGCCATCGGCCTCGTCCCCACCACCGGGCCGAACGACGCGGCCACCACCGACCTCGTCCACCGCCTGCGCGGTGACCACCACGTCGTCAGCCGGGCCGGCGGCACGATGTACGTCGCGGGAGCCACGACGGCGGCCATCGACATCTCCGCCAAGCTCTCCGACGCCCTCCCCCTGGTCATCGGCATCACCGTCCTGCTCGCACTCGTCCTGCTGACCATCGCCTTCCGCTCCCTGCTCGTCCCCCTCAAGGCGATCGCCGGATTCCTGCTGTCGGTCGGCGCGAGCCTCGGCGCCGTCGTCTGGGTCTTCCAGGACGGCCACCTCGCCGACGTCTTCGGCCTCGCCGCCGCGGCCCCCATCCTGTGCTTCCTGCCCGTCCTGCTCATCGGCGTCCTCTTCGGCCTCGCCATGGACTACGAGGTCTTCCTCGTCGCCCGCATCCGCGAGCACCACCAGCACACCGGCGACGCGAGCGAGGCCATCGCCCACGGCGTCGCACGCAGCGGCCGCGTCGTCACCGCCGCCGCCCTGATCATGGCCGCCGTCTTCGGCGGCTTCATCTTCACCGCCGACCCCGTCATCAAGTCCATCGGCTTCGCCCTGGCCGTCGGCGTCCTCATCGACGCCTTCCTCGTCCGCCTCACCCTCGTTCCCGCCGTCCTCGCCCTCCTCGGCAACCGCGCATGGCACCTGCCCACCTGGCTGGAACGCGCCGTCCCGCACGTGGACATCGAAGGCTCCCTCACCGACCAGGACCCCGCAGCCCAGCCAGTCACAGGAGACCCGAACAGCCCTTCCGAAGAAGGCTCCGCCCAGAGCCGTCGGTCACCCATGAAGGCCTGACGCGGAAGGGAGACGACACGCCATCGACGGCGAGCTACGGACGGCGGGCCAGAGCGGCCCGCCGGCACCTACCTCCGGGGTGACCACCGGCACCGCCGTACGCCACCGAAGGGCTCCGCGCGTCGGCCTGCGAGGGCACACAGCGAACGGAGCCACGTCCGGAACGCCCTGTGCGCCCTGTGCGCCCTGTGCGCCCTCGGTACGGATACCGCTCGCGGTCACGGCCCCTGAATCCGGCCGACGCCGACCCCTCCTGCAGAACGCTCGAACCGGAAGGGAAGCCTGGAGCATGTCTCTTTGAGCGGCTGGCCAGTTGATCGGATGTGTCCGTCCGATCAGTGATCCCAGATGCGACGCGGGACCGGATCGAGCCCTGATGCCCGGCCGACCCGGTACGCGGTCGGCGATGGGCCGACCACCGCCGCACTCTTGAGGCCATCGCGTGGAAGTACCGCACCTGCTCACCCTGGCGGGACCTGCCAGGGTGAGCTCGGCTCGTTCCGGACCGCTCACAAACGCCCGATCAGGTGGGCCGTGGACGGCACCTGGGAACGCATCCTCGCCGCGCTCCTGGCAGCGGCCGACGCCGATGCCGACATCGACCGGACCGTATCGGCGGGCTCCACCGTCTGCCGGGCCCACCAGCACGCCGCCGGAGCCAGGAAAAAGGGGCTCCAGGACGGGCCGAACCCGGCGACCACGCGCTCGGATGCTCCCTCGGCGGCCTGAGCACAAAGGTCCACCTCGCCGGCGACAGCCATGCACGACCCCTGACCCTCCGCGTCACCGCAGGCCAGGCAGGCGACGCCCCGGCCTTCGAAACTGTCACGGCCGGCATCCGTGTTCCGCGCAGCGGGCCGGGAAGACCGCGGACCCGGCCGGAGGCCGTCCTGGTGGACCGGCCATGCTCACCGACAAGCTCGCCATCGCCTACCAGGCCGCACTCCGCCTCGCCGCCCTCCTTGTCCGGACCCGGTACTGATCACGGCTTCGCGCCATGGCGGGTACGGCGTTCAGTCGCTGAGAGCGAGCCGGATGCCGAAGGCGGCGATGACGGTCCCGGTGATCCGGTCGAGCAGGCGACGGGCCTGAGGCCTGCGCAGCCAGCCGTGCAGCACTCGGGCAAAGCCGATGAGGACAGCCGACCACATCAGACCGATGAGGATGTGCACCGTGGTGAGCAGCAGCCCCATGGTGAAGTGGTGTGCGCCGGCGGGGATGAACTGGGGCAGGACGGCGACGTAGAAGGCACCCATCTTCGGGTTGAGGAGGTTGGTGAGCGTCCCCTGCCGCCAGCCGCCGGTGACGGAGTCCTTCCCGGTGGAAAGGTCGGATTCACCGATGCCGGCCGTAGGCAGACCCCGGAAGGTGTCCCGCAACATGCGGACGCCCATCCAGATGAGATACGCCGCCCCGATCCAGCGCAACGTCACGTAGGCGAGGTGCGAGGCCGTGAAGAGCGCGGTCACCCCCAGAGAGGTGAGCGCGCCCCACAGGAGGGTGCCCGACTGGATTCCGAGGACGACGCCCCAGGCCCTGTTGCGCCGACCGAGAGCGGAGGTGCGCAAGATCAGAGCGGTGTCGAGTCCAGGAGTCAGAGCGAGAAGCCCCACAACCAGGGCGAAAGACCACAGCGAATTACTTATTGCCATGGAAGGCCAGCATATGACACCGGCCCTCTGACCTGCGCATACCCCTCTGTTGTCTGACCCTGCTGGTCCGCCCCTGATTCAGGGAACACGCTCAGGTGGCCCGGCCTCGTGCCGGATGACCCGCCGCTTGCGGGAGAGCAGGCGCCTCCCGGCCATGGTGCCGGCCTGGGACGGAGTCGGGCGGGCACGTCTCGTGCGGTCACGTCCACCGTTGAGGCTGATCCCGAGGAGTGGACACCGGGTCTCATGCGACGAGTGACAGCGTACGCGTGGTGATCGGTTGTGGTGCGAACTCGGCTGGTGTGCGCTGACCGAGCGCGGAGTGGCGACGGCGTCGGTTGTCACAGGAAACCCAGCGGAACAAGTCGAGTCGGGTCTGTGCCTTCGAGCTCCGATGCCGGCCGTGGAGCAACTCGCGCTTGAGGCCCTGGAAGAACGATTCGGCGAGGGCGTTGTCGCAGCTCGATCCGACCCGGCCCATGCTGCGGAGGATGCCGTGCCGGCGGCAGACGTCGGCGGAGGATGCCGTGCCGGGCGCCCCTGTCGGTGTGGAAGACGACACCGTGGACCCGGCCGCCGCGGGCGGCCACGGCCATCTCGATCGCGTCGGTGACCAGCGAGGTGCGCATGCGGTCCGCGATCGACCAACCCACCCCCCTCCTCCAGCGGATGTCGATCACCGTGGCGAGGTAGAGCCACGTCACCGACGGCCACGCAGGTGATGTCGCCGCACCACCTGGTGTTCAGGGCGTCGGCGGTGAAGTCGCGCATCACCAGGTCCGGCGGGGGCGCGTTCCTGTCCACGGCCCTCGCGCGTCTCTTCTTCCGCGGGTGCCGGCCGACGACGTGGTTGACCCGCATCAGCCGGGTCACGCGCTTGCGGTTGATCCCGTGACCTCTCGCCCGCGGCTCGGCACGGATGTGCGGGGCACCGCAGGCGTCATGATGCTCGGTGTGGATGGCACGGATCTCGTTCATGGTCCGCTTCTCCTCGACCTGGCGCTCGGCGCGGGCCTGCTCGGTGGACAGGTGCCGGTAGTAGCCGGCGCGGGACGCCCCGGGCATCCGGCAGATCCGCTTGACGCCGAAATCGGCGCGGTTGTCGGAGATGAGGGCCCAGCGGCGAGGGCTCACTTCACCTCCCGGGCCAAATGGACGGCTGCCCCGCGCAGGATCTCGCGCTCGAGCCGTCGCTCCTGCTCGGCTTTGAGCAGTCTGGCGTTCTCCGCCCGCAACCGGGCCGGTTCCTCCGCCGCGCTGACACAACCGATCGCACCTGCGCCCTCCTGGAGCTTCGCCACGACCGCATCCCCGCCATGCGCTTCAGGGCCGGGGCTCGTCGTCGAGCCCGAGGCGTCGTGCGTCCCGCTCCGGCCGGATGGCCGTGAGCGCGAAGGCGCCGGTCGTGAGCATCACGGCGCCGGCGGTGAGGAAGGCGATCGTGTAGCCGGCGGCCGGGGTGTCGGCCGTGTCGATGAGGTGGCCGGTGAGGAACGGCGCCATGAGGCCCGGCAGGGTGCCGAGACCGGCGACGATGCCGAAGACGGCGCCGCGCTGGGCAGGAGGGACGACCTCCGCGGTGGTCATGTAGTGGAGGGGGATGGTGACCGCGACCATGCCGAAGGCCAGCGCGATCAGCACGAGCCGCGGACCGGTCGCGTCGACGGACGGGAACGCCGCCCTCGCGCACCCGGCCCCGCACACGGCGATGCTCTGCCCCGCCCCGCTGGACCAACGGCTGCTCGCGCCTCGGGATTTCAGCGCGTCCACGAACGGGGAGACCGTCAGCAGCAGCACCAGTCCGAAGCCGGAGATGGCGCTGATGACCGTCGCGGAGGCCGCCGCCGACATGTCGAGCTGCGTCCTGAGGTAGGCGGGCAGCCAGGCATGGCTGAGGGACAGTGCCCACGCCGCTCCGAAGGCGCTGGCGATGCTGCCGAGCACAGTGCCGGTCAGCAGGATCCTGCGGTACGGCAGCCGAAGCCCACCGACTCCGGTGGCCGTGCGCTTGTGGTCGTACGGGCCGTCGTGTCCCACGCGCCACCACAGCAGCGCCCAGCAGGCGCTGACGACCGCGAGGACGGCGTAGGCCGAGCGCCGGCCGGAACCGGCGATCAGCCAGGTGACGAGGGGGGCCGCGATCAGCGTGCCGAGGGCCGCGCCGCCGATCTGGAGGGCCGAGGGCAGGGCGCGGCGCTCCGGCGGGAACCACTTGTACAGGGCGTGCAGGGACGTGGAAGCCGCCGGTCCTTCAGCGGCGCCGAGGAGGATGCGGCCGGCCATCAGGGTCGGGACCGAGGCCACCACGAGGACCGGGAGCTGGGCGACGGCCCACACCACGGTCATGACGAACAGCAGGACCCGGCTGGATATCCGGGTGGAGAGGAAGCCGACGAGGAGTCCGGAGACGCTGAACAGGAAGGAGAGGAGCTGGAGAGCGGACTGTGTGGACGTCGTGGCGTGGGGTCGGCCGGGTGTCCTTTCTTCCTGGCGGGCGTCCTGGACCGGGGGACGAAGATTTCGGTGCTCGGGCCGGGCAGGCGGCCTCGGGGCGGATGTGCCGGAAGTCGCGACGGACTCGTGCAGGGGGAATCTGTCGGGCGGGCCGGGCGTCTCCCACGGCCGCCGGAGGCCTGCCGTCGGCGGGCGGGCGAGCCGTGGTCGGGCGAACGCCGCGTGGATCAGCCAGGTCCGGCGGTCGGCAGCTTCGGGGGCGCGGATCTTCAGGCAGGCCCAGCCCACTGTCTGCGTGAACAGGCGGAAGGTGTGCTCGATGCCGAAGCGCCCCAGGAATGCCTGCCCGAGCATGCCGATGTCGGCCGGGGCGACGTCGATGCCCGACCACCACAGCCCTACCGGCTTCGGTGCCGCGCCGCTGGGCAGGTGCTCGGCCTGCAGGCGGATCACGGTCCCTCGACGACCGGCAGGGCGCCCGGCCGGGAGATCCAGGCCGAGCGGTGTGTCGGTCTCGGGCGGAGCCGGTCCCGGGCCCGGGCGGTCGCGGTGCCGTGGAGCGGGGGTGCGGTCACCGTCTGTGCGCCCGGGATGCTCTAAGCGGCTCCGCCGAAGTCCGCTGCTGATCCGCACCTGCGGTACAAACCTGGCCGCCCCTGGTGAACGAGGCCTGGGGGCGAAGCCCCCGGAACTTTTTGTTCCCGCACCTCAGCGGAGCTGCTAGGGCCAGTCTCGAAGTCGAGTGTGAGCTTGTGACAAGATCGCGGGATGCTGCGACTCACCGATTTCATTATCGACTGCCCGGACACCATGAAGCTGGCGGCTTTCTACTCCGAGGTGACGGGCCGTCCGGTCAAGGAAGGCAGCTCCGAGCACTGGGCTGGAATCCAGTTCGGCGAGATCGAGCTGGCATTCATCCGGGTGGACGACTACCGCGCTCCGCAGTGGCCCGACAGCGAGCACCCCAAGCAGTTCCACCTCGACTTCGAAGTCGACGAGATCGAGTCCGAGCAGCGCCGCGTCCTCGACCTCGGCGCGACGCTAAGGCAGGACTTCATCGGCCCCAACGGCTACGGCTGGCAGGTCTACACCGACCCGATCGGCCACCCCTTCTGCCTGTGCCGCAACAAGGGCGTCATCTGGACCGACCAGGGCCCGACCTGGCCCAAGCACGACTAGGGCGTGTGCAGTGCTGGAGTCGTTGCTGTCGAAGGGTGTGAAGACAGGCCGGCCGTCCGGCCTCGGCGGCAGCTGATCGACGGCATACGGTTCCGGGTCCGGACCGGAGTTGCGTGGCGGGACATCCCCGCCGAGTACGGGCCCTGGGGCCGGGTCTACGGCCTGTTCCGCCGGTGGCAGCGCAACGGCACCCGCAAGGATCCTCACCCGGCTTCAGTCCCTGGCCGACGCAAAGGGTGCGCTCGTCCGGGGTCTGAGTGTCGACTCCACGGTGTGCCGCGCCCATCAGCACGCGGCCGGGGCACGCAAGCAGGGCGACCCGCGGAAGGAACCACGGGGCGGCATCTTCACCGAGCCCCGTGATCACGGGGTTGGGACGGTCACGCGGCGGGTTCACCACCCAGCTGCATCTGGCCGTCGAGCAGGGGCAGAAGCCCATGTCGATCGTGGTCACGGCAGGGCAGTGCGGGGCCTCGCCGCAGTTCGAGCCCGTGCTGGACGAGGTCCGGGTGCCCCGCATCGGGCCGGGGCGGCCACGCGTCCACCCGGACCGTGTGCGGGCCGACAAGGCGTACGCCTCCCGCCGGAACCGCGCCTACCTGCGCCGTCGCGGGATCCGCCGCATTATCCCGGACAAGGCCGACCAGGCACGCAACCGCCGAAAGCTCGGATGCCGGCGCTCACAGCCAGCCGGCCCAGCCGAAAGTCAAAAGGTAAGCGCGCTTGACCGCGGCCCACCCACGGCGACCGCCACCGACAGCCGCGACAAGAGCGACGGCGAACCAGAACGCAACCGCTCCGCCAACGATCAAAGCCCATACGGTGCCGCCAATGGCGGCGAACAAGACCACGATGAAGAGCGTTATGACGAGCCCGGCATGGGCGCCACCGATGCTCACACGGAACATCTCCCGCACGGCACGGCGGTCCTCTGCGAGAACCTTCTCGTAAGCGTTCAGCTCTCGCCCTGGACCGTCCTGCTTACTCATATACCGCTCCACGAGCCCCCCTCAACGCCCTGGCCAAGCCGACTCCGGCAATCTCATGGACGCTCCAGCCCGCCATCACGTTGCCTCTCAGCAGCTTTCGACACACGGCCTAGGACCAGGGCCGCCCGCGGGCCGACCACGGCGAAACCGCCCCTCAGATCGAGGCCGAGGTCGAGGAGCGAGAGCTGCTCCTCGCGCTCGCCCCTCCTCCCGGACCGCCGCAACGTCGCCGTCGCGGAGGCGTGCAACAGGTGGTCGGCCCAGCGCCGCCGCCTCAGCCCGGTCGGCGCCGCCGTGGCAACGGGGCGGACCGTGATCCCTCGCCCTCTGCGCTCGGGCACGACGGCCCGTCCGGGTGACCATGGCCGCAGGTCACCCGCGGTACACCCTTCCGAGGATCGAACGGCGGCGGCATTCTGGATGTGGCGGGTTCTCCCTCCTTCCCCGGCGCTCCGATCGAGGCCCAGCAGCGGCTCCGTGAAGTCCGTACGGCGTACGCGGCCCTCTGCCGACACTGTCGTGGTCAACGAGATCCCCGCCTTCCGGCCCCTGCTGGACAGCATCGATCTGACCGGCACGGTCATCACCGCCGACGCGCTGCACACCCAGCACACCCACGGCGCCTACCTCCGCGCGCGGCGCCCCCTACATCGCCCAGGTCAAGGCCAACCGCCTCGGCCTGTTCGACCGCGTCCGCCGCCTGCCCTGGCGCGAGATCACGCTCGACCATCACGACCGCACCCGAGCCCGCCACCGCCCGGAGATCCGGCGGCTGAAGACCGCCGCGTTCGCCCACCTCGGCTACCCCGACGCCCGCCAGGCCCTGCAAGTCGTGTGCTGGAGGAAGTACTTCACCACCGGCAAGCTCACCATCGAGCGCGTCTACTTGATCACCAGCCTGCCGCCCGGCGCGGCGACCGGACCCCGGCTCGCCGCCTGGATCAGGGGGCACTGGAAGATCGAAAACCTTCTGCACCACGTCCGCGACCGCACATTCCGCGAGGACGACTCCAAGATCCACGTCGGTCATCTCCCCCGCATCATGGCCGGCCTGCGCAACCTCGCCATCGGCGTCCACCGCCAGGACGGCGACATCGACATCGCCGCTGCCCTACGCCACAGCGCCCGCGGCTGCCGAAGGCCCCTGGCCGCCCTCGGTCTCACCGGATGCATCCGGACAGATCCATCCGGACAGATCCCGATCACGCAAGGGACCCTGCACCGTAAGCACCCCCGAGGGAGTGATGTTCACGCTGATCGCGGTCGCCGACACGCTGTACGAGGTGCCGGCGTCGTCGGAGCCGGTGCCGCGGCTGCACGCGGAGGTGGAGCCGTCGCCGGTCACGGTCCCGGCTGCCAGGTGGACCGGGTGACGGTGGCACTCCCAGGCGTCCGAAAGCGTGCTCGTCGTTGCCCTCGCGGTCCACCGGCTGCAGACCGCCCTCTGACCACGGCCCCTACAAGGCCCTGTCCGAGGTGCTTGGGGCGGTGGTGCGCAGGCGTCCGGTGATCGCGTGCCCGGTCTCTGCGGCGGGCGTGGTGGTGGGGATGCCGAGGCGGTCGGCCAGATCGTTGAGGTACAGGTCGCAGGCGGTCTCGATCAGGTCGGCCAGGACATCCGCGGCGGCAAAGGCGCGTACGGCGGCAGTGGTCAGGACGGCGGCGCCGATCAGGGCGGCAGGCCACCAGGCGGCGGCGAGGGTGAAGTAGAGCAGTCCCCAGGCGGCGAGGCGGGCGGTGGCGGCGTAGGTGTCGCGGGCGGCTGCGAGGTCGGTGCGGAGCTCAGCAGACAGCACAGTCCACAGGCGTGGCCATGCCAGGGCCAGGTCGTCGAGGCCGTTGTTCTGGGCGGCATGGAGCGTGGCGAGCGCGAACCGGTCGCCCATGCGGGTGGTGTGGCCCGGCCGGGCGGGGCCGAGATGGGCCCGTCGGCGCTGCCGGGCGCGCACCCGGGCGGCGCGGGTCCGGGCGGCCCCGTCGTCTGTGGCCCGGGCGGCGTGCCGGATCTCGGTCTTCAACTGCTCGCCTGCCGTGTCCCAACGTCTTTGGCGCCAGGCCCGTATCCAGGAAGCAGGCGGGAGGTCGCCGGGCAGCGCCCACAACCGCTCGACCAGGCCGCCGAGAGCGCCGGCGAGGAGTCCCGCACCGGTGCTGGTCAGCAGGACCGCGGATGCGGCGAGTGCCACCGTGGCGGAGGCGTGGGCGGCGGGGCGGGCAGCGAGCTGGTCGAGCCGGTCGCCCAATCGGTTGGCGGCGAAGGGGTGGTCCTGGCCCAGGTACAGGCCTGTGGCGAGCAGCGCGGTCCACAACAGGCCGGGTAGTAGCAGCGCGTTGAGCCACCGATCGGCGAGTTTCGTGCCGATCCCGGCCAGAAAGGTGCTCGTCACCGCAGGCCGGGCGAGTAGGGCTTCATGCGTCCGTCCTCGCCCCAGGCTGCCGCACAGGTCGGCGGGTGCGGGGTCTCGTCCTGAAGGACCACCCGGCTGCACCTGCCCAGCGGGCAGGTCCACCCGGCGATCTCCCCTGTGTCCGCTCCCACGCCCGGCGGCAAGGACGGGACACGGCGGGTCAGCACGGGCAGGCCCTGCCGGGCGCAGGCGTCCTCGATCGCGTCGATCAGCGCGGCCACCTGCCGCTCGTCGGGCTCGGCCCGGTTGGCGAGCAGCGCCAGCAGCTCGCTCAGCTGCGGCAGCGCCCCGGCGTCGCGGATCATCGTCGCCAGCTCCGGCCAGCGGCTGAGCTCACCGCACAGCGCCGCCACGCGCTCGCCCACCACGTCGTCCATGTCGCCCCCTCCGTACGGCTCCACCTGGCTGGTACTCGTGGGTCCTGCGCTGGCAAACGGGGCCCTGCTCCCCCGAGTTGGCCAAAGTATAGGTTGTGCGGCTTGTGCCGTGGTTAGCATCCATTCAAGGCGCAACACTCATGTTGCGCGTGCAGTCGCGGCCTGCCTGGGCATGCAGATCGGGCCCCGACAGTGATGCTGTTCCTTCGGGGGATATCTGCCATGCCGGACCGCGATGCGGCACTCGCCGCCCTCAACAGTCACCTCGCCCTCAGCGTCGGCGACTCCACTCACATCCTCGAACCTGAGGTCCGCCGTGCCGCCCGCGACTTGGAGCGTGTCACCGACCCCGAGCACGATCTGTCCGCCGCACAGGTCCTGGGCTGGTACCACTGGTTGTGCCACCTCGCCCTTTCCGAGGGCCACGGCCGGGATGATCTGGCAGCTGCTACCCGGTTCTTTGCCCCCGTCCATCGAGTGAGCCCTCAGTCCGTTCCCGAGCCTTTGCACCGTACGCTGCAAGAATCTGCCGTCGGGACCCCCGTGCCGGAGTTCGATCCGCGCGCCATGGCCACCGCGCAGGCTCGTGCCGTCGATCTGCTCACCGCATACGAGCGCACGGGGCAACGGGACGTACTCGAGCAGGCCGTCGCCGCGTTCCGCACGGTGCACACCATGCTTCCGGAGGAACACCCCAGCCACGCTGCCGGTCTGCACAACCTCGGGAACGCCTTGCAATTCCTGTCCGAGCGCGTCGGCGAGATCGAGGTACTGGAGGAAGCCGTGCAGGTCGGTCGGGGGGCCGTGACCGCCGCCCCTCAAGGCCATCCCGACCGCGCCGGGTTCCTGAACTCATTGGGGGTCGCTCTCCAGCGCCTGTTCGAACGCGTCGGTGATATCGAGGTACTGAAGGAAGCCGTAAAGATCCAGCGGGAAGCAGTGGCCACCATTCCCCAGGGCCACCCCTACCGAGCCATGTACCTCAACAACCTCGGGAGCACGCTGCGAATCCACTTCGAGCGCATCGGTGATCTTGCGGCGCTGGAAGAAGCGGTACGGCTCGGGCGGGAAGCTGTGGCCACCACCCCCCGCGACGACCCCGGCCGCGCCATGCACCTCAACAACCTCGGGAGCACGCTGCGAACCCACTTCGAGCGCATCGGTGACCTTGCGGCGCTGGAAGAAGCGGTACAGCTCGGCCGGGAAGCAGTGGCCACCACCCCCCGCGACCACCCCCACCGCGCCGGGTACCTGCACAATCTCGGGAACGCGCTGCAGGCGCTGTTCGGGCGCGTCGGTGACATCGGGGTACTGAAGGAAGCCGTAAAGGTCCAGCGGGAAGTAGTGGCCGCTGTCCCCCATGGCCACCCCCAACGCGCCATGTACCTCAACTCCCTTGTGAACGCGCTGCAGACGCTGTCCGGACGCACGGGGCGGCCAGAGGCACTGGAGGAAGCAGTACAAGCCGGCCGGGAAGCAGTGGCCGTCACCCCTCACAACCACCCCAACCGCGCCGGGTACCTGACCTCGTTGGGGGTCGCTCTCCAGCGCCTGTTCGAACGCGTCGGTGACATCGAGGTACTGAAGGAAGCGGTACAGGTCAACCGGGAAGCCGTGGCCACCGTCCCTCACCACCACCCCAAACGAGCGTCCCCCCTCAACAACCTCGGGACCGCCCTGCAGCGCCTGTTCGAACGCACCGGTGACATCGAGGTGCTGAAAGAAGCCGCACAGGTCGGCCGGGAAGCCGTGGCCACCATCCCCCGCGACCACCCCCACCACGCTGTGTGCCTCAACAACCTCACCGGCACGCTGGCCACCCTCTTCGAGCACATCGGTGAGATCGAGGTACTGAAAGAGGCGGTACAGGTCGGCCGGGAAGCCGTGGCCTCCGTCCCTCACCACCACCCCGACCACGCTGTACACCTCAGCACCCTCGGAAACACCCTGCAGACTCTGTTCGAACGCACCGGTGACATCGAGGTACTGGAAGAAGCCGCACAGGTCGGCCGGGAAGCCGTGGCCACCATCCCCCGCGACCACCCCCACCGCGCCGTGTGCCTCAACAACCTCACCGGCACGCTGGCAGCCCTCTTCGAGCACATCGGTGACATCGAGGTACTGAAGGAAGCTGTAAGGACCAGCCGGAAAGCAGTGGCCGCCACTTCCCACCACCACCCCGGCCACGCCATGCACCTCTACAACCTCGGAAACATCTTGCAGACCCTGTTCGAACGCACCGGTGACATGAAGGTACTGGAAGAAGCCATACGGGTCAGCCGGGAGGCCGTCAGCGCCACCCCCCACGACCACCCCCACCGCGCCGTGTACCTCAACAGCCTCGGCGGCAAGCTGGCAAACCTGTTCGAAGTCACGGGCGGGACGCAAGCGCGGGAGGAGGCATGCCGCCACTTCAGCGAGGCCGCGGGCAGCACGACAAGTGACACGGTCACCCGCATCAAGGCGTATCGGCGCTTCGCATTCCTGGCCTCCGGCCCCGACGCCCCTCGGGCGGGGCTGGAAGCCCTGGAGGAGGCCATTGGCCTGACGGCGTCCCTCGCCCCGGGCAGTCTGGGCCGCGCCGACCGCGAGTACCAGCTCGGCCGCCTGCCAGATCTACCGGCGGAGGCCGCCGCCGCCGCGCTCGCCGCAGGCCGGCCGGCGCGGGCCGTGGAACTGCTGGAGAGCGCCCGCGGAATCCTCGCCGCCGACACCCTCGGTCTGCGCAGCCGTGACTCCGTCCGCCTGCGCGAGCACGCCCCCCACCTGGCCGACGAGTTGCGCCGACTGCGGGTCCGCCTCGACGCCCTGGACCGCCCTCGCCCCACGTCATCGGCGGATGCCCCGGAAGCACTCCGGGAGGCGAACCAGCGCCTGGCAGAGCACAGGCGCGAGGCCCACGACGCCTGGCAGAGTCTCCTCGCGCGCATCTCCGGCCTCCCGGGCTTCGAGGACTTCCTCCACGCGCCCCCGATCAACGAGCTCGCCCGCCATGCGCACGAGGGACCCGTCGTCTTCGTCACCGCCAGCCCCCGCCGCTGCGACGCACTCGTCCTCACCGACTCCGCCGACGCCCCTGTCCGGGTCGTGCCCTTGCCGACGCTGACCCAGGATGCCGCCTTCGACCAGGGGAATCGACTCCTGGCCGCCCTGCGCGCCACCACCGACCACGAGATCGCCCCCAGGACACGTGTCGAAGCCCAGCAGGAGATCCTCGCCGCTCTGGCCTGGCTGTGGGACACCATCGCTGAGCCCGTTCTGACCCACCTCGGCCACACGACCGCCCATCAGCCCGGTGAGCGCTGGCCCCGCCTGTGGTGGTGCCCGGTCGGCCCCCTCGCCTATCTCCCCCTCCACGCGGCCGGCCACCACACCGACGACCCCCAGCGGGAGGGCGGACCGCGGACCGTCCTCGACCGTGTCGTCTCCTCCTACACCACGACCGTGCGCGCCCTCGCCCATGCCAGAACCCGCCAGTCCGGACCCTCCACCCCCAGCACCCTGGTCGTCGCCGCCGCCAACGCCCCGGGCACCCCGCCACTGCCCGGCGTCCGTGTCGAAACCACCGCCATCACGTCCCTGATCCCGGACGCCCACCTCCTGGCCACCCCCACTCGCGACACGGTTCTCAACGCGCTGCCCAGCCATGGCATCGCCCACTTCTCCTGCCACGGCGAAGCGGACTGGACCGACCCCGCCCGGAGCCACCTGGTCCTCACCGACCACGCCACCGCCCCCCTGACCCTCTCCGACATCACCGCCCTGGACCTGACTGCCGAGCTGGCCTACCTCTCCGCCTGCGACACCAGCAACACCGCCCCCCGCCTGGTCGACGAGTCCCTCCACATCACCGGCGCCTTCCACCTCGCCGGCTACCGGCACGTCATCGGTACGCTGTGGCCCGTCGACGACCGCACCGCCGCCCAACTCGGCACCGACTTCTACACCCACCTCACCGACAACGGCACGGCTCCGCCCCGGCCCGATCGAAGCGCCCTCGCCCTTCACCTCGCCACCCAACGCCTCCGCAGCAGGTACCCCCATGCCCCCAGCCTGTGGGCCGCCCACACCCACACCGGTACATGACCCCACCCACCCACCTGCTTTCACGTACGGCGTCGGCCATGCCAGTGGGTGAGGGCCTCGCGGGCGCGGCGGACGGCGATGGCGTGCGAGGCCCTCGCTCTCGGCGAGGGGTTGGCCGATGTGGGTGAACTCCCGCACGGCCGTGGCATCCTGCGACACCGCACCGACCTCAAGACCGGCACCGTCAGCCACCAGACCGTCTACGCGATCACGGACCTGACCTCGCAGGAAGCCTCGCCCGAGCGGCTGGGCCGGCTCGCCAGGCCGCAGTGGACCATCGAGAACCGGCTCCACTTCGTCCGCGACACCGCCTTCGCCGAGGACGCCTCGAAGATCCGCACAGGCCACGGCCCGGAGAACATGGCCGCCCTGCGAAACCTGGCGGTCAACGTCCTCCGCACCGCCGGGCACCGCAACATCGCCGCCAGCCTCCGCCACGCCTCCTACGAGCCTTTCACCCGCCCACTCGACCTCCTGGGCATCGCCTGACCAGCGCACTCACGAGATCACCGGACTTTGCGACGCCCCCGGTCCGCCCCCTGCCCGAACCGGGGCAAGCCCCTCCAGGTCCTGGCCGGCACGGCATTCCGGACGGAACACGATCATGCAACGGCCCCTGGGTCGTGGGCCGAGGCCCCAAAGGGGTTCCACACGTTCTTGCGCACCTTGGGGGCGGCGCGCAACTCCGCCCAGGTGCGACTGATCGGATACTGCTGTGACAAGACCTTCGACATGGGCTGAGGCTGATCATCTTGAGTGAATACGACATCTACGCCGGCTTCCGGGGGCCGCAGGCCCCTGGGGCCACCCTCGCGGAGACCCTGCCGGCCGACCTCGAAGCGGCCTTCGGCATCCGGTTCTTCTGTGACACCGACGGGCGATCCCCCTCCTTCACCTGGGGGGACAACGAGCACTGGCTGAACGTCTGGGTCGCCGTGCCGCCAGACCTGGATGAGCCGCACCGCTCCCACCCGGCCCGGGTCACCGCCAATCAACCGGACACGGACGCCTGGGCCCATCGGGTCTTCGAAGCCCTGGACGCGACGGGCCGGTACTCGCTGTTCATGCTCGAGGACGACGAGGACCTGATCCGGACGAACTCGGAGCTGGCCCGCGCCCAGTGGGAAGACCGCTGATCCCTCGACCCGCAGCGGTCTTTCCGCGTCCTGCTCCACGGTCTGACGGACGCCGCCCACCGCACCTCGATGCCTCCGGAGTCGCGGAGTCACACCTTCCCCCAGAGGATTCGTACCCGCCAAGCAAATGATCAGTGCGCCAGTACCGGCGGGAACCGTGTGAAGACCTCACCGTGACTGGTGTGATCACGGCGTCACAGCCGTCTTGGATAGCCCCGTTCACCGGGCTGAGCACACGCTGCTTCGGCAAGTCGCTGACGATGCTGCGGCGTGAAGGCGCGGACACGATCCGCAGGGGCCGGCCGTGGAGCCTACCGCTGGAGGACCGGGTGCTGCCGGTCGCCGCGTACTGGCGCACCAACTTGACGCTGCGCCAGTACGCCCTTCTCTTCGGTGTCTCCAAGTCCGCGGCCGACCGCATCATCAGCCACCTCGGCCCCCTGCTCGCGCTCCGGCTCCGCAGGCGGTTCCGCAAGAGCGCCGTGCTCATCGTGGATGGCACCCTGGTCCCCACCCGTGACCACACGGCGGCCGAGCGGTCGAAGAACTACCGATACTCCACCAACCACCAGGTCGTCATTGGCTCTGTCCACGTGAAGAGGCTCTGGCACAACTTCTGTGACTGGCCACCCTGAGTAACGCCCGGGATGCTTCTGAAGGTCGCAGGAAGCTACCGGAGAACAAGCAGGATGGGACCGGCCCGATTCGAACCGGCGTCCTCCCCCATGCGATGAAGGCGCGACAGCCGCTGCGCTACGAGCCCCATCCCGCCAGGGATCAGACGAACATGTGCGTGCGTGAGCCCCCCACCCCGTCGCGAGCGGCGCCGATCACGGGCCGCCCAGACCGTCGTCTGTGACCTGGTACAGGGCTGGAGCCTGCTGTGCAACGGGGTCCTGACCTTCGGGGCATCGGAGAACTGCTCCCGGACGGACAGATCGTCGGTGCGCACCGCCCTGCGGTGGATGGAGGGACGCGGCGTGCGGCGCGCGGCTACTTCCGATCCCCTCGACTGGCCGGCACCCCGCAAACTGGTGGCCGGGGCCACGCGGACGCGGGTGGGTGAAGAGCTGCAGAAGCGGTACGACGCGGGTGCCTCCATCCGCGACCTTGCAGGGCAGAGCCGGCGCTCCTACACCTTCGTGCGTGCCCTCCTTGCCGAGTCGGGCGTCACCTTCCGCCAGAGAGGCGGATGACCCCCTGCCCGACCACCCCTTTCCGAGAAGTGGGTCGAGCCACCTCACCCCGGACCGGGCGGAGAGGAAGTACACCCCCCGCGCTCGTAGAGACCAGGCGTAACCACTGAAGGAACCATGTCTACCAGCGCATCACCCCATACATCCGACTTGGGTGTAGCTGTTGTGGAGAGCTCGCTGCGACCGCCGGGCGCCCCCTTCGCCCGGCGCCATGCAGCCCTACTGCACATCCTGCGCAACCACCTGGCGCGGTACCCCGTGGGAGCTCCCCTCCCCTGGCCGAGCGCGTTGGCGGACGAGCTCGGCCACGAACAACGCCATATCGCGGCAGCGATGTCGCACCTGGATCAGATGGGCGAGGTGGTCTGCACGGGCCGCACCTGCGTTCCGCGACGCCTCGGCCCTAACGAGCAACACCCCGACGACGTCGCACTCGACCAGACCGTCCGGGCAGGCGGACGAAGCGGCGATTACCGGCCGGGCACGCCCCTGCCGACCGTGATCCTGGCCAACCGGCACGGCCTGGACCTGAAGAAGGTGCCTCGCGCTCTCCGCCTGCTCGTCAAGGACGACTTCGTCGCCCACCGAGATGACGGCGGGCGCCGGCTGCTACGTCCTGCCAGGGGCTGAGCGACGGGAAGGCGCCAGCGGTGCCTCCATGGCTCCGCTATCCAGCGCGCCTCGATGGGGCGCGAAGGCGCCGGCGCGGATGACCGTCACAGGACCATGTCTGCTCCGGCCTCGTGTCCATCGGGGCCCTGACCGTCCGGACGACAGCAGCACCCGAAGGACATCCCGAAAGCCCAAGAGACAGGGAGTTCCACATGTTCATCGACATCCCAAACGAACTCGAAGCCGCTCTGATCGATCTTTTCCCCCTACGTGGGAACTGGACGGCCCGTTCCTAGCGGAGTCCACCATGGAGCAGTACCGGGCCGAGCTGACGGCCACCCCGCAGTGCGAGGAGACCGCCGCGACGCTGCGCAACGCTCTGACAGGGGAGGGCGGCGGATACGCCGTGCTGCGCCTGGGGAATCTCGCCAAGACGCTGGGGACCGACGACGACCGGTTCCTGCGGGTGGCGACGGCCTTCGCGGCCGAGGTGGCGGTCCCTTTCTCGCCCTTCCCGCGGTGGTCCCTGTGGAAGGACATCGGAGTCAAGGCCGACAAGGACCCCGGCAAGTCCAGCGGCATCGGGTAGAACGCTTTTCCACATGGACCTGGTGAACACGACCCTGCCCCCGGATCACACCACGCTCCTGTGCGTCCGCCCCGACCCGCTTGGCGGCGGCACCAGCATCCTCTCCGACGCCCGCGCGGCGGTGGCACGACCACCGAAGAACAGCCGCGCACTGCTGGCCGAGATGGCCTACCACTACGGCACCTTCTTCGATCTGTACGGCGTCGGCAAGGAGTACAAGCCCTTCCCGATCCTGGACGGCTCCGACCCAGGCGAGGGGTTCGTCCGGTTCACCGGCAAGATGCTGAAGCGGTCCCAGCTCGGCCAAGCGTACGCCGACGCCGCCAGGGAGCTCGCCGCGGAGCTCGTCCGGGGCCAGGTCTCCTTCATGCTCGAACCCGGGGACCACCTCACCGTGAACCAGCACCGCTTCCTGCACGGCAGGGAAGCGCTCCACAGCGGCCAGGAGACCGTCCCGGTCGCCGATCGACGGCTCCTCCTCCAGCTGTTCCTGCGCGAGGGTCGGCGACGGCTCGGCCGCGCAGCCGGCCGACGGCATCGGCGACCCACCGGGTCCCGCCTCCCCGAGCACGCGGCATGACCACGAGGCGGGGCCCGGTCGGGCGCCCCCGGAAACGGTCGCGCCCCAGGCTCCCCCGGGCCCGGTGCACGGATCTAGATGCGCGAGTTGCGCAGCGACTGCCACACAGCGCCGGCCAGCGCCCGCGTCGCCCGTGGGACCGACAGATGCTCGTGCTCGCGGTACAGGGCCCAGTTGTACTGCACGAGCGACAGCTTGTTGGAGGACAGCGATCCCGCCTGATGGGCCCTGTACACCGCAAGCGGCTCAGCCAGGCCCCGGGCGTCAGAGCCGTCCCGCATGATGCTCAACCACAATGCGTAGTCCTGGCGCTTGCGCATCTCCGGCATCAGCCTCGTGCCCAGGACCTTACGGTCGTACATGGCAGTGAGCGCACCAATGTGATCGCGGACCAGCATCGCGCGGTAGTCCACGTGCTCCCGCGCACGGACCACCCGACCGTTCGGAACCCAGTCGGTGCTCTCGCCGTCGTGGTCGGCGTCCATCTTGAAGTACGAGGTGAAGGTCAGAGGCGCATCACCTTCCACGGCGAAGGCGAGCTGCTTCTCGATCTTCTCCGGAAGCCACATGTCGTCGCTGTCGAGAAACGCGATGTAGTCCCCGCGGGCCCGCTCGATCGCGAGGTTACGGGCCCGGCCCGCACCGCCCTGTTCGGGTGCCGACGCCAGCAGGACGCGCTCGTCCTGCTCGGCAAACTCGCGGAGCAGGTCCATGGAGCCGTCGGAGGACTGGTCGTCGGTGACCAGCAGCTCCAGGTCGCTGTGGGTCTGCGTGAGCACCGATCGGACGGCTGCGCCGAGGGTGGCTGCCGAGTTGTACACGGGCATCACGACAGACACCAGGGGCACAGCACTTCTCCTTGCCAGACCAGGAACGACGGTCCATTCAAACACCGCAATCGAGCAGGAGCTGCCATGCAGGTAGTCGTCGCTGGTCAGGGCTATGTAGGGCTTCCACTGGCCGTACGCGCCGCAGAGGCGGGTCACCGTGTCGTCGGCTACGACGTGGACACGCACCGTGTTCAGCAGCTCACCGCCGGCCAGTCCTACGTGGAGGACGTGGCTTCCTCACGGCTCCGCGCGGTGCTGGACTCCGGGGCCTCCTCCGCGACCGCCGACACTGAAGCGCTGGCCGGTTTCGATGTCGCGCTGATCACCGTGCCTACCCCGCTGCGGGACGGCGTGCCCGACCTGGCCTACGTCGAGTCCTGCGCCCGGACACTGGGCGAGCACCTTCGTCCCGGCGCGACGATGGTCCTGGAGCCCACGACCTATCCCGGCGCCACCGAGGAGCTGCTGCTGCGGATCCTGGAGAAGGCGTCTGGCTTCAAGGGCGGGGTGGACTTCCTGGCGGGGTTCAGCCCCGAACGCATCGCTCGCATCGCTCCGGGGAGCAAGAGGTGGTCGTTCGAGGGGACGCCCAAGCTGGTGTCCGGAATCGACGCCAAATCCCTTGACGCGGTCAAGGGCTTCCACGACGGCATCTTCCAGACCACGGTGCCGGTATCCGAGCCCAAGGTCGCCGAGCTGCTGAACTTGATTGGGTGATGTCGGGGATGTTTGCCTTTCGGCTGCGGTAGCTGTGGGGCTGTGAGGTACGCGCAGGGCGGCGGGCTGACCGACGCCGAGAGCCGCGCGGGAGCGAATCCGGCTGCAGGCCGTGGAACGCTTCGAGGGCGCGGAGAAGAACCGGGAGATCGCTGCCGCGCTGCGGGTGAGCGAGCGGTCGGTGGAGCGGTGGCACCGGGCTTGGCGCGAGCGAGGCGAGGCCGGGATCCTGTCGAAGGGATCGCCCGGACGTCCCAGGCTCAGCTCGGTTCAGATTACGAGACTGGAGCGGGAGTTGGAGCGTGGACCACTCGTCCACGGCTGGGCCGATCAGCGGTGGACGCCGGCGCGAGTCAAGACGCTGATCGGCCGGCTGTTCCACGTTTCGTACACAGTGGAAGGCACGTGGCGGCTGCTGAAGCGGCACGGCTGGTCGTGGCAGCAGCCCGTCCGGCGGGCGGTCGAGCTCGACGATGCGGCGGTCGAGTTGTGGAAGAAGGAGGTCTGGCCACGGGTAGGAGCTGTGCGGCGGCGCGTGACGGCTGGATCGTCTTCGAGGATGAGGCCGGCCAGTCGATGACGCCGCCGCGCTCTCGAACCTGGGGGCGGATCGGCCGAACCCCGGTCGTCCGGGTTCGCGGCCGGGGCTCCGGACGGGTGTCGATGGCGGGTATGACCTGCTGCAAGCCGGGCGAGTGGTCCCGGCTGATCTACGCCATCCGCGAGTACCGAGGGCGTAAGGGCGATCCGAAGGGCTTCGGCTGGCGGGACACCTCCGCGACCTCTTGGTGCGTGCCCGCATTCAGCTCGGCGGGCCGATCGTGCTGGTCTGGGACAACGTCCGCCTCCACCTGACCGCCGGGATGCGGGAGTTCATCGCCGCGAATGCCGCCTGGCTCACCGTGTTCCAGCTCCCCACCTACGCGCCGGACCTGAACCCGCAGGAGGGCATTTGGTCGCTGGTCAAACGCGACATTGGCAACCTTGCCGCAGCCGACCTGGGCCAGATCACCAGGGCCGTGAAGCGCAGGCTCAAGCAGATCCAGTACCGCCCGGATTTCGTCGACAGCTGCCTTGCGGGCACCGGCCTCATCACGGACGACTGACCGGCGCTGCAGATTCGTCAGTCGCTGTAGTACCGGTCGTAGACGGCGGAGCGCTCCTCCACTGAACCTCTTTCATCCTGTGCTCGAGGGTGAAATGGGCCGGTCAGCGGGTGTGGTGACGAGGCAGGGCCCCTCGTCGTTGGCGTGGTGATTCCACTCATCACACCGGCGACCGAAGGGGCCCTGTCGGTTCCGTATCCTGCCACGCTCGACGTCCCGCATGAGCTCGTCGAGCATGTCGCCTGGCTGCTGTACG
>NZ_JBIAMJ010000017.1:0-199162 GCF_042874035.1 Streptomyces sp. NPDC004284 | reverse complement strand
AACCTCAAGATCCTCCTCTTCAACAACCGGATCTACGGCCTCACCAAGGGCCAGTACTCCCCCACCAGCGAAGTCGGCAAGATCACCAAATCGACGCCGATGGGCTCCCTCGACGCCCCCTTCAACCCCGTCTCCCTCGCCCTCGGCGCCGAGGCCTCGTTCGTGGCCCGCACCGTCGACTCCGACCGCAAACACCTCACCGAGGTGCTGCGCCAGGCCTCCGAGCACAACGGCACCGCCCTGGTCGAGATCTACCAGAACTGCAACATCTTCAACGACGGCGCCTTCGAGGCCCTCAAGGACAAGGACCAGGCCAAGGAAGCCGTCATCCGCCTCGAACACGGCCGGCCGATCCGCTTCGGCACCGACAACGACAAGGGCGTCGTCCGCGACCCCGCCACCGGCGACCTGAAGGTCGTCGAGGTGACGCCGGAGAACGAGGCACAGGTCCTGATCCACGACGCCCACGCGGCCACCCCGACGACCGCGTTCGCGCTGTCCCGGCTGGCCGACCCCGACACCCTGCACCAGACCCCCATCGGCGTCTTCCGCTCCGTCGACCGGCCCGTCTACGACACCCTGATGGCCGACCAGCTCGACACCGCCGTCGAACACCAGGGCAAGGGCGACCTGGGCCGGCTCCTCACCGGCAACGACACCTGGACGGTCGTCGGCTGACAGCCGCGCGCGGTCAGCCGCGCTTCGCTGCCTCGGCGTACGGGCCGAGGCAGCGGGGCCTTCCCGACTTGATCTGCCAGAGGGTCAGTCCTACGAGCTGGGACTCCGAGCGGTCGTTGGACCGGGCGTTGTAGGACCTGGCCACGCCGCGATAAGCGATGTCGTCCTTCATGAACGCGTTCGCCAACGCCGCGGCCGGGTGCTCCGCGTTCCTCCTGACGGCGGTACGCAGCGCCTGCGCCGTCCAGAGCAGGGCGTCGTACGACTCCACCGCGAACCGGTCCACCGGGTCCGTGGCCGCGAGCCGCCAGCGCTTGCGGTACGCGGCCGTGAACTCCTTCGCGCCCGGGAGCGTGTCGGGATCGGTGTAGCCCGCCCCGAAATACCAGCCCTCGGCGGCCGGCCCCGCCACGGCGAGGAACTCCGGCCCGAGCGCGGGCTCGACGCTTCCGCAAGGGCCCCGGTAGCCCTGCTGCCGCAGGGCCTTGGCGCACAGGGCGGCCCGGCGCGGCGACGTCCCCAGGTAGAACACGCCCGTGGGGGAGGTCGCGAGTGCCGCCCGGACCGCCGGGCCGAAGTCCTCGCTGTCCGCCGCGACCCGGTGCACCGTGACCGTGCCGCCGGCGGGGGGCGAGTTCTGGGCGGTCCGGGCAGCGCTCCAGCTGTAGGTGCCGGCGGCCCGGTCCTCGATGACGGCGGTGCGGCCCAGGTGGTGCTCGCTGAGGTAGCGGCCGAAGGGCACGAGCATCGCCTCGGCATAGGGCCGCATCTCGAAGTACGTGCGCATCTCCGGCATCTGGCCCCGGATCTCCCCGTCCCCCACCGTCGGCACCAGGCTCAGCATCGGCACCTTCGGATCCACCAGCACGTTCGCCGCCGCCACGGCCGTCTCGGGGGTCGTCGGGCCGAGCACGGCGACCAAGGCCGGGGTCTTCAGGAAGGATCGGGCCCCGGCGGCGGCCCGCTTGGGGTCTCCCCCGTCGTCCGTCACCTTGAGCACCAGGTCGAAGGGCCGGTCCGCGCGGGCGTTGAAGGTCTCCGCGGCGAGGCGCAGCCCGCGTTCCTGGGCGCGCCCGTCCGCCTTCGCCGGGCCGCTGAGGTCGGTCAGGACGCCGAGGGCGTACGCCGTCCGTACGGTTCCGCCGCCCGTACCGCCACCCGTACCGCCGCCCGGGTCACGGCCGAGCAGCCAGGCGGTGAGGCCACCCGTGCCCGCGACGGCCCCGGCCGCGCCGATGGTGAGGAAGCGGCGCCGTGAAGTCCCCAGCGGCTCCTCGGGGTTGAGCACGGTCGGGTCGGCGACCGGCAGGTCGAGGACCCGCGAGGAGCGCTCGGCGATCAGCGCGGGCAGGCCGGGCGGCAGCCAGTTCCCCGCCGCCGGGCCCTCGTACGGACCGAGGGCGTCCCGTACCTCGGCGGCGCTCGGCCGGGCGGCGGCGTCCTTGGCGAGGCAGGCGGTGACGAGCGGGAGCAGGGTGTCCGGCACGTCGGCGAGTTCGGGCTCCTCGTGGACCGTGCGATAGACCACGGCCGCCACCGCGCCCGTACCGAAGGGGCGTTCGCCCGTCAGCGCGTACGCGAGGACGCAGCCGAGCGAGAAGACGTCGGCGGCCGGGCCGACCTCCCCGGCGCCTGCGGCCCGGGCCTGTTCGGGGGCGAGGAAGCCGGGGGTGCCGATCATCGCGTCGGTGGCGGTGAGCGCCGTGGCGCCGCTGACGCGGGCGATGCCGAAGTCGATGAGCCGGGGCCCGTCGAGGGCGAGGAGGACGTTGCCGGGCTTGACGTCGCGGTGGACGAGTCCGGCCGTGTGCATGCCGTCGAGCGCGTCGGCGAGCCGGGCGCCCAGGGTGCGGACGGTGTGCTCGGGCAGGGCGCCGTGCAGGGCGACGGCCTCGGCGAGCGAGGGGCCGGGCACGTACTCGGTGGCCAGCCAGGGTTCGCGGGCCTCCGGGTCGGCTCCGAGGACGCGGACGACCCAGCGGCCCGTGATGCGTTCGGCGGCGGTCGCTTCGCGGCGGAAGCGGGCCCGGAAGCCGGGGTCGGCGGCGTGCTCGGCCCGGATCAGCTTGAGCGCGGCGAGCCCGCCGCCGGCGGAGCGGGCGAGGTAGACCACGCCCATGCCGCCGGTGCCGAGCCGCCCGAGCAGCCGGTAGCCCGCGATGGAGGAGGGGTCGGCCTTCTTCAGCGGCTGCACTCTCACGCCCTCTTCTTGGGCTCGGCAGGGGCGGGGCCGAAGTACTTGTAGGCCCCCTTCTGCACGCCGTAGAGGAAGGTGCCGATACCGGTGAGCTCGCCGTTGTCACGGAACTGGTAACCGCCCATGGCCCCGGTGTACTTCTGCTTCCGCAGGGCCTCCCACAGGCCCTTGCGGGTGAGCGGGCCCTTGGCGGCGCTCGTGGCGAGCCAGGATGTCACCAGGTTGACCACGTCGAAGGACTCGCCGGTGTAGAAGGCCGGGGTGCCTCCGTAACGCTTGCGGTAGGCGTCGAGGAAGTCCTGGGTGAGCTCGCGGTCGGCGGGCTTCTGCTGCTTGTCGGCGGCCCGCTGGACGGGGTCCATGACGGGCGCGCAGACGAACCAGCCCTCGGCGTCGCTCCCGGCCTCCTTCAGGAACTCCGGTCCGAAGACGTGCTGGCCGGTGAACCGGGGCCCCGTGAAGCCGAGTTGCCTCAGGGCGCGGGCGGCGAGAACGGCCGTGGAGCGGACGCCGTTGTGGATGTACGCGTCGATGCCGGCGTCGATCATCTCCCCGATGATCGAGCGGTAGTCGGTGGCCCGGCCCGGGACGACCCGGTAGTGCGGCGTGATGCCTGCCTGTTTGAAGCCGAAGCGGACGCCGCTGGTGTACTGCCAGCTGTACTGGTCGTCGGTGCGTTCCTGGAGGACTCCGGGGCGGCGGATCTGCGGCAGGAGCGTGGCGGACCAGGCGAGGTAGACGCCCGCCATGAAGTGCTGCGGGATGGCGCGGAGGACCGTCGTGTTCGGCGCGCCGCCGCCGTCGCCGCGCAGGGTGAAGAGGTTGTAGCCGGCCGAGGTGGTGAGGAGCGGCACGCCGGCCTCCTCGAAGGCGGGGAGCGCGACGATGCCGGTGTCGTCGGAGGTGGGGCCGAGGACGGCGAGCACGGAGGGGTCGGTGGTCAGCCGCCGGGCGGCGGCGAGGGCGCCGGCGATCCGTCCTCGGTCGTCGGAGACCTTGAGTTCGAGGGTGAAGGGCTTGCCCTTGTGCACGGCGTTGAACCGCTCGACGGCGAGGCGGGCGCCGCGCTCCTGGGCCCGGCCGATCTCCCGGGCGGGGCCGGAGAGGTCGGCGAGGACGCCGATGCTCCAGGTGTTCCGGGGCTTGGGCGGCGCGGGGTGTTTCCCGTCGGTGCCGGTGTCGTCGCGCCGGTTGAGCAGGGCGAAGGTGCCGCCGCCCGCCGCGAGGACCGCCGCGCCGGCGCCGAGCAGCAGGAAGCCGCGCCGGCTGGGCTTCGCCGGGGTGTCCGGGTCCGTGCCGGGTGCGGTCGGGTCGATCTCGGGGAGGGCGAGCATCCGGGCGGAGCGTTCGGCGATGGTCCGGACGACGGGGGCGGGCAGCCATTCGGCGCCGTCGCGCGGTGTGTCCTCGACGAGCTGTACGCCGATCTCGGCGGCGGTGGGCCGGGCGGCCGGGTCCTTGGCGAGGCAGGCGCGGACGAGGTCGAGCAGTCCTTCGGGTACGCGGGTGAGGTCGGGTTCGTCGTGGACGGTCCGGTACATGAGGGCGTCCACGGCGCCGGTGCCGAAGGGCGGGCGGCCGGTCGCCGCGTACACGAGGAGGCAGCCGAGGGCGAAGACGTCGGCGGGCGGGCCGATGGCGTCGGCCCGGGCCTCGGCCTGCTCGGGGGCGAGGAAGCCGGGGGTGCCGACGACCATGTCGGTGGCCGTGAGCGCGGTCTCTCCGGTGCTGCGGGCGATGCCGAAGTCGATGAGACGGGGGCCGTCGACGGCGAGGAGGACGTTCCCCGGTTTGACGTCCCGGTGGACGAGCCCGGCCGCGTGCACGGCGGCGAGGGCGCGGGCGACGGACCAGCCCAGGAGCCGGACGGACCGTTCGGGCAGCGGGCCGTGCGCGGCGACGGCCTCACCGAGGGAGGGCCCCGCGACGAAGGCGGTGGCCATCCACGGTTCCGGGGCGTCCGGGTCGGCGCCGGTGACGGGCACGGCCCAGGGGCTGGAGACCCGGCGCGCGGCCTCCACCTCGCGGCGGAAGCGGGCCCGGAAGTCGGGCTGGTCGGCCTGGTCGGCGTGGGTGACCTTGACGGCGGCGAGCTCGCCGTTCTCGGTGCGGCCGAGGTAGACGACACCCATGCCGCCGGCGCCGAGACGGCCGAGGAGGCGGTAGCCGGCGATCGAGGACGGGTCGGAGGGCAGGAGCTGCTGAAGGGCGCCGGGCTCGGGGGCGGGCTGCGCGCCGGGGCCGTGGTCCGGCTGTGCGCCGGGCTCGGGGGCGGGGTCGGCCATCGGGCTCACGACTGGGCTCCCAACTGGTTCTTGGCGCGCTCCTGCATGGTGCCGCTGACCCGGATCAGGGCGGCTTTGCCCTCCGCCTCGGTACGGCCGGGGGCTCCCTTGACGACGGCGGCGACACTGACCTGCCCGATGCGCATCTGGTACCAGCTGTAGGGCTGTGCTCCCTTGAAGGCGTCGGCGAGGTACGAGCCGTGCTCCATGAGGGTGTCCAGGTTCTCGTCGGCGCCGTAGGGGACGCCGAGCGACTGAAGGCCGGTGATGCGTTCGCCCTGGCGCAGCTCCTGATCCGGGCAGCGCAGCGGTTCCTCCAGGGTCTCGGCCATCTCCCAGTCGGCATCGGCCACGGTGCGGTGGACGGTGACGGTGGCGGCAACCCGGAGGGGTCCCTTGCCGCCCACGGCCGGGATCTCGCTGTAGGCGGTGACGCTGAAGAGGACGGACCGGGGCAGGGTCCCGATCTCCCACTCGCAGTTCGCGTCGAGGACCGGCCAGGAGCCGGGGGCGCTGAGGAACGGGGCGCGCTTGACGAAGTCGGGTCCCCAGTCGTCCGGCCCCGCCACGATCGCGAGGGCGAGCCGCTTCGCGTCAGCCGCATCGCGCGGCGCCTTCTTCGGGTCCGGGGTGAAGCCCCGTGCGGTCGGGGACGCGGTCGGCGCCCCGGACGAGCCGGCGCTCGGTTTCGCTCGGGGCGGTTTCGCCTCGTCCCCACTGCCCTTCGACGAGCACCCCGCCAGGAGTAACCCGCTCGCCGCCGCCACGGCAGCAGCGCGCAGCACTCTCCGGTACGCGTCCCTCACTGTTCCCCCACGGTCGCTCGCACGATCCCCCCGGTCGGTGAAGCAGATCGTACGGCCCCGCAGATCAACTCGCCCGGGCTACAACGTCATTGGGACGCCGCGCGCACGGTGTCGTAACGCATGCGCGCCGCCTCGACCGCGCCCACCTGCTGTTCGGTCCAGCGGGCGAGTTCCCAGACCTGGCGGGCGGCTCCCTCGCCGAGGGGGGTGAGGCTGTAGTCGACGCGGGGCGGGATGACGGGCTTGGCGTCGCGGTGGACGAAGCCGTCGCGCTCCAGGGTCTGGAGGGTCTGGGCCAGCATCTTCTCGCTGACGCCGCCGATCTCGCGGCGCAGTTCGCTGAAGCGGTACGAGCGCTCCAGGAGGGCCGCGAGGACGAGGACGCCCCAGCGGCTGGTGACGTGCTCCAGGACGAGGCGCGAGGGGCACATCGGCTCGTTCACGTTCGGCGGCTTGCTTACTTCCATGCCAGTACCTTACTTCAAAGTGGGTACTTACGAAAGGTTAGCGCCCACCGTACGGTGAGTGCATCGCCCACCGCACACCCCACGGGAAGAAGGAAGCACCATGAGCATCGTCGTCACCGGAGCCACCGGACAGCTCGGCCGTCTCGTCGTCGACGCCCTCCTCGAAACCGTTCCCGCCGAGTCCGTCGTCGCCGTCGTCCGCGACAAGGCCAAGGCCGCCGACCTCGCCGAGCGCGGTGTCGAGCTGCGGATCGCCGACTACAGCCGCCCGGAGACCCTGGCGGAGGCCTTCGAGGCCGGCGACCGGGTGCTGCTGATCTCGGGCAGCGAGGTCGGGCAGCGGGTGCCGCAGCACCGTGCCGTGATCGACGCGGCGAAGGCGGCGGGCGTGGCCCAGCTCGCGTACACCGGAATCCTCGGCGGCCCGGAGGCCGACTTCACGCTCGCCGACGAGCACAAGGCGACCGAGGAGCTGATCCTCGCGTCCGGCCTGCCGTACACCTTCCTGCGCAACGGCTGGTACTCCGAGAACTACACCGCCAACCTCGCCCCGGTCCTGGCCCACGGCGCCGTCGTCGCCAGCGCCGGCGAGGGTCGCGTCGCCTCCGCCTCCCGCGCCGACTACGCCGCCGCCGCGGCCGCCGTCCTGACCGGCCCGGCCGAGGAGCACCTGAACGAGACGTACGAGCTGAGCGGCGACACCGCCTGGTCCTTCGCCGAGTACGCGGCCGAGGTCGCGGCGCAGACCGGCCGGGAGATCACGTACAGCGCCGTCCCCGCCGCGACCCACCTGGAGATCCTCACCGGCGCCGGGGTCCCGGCCCCCTTCGCCGAGATCCTCGTCGACGTCGACCGGGCCGTCGCGCTCGGCGCGCTCGCCCTGCGGACCGGCGACCTGGCGCGGCTGATCGGCCGCCCGACCACCCCGGTCGCCGAGTCGATCAAGGCCGCGCTCGCCGCCTCGTGACGGCGTCATGACCGTATACCGGTACGGGCATGACAACCCGCCCCGTGCGGCGCTACCTTCGACGGAACAGCACGGCACAGGGCGGGAGGTCCGGTGGAGACGGAGAAGAACGAGGGACGAGCAGGACTGCTCTACGGGATCGGCGCCTACGGCATGTGGGGACTGGTCCCGCTCTTCTGGCCCCTCCTCAAGCCCGCCGGAGCGATCGAGATCCTCGCCCACCGGATGGTGTGGTCACTGGTCTTCGTCGGCATCGCGCTGCTCGCGCTGCGCCGCTGGAGCTGGATACCCGAGCTCGCCCGCAGCCCGCGCAAGCTCGCCCTGATCGCCCTCGCCGCCGCCGTCATCACCGTGAACTGGGGCCTCTACATCTGGTCCGTGAACACGGGCCACGTCGTCGAGGCCTCCCTCGGGTACTTCATCAACCCGCTCGTGACGATCGCCCTCGGCGTCCTCGTCCTGAAGGAGCGGCTGCGCCCCGCGCAGTGGGCGGCGGTCGGCGTCGGCCTGACCGCCGTGGTCGTCCTGGCGGTCGGAGCCGGGCGGCCGCCGTGGATCTCGCTCACCCTCGCCTTCTCCTTCGCGGCCTACGGCCTGGTGAAGAAGAAGGTCAACATCGGCGGCCTGGAGTCGCTCGCCGCCGAGACCGCCGTCCAGTTCCTGCCCGCCCTCGGCTACCTCGTCTGGCTCGGGACCCGGGGCACCCTGGCCTTCGGCCACCACGGCGCCGGGCACACGGCCCTGCTCGCCGCCACCGGCATCGTCACGGCGGCGCCCCTGGTCTGCTTCGGGGCGGCGGCGATCCGCGTCCCGCTGTCGACGCTCGGACTCCTCCAGTACCTCGCGCCGACCTTCCAGTTCCTGCTCGGCGTCGTCTACTTCCACGAGGAGATGCCGGCGGAGCGCTGGGCGGGCTTCTCCCTCGTCTGGCTGGCCCTGACGATCCTCACCTGGGACGCGCTCCGGACGGCCCGGAGGAGCCGGGCGGCGGTCGAGGCGGCGCGCGACGAGGCCGCCCGTACGGAGACCGCTCCCCCGGCCTCCGTGACCTCCGCCCCCTGAGGGGCGTCACGCGTCCAGCAGGTCGTGCTCCCGGATCAGCCAGCAGACCGCCGTCAGGTGCAGGGTCGCGAAGTCGTGGCCGACGGGTTCGGTCCAGTCGGCCTCGGAGAGCCGGTCGGTGAAGCCGAGGACGTAGTCGGCGAGGTCCTCCCGGCGGACGCTGCGGACCTCCGGGCCCCGCCGGGCGGGGATCAGCGCGTCGCACACGGCCGCCGCGTGCTGGTCGACGGCGGCCACGAGTCCCGGCTCGAAGGAGAACTCCGAGAGCCGGGGCATGTACGCGGCGGCGACGTCGGTCAGCGGGCAGCCGGGCGAATCGTTCATCCCTCCACATTAGGGGCGTACCGGAGCGTACGAACCGTGACCTCGGTCGCAGCCTCCGCGCGAAAACCGGTGGCCGCGCCCGGCGTCTCCCCCGCACCCTGAGGCGCATGGAAGAACCGAAGTACCGGATCCGCGCGCTCCACACCGAGGACACCGTCACCGTCTACCAGGCGTACCGGCCCGGGCTCGGGCTGCCCGCGGCCCGCGACGGCCGCTTCCCGGCCGACTGGAAGCGGGACCGGATGACGTGGATCAAGCCGTCGTTCCTGTGGATGATGTACCGCTGCGGCTGGGGGACGAAGGAGGGCCAGGAGACCGTCCTCGCCGTGGAGATCACCCGCGAGGGCTTCGCATGGGCCCTGCGGAACGCCTGCCTCTCCCACTACGAGGCCGGCTTCCACGCCGACCAGGCGTCCTGGAAGCGGCAGCTGCGGCAGGCGCCCGCCCGGGTCCAGTGGGACCCCGAGCGCGACCTGCGCCTGAACCCCCTCCCGTACCGCTCGCTCCAGCTCGGCCTGTCGGGCGAGGCCTCCCGCCGGTACGCGGACGAGTGGACGGTCTCGATCACCGACGTGACGGCGCTCGCCCACGAGGTCCACGGCCTGGTGCGGGCCGGCGACCTGGAGGCCGCCGGCCGGCTGCTTCCCCGGGAGGAGCCCTACCCGGAGCCGGCGGGCCTCCTCGACCACCTGCGGGATCAGCCGCCCATGACGCCGAAGTTGAAGTCCCCGGTGCCGAGCATCCCGTAGAGCCGCAGCCACAGGGGCAGGAGCTGCTCGGTGGCGCGGGCGCTCGACAGGTCGCCGAGGTCGATGATCTGGTCGGCCGCCCAGCCGAAGGAGGCGAGCAGCTCCGCGACCACGGCCTTCGCGTCCGTGTCGTCGCCGCTCAGGAAGACGTTGTGGCGACCCGGGACCCGGCCGGGCTCGACCATGACGGTGTTGGTCATGGTGTTGAGCGTCTTGACGACGCGCGTCTCCGGGAAGGCGCTCTGGAGCTGCTCGGCGACGCTCCTGCCGTCGGGCAGGCCGACCTTGGGCGGGAAGCCCTCCGAGAAGTCGAGCGCGTTGGACACGTCGATCAGGACCTTGCCGCGCAGGTTCGCGGCGCCCGCGGCCTCCAGGACGGCCAGCGAGACGAGCCCGCCGGTCGCGTTGACGACCAGCTCCGCCGGGCCGGCCGCATCGGCGAAGGTCCCGTGCGTCCCACCGCTCTCCCCCGCCCACTTCGTGGCGTCGGGGTTGTCCGCGGTACGGGACCCCAGAGCCACCTCATGCCCGAGCGAGACCAACTTCGTGGCGAGCCGCTGCCCGACCTCGCCCGTTCCCAGTACGGCGATCTTCATGTGCGTGCGCTCCTTCGGAAGGGGAGGACTGACCGGGAGCCCGACCTTATGCGCCCGGCGCCCCATGTGCTCGCATTAAGGGGGCACATGACTCCGACCGACTGCCCGCTCGTGGCGCCGCTCAAGGGGCTCGGCCACGGCCCGAAGCCGGCGGGCGGCTCCCGCCCGGTCCGCGCGACGCGCGCCGGGTCCGTGCCACAGGTCGCCCGGCCCGCCCGGTGCGCCGACGCCTGAGCACCTCAGCCGACGCGCCGGTTCACGGAGAGCAGCCACATCCAGCGTCGGCGCTCCGTGACGACGGTCGCGGCGGCCAGTCCGGTCACGGGCACGGCCGCCCAGACGGGCCAGGCGAACCAGGAGGCGATCACGGCGGCGACCAGTTGGAGCAGCACCAGCAGGATCGTGCCCCGTCCCGGCACCGCGACGATCACCTGCGCCTTGTCCCCCGGAGTGGAGAAGAGCGTCGGAAGACCGATCAGGACCACCACGGACAGGACGGCAAGCAGCCACGAGTGCCCGGCCAGGGCCCAGGGGGTGGCCACCCAGGCGACGAGCTCCGTGGCGAACCGCAGGGCGGACGCGGCGCGGTCATCGGGTCGTCCTGAGCCCGTCGCTCCGCCGGCGATGTCTGTCACGTGCGGACGATGCCATGCGGGGCGACCGGAGGAAAGGGGCGGGAGCACTCCTGCGGGTGCCGGTCGTCCTCGCGGCGACGACGGGTCCGGCCCGCCCCGGCGGGCCGACCACGCGGTCCGGGGGGGCAGGAGGTACGACCCGTGGGACACCGGACGGCCACAGCCCCGGGTCGGCCGCGGCCGTTCATCGCCGACGCGGTCTCCCCGGAGCGGGCGGCCGCCGGGCGCGAGCGCGCGGTGGAACTCGGCGGACCCCGCCGGCATCGCGCGTGACAGCGGGTCCATCGCGGCGCGCGGCGGGACGCGTGCGACGTGGCCGGCGGCGACCGGGTCGTACGGGTCGCGCACAGCTGCCGGGAAGGAGGGCTCGGCCGTGCGGGCGGCCCTGTGTCCTAGCCCAGCCACGCCCCCTCGCGCATCACGGTCCTGCCGCGCAGTTCCGGTACTCCGCGCCAGGCGCGGACCGTCCGCGGCACCACGCGCAGGTACGTGTAGGGGGCCTCTTCCTCACGCGGATCCCAGCCGAACTTGCCCGCGAACGCGTCCGCGGCGTCCTTCGGGACCTCCCCCGCGGGATGGCACGTCGCCTCGCCCTGCAGGAGTACGACGTCATACGCGTCCGGCAGTGCGAGCCGTACGCGTCGCTCCTCGCGTGCGTTGCGCACGGTCGCCGAGTTCGCGCCGGTGCACATCCACGCCGCCCGCCCGTCCCACAGGAACCACAGGGGCACCTGGTGCGGGCCGTGGTCCGGGTGGGACGTCGACACCCAGATGTCCCGCTCCGAGCCGAGGCGTCCCAAGGTGTCCCGCGTGCGCTCCGCCGTGGTGCGGGGAGTGGTCTCCGTTGCCTGCATGGGCGACGACCCTAGCCAGCGAGTCCGTGGTGCGCATGGGGCGCAGGACCTAGGTCCCCGGTCCGACCGTTCGCTGAGCGAACACTCCTGACCGGTTTCTGCTCTTGACGGCGAGTCAAATTCTCACTGAACATTCAGCACGCACAGCAGTACGACTGCACAGCAGAGCACACCCGTTCAGCTCCAGCGCCTCGTGGCACCGCCGCCCGGGGCGTCTCGCACGTTCCGTCCCATCCCCGTTCGGAATCCGGAGCCCCCACATGAACCTCTCCGTGCCCAGACGCGTCACCGCGGCCGCCGCCCTCGCGGCGCTCGCCCTCGCCGGGCTCACCGGCACCAGCGCCGCCGCCGGCCAGGCCGCGGCCGTCACCCCGCCCGACATCCCGCTGGCCAACGTCAAGCAGCACCTGGCGGACCTCCAGTCGATCGCCAACGCCAACGGCGGCAACCGCGCCCACGGCCGCACCGGCTACAAGGCCTCGATCGACTTCGTGAAGGCGAAGCTGGACGCCGCCGGCTACACCACCACCCTGCAGACCTTCACCTCCAGCGGCGCCACCGGCTACAACCTGATAGCCGACTGGCCGGGCGGCGACCCGAACCAGGTCCTCATGACCGGAGCGCACCTCGACTCGGTCACCGCGGGCCCCGGCATCAACGACAACGGCTCCGGGTCCGCCGCGATCCTGGAGACCGCTCTCGCCGTCTCCCGCGCCCAGCTCCAGCCGACGAAGCACCTGCGGTTCGCCTGGTGGGGCGCCGAGGAGCTCGGGCTCATCGGGTCGAAGTACTACGTCAACAACCTTCCCACGACCGAGCGTTCGAAGATCAGCGGCTATCTGAACTTCGACATGATCGGCTCGCCGAACCCGGGCTACTTCGTCTACGACGACGACCCGACGCTCGAGCAGACCTTCAAGGACTACTTCGCCGGGCTCGGCATCCCCACCGAGATCGAGACCGAGGGCGACGGCCGCTCCGACCACGCGCCCTTCAAGAACGTGGGCATCCCGGTCGGCGGGCTCTTCTCCGGCGCCGACTACATCAAGACGGCGGCGCAGGCGCAGAAGTGGGGCGGCACGTCCGGCCAGGCCTTCGACCGCTGCTACCACGCGTCCTGCGACACCACGGCGAACATCAACGACACCGCCCTGGACCGGAACGCGGACGCCATCGCCTACGCGATCTGGAGCCTGTCCACCGGGACGACCCCGCCGGCCGGCACGGTCTTCGAGAACACCGCCGACGTCGCCGTCCCGGACAACGGCGCCGCGGTCACCTCGTCGGTCGACGTCACCGGCATCACCGGCAACGCGCCCTCGACGCTGAAGGTCGGCGTGGACATCGTCCACACCTACATCGGCGACCTCGTCGTCGACCTCGTCGCCCCCGACGGCTCGGTCTACAACCTGTCCAACCGGGCGGGCGGCAGCACCGACAACATCAACACCACGTACACCGTGAACGCCTCCTCGGAGGTCGCCAACGGCACCTGGAAGCTCCGGGTCCAGGACAAGGCGTCCATCGACACGGGTTACATCAACGGCTTCAAGCTGACGTTCCCGTAAGGACGAAGAACTCCCGGGCGGGCCGGTGACATCGCCCCCGACCCGCCCGGGTTCCCAACTCGACTGCTACTTGCCGGCGTTCGCCGCGTTCACCAGCGCGTCCTTCGTCACCGCGCCGACGTAGACCTTGCCGTCGTCGGTGAGGAGCGCGTTCACCAGCTTCGTCTTGTAGACGGTGCCCGAGCCGAACTTGCCGGTGACCTTGTCGCCGAAGGAGTCCAGGAAGCCCTGGACCTCCTTCGGCGCGTCGTCCGTCTTGGGCGCCGGCGCCCCCGTGTCGAGCTTCGCGATCGTCGTCCAGCCCTCGCCGATGACGTTCATGCCCTCGCCGGAGCCGCCGAAGCCCTTCCCGAAGTCCTTGCCGAAGTCCTTGCCGAGGCCGGGGATGCCCTCCTCGAAGCCCTCCGGCAGGTCGCCCGGGGCCTGCTCGCCCTTCCCGGCCTTCTCCGCCGCGCCCTCCGTCACCTTCGCGCCCTTCGGCGCCTTGAAGGTGAACTCCGAGGCGGCCGGCTTCCCGAAGTCGACCTTCGTGAAGCCCGCGTCGACGACCGGCTTGCCGCCCTCGACGGAGGAGAGCGTGAACTTCAGCGGGGTGCCGTTGGCCGCGTCCACCGCGATCTTCACCGACTCGACCGTCGAACCGCTCTGCTTCGGCTTGATCACCAGCTGGTACGCGTTCCGGCCGGCCACCTTCGCCGTCCCGTCGACCGTGATCGACGTGGTGTCGCCGGCGGCCTTGAGGACCTCGTCGGCGAGCTGCTTGGGCGTGCCCGGGAACTTCTCGTCCTTCTCGGGGGCGCCGGGGCCGCCCGCCGCGCCCTTCTCGTGGAAGGCCTCGTTCGACTTGCTGTCGTAGCCCCAGACGTCGTCGCCGTTGTGGATCAGGCTGTACTCGTCGGAGCCGTCGAGCAGGGTGAGCCGCTGGCGCTCGGGGCCGTCCGCCGCGATGCGCAGGGTGTGGCTTCCCGAGAAGAGCGCGGTGAGCTTCTCGGTCGGGTCGGCCGAGGAGGGGCCGCCGTCGCCGCCGCCCAGGCCCCCGAGGCCGGACGCCAGGCCGTCGAGGGCCGGCAGACCCAGGTCGGTGGAGATCTTGAAGGTGCCGGACAGGGTCTGGGTGTCCGACGCGGCGATCTTCTCGATGAGCTGCTGGGCCGTGATCTCCGGCAGGTCGGGGTCGCCGGACGCCGCGAGCGCCGGGACGAGCCCGATGGTCGCCGCGGCCACTCCTGCCACCGCGACCGGGACGATGAACCGGCTCGCCTTACGGGTCTCTGCCATGGTCTCCGCTACCTCCGTACCGTGCTGCCCCTGTGGTTGATGTCTCCATCTCACCAAGACGGCGGCGCGGAAGCGTCAGACCCCGGGATCAACCTCACGTACTGCTTCGGGATGACCCGACCCCGAGACGGACTACCCCGCGCGGTGGACCACGGCGTCGCACATCTCCGCCAGCGCCGCCTTCGCGTACCCGTCGGGCAGCGGCGCCAGCATGGCGCGCGCCTCCTCGGCGTACCGCACGGTGTCCCGGCGGGCCTGCTCCAGGGCGGGGTGGGCGCGCAGCCGGCGCAGGGCCTCCGCGTGCCGCTCGTCGTCGGTGAGGTCGCCGTCGACGAGGGCGACGAGCTCCAGGTCCTCCTGGCGCCCGTGGGCGGCCGCGGCGGCCCTCAGGTGGAGGACGGGGAGGGTCGGGATGCCCTCGCGGAGGTCGGTGCCGGGGGTCTTGCCGGACTCGTGGGAGTCGGAGGCGATGTCGAGGACGTCGTCGGCGAGCTGGAAGGCGACGCCGAGCCGCTCGCCGTACTGGGTGAGGATGTCGACGACGCTCTCGTCGGCGCCGGACATCATGGCGCCGAAGCGGCAGGAGACGGCGACGAGGGAGCCGGTCTTGCCGCCGAGGACGTCGAGGTAGTGCTCGACGGGGTCGCGGCCGTCCATCGGCCCGGCGGTCTCCAGGATCTGGCCGGTCACGAGCCGTTCGAACGCCTCGGCCTGGATGCGTACGGCCTCGGGGCCGAGATCCGCGAGCGTGTGCGAGGCACGGGCGAAGAGGAAGTCACCCGTGAGGACGGCGATCGAGTTGCCCCAACGGGTGTTGGCGCTGTCGACGCCGCGCCGGACGTCGGCCTCGTCCATGACGTCGTCGTGGTAGAGCGTGGCCAGGTGGGTGAGCTCGACGACCACGGCGGAGGGCACGACGCCCGGCGCGTAGGGGTCGCCGAACTGGGCGGCGAGCATCACGAGCAGGGGGCGGAACCGCTTCCCCCCGGCCAGGACGAGGTGCTGCGCGGCCTCCGTGATGAAGGGGACATCGCTCTTGGTGGCGTCCAGGAGGCCCGCCTCCACAGCCGCCAGACCGGTCTGGACATCGGCCTCAAGAGCCTGGTCCCGCACGCTGAGGCCGAACGGCCCGACGACGGTCACGAGGGGGTCTCCTGTCTGCTGACGCCTGCTGACGATCACATGGATTGTCGATGTGTCGCTCGATTCACTCAAGCCAGCGTATCCGGTCACCTTTCGATCACCGTGGGCGCCTTCCCGTCACCCCCGGTATGTTCGTGATCGGCGCTTATGGACAAGAGTGGGCGCTTTGTCTCGAACAGTGCTCGACACAGTGATCGACCAGGGGTCCGCGATGAAGATCCGTACCGACTTCCCGTACGAGACGCGCCACGAGGACCTCCGCATCCCGCTGCCGGACGGCACCCGACTGTACGCGCGCGTGTGGCGCCCGCTCACGGACGAGCCCGTGCCGGCCCTCCTGGAGTACCAGCCGTTCCGCCTCACCGACTGGACGGCCCCGCGCGACGGGCAGCGCCACCCCTGGTACGCGGGCCACGGCTACGCCTCCGTACGGGTCGACGTCCGCGGCCACGGCAACAGCGAGGGCCTCCCCGGCGACGCGTACGACCCCGTCGAGCTCGCCGACGGGGTCGCCGTCGTGAACTGGCTCGCCGAGCAGGAGTGGTGCACCGGGAAGGTCGGCATGTTCGGCATCTCCCGGGGCGGCGTGAGCGCCCTCCAGGTGGCCGCCCTCGCCCCCGAGCCGCTCAAGGCGGTCGTCTCCGTCTGCTCCACCGACGACCGCTACGACAACGACGCCCACTACATGGGCGGCTCGGTCCTCGGCGTCGACATGCACGCCCGGGCCGCCGCCATGCTCGCCTTCACCGCCCGGCCCCCGGACCCCCGGTACGCGGGCGAGGAGTGGCGCGAGCTGTGGCTGAGGCGCCTGGAGGCCGTCGAGCCGCCCGTCCACACCTGGCTCTCCCACCAGACCCGGGACGCGTACTGGAAGCACGGCAGCGTCCGCGAGGACTACGGGGCGATCCGGGCCGCCGTCCTCGCCGTCGGCGGCTGGCACGACCCGTACCGCGACACCGTCCTGCGGCTCGCCCGGCACCTCCCCCAGGACCGGGTGCGCGGCATCATCGGCCCCTGGTGCCACCAGTACCCGGACCGCGGCCTGCCGCCGGGACCGGCGATCGGCTTCCTCCAGGAGACCCTGCGCTGGTGGGACCACCACCTCAAGGACGTCGAGAACGACGTGATGGCCGAACCGCTGCTGCGCTCCTGGATCAGCGACTCGCACCCGCCGGCCACCGTGTACGAGGAGCTGCCCGGCCGCTGGGTCGCCGACCCCTCCTGGCCCTCGCCGCACGTCACCCCCGTCACGTACGCCTTCCAGGGCGCCCCCGTCCTGGTCGACTCGCCCCAGCGGACCGGCCTCGACGCCGGCCGCTTCCTCCCCCTCGGCCACGACGCCGACCTGCCGCCCGACCAGCGCGACGAGGACGCCCGCTCGGCCTGCTTCGACTTCCCCGTCCCCGAGGACGGCGGCCCCGTCGAGATCCTGGGCCGGCCCGCCGTGAGCCTCGCCCTGCGCACGGCCGCCCCCACCGGGCAGGTCGTCGCCCGGCTCTGCGACATCGCCCCGGACGGCTCCTCCACCCTCGTCACCCGGGGCGCCCTGAACCTCTCCGCCCGCTACGGCCGCGACCGGGCCGTGGAGGCGCAGATCGGCGAGACGGAGAACTACGTCTTCGAGCTGAACGGCATCGGGCACGGCTTCGCGCCCGGCCACCGGGTGCGGCTCGCGGTCTCCTCCACGTACTGGCCGTGGATCTGGCCCCAGCCGGACGCGGCCGGCTTCACCCTCGACCCGGCGGGCTCGAACCTCACCCTGCCGGTCCGCGCGCGCACCGAGGACGCCGTCCAGTGGGAGGAGCCGGAGCAGTCCGCGCCCCTCGGCGTCACGTACCCGTCCACCCTGGAGGAGCCGCGCCCGGAGCGGGTGGTGGTCCGGGACGTGGCCAGGGACGAGTGGACGCTGGAGGTCGACCCGACGTACGGCGGCGGCACGCGCCTGTACCCGGACGGCCTGGAGTACACCGAGGACGCCGTGGAGACGTACACGATCGACGGGAGCGGCCCGCTGTCCGCCCGGACCCGCTCGCAGTGGTCGATCCGGCTGCACCGGCCCGAGCTGCCCTGGGACGTCACGGTCGACACCCGCTCGGAGATCTCCTGCGACGCGGACGCCTTCCGCACCGAGGACGAGGTGGTGTGCCGGGAGGGCGGCGAGGTCGTCTTCCACCGGACCTGGGAGAAGAGGATCCCCCGCACGGCGGGCTGACTTCACGCCGTGCGGGGGACCGGTCGGGGGTTACGCCTGCGCGCCGGCCTTGCGGCGGCGGGCGACGACCAGCGCGCCGGTGCCCAGGGCGACGGCCCCGGCGGCGGCGAGGCCGAGCGGCAGGGTGTCGTTCGCACCGGTGGCGGCGAGGGTGCCGTTCACGGAGGTGTTCGACGTGCCGCCCTGCTGGGTGGTGTTCGTGTTGCCGCCGGTGGTGACGGTGGGCGCCGGGGTGGGCGTCGCGGTCTCCGTCGGCTTCGGCTTGTCGCCCTTGTCGGCGGCGAGGATGTCGAAGTTCAGCTGCTTGAAGTCGCCGCCGAGGTCGCAGGAGTCGTCGTTGGTCTCGTACTCCCCGTAGCCGAAGAGCATGCCCCTGCCGGCGGTGGCCTTGGCGTCGACCGTGAGGCGCAGCTTCACGTCGTAGCTGGCTCCCTCGGCGAGCTCGCCGATCTCGATGGAGTCGTGCTTCTCGGTGATCGGGTCCCATTCCAGGACGTCGGCGGAGGACCACTCGACGGGGATGAGGAGCTTGGAGAAGTCCGTCTCGTCGTCGATCACGTCGCCGGGCTCGGGGAGCCGCGCGGCGTTCGCGAAGGCGTTGACGAGGTTCAGCGTGTGGTCGGAGGTGTTGGTGACGCGCATCGAGAAGACGGTGGGCTCACCGGCGGTGACCTTCTTCGGGCCGCTCACCGCGACCTTGAGGGCGGAGTCCTCCGTGTCCGTGCACCCCTCCCCGATCTCCTCGTAGAACGCCAGCTCCTCCTTGGCGTCGTCGAGCTTCTTGGAGGCGGCGTCCTTCACCTTCTGGGCGAGGTCGACCACGTGCTGGGCCTTGGCCTTGGCGGTGGCGAGGGCGGCCGTGGCCTCGGTCAGCTTCGCGTCGGCGGCGCTCTTCGCGGCGGTGGCCGCGTCGGCGGCCGTCTGCGCGGCGGTGACGGCAGCGGCGGCGGCCGCCTTCTCCTCGTCGGTCGCGGTCTCCGGCAGCTTCGTCACGGCGTCCTCGGCCGCTTCGAGCGCCGCGTCGGCGGCCGTCTTCTTGGCGGCGGCGTCCTCGACGGCCTTCTGGGCGTCGGCGACCGCGACCACGAGCGCGTTGTCGGCCTCGTCCAGGGCCTTGAGGTCCGCGGTGGCCTTGTCGAGGTCGATGACGGCCTCGTCGTACGCCTTCTGGGCCTCCGCGACGGCGGCCTTCAGCTCCTCCAGCGAGGGCATGTCCTCGTCGGGGTCGTCCTGGGTGGTGGCGGGCTTCTGCGACGGCGCGGACGACGGCTTGGCGTCGGCGAACGCCGGCGCGGCCGAGAGGAACACGACCGGGGTGGTCACGGCGGCGGCCACGGCGGTCGCCAGGATGCGGCGGATCTTCACGTTGCGGACCTTTTCCTGGTCAGAGAGAAAGACTGCGAAGAAGGGCGGTGGGCGCGCGCCCGCGGCTGCTTCACGCGGCACGACACCGCCATGATCGTATGACCCGGAAGGCCCCCGGGGGAGCCCTGTTTCCGCAGCTCGCGGGGGCGTTCCGGGAGCGCCGGGGACACAAACCGCGCGAACGGGGGCAGTTGCCCACGGAGGCCGCGGTTTCTGTGTGATCCATGTCATCAGCGCCCGGCGGCCCGACCCGTAACGTGTCCTCCACACACGTGGAAAGCGAGGCACGCACCGATGTCCGAGCACAGCCCGCTCGACCTGGCCGAGGGCGATCCCTTCGGCCCGCACAACCTCCCGTACGGCGTCTTCTCGACCGCCGACGAGCCCGGGCGGCGCCGGCTCGGCGTCCGCATCGGCGGGTACGTCCTGGACGCGGGTGCCGCGGCGCACGCGCTCGGCTCCCCGTACGCGTCCCTGCTCGCGCAGCCGAGCCTCGACCCGCTGCTCGCGGCCGGGCGGACCGCCTGGCGCGACGTCCGCCGGGCGCTGACGGCCTGGGTGACGGTGCCCGCGCACCGGTCCGACATCGAGCCGCTGCTGCACCCGCTGGACGCGGTGACGCTGCACCTGCCGTACGAGGTCGCGGACTACGTCGACTTCTACGCGAGCGAGCACCACGCGACGAACGTGGGCAAGATCTTCCGCCCCGACGGCGACGCGCTCACCCCCAACTGGAAGCACCTGCCGATCGGTTACCACGGCCGCGCGGGCACGGTCGTCGTCTCCGGCACCGATGTCGTACGCCCCTCCGGGCAGCGCAAGGCCCCGTCGGACCCGGCCCCTGTCTTCGGCCCCTCGGTCAAGCTGGACATCGAGGCGGAGGTCGGCTTCCTCGTCGGCACCCCGTCCGAGCTGGGCAAGCCGGTCCCGCTCGCCGACTTCCGGGAGCACGTCTTCGGTCTGACGCTGCTCAACGACTGGTCGGCGCGGGACATCCAGGCCTGGGAGTACGTGCCGCTGGGTCCGTTCCTCGGCAAGTCGTTCCAGACCTCCGTGTCGGCGTGGGTGACGCCCCTGGAGGCCCTGGAGGCGGCCCGGACCGCCCCGCCCGCGCGGGACCTCCCCGTCCTGCCGTACCTGGACGACGCGGCGGAGGAGGAGCCGGGCGGCTTCGACCTGCGGATCTCGGTGGAGATCAACGGCGAGGTGGTGGCCGAGCCGCCGTTCTCCACCATGTACTGGACGGCGGCCCAGCAGCTCGCCCACATGACGGTGAACGGCGCCTCGCTCCGTACGGGTGACCTGTACGGCTCCGGCACGGTCTCCGGCCCCGAGGTGAACCAGCGCGGCTCGCTCCTGGAGCTCACCTGGAACGGCCGCGACGCCCTCGACCTGCCGGGCGGGAAGCGGACGTTCCTGGAGGACGGCGACGAGGTCGTCCTCACCGCCTGGGCCCCGGGCCCTGACGGCACCCGGGTGGCGCTCGGCGAGGTCCGCGGCCGGATCGTCCCCTCCGCCTGATCCGCACCCCCGCCGTACCGGGCGCCCCCGCACGGGGGCGCCCATCCCCTTTCTTGGGCCGGCGCACACCATCTCTTGTCGGAGACTTGGCCGCCGCTTTGGCGCACGCCACCGAGGCCCGAACTAGCGTTCCCGGCATGTCTCTCAACCCCCCACATCCCCCCATCCGTCCCCCTGCCCGGCCCCCCGCCGGCCTGCCCGTCCTCCCGTACCGGAAGCCGACGAAGGGCCGCGACTACTGGGTCATCGACGACGTCCTGCCGAACATCGACGAGGTGCGCGCCCGGTGCCTCGCCAAGGACGACTGGGTCCAGGGCGCCCCGGTCAACCCCGAGCCCTGGCCCGGCCAGCGGGCCATGCCGGGCCTGGAACCGGACGAGCTCGCGCGCGTGGAACGGCTGGTGCGCAAGGCCACCGGCGCCCCGCGGATCTGGGCCGAGAACCCGGAGGGCGCCGGCACCTTCAACCACAACTGCGTCCAGGCCGTCGGCAAGGACGAGTGCGAGCCCCGCCCGCACACCGACTCCCGCAGCCTGTGCCGCTACGCCGCCGTGCTCTACCTCAGCCCGGACACCCCCAAGGACTGCGGCACCAGCTTCTACCGCCAGAACCTCCCGGGCGGCCGGCTCGGCGGCAACCAGGTCCTGGCCCCGCACAACAACCTGGTCGACGCCCTCGGCACCCGCTTCGTCCCCCCGGACTCCTTCACCGAGGACATCCGCGTCCCCCACCGCTACAACCGCCTGCTGCTCTACTCGGCCAACCTGATGCACAGCGCGACGGGCTACTGGGGCACCACCCTGGAGGACAAGCGGATGACCGCCGTCTTCTTCTGGATGGCCTGACCGCGACGGCGCACGACGAAGGGCCCGGCTCGCCCCCGAGCCGGGCCCTCCACGCGTGCCGCCGGTGCTACCGGACGAACACGCTCGCCTGGTTCGCGAGGTTCAGGAAGTACTGCGGGGCGAGGCCGAGGACCAGGGTGACCACCACGCCCGCGGTGATCGTGAGGCTCGTCAGGGCCGAGGGCACGGCGACCGTGGGGCCGTCCGCCTTCGGCTCGCTGAAGAACATGAGCACGATGACCCGGATGTAGAAGAACGCGGCGATCGCCGAGGAGATCACACCGACCACGACGAGCACGCCCGCGCCGCCGTCCGCCGCCGCCTTGAAGACCGCGAACTTCCCGGAGAAGCCGGAGGTCAGCGGGATGCCGGCGAAGGCGAGCAGGAAGACCGCGAAGACCGCCGCGACGAGCGGCGAACGGCGGCCGAGCCCGGCCCACTTGGACAGGTGGGTGGCCTCGCCGCCCGCGTCCCGGACCAGGGTGACGACGGCGAAGGCGCCGATCGTCACGAAGGAGTACGCCACCAGGTAGAAGAGGACGGACGAGATCCCGCTCGGGGTGGCGGCGATGACACCGGCGAGCAGGAAGCCCGCGTGCGCGATCGACGAGTACGCCAGGAGCCGCTTGATGTCGGTCTGGGTGATGGCGACGATCGCACCGCCCAGCATGGTGACGATGGCGACGCCCCACATGACCGGCCGCCAGTCCCAGGTGAGGCCCGGGAGCACCACGTACAGCAGGCGGAGCAGCGCGCCGAAGGCGGCGACCTTGGTGGCGGCGGCCATGAAGCCGGTGACCGGGGTCGGGGCGCCCTGGTAGACGTCCGGGGTCCACATGTGGAACGGCACGGCGCCGACCTTGAAGAGGAGCCCCATGAGGACCATCGCGAAGCCGATGAGCAGCAGCGCGTCGTTGCCCATGGTGTCGGCGAGCGCCGGGTCGACGGAGCCGATGGAGCCGTCGACGACGCGGGCGATGGTGGCGTACGAGACGGAGCCCGCGTAGCCGTAGAGCAGGGCGATCCCGAAGAGCAGGAAGGCCGAGGAGAAGGCGCCGAGCAGGAAGTACTTGACGGCCGCCTCCTGCGACATCAGCCGCTTGCGGCGGGCGACGGCACAGAGCAGGTACAGCGGGAGGGAGAAGACCTCCAGGGCCACGAAGAGCGTCAGGAGGTCGTTGGCGGCCGGGAAGACCAGCATGCCGGAGATCGCGAAGAGGACGAGCGGGAAGACCTCGGTGGTGGTGAACCCGGCCTTGACGGCGGCCTTCTCCTGGTCGCTGCCGGGGACGGCGGCGGCCTCGGCGGCGAAGGAGTCGACCTTGTGGCCGTGGTCGGCCGGGTCGAGCCTGCGCTCGGCGAAGGTGAAGACCGCCACGAGGGAGGCGAGGACGATGGTGCCCTGGAGGAAGAGGGCGGGTCCGTCGACGGCGATGGCGCCCATGGCCGCGATGTGGGCCTTGGTGGAGCCGTAGCCGCCCGCCGCCAGGCCGACGACGGCGGCGAAGGCGGCGGCGAGCGCCGCGACGGTGAGGAAGACCTGGCTGTGGTAGCGGCCCTTGCGGGGCACGAAGGCCTCGACGAGGACGCTGACGATCGCGGCGCCGAGCACGATGAGCACGGGCGAGAGCTGGGTGTACTCGATGTGCGGTGCCGGGATCTTGGCGATCGGCTCGGCAGCCGTCGTCCACATGCTGTGGACAGCCGTTGTGCTCACTTGGCCGCCTCCACGTTCTGGATCTGGGGCTGGGGGTCCTTCTGCTGGACGTCGGACATGGTGTACTGCACGGCCGGGTTGACGACGTCCGTCAGCGGCTTCGGGAAGACCCCGAGGAAGATGAGGACGGCGATCAGCGGGACGACCACGGCCAGCTCGCGCGCCCGCAGGTCGGGCAGCGCCCGCACCTCCTCCTTCACCGGCCCGGTCATCGTCCGCTGGTAGAGGACGAGGGTGTAGAGCGCGGCGAGGACGATGCCGGTGGTGGCGATGACGCCGGCCACCGGATACCGGGCGTACGTGCCGACCAGGACCAGGAACTCGCTGACGAACGGGGCGAGTCCGGGCAGCGACAGGGTCGCGAGGCCGCCGATCAGGAAGGTGCCGGCGAGCACCGGGGCGACCTTCTGCACACCGCCGTAGTCGGCGATGAGCCGCGAGCCGCGCCGGGAGATCAGGAAGCCGGCGACGAGCATCAGCGCGGCCGTCGAGATGCCGTGGTTGACCATGTAGAGCGTGGCGCCGGACTGGCCCTGGCTGGTCATCGCGAAGATGCCCAGGATGATGAAGCCGAAGTGCGAGATCGACGCGTAGGCGACCAGGCGCTTGATGTCCCGCTGGCCGACGGCGAGCAGCGCGCCGTAGACGATGCTGATGAGCGCGAGGACGACGATCGCGGGGGTGGCCCACTTGCTGGCCTCGGGGAAGAGCCCGAGGCAGAAGCGGAGCATCGCGAAGGTGCCGACCTTGTCGACGACGGCGGTGATGAGGACGGCGACCGGGGCGGTGGCCTCCCCCATCGCGTTCGGCAGCCAGGTGTGCAGCGGCCAGAGCGGCGCCTTCACCGCGAAGGCGAAGAAGAAGCCGAGGAACAGCCACCGCTCGGTGCTGGTCGCCATCTCCAGGGAGCCGTTGGCCCTGGCCTCGGTGATCTCGGTGAGCGAGAAGTTCCCCGCGACCACGTAGAGCCCGATGACGGCCGCCAGCATGATCAGGCCGCCGACGAGGTTGTAGAGCAGGAACTTGACGGCCGCGTACGAGCGCTGGGCCGCCGCGTTCTCGTCGGAGCCCGTGTGGGCGCGGTCGCCGAAGCCGCCGATGAGGAAGTACATCGGGATGAGCATGGCTTCGAAGAGGATGTAGAAGAGGAAGACGTCGGTGGCCTCGAAGGAGAGGATCACCATCGCCTCGACCATGAGGATCAGGGCGAAGAAGCCCTGCGTCGGCCGCCACCTCTTCGAGGAGGTCTCCAGCGGGTCGGCGTCGTGCCAGCCGGCCAGGAGGATGAACGGGATCAGCAGGGCGGTGAGGCCGATGAGCGCCACCCCGATGCCGTCGACCCCGAGCTCGTAGCGGACGCCGAAGTCCTTGATCCAGGCGTGGTTCTCGGTGAGCTGGTACCGGTCGCCGCCGGGCTCGAACCGCGCCCAGACGACGGCGGCGAGGACGAGCGTGGCGAGCGAGACGAGCAGCGCCAGCCACTTGGCGCCGGTGCGGCGGGCGGCGGGCACCGCGGCGGTGAGCACGGCGCCCACCGCGGGCACCGCTGCCGTCGCCGTAAGGAGCGGGAAGGACATGGGAGTTACACCGCCCTCATCAGCAGGGTCGCGGCGATCAGCACCGCCGTACCTCCGAACATGGAGACCGCGTACGTGCGGGCGTAGCCGTTCTGGAGCTTGCGCAGCCGGCCGGAGAGTCCGCCGACCGCGGCCGCGGTGCCGTTGACGACGCCGTCGACCAGGCTGTGGTCGACGTACACGAGCGAGCGCGTCAGGTGCGTGCCGCCGGTGACGAAGACGGCGTGGTTGAAGTCGTCCTGGAGCAGGTCGCGGCGGGCGGCACGGGTGAGGAGCGAGCCGCGCGGGGCGACCACCGGGACGGGCTTGCGGCCGTACTGGAGGTACGCGAGGCCGACGCCGATCACCATGACGGTGACGGTGGCGGCGGTGACGGCGGCGGCGCTGAGCGGCGAGTGGCCGTGCGCGAAACCGGTGACCGGCTCCAGCCATTCGACGAAGCCGGAGAACTCGAAGAGGGCGCCCGCGGCGACCGAGCCGACGGCGAGCAGGACCATGGGGATGACCATGGACTTGGGCGACTCGTGCGGGTGCGGAGGCCGGCCGTTCTCGTCGTCCTGCCAGCGCTTCTCGCCGAAGAAGGTCATCAGCATCACGCGGGTCATGTAGTACGCGGTGATGGCCGCGCCGATCAGGGTGACCGTGCCGAGGATCCAGCCCTCGGTGCCGCCCTTGGCGAAGGCCGCCTCGATGATCTTGTCCTTGGAGAAGAAGCCGGACAGGCCCGGGAAGCCGATGATCGCGAGGTAGCCGAGGCCGAAGGTGATGAAGGTGACCGGCATGTACTTCCGCAGGCCGCCGTACTTCCGCATGTCGACCTCGTCGTTCATGCCGTGCATGACGGAGCCGGCGCCGAGGAAGAGCCCGGCCTTGAAGAAGCCGTGCGTCACCAGGTGCATGATCGCGAAGACGTAGCCGATGGGGCCGAGGCCGGCCGCCAGGATCATGTAGCCGATCTGCGACATCGTCGAACCGGCGAGCGCCTTCTTGATGTCGTCCTTCGCGCAACCGACGATCGCACCGAAGAGGAGCGTGACGGCGCCGACGACGGTGACGACGAGCTGGGCGTCCGGCGCCGCGTTGAAGATGTCGGCGGAGCGGACGATCAGGTACACGCCGGCGGTCACCATCGTGGCCGCGTGGATGAGGGCCGAGACCGGGGTCGGGCCCTCCATCGCGTCCCCGAGCCAGGACTGCAGCGGCACCTGGGCCGACTTGCCGCAGGCGGCGAGGAGCAGCATCAGGCCGATCGCGGTCAGCTTGCCCTCGGAGGCCTGGCCGGTCGCTTCGAGCACCGGGCCGAAGGCGAAGGTGCCGAAGGTGGTGAACATGATCATGATGGCGATCGACAGGCCCATGTCGCCGACCCGGTTGACGATGAACGCCTTCTTCGCGGCGGTGGCCGCGCTGGGCTTGTGCTGCCAGAAGCCGATCAGGAGGTACGAGGCGAGGCCGACGCCCTCCCAGCCGAAGTACAGGAGCAGGTAGTTGTCGGCGAGGACGAGCAGGAGCATCGCCGCGACGAACAGGTTGAGGTAGCCGAAGAACCGGCGGCGGCGCTCGTCGTGCTCCATGTATCCGATGGAGTAGACGTGGATGAGCGTGCCGACCCCGGTGATCAGCAGGACGAAGGTCATCGACAGCTGGTCGAGCTGGAAGGCCATGTCCGCCTGGAAGCCCTCGACGGGGATCCAGGTGTAGAGCGTCTGGTGCAGGGCCCGGTCGTCGGCGCTCTTGCCGAGCATGTCGGCGAAGAGCGCCAGGCCGATCACGAAGGAGACGGCCGCGAGGAGCGTGCCGAGCCAGTGCCCGTACTTGTCGAGCCGCCGGCCGCCGCAGAGCAGCACCGCCGCGCCGAGCAGGGGCGCCCCGATGAGCAGCGCAATGAGATTTTCCACGGTCAGCCCCTCACAGCTTCATCAGGCTGGCGTCGTCGACCGAGGCCGAGTGGCGGGCACGGAAGACGGACACGATGATCGCGAGCCCGACGACGACCTCCGCGGCGGCGACGACCATCGTGAAGAAGGCGATGATCTGGCCGTCGAGGTTGCCGTGCATGCGGGAGAAGGTGACGAACGCGAGGTTGCAGGCGTTGAGCATGAGCTCGACGCACATGAAGACGACGATCGCGTTGCGCCGGATCAGCACCCCGACCGCACCGATGGTGAACAGCAGGGCGGCGAGGTACAGGTAGTTGACGGGATTCACCGGGAGGCCTCCTCTTCGCGGCCCAGGCGCTCGGAGGAGCGCTGCTCCAGGGCCTTGAGGTCCGAGAGCGCCTCGTTCGACACGTCCCGGATCTGGCCCCGCTTGCGGAGGGTCTGCATGACGGTGAGCTCCGCCGGGGTGCCGTCGGGCAGCAGACCGGCGATGTCGACGGCGTTGTGCCGGGCGTAGACGCCGGGCGCGGGCAGCGGCGGCACGTGCTTGCCCTCGCGCACGCGCTGCTCGGACAGCTCGCGCTGGGTGCGGGCCCGCTCGGTGCGCTCGCGGTGGGTGAGCACCATCGCGCCGACGGCCGCCGTGATCAGCAGCGCGCCGGTGATCTCGAAGGCGAAGACGTACTTGGTGAAGATGAGGGCGGCGAGGCCCTCGACGTTTCCGCCGTTCGCGCTGTTGGCGGCGCCGAGGCCGGCGAACTCCGTCAGCGAGGCGTTGCCGATGCCGGCGGCGAGCAGGATGCCGAAGCCGAGGCCGCAGGCGGCGGCCAGCCAGCGCTGGCCCTTGATGGTCTCCTTCAGCGAGTCCGCGGCCGTGACGCCGACCAGCATGACGACGAAGAGGAAGAGCATCATGATCGCGCCGGTGTAGACGACGACCTGGACGATGCCGAGGAAGTACGCGCCGTTGGCGAGGTAGAAGACCGCCAGGACGATCATGGTCCCGGCGAGGGAGAGCGCCGAGTGCACGGCCTTCTTCATCAGGACCGTGGACAGCGCGCCGACGACGGCGACGGTGCCGAGGACCCAGAACTGGAAGGCCTCACCGGTGGACGTCGTGTACGAGGCCAGGTTCGCGCTCATGCGTCCGCCCCCTCCGGCTCGCCCTTCTCCCCCTTGGACACGGCGACCTGACGGACCGTTCCGGGCGCGGCCTCGGTGACCAGGCCCTGGTAGTAGTCCTGCTCGGTCATGCCCGGGAAGATCGCGTGCGGGGTGTCGACCATCTCCTCGGTCAGGCCCGCGAGGAGCTGCTCCTTGGTGTAGATCAGGGCCTCGCGGGAGGAGTCGGCCAGCTCGAACTCGTTGGTCATCGTCAGCGCGCGCGTGGGGCACGCCTCGATGCACAGCCCGCAGAGGATGCAGCGGGCGTAGTTGATCTGGTAGACGCGGCCGTACCGCTCGCCCGGCGAGTAGCGCTCCTCGTCGGTGTTGTCCGCGCCCTCCACGTAGATGGCGTCGGCGGGACAGGCCCAGGCGCACAGTTCGCAGCCGACGCACTTCTCCAGACCGTCGGGGTGACGGTTGAGCTGGTGCCGGCCGTGGAAGCGGGGCGCCGTCGTCTTCTGCTGCTCCGGGTACTGCTCGGTCAGCCGCTTCTTGAACATGGCCTTGAAGGTCACGCCGAAGCCGGCCACCGGATTCTGGAAATCAGACACCGTCCGTCCCCCTTTCGTCACTCTCGGTAGCAGTATCGGGGCCACCACTGACAACGAGGTCCCGGTCGTGCCGGGGCCTGCGCCGCGGCACGGGCGGCAGGGACTGTCCGGGCTTGGGCGGCACGGGGAAGCCGCCGGCCATCGGGTCGAAGGCGCGCTCGTCGGCGGGCCGGGGCTCGGCCGCCTTCGCCTTCCGGTCGCGGAACGTGTCGACCAGGAAGGAGAGGAGCAGCAGCGCGAGGACGGCGCCGGCCACGTACAGCACGATGTTGGAGAAGGCGATGTTCTCGTTCCGCAGCGCGCGGACGGTGGCGACCAGCATCAGCCAGACCACGGCGACCGGGATGAGGACCTTCCAGCCGAGCTTCATCAGCTGGTCGTAGCGGACGCGGGGCAGGGTGCCGCGGAGCCAGATGAAGAAGAACAGCAGCAGCTGCACCTTGACGACGAACCAGAGCATCGGCCACCAGCCGTGGTTCGCGCCCTCCCAGAAGGTGGAGATCGGCCACGGGGCCCGCCAGCCGCCCAGGAAGAGGGTCACCGACACGGCCGAGACCGTCACCATGTTCACGTACTCGGCGAGCATGAACATCGCGAACTTGATGGACGAGTACTCGGTGTTGAAGCCGCCGACGAGGTCGCCCTCGGACTCCGGCATGTCGAAGGGGGCGCGGTTCGTCTCGCCGACCATCGTGACGATGTAGATGATGAACGAGACCGGCAGCAGGATCACGAACCAGCGGTCCGCCTGCGCCTCGACGATCTTCGAGGTCGACATCGACCCGGAGTAGAGGAAGACCGAGGCGAAGGCCGCGCCCATGGCGATCTCGTACGAGATCATCTGCGCGCAGGACCGCAGGCCGCCGAGCAGCGGGTACGTGGAGCCGGAGGACCAGCCGGCGAGGACGATGCCGTAGATGCCGACGGAGGCGACCGCGAGGATGTACAGCATCGCGATCGGCAGGTCGGTGAGCTGCATCGCCGTGCGGTGGCCGAAGATCGAGACCTCGTCGTCGGCCGGGCCGAAGGGGATCACGGCGATCGCCATGAAGGCGGGGATCGCGGCGACGATCGGGGCCAGGACGTAGACGACCTTGTCGGCCTTCTTGACGATCACGTCCTCCTTGAGCATCAGCTTGATGCCGTCCGCGAGGGACTGGAGGAGGCCCCAGGGGCCGTGCCGGTTGGGGCCGATGCGCAGCTGCATCCAGGCGACGACCTTGCGCTCCCACACGATGGAGAAGAGCACGGTGATCATCAGGAAGGCGAAGCAGAAGACGGCCTTGATCAGCACGAGCCACCAGGGGTCCGTGCCGAACATGGACAGGTCTTCGGCGGCGAGCGGCGTGGTCATGCCTGCACCTCCTGCGGGGTCGCCGGGCCGATGCGGACCAGGTCGCCGGGGTGGGCGCCGGTGTCGGAGAGGACGCCGCGGCCGGCCGAGTTCAGCGGGAGCCAGACGACCCGGTCGGGCATCTCGGTGACCTGGAGCGGGAAGGCGACGGAGCCCGCGGGGCCGGTCACCTCCAGGACGTCGCCGTCCTTGACGCCGGTGTCGGCGGCGGTGGTGGCGGAGAGCCGGGCGACCGCGGCGTGCCGGGTGCCGGCCAGGGCGGTGTCGCCCTCCTGGAGCCTGCCGAGGTCGAGGAGGAGGCGGTGTCCGGCGAGGACGGCCTCGCCCTCGCCGGGCCGGGGCGCGGGCACCGCGTGCGCGGTGGGCTCGGAGGCCCGCTCCTCGGTCCAGCCGCCGAGCCGGTCCAGCTCCCGGCGGGCCGACCGCAGGTCGGGCAGGCCGAGGTGGACGTCGAGGGCGTCGGCGAGCATGTGGAGGACGCGGGCGTCGGTCGGGGCGAGCGGCCTCGTCATCTGCTCGGGCTTGAGCGCGGCCTCGAAGAGCCGGGCCCTGCCCTCCCAGTTGAGGAAGGTGCCGGGCTTCTCGGCGACGGCCGCGACCGGCAGGACCACGTCGGCGCGCTCGGTGACCTCGCCGGGCCGCAGCTCCAGGGAGACCACGAAGGCCGCGTCGAGGGCCTCGCGCGCGCGTGCCGGGTCCGGCAGGTCGGCGACCTCGACGCCGGCGACGAGCAGCGCCACGAGTTCGCCGCCCGCGGCGGCCTCCACGATCTGGCCGGTGTCGCGGCCGTAGCGGTGCGGGAGTTCGCGGACGCCCCAGGCGGCGGCGACCTCCTCACGCGCGCGGGGATCGGTCGCGGGCCGGCCGCCGGGCAGCAGCGCGGGGAGCGCCCCGGCCTCGACGGCGCCGCGCTCGCCGGAGCGGCGCGGGATCCACACGAGGCGGGCGCCGGTGGCGACGGAGGCGCGGAGGGCGGCGGTGAACGCGCCGGGCACGCCCGCGAGCCGCTCGCCGACGGCGAGGACGGCGCCCTCCTGGCGGAGGGCCTCGGCCGCGGCGGCGCCGTCCTCGGAGAGGCCGACCCGGGAGGTGAGGGCGTCGAGCCACTCGGTCTCGGTGCCGGGGGCGGCGGGCAGCAGGGTGCCGCCCGCCTTCTCCAGGCCGCGGGTCGCGAACGGGGCGATGGCGTACGTCTTCTGGCCGCGCTTGCGCCAGGCCTTGCGGAGCCGCAGGAAGACGCCGGGGGCCTCCTCCTCGGACTCCAGGCCGACGAGGAGCACGGCCGGGGCGGCTTCGAGCGAGGTGTACGTGACGCCCGACCCGTCCAGGTCGCGGCCGCGTCCGGCGACGGCGGAGGCCAGGAAGTCGGCCTCCTCGCCGGAGTGGATCCGGGCCCGGAAGTCGATGTCGTTGGTGTCGAGGGCGACCCGGGCGAACTTGGCGTACGCGTAGGAGTCCTCGACGGTCAGGCGGCCGCCGGTCAGGACGCCGGTCCGGCCGCGGACGAGCCCGCGGGCGGCGGCCTCCAGGGCCTCGGGCCAGGACGCGGTCTCCAGCTCACCGGTGTCGGGGTTCCGGACGAGCGGCGTGGTGAGCCGGTCGCGCTGCTGGGCGTACCGGAAGCCGAAGCGGCCCTTGTCGCAGATCCACTCCTCGTTGACCTCGGGGTCCTCGGCGGCGAGCCGCCGCATGACCTTGCCGCGCCGGTGGTCGGTGCGGGTGGCGCAGCCGCCGGCGCAGTGCTCGCAGACGGACGGCGAGGAGACCAGGTCGAAGGGGCGGGAGCGGAAGCGGTAGGCGGCCGAGGTGAGGGCGCCGACCGGGCAGATCTGGATGGTGTTGCCGGAGAAGTACGACTCGAAGGGGTCGCTGTTGCCGAGGCCGACCTGCTGGAGCGCGCCGCGCTCGATCAGTTCGATCATCGGGTCGCCGGCGACCTGGTGGGAGAAGCGGGTGCAGCGGGCGCAGAGCACGCAGCGCTCGCGGTCGAGCAGCACCTGCGTGGAGAGCGGGATCGGCTTCTCGTAGGTCCGCTTGACGCCCTCGAAGCGGGACTCGGCCTGTCCGTGGGACATGGCCTGGTTCTGCAGGGGGCACTCGCCGCCCTTGTCGCAGACGGGGCAGTCGAGGGGGTGGTTGATGAGCAGCAGCTCCATCACCCCGTGCTGGGCCTTCTCGGCGACGGGCGAGGTGAGCTGCGACCTGACCACCATGCCGTCGGTGCAGGTGATGGTGCAGGAGGCCATGGGCTTGCGCTGGCCCTCGACCTCGACGATGCACTGGCGGCAGGCGCCGGCGGGGTCGAGGAGCGGGTGGTCGCAGAAGCGCGGGATCTCGATGCCGAGCTGTTCGGCGGCGCGGATGACCAGCGTCCCCTTGGGGACGGAGATCTCTGCGCCGTCGATGGTCAGCGTGACCAGATCCTCGGGGGGTACGGCCGGGCTGCCGCCGCCCGCCGAGCCGGACGTGGTGACGGTCATGCGGTCACCTCCTTGTGGTTGTCCGCCCAGGCGGTCGACTTGGCCGGGTCGAAGGGGCAGCCCTTGCCCGTGATGTGCTGCTCGTACTCCTCGCGGAAGTACTTCAGCGAGGAGAAGATCGGCGAGGCGGCGCCGTCGCCGAGGGCGCAGAACGACTTGCCGTTGATGTTGTCGGCGATGTCGCCCAGCTTGTCGAGGTCGGACATCTGGCCCTTGCCGGCCTCGATGTCGCGGAGCAACTGGACGAGCCAGTACGTGCCCTCGCGGCAGGGCGTGCACTTGCCGCAGGACTCGTGGGCGTAGAACTCGGTCCAGCGGGTGACGGCCCGGACGACGCAGGTGGTCTCGTCGAAGCACTGGAGGGCCTTGGTGCCGAGCATCGATCCGGCGGCGCCGACGCCCTCGTAGTCGAGGGGCACGTCGAGGTGCTCCTCGGTGAACATGGGGGTGGAGGAGCCGCCGGGCGTCCAGAACTTGAGCCGGTGGCCGGGGCGCATGCCGCCGCTCATGTCGAGGAGCTGGCGCAGGGTGATGCCGAGGGGCGCCTCGTACTGGCCGGGCGAGGCGACGTGCCCGCTGAGCGAGTACAGCGTGAAGCCCGGGGACTTCTCGCTGCCCATCGACGTGAACCAGTCCTTGCCCTTGTTGAGGATCGCGGGAACCGAGGCGATGGATTCGACGTTGTTCACCACAGTGGGGCAGGCGTACAGACCGGCGACCGCGGGGAAGGGGGGACGCAGCCGGGGCTGGCCGCGGCGCCCTTCGAGCGAGTCGAGCAGTGCGGTCTCCTCACCGCAGATGTACGCGCCGGCGCCGGCGTGCACGGTGAGTTCGAGGTCGAGTCCGCTGCCGAGGATGTTCGTGCCGAGGTAGCCGGCGGCGTAGGCCTCGCGGACGGCCTCGTGGAGGCGGCGCAGGACGGGGACGACCTCGCCGCGCAGATAGATGAAGGCGTGGCTGGAGCGGATCGCGTAGCAGGCGATCACGATGCCTTCGATGAGGGAGTGCGGGTTGGCGAAGAGGAGGGGGATGTCCTTGCAGGTGCCGGGTTCGGACTCGTCGGCGTTGACGACGAGGTAGTGGGGCTTGCCGTCGCCCTGCGGGATGAACTGCCACTTCATGCCGGTGGGGAAGCCGGCGCCGCCGCGTCCGCGGAGGCCGGATTCCTTGACGTAGGCGATGAGGTCGTCGGGGCTCATCGCGAGGGCCTTCTTGAGGCCCCGGTAGCCCTCGTGGCGTTCGTAGGTCTCCAGGGTCCAGGAGTCGGGCTGGTCCCAGAAGGCCGAGAGGACGGGCGAGAGCAACTTCTCGGGGCTGCTGTTGTTGATCTCGGCGGCCAAGGTCATCACTCCCCCTCCTGACTGGCTGCCTCACCGCGCGGGTGGACGATTCGGTGGTGCGGGGTCTCTCCCTTGGCCAGGCGCAGGCCGACGAGGGAGGCGGGGCCGGCTCCGCCGGTGGCCTCGACGGCGCCGGGGCGCTCGTCGGGGAAGCCGGCGAGGATGCGGGCGGTCTCCTTGAAGGTGCAGAGCGGGGCGCCGCGGGTGGGCTCGACGGTGCGTCCGGCCCGGAGGTCGTCGACCATCTTCTTGGCGGACTCGGGCGTCTGGTTGTCGAAGAACTCCCAGTTGACCATCACGACGGGCGCGAAGTCGCAGGCCGCGTTGCACTCGATGTGCTCGAGCGTGATCCTGCCGTCCTCGGTGGTCTCGTCGTTCCCGACGCCGAGGTGCTGCTTGAGCTCCTCGAAGATGGCGTCGCCGCCCATGACGGCGCAGAGCGTGTTCGTGCAGACGCCGACCTGGTAGTCGCCGGAGGGCTTGCGCCGGTACATCGTGTAGAAGGTGGCGACGGCGGTGACCTCGGCGGTGGTCAGGCCGAGGAGTTCGGCGCAGAACCGCATGCCGGTGCGGGTCACGTGGCCCTCCTCCGACTGCACGAGGTGCAGCATGGGGAGGAGCGCGGAGCGGGAGTCCGGGTAGCGGTCGATGATCGCCCGCGCGTCCGCCTCCAGGCGGGCGTGGACGTCCGCCGGGTAAGCGGGCGCCGGAAGCTGGGGCATCCCCAGGCTGACGTTCTCGGTCATCGGTCGACGCCTCCCATCACGGGGTCGATGGAGGCGACGGCGACGATGACGTCGGCGACCTGGCCGCCCTCGCACATCGCGGCCATGGCCTGGAGGTTGGTGAAGGACGGGTCGCGGAAGTGGACCCGGTAGGGGCGGGTGCCGCCGTCGGAGACGACGTGCACGCCGAGCTCGCCCTTGGGCGATTCCACGGCCGCGTAGGCCTGCCCGGCGGGGACCCGGAAGCCCTCGGTGACCAGCTTGAAGTGGTGGATCAGGGCCTCCATGGAGGTGCCCATGATCTTCGCGATGTGGTCGGTGGAGTTGCCGAGTCCGTCGGCGCCGAGGGCGAGCTGCGCCGGCCAGGCGATCTTCTTGTCGCCGACCATGACGGGGCCGGGCTCCAGGCGGTCGAGGCACTGCTCGACGATCCGGAGGGACTGGCGCATCTCCTCCAGGCGGACGAGGAAGCGTCCGTAGGCGTCGCAGGTGTCGGCGGTCGGGATGTCGAACTCGTAGTTCTCGTAGCCGCAGTACGGGTCGGTCTTCCGCAGGTCGTGCGGGAGGCCCGCCGACCGGAGGATCGGTCCGGTGGCGCCGAGGGCCATGCAGCCGGTGAGGTCGAGGTAGCCGACGTCCTGCATGCGGGCCTTGAAGATGGGGTTGCCGGTGGCGAGCTTGTCGTACTCCGGCAGGTTCTTCTTCATGGTCTTCACGAACTCGCGCACGGCGTCGACGGCGCCGGGCGGGAGGTCCTGGGCGAGGCCTCCGGGGCGGATGAACGCGTGGTTCATGCGCAGGCCGGTGATCAGCTCGTACAGGTCCAGGATCATCTCGCGGTCCCGGAAGCCGTAGATCATGATCGTGGTGGCGCCGAGCTCCATGCCGCCGGTGGCGATGCACACCAGGTGCGAGGAGAGCCGGTTGAGCTCCATGAGCAGGACGCGGATGACGCTGGCGCGGTCCGGGATCTGCTCGGTGATGCCGAGGAGCTTCTCCACGCCGAGGCAGTACGCCGTCTCGTTGTAGAACGAGGTGAGGTAGTCCATGCGCGTGACGAAGGTGGTGCCCTGCGTCCAGGTCCGGTATTCGAGGTTCTTCTCGATGCCGGTGTGGAGGTAGCCGATGCCGCAGCGGGCCTCGGTGACGGTCTCGCCGTCGATCTCCAGGATCAGGCGGAGCACGCCGTGGGTGGACGGGTGCTGGGGGCCCATGTTGACGATGATGCGCTCGTCGTCGGCCTTCGCGGCGGACTGGACGACCTCTTCCCAGTCGCCGCCGGTCACCGTGTAGACGGCGCCCTCTGTGGTCTCTCGCGGAGACGCGTGTTCGGTGGACATCAGCTGTACGACCTCCGCTGGTCCGGAGCCGGGATCTGGGCGCCCTTGTACTCGACGGCGATGCCGCCGAGGGGGTAGTCCTTGCGCTGCGGGTGGCCCTGCCAGTCGTCCGGCATCATGATCCGGGTGAGGGCGGGGTGGCCGTCGAAGACGATGCCGAAGAAGTCGTACGTCTCGCGCTCGTGCCAGTCGTTCGTCGGGTAGACGGCGACGAGGGACGGGATGCGCGGGTCGGCGTCCGGGGCCGAGACCTCCAGGCGGATCAGCCGGCCGTGGGTCAGCGAGCGCAGGTGGTAGACGGCGTGCAGCTCGCGGCCCTTGTCCCCCGGGTAGTGGACGCCGGAGACGCCGGTGCAGAGCTCGAAGCGGAGCGCCGGGTCGTCGCGCAGGGTGCGGGCCACGCGGACGAGGTGCTCGCGCTCGATGTGGAAGGTGAGCTCGCCGCGGTCGACGACCGTCTTCTCGATGGCGTTCTCCGGGAGGAGGCCCTGCTCGTCGAGGGCGCCTTCGAGTTCGTCGGCGACCTCGTCGAACCAGCCGCCGTAGGGGCGGGCGGCCGGGCCGGGGAGCCGGACGGAGCGGACGAGGCCGCCGTAGCCGGAGGTGTCGCCGCCGTTGTTGGCGCCGAACATGCCGCGCTGGACGCGGACCTCCTCGCCGTGGTCCCCGCGCTGGCCCGGCAGGTTCTGCCCGCTGAGCTCCTTCTCGGGGTTCGGGGTTTCGTCACTCAACGGAGCAGACCCTTCAACTCGATGGTCGGCAGCGCCTTGAGCGCCGCCTCCTCCGCCTCGCGGGCCGCCTCCTCGGCGTTCACGCCGAGCTTGGAGGTCTGGATCTTCTGGTGGAGCTTGAGGATCGCGTCCAGGAGCATCTCCGGACGCGGCGGGCAGCCGGGCAGGTAGATGTCGACCGGCACGATGTGGTCGACGCCCTGCACGATCGCGTAGTTGTTGAACATGCCGCCCGAGGAGGCGCAGACGCCCATGGAGATGACCCACTTGGGGTTGGGCATCTGGTCGTAGACCTGCCGCAGGACGGGCGCCATCTTCTGGCTGACCCGGCCGGCCACGATCATCAGGTCGGCCTGGCGCGGCGAGCCGCGGAAGACCTCCATGCCGAAGCGGGCCAGGTCGTACCGGCCGGCTCCGGTGGTCATCATCTCGATGGCGCAGCAGGCGAGGCCGAAGGTCGCGGGGAACACGGACGCCTTGCGCACCCAGCCCGCGGCCTGTTCGACGGTCGTCAGCAGAAAGCCGCTCGGGAGTTTCTCTTCGAGTCCCATAGGTGCCCCTCAGCCCCTCAGTCCCATTCCAGGCCGCCGCGCCGCCACACGTACGCGTAGGCGACGAAGACGGTGAGCACGAAGAGCAGCATCTCCACGAGCCCGAAAAGCCCCAGGGCGTCGAAGGTGACGGCCCAGGGGTAGAGGAAGACGATCTCGATGTCGAAGACGATGAAGAGCATCGCCGTCAGGTAGTACTTGATCGGGAAGCGACCGCCTCCGGCGGGAGTGGGCGTCGGTTCGATGCCGCACTCGTACGCCTCAAGTTTTGCCCTGTTGTACCGCTTTGGCCCGATAAGCGTGGCCATGACCACGGAGAAGATCGCAAACCCCGCACCCAGGGCACCGAGCACGAGGACGGGCGCGTACGCATTCACGCTCCTCGCTCCTTCCAGTCGTCCTTGACCGTTGGACCGCACCGCTCGGACCGTGAAAGATCGCCCCCATGTGAGGCAGTTCACAAGCCCGGCTGCCCCGCATCTTATGCCCGCCCCTCTGTGATCTGCGACACGGGGTACAGCAAGGACTTTGTGATCTCCACCACCTGACGAAGGATCATCAAGTCGGATGAGCGGTGATCTTGTTGCGCGAAGCACCCAGGTGATCACCAGATGTGACATCCGGACCGGAAATCGCTGCTCGGAGGGGGTGTCGCACTATCAAGTGTTGGCCCGTACAGGCAAATTGGCGATGGATGCGTACGGGTGATAAAGGAACCGCCCGTCGCCCGGTAGGGGGGTCGGACGTACAGAGGTGGACGCGTGCGCGCATTCACGAGCCGATGTGTGACCTGCGTCACTTCGCGAGAAGGCCGAAAGAAGAGGGCTTGGCCAAGGGCGTCAAGAGGTGGTAAGCGTCGGGCAATTCGGACGTTTCAATGAAAAGCCGTGATCAAGGGCCGGATGAGCCGTGCCCGATATGCCCGTTACGGCGTCAATAAGGGCGCCACGGTGGCGGATTCAAGGGTTCCGGTGGCAACTGTGGCGCACCCCACGTTTCTTGAAGGGAACCGTGAAGCCCTGATAGCGGTTGTTCCCATGTCCCACACCGCTCACATACCCAGCCACCGGAAGCCCCGCCGCAGCGCCTCGAAGCTCGCGCTCCGGGCCGGAGTTGCCGGTGGCGTCCTCGGCACCATCGCGGTGGCCGCTGCTGCCGGCCCGGCGAACGCCGAGCCGGTGACCGAGACCATCGAGATGCCCACCCTGGGCTCGCTCGACGGTGACAGCGCCGGCCTCGCCAGCGCCGTCGCCGCCTCCGCCGAGGCCTCCCAGCAGGAGGCCCTCGACCAGAGCCTCCAGACGCAGGAGGACGCGGCGCTGCACAAGGCCGCCAAGGAGGCCAAGAAGGCGAAGGCCGAGGCCGAGCGCAAGGCCGCCGCCGAGCGCGCCGAGAAGGCCCGCCTCAAGGCCGAGCAGGAGCGCAAGGAAGCCGCGGAGCGCGCCTCGCGCGACGCCGCGCGCACCCAGCTCTCCACCACGAGCTCGTCCAGCGACAGCGGCTCGTCCTCCTCGTCCTCCGACAGCGGCTCCACCGCCTCGCAGAACGACAGCCAGACGCAGGCCCCCTCCGGCTCCGCCGCCGCGATCGTGGCCTTCGCCAAGGCCCAGATCGGCGACGCCTACGTCTCCGGCGGCACCGGCCCCAACTCCTGGGACTGCTCCGGCCTCGTCCAGGCCGCCTACCGCGCGGCCGGCATCGACCTGCCCCGCATCTCGTACCAGCAGTCGAGCATGGGCACCTCCGTCTCCCTGAGCAACCTCCAGCCGGGCGACATCCTGTACTGGGGCAGCCGCAGCGGCTCGTACCACGTGGCCATCTACGTGGGCGGCGGCAAGTACGTCGGCGCGCAGAACCCGTCCAGCGGCGTGGTCGAGCACAGCCTCGACTGGGACACCCCCTCGGGCGCGGTCCGCATCCTCTGAGCCGTCCGGCTTCACGGCGAAGGGCCGTCACTCCTCGGGGGAGCGACGGCCCTTCGCCGTCTCAGCGGCGGAGTGCCTCGGCCGGCTCGATCCGGGAGGCGCGCCAGGCCGGGTACAGCCCGGCGACGACGCCCGTGACCAGGCCGACGGCCGGGGCCGCGACGACCGTCCCCGTGTGCATCACCGGAGTCCAGTCCCGCACCAGCGCCACCACGATCACCGTCGACACCCCGAGCGCCGTGCCGACGAGCCCGCCCATCGCGCCCAGAGCGCCCGATTCCGTGAGGAACTGGACGGTGATGTGCCGTCCCCGGGCGCCGAGGGCCCGTCTCAGGCCGATCTCGCCGGTCCGCTCCAGGACGGCGACCAGGGTCGTGTTGGCGATGCCGACCGCGCCGATCACCAGGCAGATCGCCGCGAGGAGCAGGAACAGCTGGTCGAGGTCGCCGGTCACGCCCGCGCGCAGGGTCCTGGGGTCCGGCGGCGGTATCGCCTTCAGGTACTCCGGGTGGTCCGGGCGCAGCGCGACCGGCGCCTCCCGGGCGATCTGGCGGGCCGCGCCCGTCGCGGTCGTGACCAGCATCTTCGCGTCGCCCTGCTGGGGCGGCCCCCAGAGCTTCTCGGCGGTCGTGCGGGGCACGGTGACCGACATCAGGACGTCGGGCCTGCGCTTCACGTCGTCGATGATCCCGGCGACGGTGAAGGGCTCGTCGCCGATGAACACCGCAGGCCGGGTCTCCAGGGTGGTGATGCCGAGCCGGGCCGCCACGGACGTGCCGAGCACCGCGACCGGCTGCCCGGACCGGGACGCGAACTCGTCGTACAGGCGGCCCTGGGCGAGGGTCGGCGCCGCCGCCCGCAGCGCGCCGGGGGACGCGGCGACGACCTCGATCCGCTCGCCGTCCGCGCCGTCGCCGACGGGCGCGGAGCGGACGGCCGTGTCGGGTGGGAGGCGGACGGTCCAGTAGACGCCGGCGTCCTCGACTCCGCCGAGCCGTTCCACGCGGGCGTCCGCGTCGGCGGGGAAGGCGGGGCCGGCGAACTCGTCCTGGTCGCGGGCGATGTCCTCGACGGTCACCTCGGTGGCCGTGAGCAGGTTGAACCGCGCGTCGATCTGCGAGGACGTCGTCGCGGTCAGCCCGAGGATCGCCACGAACGTGCCGACGCCGAGGACGGTGCCGAGCGCGGTGAGGACCGAGCGCCCGGGGCGCTGGAGCATTCCGGCGACGGCCTCGGCGAGGACGTCACGGGCCGCGAGGCGGGAGGGTTCGACCAGCCGCCTCCCGAATCCTTCGCCCTTCGGGGAGCCCCTCATGCCGGCTCGCTCAGCACGCCGTCGCGGATCGTCACCGTGCGCCCGCCGCGCCGCGCCACCTCCGCGTCATGGGTGATCACGAGGATCGTCATCCCGGAGGCGTGCAGTTCGCCGAGGAGGTCGAGGACGGATCCGGCGTTGTCCGAGTCGAGGTTGCCGGTCGGTTCGTCGCACAGGAGCAGCGAGGGGCGGCCGGCCAGGGCGCGGGCGATGGCCACCCGCTGGCGTTCGCCGCCGGAGAGCCGGCCGGGCAGCGCCTCGGCCCGGTGGCCGAGTCCCACCCGTTCGAGGGCGGTACGGGCGCGGGCGCGGCGCTCGGCGCGGGGCACCGCCGAGTACACCATCGAGAGCATGACGTTCTCGGTGGCGCTGCGGTGCGGCAGGAGGTGGAAGGCCTGGAAGACGAAGCCGATCCGCCGCCCGCGCAGGGCGGTGCGCTCCGCGTCGCGCAGCGCCGCCGTGTCGATGCCGTCCAGGAGGTACGTGCCGCCGGTGGGCGCGTCGAGCAGTCCCGCGACGTTCAGGAAGGTCGACTTGCCCGATCCGGAGGGGCCGACGACGGTGATGAACTCGCCTTTCCCGACGGTGAGTTCGCAGGGTTTCAGGGCGGTGACGGGGGGCGGGCCGGGGTAGGTCAGGGCCACCGCGCGGAACTCGATGACGGGGACGTCCCGCTCGCTCGCGTCGACGTCGCTCACGTCCGCCTCGCTCACGGCGCCCCCTCGGAACCGCCGGTGGCCGCGCCCGGGTTCACTCCGGTGACGACCTCGTCGCCCTCCTTGAGCGCGCCGGGGACGGCCGGTACGACCTCGACGAAGCCGTCGCCGGTCGTGCCGGTCCGCACCTCGATCCGCTGCTGCCGGCCGGTGCCGTCGACGGTCGTGACGACCGTCCTGCCGTCGACGCCCGCGGAGACGGCGGTGATCGGGACGACCAGGGCCTTGCCGTCGGTGGAGGCGGCCTCGATGGTGAGGCGCACCTCCTGGCCCGCGAGGCCGGACGGCAGTTCGCGGGAGGGGTCGACGGTGAAGAGGTAGCCGGTGGCGCCGTCGTCCTGCGCGCCGTCCCCTCCCCCGCCGGTGCCTCCGTTCCCGTCGGGTCCGGTGCCCTGCGGGGCGGACTGCTGGTCCTGCTGCCGGGAGGGGGTGTCCGCCACCGAGACCACGCGGCCCGTGGCCTCCTGCCCGGTCGTCTCGGCGAGGATCCGCACCTTCTGTCCGGCGCGGACCATCCCCTTCTGGTGGTCCTGGAGATGGCCCTGGGCCATGAGCCTGCCGGAGGAGAGGGTCATCGCGGTGCCGGAGACCCGTGCTCCCGGTCTGGCCGTCACGGTGGCGACGCGCGCGGGGAAGGCCCGTACGAAGACGGCCTCGGCCGCCGGGACCATCGGCCCGGCGGCCGCCTCCGCCTTCGCGAGCGCCTCGCGGGCGGTGTCCAGGTCCTCGGCGGCCCGGTCGCGCGTCTTCCTGAGCGTCTTCCTCTGCGCGTCGTCCTTGTTGGCCGCGAGCGCGTCGCGGGCGTCCACGAGGGCCCGTTCGGCACCGGTGACGGAGGCCTTCGCGCCGTCCACGGCGGCGCCGTCGTCGTCGACGGCGGGCCTGGGGTCGTAGCCGATGGAGGAGTAGAACTCCTCGACGGCGCTCTTCGTGCCGGGCCCGAAGGTGCCCCTGGCGTCGTCGCCGCGGCCGTGGCCGAGCGCGGCGAGCGCGCTCTGGAGCTGCTTCACGTCGTCGCCGGTGGCGCCGGGCTTGAGGTCCCGGTAGACGGGCAGGCCGCCGCGCAGGACGAAGACGGGTCGGCCGGATATCTCCAGGAGCACCTTCCCGGGGCGCACCGCGTCCCCGTTCTTGACGGACACCTTGGTGACCACGGGGGCGGTGCCGCCCTCCCCGCCCGCGGAGACGGGCGCGACCTGGACGGTCTGGCCCGCCACGACGGTGCCGCGCAGGACGACGGTCTCCGCGAGGACCCGGTTCTCGACCCGGGCGACCAGCACGTCCTGCGGCGGCGGCTTCGCGTCGGCCGCGACCTGCGCGGGCGACCGGATCAGCGAGGTGGCCGCGACACCGGCGCCGGTCAGGGCGACCGCCCCCGCCACGAGGGCGGCGCCCCAGAAGCGGCGCCGGTTCATCCGGGCGCCCCCGGCGTCGCCGCCGGGGGTCCGGGAGCCGTCCGGCGGTGCGGTGCCGGCCGGGGTGCCGTCAGCCACCGACGACCGTCCCGCCGTCGGCGCCCCCGGCCTTCGGGCCGCAGGCCTTCAGTGCCTCGATCGCCTCGGGGTCGCCCTTCAACCGGGCGCCGAGGTCGCCCTTCATCGGCGTCTCGCCGGTCGCCGGGTCGGGGTCCGGATAGTCGGCGACGCCCTTCTCGCGCATGCAGGCGGCGAACTTCCCGGCCTCCGCGAGGCGTGCCGGGTCGACCGGCTCCTTCCCGGGGAGGAGCGCCTTGCACGCCTTCTCCGCCGCGCCGATCGCCTCGCTCGTGTTGGCGTCCTTGTCGACGCGCTTCTCGCCGCCGCCGTCCTGGAGCTCGATCCCCTGAGCGCCCAGGCAGTCGTAGTACGCGGACCAGCCGGCGGCGGCCGACGAGGCTCCGGCCGAGGGGGTGGCGGAGGGGTTCGCGGTGCTCGGTTCCGACCGGGTCGCGCCGTCCCCGCCGTTCGAGCACCCCCCGAGGCCGAGGGCGATGATCAGTACGGGAGCAGCCATGAGGCGTCTCATCAGAAACGGTCCTTCCGACGGGGAGTCCCCGTCCACGGGGCGTCAGGGAACGCGCAGGAGGGGGCCGACGCGGCGCTGCGCTACGCCACGTACAAGGCCCCTGCGCGGTAGGTCGCCGGCGCCCGGAGGGCACCTCGACACGGCGAGCATAGCCGGGGCCCTCCCGGTCGGTAACTGTCTCAACGGACAGTGGACGCAGACCAGTTGGCGGTGCTCGTATGGACGCCGGTCCAGTCCGGGCCACGGCGGCCACAGCGGCGACGGCCACGCGAAAGGCGACGGCGCGCAGCGCATCGCGCTCCGTCGCCTCGCCGCCACGGCCGTCGCGCTCGCCGCCCTCGGCGCCGGCGCGCTCACCACGGCCGGCCCGGCCCCCGGCACACACACGGAAACACGGCAGCCGTTGCCCCGCCCGAACGAGGCGGATGGAGCAACGGCTGCCCCCATGGCAGACACACACCCGCCCCTGGAGCAGCCCCATGCGCCCACTCGCCGCCCGCGCGACCGTTCTCCTGCTGAGCGCCGCGCTCCTCACCGCCTGTTCCTCCGCGTCCGGCAGCGGCGACGATCCCGCGAAGGAACCGGAGATCGGCACGGTTCCCCGGATGCTGTCGACGACCGGACTCTCCTTCCCCCTGGACGGCTACGCGACCACCGAGGACCAGCGGCGCAGGCTGGAGAAGGCACAGTCCCGGGCGACCGGCGACTGCATGAGGCGCTTCGGCTTCGACTACGAGCTGCCCCTGTCGCCCGCCCCGATCGGCCGGTCCGGGGACTCCCGCCGCTACGGCCTCACCGACCCCGCGATCGCGGCCCGCTACGGCTACGTCCCCCACCGGGGCGCCCAGCCGCCGGCGAAGCCCGCCGCCCAGAACCTCGGCCCGAGCGGCAAGCTCGCGCTCAACGGCCCCGACGGGTACGAGGGCCCCCGGCCGATGAGCCTGGAGGAGGCCAGGGCCAAGGACAGCGGCAAGACCCTCAACGGGCAGAAGGTCCCCATCGGCGGCTGCCTCCGCGAGGGCTTCCTCACGATCTACGCGCCGAAGAAGGGCGCGGTGGACGCCATGTTCGTCACCAACGTGCGGATGGACGCGTTCTCCCGGTCCCGCGAGGACTCCCGCGTCGTCGCCGCCGTGAAGGCCTGGTCCGCCTGCATGGCGGAGAAGGGCTACGAGGTCGACGAGCCGGTCAGCCCGCAGAGCGACCTGGGGCTCGACCCGAACACGTTCGGCGGCCCCCAGGCGATCGCCGCCGCCCGGCAGGACGTCGCCTGTAAGGAAAAGGCCAACCTCGTCGGCATCTGGTACACCGTCGAGACCGCCTACCAGAAGCGCAGCATCGAGCAGAACGCGGAGGCCCTGAACCAGGCGAAGACCGAGCTCGACGAGCGGTTGAAGCTGGCCGCCACGCTCGCCGGCTGAGCCGTCGGGGCCGGGGCCGCGGGTCGGTGGTTCCGGCGTTTTCCGGCCGCCGGAACGTCCGTGATGCGTTCCGATCCGGCCGTGGGCATGGTTTCGTGATGCGTCCGGTCGCCGTTCCCGCCGGAAACCAGGTGCTGCGATTCCGTCGCACAGCGCCCACCGAACGCATTCTCTGGGGGGAGACTCATGCTTCGTCAGTGCCCCTGCTGCAGCCCCGAACCAGCCGAGGTCCACCGGACCCGCGCGGCCCGGATCAACCCGGTCACCACCGCCTTACGCCATCTGGACACCCTGACGGACCGCGAGATCGAGGTCCTGTCGGCGATGCCCGGCGGCGAGTCGAACACGGATCTCGCCGAACGCCTCGGCATCACCGAACGCACCGTCAAGTTCCACGTCACCAACATGCGGGAGAAGCTGGGCGGCCTGTCGCGCGCCCAGCTCCATCTGCTCGCCCTGCTCACCGAGGCGGTCTGGCCGTGCCGCCTCTGCCGCCATGACGGACCCGACCGGAGCACGGAGCTGCGCGCCCTCGCGCCCCGGGGCCCGGTGACCCGGGGATTCGCCGTCTACAAGCGCTGCGCCTGACGGCGTCGGGCACAGGCCTCAGGCCTTCGGGGCCACCTTCGACAGGCCGTTGATGATGCGGTCCATCGCGTCGCCGCCCGTCGGGTCCGTGAGGTTCGCCAGCATCTTCAGCGTGAACTTCATCAGCAGGGGGTGGGTCAGACCGCGCTGGGTCGCGATCTTCATGACCTTCGGGTTGCCGATGAGCTTCACGAAGGCGCGGCCCAGCGTGTAGTAGCCGCCGTAGGTGTCCTTGAGGATCTGCGGGTAGTTCCGCAGGGCCAGCTCGCGCTGGGCCGGGGTGGCACGGGCGTGCGCCTGGACGATGACGTCGGCCGCGATCTGGCCGGACTCCATGGCGTACGCGATGCCCTCGCCGTTGAACGGGTTGACGAGGCCGCCCGCGTCACCGACGAGCAGCAGGCCCTTGGTGTAGTGCGGCTGGCGGTTGAAGGCCATCGGGAGGGCGGCGCCGCGGATCGGCTGCGTCATGTTCTCCGGCGTGTAGCCCCAGTCCTCCGGCATGGAGGCGCACCAGGCCTTGAGGACCTCGCGCCAGTCCAGTTCGCGGAAGGCCTTCGAGGAGTTGAGGATGCCGAGGCCGACGTTGGAGGTGCCGTCGCCCATGGGGAAGATCCAGCCGTAGCCGGGGAGCAGCCGGTCCTGCGGCCCGCGCCGGTCCCACAGCTCCAGCCAGGACTCCAGGTACTCGTCGTCGTGGCGGGGCGAGGTGAAGTACGTGCGGACGGCGACGCCCATCGGCCGGTCCTCGCGCCGGTGCAGGCCCATGGCGAGGGAGAGCCGGGTGGAGTTGCCGTCGGCGGCGACGACGAGCGGCGCGTGGAAGGTGACCTCGCGCTTCTCCTCGCCGAGCTTGGCGTGCACGCCGGTGATCCGGCCCGTACGGTCGTCGATGATCGGGGCGCCGACGTTGCAGCGTTCGTACAGCCGGGCGCCGGCCTTCTGCGCCTGCCGGGCGAGCTGCTCGTCGAAGTCGTCGCGCTTGCGGACGAGTCCGTAGTCCGGGTACGAGGCGAGCTCCGGCCAGTCGAGCTCCAGCCGGACGCCGCCGCCGATGATCCGCAGGCCCTTGTTCCGCAGCCAGCCGGCCTCTTCGGAGATGTCGATGCCCATGGCGACGAGCTGCTTGGTGGCGCGGGGGGTGAGGCCGTCGCCGCAGACCTTCTCGCGCGGGAACGCGGTCTTCTCCAGGAGCAGGACGTCGAGTCCGGCCTTCGCCAGGTAGTAGGCGGTGGTGGAGCCGGCCGGGCCCGCCCCGACGACGATCACATCGGCGCTGTGCTCGGAGAGGGGCTGCTCGGTCACGGCGGATCTCCCGAAGGGGTCGAGGAAAAAGGGTGAGGAAAGGGGTGGAGAAAGAGGCGGGGAAAGTCTATGAGCGGCGGGCTTACGCCTTGAACCCGCGGTGCAGGGCGACGATGCCGCCCGTCAGGTTCCGGTGGGCCACCCGCGACCAGCCGGCCTTCTGGAGCAGGCCCGCCAGGGCCCGCTGGTCCGGCCAGGACTGGATGGACTCGGCGAGGTACACGTACGCGTCGGGGTTGGAGGAGACGGCACGGGCCACCGGCGGCAGCGCGCGCATCAGGTACTCCTCGTACACCGTCCGGAACGGCGCCCAGGTGGGGTGCGAGAACTCGCAGATCACGACGCGGCCGCCGGGCTTCGTCACCCGGTACAGCTCGCGGAGCGCCTGCTCGGTGTCCTGGATGTTCCGCAGCCCGAAGGAGATCGTGACCGCGTCGAAGACGTCGTCGCGGAACGGCAGCTTCGTGCCGTCGCCCGCCGTGAACGGCATCCACGGGTGGTTCTTCTTGCCGACCCGCAGCATGCCGAGCGAGAAGTCGCACGGGACGACGTACGCCCCCGCCTTCACGAAGGGCTGCGAGGAGGTCGCGGTCCCGGCGGCCAGGTCGAGGACCTTCTGCGCGGGCCGCGCGTCGACCGCCTTCGCGACCTCCTTGCGCCAGCGCCTGTCCTGCCCGAGGGAGAGCACGTCATTGGTCAGGTCGTAGTTCGCCGCCACGTCGTCGAACATCGAGGCGACTTCGTGCGGCTGCTTGTCCAGGGATGCTCGGCTCACCCGGCCATTGTGGCAGCCACCCCCCTGCCGGGCGGGGACCGGCCCCGGCCCCCGGAGGATTCCCCGGAATCTCCCTTCAACCTTTTCCCGGCGAGCGCGCTCAAGGAAGGGTGACAGTGCAGACGAAGGGAGCGAGATGCCGTCACCGCTTGGCTCGGACATCGGGTTCGAGGACTTCGCCCGTTCCGCGCAGACGCGGCTGTACCGCACCGCGTATCTGCTGTGCGGGGACGCGGAGACCGCCCTCGACCTCACGCAGACCACGCTCGCGAAACTCTTCCAGCACTGGCGGCGGGCCGGGGCGGCGGAGCATCCGCACGCCTACGCCAAGACCGTGCTCACCCGCACGTTCCTCGCCGAACGGCGACGCGGGCTGCGCGATCTGCTCGCCTTCACCCGGACCGGCGGGCTCGGCCCGGCGCGGACCGCGGAGCAGCCGGACCTCCGGGTCACGCTGCTCGCCGCGCTGGCCGAGCTCCCGCCCAGAGCCCGCGCCATGGTCGTCCTGCGGTACTGGGAGGACCTGAGCGTGGAGACCGTCGCCTCGCTCCTGCGCTGTAGCGAGGCGACGGTCAAAAGCCAGTGCTCACGCTCCCTGGCCCGGCTCCGGAAGCACCTCGGCGAGGCGCACCTCTACGCCGCCGATCCCCACCTCCACCACCACGCCATCGGAAGCTGAGGCCCCGAGTGGACGACGAAACGATGCTCCGCCGTGCCCTGGACCGCACGGCGCTGGAGCTGCCCCCCCTTCCCGACCTCGTGCCCGTCGCCGTACGCCTGGGCCGCAGGCGCCGCGCACGGGCCCGGCTCGCCGTCGCCGGCGGGGTCTTCGGCACGGCGACCGCGGCCGTGCTCGGACTCTCCCTGCTGTCCGGGGCGGACGGCTCCGGCGCCGGCCTGCCCGCCGCGCCTCCGGCCGCCTTCCCCTCGGCGTACCACACGCCGGTCGCGGCCCGGCCGACCCCGGGCCAGGAGCCGCCGGAGAAGCTCTCCGACGCCGAGAGCGCCCGCCGCGCCCAGTTCCAGCAGCAGGTGTCGGCACTCCTCGACGAACTGCTTCCGCCGTCCGTCCAGGACATCCGGCCGGTCGCGGACCAGGTCTCCGACTACCGGATCACCGCCGGCGGGCAGGACTTCCACGTGAAGCTGTCCGTCCGGCCCGCGGAGGGCGAGCGCCTCCAGGACTGCCGGAACGTCCCGTCGAAGGGGACGACCTGCGAGAAGGCCGATCTGGGCGGGGGCCGGACCGCGCAGGTGTACGCGACGGCCGTGAACAAGCCGGAGACCCTGGGCTCCATGGTCGTCACCCGGTACGGCAGGAGCAGCGTGCTGCTCTCCGTCAGCCCCTCGGACACCGCCTCGGCGCCCGTGACCCCGGACCAGCTGCTGACCGTCGTGCGCGACGCGCGCTTCACCGACCTGCTGAAGTACGCGGACGCGTACCCGGTGCAGGAGAAGGACGCCCCGGTCCGGGGCGGCTGAGCCGGACCGGCCCTAGCGGCGCCGGAAGACCATGCGGCCGTCGACGACGGTGGCGACGCAGGTCGACGCGCCGAGGCGGACGAGGGCCGCCCGGTCGGGGACGTCGAAGACGGCGAAGCGGGCGGGGCCGCCCGGCACGAGGGCGGGCAGCAGCACCAGCGGCACCGGGGAGAGGGACGGGGGTCCGGGGAGCCGCTCCGGGCGGCGGCCGACGGCGAGACCCGCCCGGCGCACGGCGTCCACGGCCGGTCGGCCGCGCAGCTCGCCGGCGATGGCGACCGTCCCGTGCGCGAGGAGCCGCTGCACCCCGCGGCGCGCCGAGGCGCCGCGCCGGGCGGGGTCGGCGCGGAAGATCTCCCGCGCCCGCTCCCCCGTGATCGGCTCGGTGCCGAACTCCGCCGCCTCCCGGGGGTCCGGGTGGTACGTGTCCTCCAGGAGCTCCGGCCCGTACGGGTTGAGGAGTCCGGGGGTGAGGATGCCCGGCCAGCGGCGCAGCCGGGCGTCCTGGTGCGCCTCGGCCAGTTCCTCGTACGGGCCGACGGCCGCGACGAGGGCGCCGTCCACCAGGACGGCGCCCTCGGGCGTCGCCTCGGCGACGTGCAGCGTGAGCATCGGTGGGCGTCAGTTCGCGTCGAGGAGCTTCAGCTCGGGGTGGGCCGTGCCGCCCTCGATGGCCACGGACGAGATGTGCGAGGCGACGCGCTCGTCGACCGGGTCGTTCGCCGGGTCGTCGTGGACGACGAGGTGCTCGTACGTGGTGGCGCGCTGCGCGGGGACGCGGCCCGCCTTGCGGATGAGGTCGATGATCTCCAGGCGGTTGGAGCGGTGCTTGGCACCGGCGGAGGAGACGACGTTCTCCTCCAGCATGATCGAGCCGAGGTCGTCGGCGCCGTAGTGCAGGGAGAGCTGGCCGACCTCCTTGCCGGTGGTCAGCCACGAGCCCTGGATGTGGGCGACGTTGTCGAGGAAGAGCCGGGCGATCGCGATCATGCGCAGGTACTCGAAGAGCGTGGCCTGCGTGCGGCCCTTGAGGTGGTTGTTCTCGGGCTGGTACGTGTACGGGATGAAGGCCCGGAAGCCGCCCGTCCGGTCCTGCACGTCGCGGATCATGCGCAGGTGCTCGATCCGCTCGGCGTTGGTCTCGCCGGTGCCCATGAGCATGGTGGAGGTGGACTCGACGCCCAGCTTGTGGGCGATCTCCATGATCTCCAGCCAGCGCTCGCCGCTCTCCTTGAGCGGGGCGATGGCCTTGCGGGGCCGCTCGGGGAGCAGCTCGGCGCCGGCGCCCGCGAAGGAGTCGAGACCGGCGGCGTGGATGCGGGTGATCGCCTCCTCGACGGAGACGCCGGAGATGCGGGCCATGTGCTCGACCTCGGAGGCGCCGAGGGAGTGGATGACCAGCTGCGGGAAGTCCTTCTTGATGGCGGCGAAGTGCTTCTCGTAGTACTCGACGCCGTAGTCCGGGTGGTGGCCGCCCTGGAACATGATCTGGGTGCCGCCGAGCTCCACGGTCTCCGCGCAGCGGCGCAGGATGTCGTCGAGGTCGCGGGTCCAGCCCTTCTTGGTGTCCTTCGGGGCGGCGTAGAACGCGCAGAACTTGCACGCCGTCACGCAGACGTTCGTGTAGTTGATGTTCCGCTCGATGATGTACGTCGCGATGTGCTCGGTCCCCGCGTACCGGCGGCGGCGCACCGCGTCGGCGGCGGCGCCCAGCGCGTGCAGGGGCGCCGAGCGGTAGAGGTCGAGCGCCTCCTCGGGGGTGATCCGGCCACCCGCGGCGGCGCGGTCGAGAACAGACTGGAGTTCGGCCTTCTCGGTCACCGGGTGCGTCCCTTTCGGAGGGGTTCTGATCGACCGAACCAGCCTACGCCAGGGCTCCCGGCCGCTTCCGCAGGGTGCCGGTACGAGCGGACGGTGAATATCCGGTGAATTCACGGGTGCGGTCGCCGGGGGCGGGCCCCGGCATTACCGGGGCCGTCGGGAAAGGCGCGTCCGGAGCGCCGGGCGGGCGCACCGGTATTTCTTTCCCGCACCTTTCCTCCGCCGCCTCCGCCGCTCCGCCGCTTATCGCGCCGGAGGAGGCAGGAGTTCCACCGCGACATCCGCCGGGAAACCGGTCGTGGGGCCGGTGCGGCGGGCGAACTCCCGTACGCCGGCGAGCTGCTCCGGGCCGAATCGGAAGTCGAGCGTGCGGAAGTACCGCTCCAGGAGTTCGGCGTCGAAGGTCTCCCAGCGGGCGGCCTGTTCGGCGACCTTGGCGACCTCTTCGAGGGAGAGGTCGCGCGAGGCCAGGAAGGCCTGGTGCACCTCGCGGACGGTCTCCGGCTCGCGCGCCAGGTAGTCCTTGCGCGCCGCCCAGATGGCGAAGACGAACGGCAGGCCCGTCCACTCCTTCCACATGAGCCCCAGGTCGTGGACCTGGAGGCCGAGCCGGGGCGCGTCGTGCAGGGAGGCCCTCAGCGCGGCGTCGCCGATGAGGACGGCGGCGTCCGCCTCCTGCATCATCAGGCCGAGGTCGGGCGGGCAGGTGTAGTAGTCGGGCTCGACCCCGTACTGCTCGGAAAGCAGCAGCTGGGCGAGGCGCACGGACGTGCGGGAGGTGGAGCCGAGGGCCACGCGCGCGTGGTGGAGCTCCGCCAGGGGCCGCTGGGAGACGATCACGCAGGACATGACGGGGCCGTCGCAGCCGACGGCGATGTCCGGGAGCGCGACCAGGTCGTCCGCGTTGCGGAGGTATTCGACGAGGGTGATGGGGCCGATGTCGAGATCGCCCCGGACGAGCCGCTCGCTGAGCTTCTCCGGGGTGTCCTTGGTGAGCTCGAGATCGAGGAGCGTCCCGGTCCTGGCGAGTCCCCAGTAGAGGGGGAGGCAGTTCAGGAACTGGATGTGCCCGACGCGGGGCCGGCTGCGCTGGTCGTCGGTTGCTTTGTCCACATCGCGAGGCTAGACCCGTCTCGCAGTGTGGGCATCGGCGGGGCACGCGCGTCAGCACACGGAACGGAGTCAAACATGTGAGTGACGTGATCTTTCCCTCTACCGCCCCGAGCGTCCTGCATGCTACGCTCGACGCAAGTTGCAGTTTGGTTTCCCTTGCAGTACAGAGCCTGCGGAGCATGTGACCCGCAGGCTTTTGTAGTTTTCAGACTTGTTTGCAGGTTCTGGAGCAGGGCGACCCTTTGGCCCATAGGAGGGCTCATGGCTACCGGAACCGTGAAGTGGTTCAACGCTGAAAAGGGCTTCGGCTTCATCGCCCAGGACGGCGGCGGCCCGGATGTCTTCGTCCACTACTCCGCGATCAACGCGAACGGCTTCCGCTCGCTCGAGGAGAACCAGACCGTGACGTTCGACGTCACGCAGGGCCCGAAGGGCCCGCAGGCGGAGAACGTCACCCCGGCCTAAGTTGCCCGGGTCGGCGATCACGCACGACTAGAGCAGTACCCAAGGAGCCCCGCTCCGTGCCTCGCGGCACGAGCGGGGCTCCTGCCCTTTTCCGTGCGTTTGCGCGGGTCCCGGCGGGAGGCGACCGTGGAGGGGTGAACAGTGCCGGACTGCTGGTCGACGCGTTCGGCCGGATCCGTGAGGTCGTCCACGAAGCCGTGGAGGGCCTCACCGACGAAGAGCTCACCGCCCGCGTCGACCCCGACGCCAACACCGTCGCCTGGCTCGCCTGGCACCTCACCCGTGTCCAGGACGACCACCTCGCGGACGCCTTCGGCACGGAGCAGCTGTGGGCCTCGGACGGCTGGGCCGACCGTTTCGGACTGCCCTTCCCGAAGCGCGCCACCGGCTACGGGATGACGACCGCGCAGGTCGGCGAGGTCCGCGCCCCGGCGGAGCTGCTGCTCGGCTACCACGACGCCGTGCACGCCCGTACGGAGGAGCTGGTCCGCTCGGTCACGAACGCGGACCTGGACCGGATCGTCGACACCCGCTGGGATCCCCCGGTCACCCTCGGCGTCCGGCTGGTGTCGGTGATCGCGGACGACCTCCAGCACGCGGGGCAGGCGGCGTACGCACGGGGCGTGATCGAGCGACGGAAAAGCCGCTGAACGAGCGATCGAATGACGGGATCACCTGTTCGACGCACACGTACAACCCCTGAGGACGATCATGAGTCCTAGCGGGCGTGGCGATCGCCACGCCTGGTTGTCCTGGGGGGAATTCCATCGTGCAGCAACGTTCGTCCGCCCGTCGCATAGCCGCCGCCGTGACCGCCGTCCTCGCGGTCACCGCAGGCACCCTCGCGGCCGGTCCGGCCGCCCTCGCCGCCCCGACGGGCTCCCTCACCACCCTCTCCGCCGCCTCCGGCACCACGGCCGCGCCCGTGCCCTACCCGGCGGCGGGCGACGCGATCGTCGCGGGCGCCGGGACCACCGGCTTCCTCACCTTCACCACGGGCGCGACGGACCGGGAACGCCGCTGGACCCGGTACGCGGACGGCACCTCGACCGTCCTCACCGTCCCCGAGGGCGGCGGCCTCGACTCCACCGGCACCGACGTCGTGGTCACCGGCGACTCGACCGACCCGCGGCAGATGCGCTCCGTCACGCTCACGGACATGGGCGCCCCGGCCGCCGCTCCCGTCCACATCGACCTCGGCGCGCTGTCGGCCACCTACGTCAAGGCCGTCGGCCCGAACGCGGTCCTCGCCGCGGCGCCCGGGCCGAACAACACGCAGAAGCTGCTCCTCGTCACCGACGAGAACGGCACCACCGGCTCCCGCGAGGTCACCGGCCTCCCCGTCGACGCGCTCCACTTCTTCACGAACGCGCCGGCCGTCGGCGGCCAGGCGGTCGTCGCCTACGTCACCGGCCCGGAGGGCGCCCGCGAGAACGGCCGGGCCGTCATCGACCTGGCCACCGGCGCGGCCGTCGAGACCTACGCGGCCGACGGGTCCGAGTACCTCTACAGCGGTCTCGCCCTGTCGGCCACGCACGTCGCCTGGGCGGAGGCCCGCGCGGAGGGCACCGGCATCGCCACCGTCGACCGGAAGACCGGCGCCCGGCGGTGGGTCCCCCTCCACATCGCCGACGGGTACGTCCTCGGCCTGGTCGGCAACTGGCTGGTGTACGCCATCCCGAGCAGGCTCACCGAGAACGGCACCTTCCCCGAGACCCGGGTGCGGGCCCTCGACCTGACCAGCGGCGACACCACCGACATCACCGACTACGCCACCTCGGCGCAGGCCGCCTCGGACGGCACCCTGCTCATACGCGGCGGCACGGTCGCCGGGGGCGAGGGCCTCTACGAGGTCTCCCCCGTCGCGGGCGCGAAGCCCTCCGTCGAGAAGGTCGCGACGACGAACCAGCCCACCGCGCTGACCTACCTCGGCTCCCAGGTGCCGGCCGTCCTCGACCTCGACCGGGACCGCGAGGTCGAGCTGAAGTGGCGGATGTCCCGGCTCAACGCGAACGTCTCCCTCAAGCTCACGCACGTCAGGACCGGGCAGACCTTCATCCGCGAGCTGAAGCTGCGCCGCGAGTTCCCCTCGCAGTACACGTACGACGACACCACCTTCGGCCTGACCTGGCAGGGCGTCCTCGACGACCTGTCGAAGGACGGCAAGTCCGCCTTCAACGGCGACTACGCCTGGTCCTTCCGCGCCGTCCCGACGAACGGCATCGGGCCCGCCGTGGAGCAGTCCGGCACCTTCAAGGTGGTCCGCTCGGTCAAGCCGCACGACTACGGCGACAACGGCTCGCCCGACCTCTTCGCGCGGGACGCCGGGGGCTCGCTGTGGCGCGCCGACACCACGTACAACACCTCCACCAAGCGGCTCATGCCGACGTACCAGCGGGCCGCCGTCGGCTCCGGCTGGAACGCGTACGACCGGATCGAGTCCGTCGGGAACGTCGCGGGGACGAGCGTCGCCGACACGATCGCCCGCGACGCCTCCGGCGTCCTGTGGCTGTACCAGGGCACCGGCGACGAGAAGAAGCCGCTGGCGACCCGGACGAAGGTCGGTTCCGGCTGGGGCGGCTACAAGGAGCTCGCGGGCGGCTCCGACCTCAACGGCGACGGCCGCCCCGACCTCCTCGCCACGGACGCCTCCGGGGTCCTGTGGTTCTACAAGGGCACCGGCTCCGCCACCGCGCCCTTCGCCACGCGGGTGAGGGTCGGCGGCGGCTGGGGCGTCTACAACCAGCTGACGGCCGTCGGGAACCTGGCCGGCGGCCCGGCCGGCGACCTCCTCGCCCGCGACACGAGCGGCGTGCTCTGGCTGTACCTCGGCAAGGGCGACGGGACGTTCACGAGCCGCGTCAAGATCGGCTCCGGCTGGAGCGGCTACACCGAGCTCGTCGGCATCGGCGACGGCAACAAGGACGGCCGCCCCGACCTCTTCGCGTACGGCGGCCCCGGCAAGACCTCGTACTTCTACGCCGGCACCGGCAACGCGACCGCGCCCTTCGCGGCCCGCACCGCCACCGACGCGCTGGTGTACGGCGGTTCGAGCTACACGCGCGTCTTCTGACGCGCCGCAGAGACCACCACCCCCCACGGCACGACCGGGGCGCGCCCGCGCGGACGCGCCCCCCCTTTCCCGACCCTCTTCCTCACGAAGGAATCCGAGCGTGTCTTTCACCCGCGTTCCCCGGCGCCGTCTGGCCGCCGCGCTCCTCACCCTCTCCACCGTCACGGCGGTCACCGGAACCCTCGTCTCCGCCCCGGCCTTCGCGGCGACCGCCGCCGAGGGCCGGTGCGCGCCGACCGCCGCCGGCCTGCTGCCCGTCGGCGCCGAGGTCGTCTCCACCGGCGCCTACGGCTCCATCACGACCTGCACGGACGAGAACGGCACCGCCACGCTGGAGTGGCACCACACCGACGGCACCGTGTCGACGCTGTCGGGGCCGAACGCCTACGACTCCACCTCCGACTACATGCTGACGGGCGACGGCAGCATGTTCACCGCGTACAACCCGGCGACCACGACGTACTCCAACCTCAACATCGGCGTGCTCGGTTCCGGCGCCCAGCTGGTCGGCATCGTCCGCGACAGCCTCTTCGTGAGCGTCCCGAGCGGCACCGCGAACTACCGCGAGCTGTGGAGGCTGACCCAGGTCAACGGCGTCGTCCAGAAGACGAAGCTGTCGTCCCGCACCCGCAACGTGGACTACAAGGTCGTCGCCACCGACGGAACGAGCATGGTCGTCCTGGGCACCGAGATGGTGCAGGGCGGGTCGGGCCTCGAACCCAAGTGGTGGAGCGCGACCACGAGCGCCTTCGGGGGCTCCGCCATCGACTGGGGCGGCAGCACCGGCACCGCCCAGTGGTCCCCGTCCTCGACCGGCGCCCTCACCGCCGACTGGCAGGCGTGGGTCCACGCGGCCCCCGAGGGCGGCCTGGAGATCAGCGCGAACAAGCTCGGCACCACCATGGTCACGCGCATCCCGCTGACCGGCGCCATGGCCGGTGCCGTCGTCGCGGGCATCGCCGGCGACACGATCCTGTACGGCGTCCCGGGCACCGCCACCGCCGAGAACCCCAGCCCGCTGTACGCGCGGAGCCTCACCGACGCGGGCGCCCAGCCGTACAAGGTCCTGGACAACTTCTCCACCGTGGCCCACGCCCCGGACGGCTCCGTGCTCGTGCGCGGCTTCGGCCAGGACGGCGACGGCGTCTTCCGGATCTCCGGCTCGGGCGGCGCGCGCCCGACGGTCGCCCTGGAGACCTCCACGGGCCGGGTCCTGGGCGTCCAGGTGACCGGCTCGAAGGTCCCGGCGACGGTGAGCCTGGAGAAGCCGGGCACCACGGTCCCGATGGAGTGGACGCTGTCGCGCGGCGACGTCGACGTGGAGGTCACGCTCACGCATGCCGCCACCGGCAAGAAGCTCGTCACGCACCTGGTGAACCCGGTCAGCGGGAACACCTTCCGTCTCCCCTGGGACGGCGTCCTCGACGGCGTCAGCGCCCCGAACGGCGCCTACGCCTGGTCCATGAAGGCGACCCCGAGCGACGGCACCGCCTCGGCGTCCGTCTCCGGCGGCTTCACGGTCACGCGGACGGCCAACCCGCACGACTTCACCGACAACGGCTCCACCGACGTCCTCGCCCGGGACGCGTCGGGCACGCTGTGGCGCGACGACCTCTTCGACTGGCCGGTCGGCGGCCAGGTCAAGACCGCCCGCCGTACGAAGATCGGCGCGGGCTGGAACACGTACAAGCAGATCGAGGCCGTCGGCAACATCGCGGGCTCGTCCGCCGGTGACCTGGTCGCCCTGGACGGCTCCGGCTACCTCTGGCAGTACCAGGGCAGGGGCGACGGCAGCTTCGCCGGCCGCGTGAAGGTCGGCGGCGGCTGGGGCGGCTACACCAAGCTCACCGGCGGCTCCGACCTCAACGGCGACGGCCGCCCCGACCTCCTCGCCGCGGACGCCTCCGGCACGCTGTGGCTCTACAAGGGCACGGGCAGTTCCACGACCCCCTTCGCCACGCGGGTGAGGGTCGGCGGCGGCTGGGGGATCTACAACCAGCTGACGGCCGTCGGCAACATCGCGGGCTCGTCCGCCGGCGACCTGGTCGCCCGTGACGCCTCCGGGGTGCTGTGGCTCTACCAGGGCAACGGCGCAGGCGGCTTCTCCACCCGCGTCAAGGTCGGCTCCGGCTGGGGCGCCTTCTCCCAGCTCGTCGGCGCCGGCGACGTCAACGCCGACGGCCGCCCGGACCTGATCGGGTACGGGGCGGGCGGCACGTACGTCTACAAGTCCACCGGCTCGGCCACGGCGCCGTTCACGCGCCTGACGACGAACCTGTACGCGGGCGAGGGCACCAAGTTCAACTCGGTCTCCTGACGACGACTTCCGTGCGGGGGTGTGGCGGTTCGACCGTCACACCCCCGCACCTCCTGGGAGGAACACTCTGTGACGCACGTACGCACCACCGGGCGCCGTCTGGCCGCCGCGATCCTCACCGTCTCCACCGTCACGGCGGTCGCCGGAACCCTCGTCACCGCCCCGGCCTTCGCGGCGCCCGCCGCCGTCCGGGCGGCGGCCGAGACGCCGATCAAGATCGCGGCGGACGCCGAGGTCGTCAGCGCCGGCACCACCGGCTTCCTCACCGCCCGCCCGGACGGCGCGGGCGGCTCGGTCCTGACCTGGACCACGTACGACGGCAGCAGCACGCAGACGGTCGCGGGCGCCCAGGCGCTCGACACCGGCTCCGACCACGTCATCACGGTGCAGGGCAGCCGCTACACCGTCTACGACGCGAAGGAATCCCTGAACTACGGGCACACGATCGACATCGTCCAGGCCCTCGGCACCACCGACGCCCGGCTCGTCGGCGTCACCGGCAACGTCCTCTGGGTGACCAAGCCCGACGGCTACGGCGACCCGGAGCTCCACCGGCTGGTCTGGCAGAACGGCATGCTGGTCAACCGGCAGATGTCGCACTACCAGAGGGACAAGAGCTTCAAGGTCCTCGGGCACACCGGCTGGGACGTGCTCGGCGTCTCCACCCGGCTGTCGTACGACGGCAGCACCACGTACCACCGCTTCATGACCGACATGCAGGGCGACGAGTACGACACCGGGTACGTCCTCACGGGGGCCTTCGGCCCGAACGTGACCGGCGCCCTCAGCCCGAAGTACTCCGCGTGGACCGAGTACGCGAACGACTCGACGCAGGCCGTGGTGGTCGAGCGCGCCGACAGCTCCCACATCAAGCGCTTCGACCTCGGCGCGGGCCAGTCCTCCGTGATCGCCGGACTCGTCGGCGACTCGGTGGTGTCCGGGAAGCCCGGCGGCTACGCCGCGACCGCCCCGGACGGCCGGTACGCCCTGACCGCCCGGTCCCTCACGGACGGCACGCAGACCCGCCTCCTCGACTACTTCAGCACCACGGCCGTCGCCCCGGACGGCAGCCTGCTCGTGCGCGGCGGCTCCGCCCAGGAGGGCGACGGCCTCTTCCGCGTCTCCGACGGAGGCGGCTACCCGACCGTCACCAGGCTGGCGGGCTCCGACCGACCGGCCACCGTGCAGTTCGTCGGCTCGAAGGTCCCCGAGGTGGTGGACCTCGAGAAGAACGGCGGCACCGCGACGATGGAGTGGACCGTGAGCCACCCCAACTCCTCCCTGGACGTCACGTTCACCCACGTCCACACCGGCAAGAAGTTCACCCAGCACCTCCAGAAGCCCGACTCCGACGGCCGCTTCGCCCTCACCTGGAACGGCACCGCCGACGGGATCAGCGCCCCCAACGGCTCCTACGCCTGGGAGGCGACCGCGTCGACGCTCAGCGGCATCGGCGGCACGACCTCCACCGGCGCGTACTTCCGGGTCACCCGCACCGCCAACCCGCACGACTTCAACGACAACGGCTCCACCGACGTCCTCGCCCGGGACTCCGCCGGTGTGCTGTGGCGCGACGACCTCTTCGACCGGCCGTCGGCCGGCCAGGCCGTCACGGCGAAGCGCACGAAGGTCGGCACGGGCTGGAACACGTACAAGCAGATCGAGGCCGTCGGCAACATCGCGGGCTCGTCCGCCGGCGACCTGGTCGCCCTGGACGGCTCCGGCTACCTCTGGCAGTACCAGGGCAGGGGCGACGGCAGCTTCGCCGGCCGCGTGAAGGTCGGCGGCGGCTGGGGCGGCTACACCAAGCTCACCGGCGGCTCCGACCTCAACGGCGACCGCCGCCCCGACCTCCTCGCCGCGGACGCCTCCGGCACGCTGTGGCTCTACAAGGGCACGGGCAGTTCCACGACCCCCTTCGCCACGCGGGTGAGGGTCGGCGGCGGCTGGGGGATCTACAACCAGCTGACGGCCGTCGGCAACATCGCGAGCTCGTCCGCCGGCGACCTGGTCGCCCGTGACGCCTCCGGTGTCCTGTGGCTCTACCAGGGCAACGGCGCAGGCGGCTTCTCCACCCGCGTCAAGGTCGGCTCCGGCTGGGGCGCCTTCTCCCAGCTCGTCGGCGCCGGCGACGTCAACGCCGACGGCCGCCCGGACCTGATCGGGTACGGGGCGGGCGGCACGTACGTCTACAAGTCCACCGGCTCGGCCACGGCGCCGTTCGCACGGATGGGGACGAACCTGTACGCGGGCGAGGGCACCAAGTTCAACAGCGTCGCCTGACGCGGGCCGCGTTTCAGAACCCCTGTCCCATCGGGGTACAACCATCCGTTCTTCCCACAAGTCCTGAGGGTGTGGCGTTCTTCGCCACACCCTCTCGTCCATGTCCCGAGGAGGCCCGCGTCGTGTCCCACGTCCGCATCCCCCGGCTCCGGCTGACCGCCGCCGTAGCCGTCACCCTGGCCGTCACCGCAGCAGGCGTGCTCGCCGGCCCCGCCGCCGCCGCGACGGCGGGCTCTGCCGCCATGACCGCGCAGCAGGCCGCCGGGGGCGCGGTCTTCCCGTTCCCCGCGCTCTCGTCCGTCACGAGCGCCGGACCCACCGGCTTCCTCGCGGACCAGATCGACGGCGATCCCATGACGCCGGACTTCTACGTCTGGACGCGGTACGCCGACGGCGTCACCACCAAGTTCCCGATGAGCGCGTCGGTCAAGTACCGCGGCGCCGAGGGGACCGACATCGTCGTACGGAGCGAGGGCACCCGCCACTCCCTCTACGACATGGCCAAGGGCGGCGATCCGGTCGTCATCGAGACCGGCTACGAGCTGCGCGAGGTCAACGGCACCACGCTCGTGATGGTCGACAAGGCCGCCGGCAAGGTCCACCTCGTCAGCCGGGAGCCCGGTGGCGAGGTCGTCGACCGCGAGGTGACCGGGATGCCGGCCGGGACCCCCTGGACCTTCTTCGCCGACGCGCCCGGCACGATCGCCGTAGAGGTCGCGTCGCAGAACAGCACCTTCCGCCTCGCCGTGGTCGACGTCGCCACGGCCGCCGCCGTCGAGACGTACGACCTCACCGGCCACACGGACTTCGCGCAGGTCACCCCCGATCGCGTGCTCTGGCGGCCCACGTACGGCAAGACCCGGATCGTGGACCGGAAGACCAAGGCGGGCGAGACCCTCCCCTACTACGCGCAGCTCGCCCTGGGCGGCGACTGGCTGGCGATCACGGGCGCCGACGTGATCGACGGCGTCGCCTACCCGAACCGGCCGATCGTCCTCCGGTCGCCGGCGGACGGCCGGAAGGTCCCGCTCCTGGACCTCGCGGAAGAGGTGACCCCGGTCGGCGACGGCACGCTCCTCGTGCGCGGCGGCACGCTCGCGCAGGGCCGGGGCCTCTTCCGCGTCTCGCTGGACGGCGGCACTCCGACGGCCACGATGATCGGGGACAGCCACGAGTCGCTGGAGCTCGCCCTGAAGCAGCTGACCGTGCCGAGCGTGTACCGCTTCGACGGCACCGACCCGGACGTCACCTGGGAGTTCAACCAGAGGTACCCGAACATCACGCTGGAGCTGACCCACGTGGCCACGGGCCGCAGGGCGTCGCTCGCCGACTACTACAACGACTACATCCGGTGGAACGGGTCCCTCGACAACCGGTTCGGCGCCTACAACGGCGCGTACACCTGGAAGCTGACGGCCCGCCCGGAGACCGGCGTCGGGCCCGTCGTCGTACGGACCGGCACCACCACCGTGGAACGCGGCACCGCGTCGCGCGACTTCAACGACAACGCCAACTCCGACGCGCTCGTCCGCGACAGCTCGGGCAACCTCTCGGCGTACGAGATCAGCCAGCTGCGCGGCATGCGGGACGACGAGTGCTACGAGGAGGGCTGCCCGCCCCGCGTGTACACCCCGACCCCGGACCTGCTGGGCACCGGCTGGAACACGTACACGCTCATGGCCTCCCCCGGAAACCTGGCCGGCTCGCCTTCCGACGACATCGTCGGGCGGGACCGCGACGGCGTGCTGTGGCTGCACCAGAGCGACAAGCAGAAGGTGCTGCCCCGCACGAAGGTCGGCGGCGGCTGGGGCGTCTACAACAAGCTCGTCGGCGGCTCCGACCTCAACGGCGACGGACGCGGCGACCTCCTCGCCACCGACACCTCCGGCGTCCTGTGGCTCTACACCTCCACCGGCAACGCCGCCCGGCCCTTCCACACCCGCAAGAGGATCGGCAGCGGCTGGGGCGTCTACAACCTCCTCGTCGCCCCCGGGAACGTCGCCGGCGCCTCCGGCGGCGACCTCCTCGCCCGCGACAGGGACGGCGTCCTCTGGCTCTACCTCGGCCGGGGCGACGGCACCTTCACCGCCCGCCGCAGGGTCGGCGGCGGCTGGCAGAAGTACACCCACATCATCCCCGGGGGCAGCTGGAGGGGCGTGGCCAGCATCTACGCCATCGGCCCCTCCGGATCCGCGCTCTACTACGGCACCAACAGCGCGACCAAGCCCTTCGGAACGGCCCTCACGCTGCCGCTGCGCAGCGACTCCACCCGGTTCAAGACCTTCTTCTGAGCCGTACCCCGGCAGACCTGACGGACTATTCCGGCCTCCTCGAAGGAGGCGTACAACCGTCCGGGTCCCTCATGGGTCATGTGGGCGTGGCGGGTGCCGCCACGCCCACACTTCTGGGGAGGAAACCTCCTTTGACCCGCCGACTCGCCACCGCCGTCGCCGTCGCCCTCGCCGTGACCGCCGGCGCCGGCGCCCTCACCCCCGCCATGGCGGCCCCCGCCGCGACCGGTACGGGAGTGACCGCCGGCCTGCCGCAGGAGACCTCCATCGGCATGCCTGCCAACAGCGAGCTGCGTGGCGGGGGACCGTCCGGTTTCCTGACGATGGGCAGGGTGTCGGGCCGCTTCTCCTGGACCCGGTACGCGGACGGCACCACCGTCGACCTGCCCGCCGGCAAGTACCGGGGCTCCGTCGGCAGCGACATCGTCGTGAAGGAGAACAGCTCCACCTCCTACGAGCTGTACGACATGGCCACGGGCGCCGACCCCGTCACCATCGACACCGCGTTCCCCGACACCTTCACGAAGCTCCTCAGGACGGCCGGGAAGACCCTCGTCATGCAGGTCCTGGACGGCTCCGGCAACGCCGCCCTGCACCTGGTCTCCAAGGAAGGCGACGAGGTCGTCGACCGCGAGGTCGCCGGCCTGCCCGCGGATGCCGACTTCCCCGCCTACGACCTGTCCGAGCCCGACGTCTTCGCCCTCGTCTACACCGGCACGGTGGGCGGGGTGACCGGGAAGCGCCTCGCCGTCGTCGACCTGGCCACCGGCACGATCACGGACGACCGTGCCGTGCCCCGCGCCTCCGACGAGTTCAGCGCCTCCGCCACGCACGTGGCCTGGTCGGAGACGGACGCCGAGGGGCGGCTGACCGTGGTGACGGCCCGCCAGGGCGAGACCGCCACGGTCCGGACCCCCGCCGGCACGGGCGGCCGGCTCCGGGTCGACCTGATGGGCGACTGGGTCACGTACAGCATGCCCGGCGGGGCGGACGCGACCGAGCCGAACCCCCTCTACGCGCTCATGGCCCGCCCGCTCACGGGCGGGACGGCCCCCGTCAAGGTCATGGACAGCACGAAGGTCGCCTACGGCTCCGAGCAGGTGCAGGGCGGGACCGTCGCCCACGGCGAGGGCGTCTACCGGATCGCCCCCGGCGCGGACGGCCGGCCGGTCGCCACGCTCCGGGCGAGCAGCGGCGAGGCCACCGCTCTGGGCCTGACCGGCCAGGAGGTCCCCGCCACCCTCGGCTTCCGTACGAACGCCCCCCAGCCGTCCATGATCTGGTACCTCGACCGGGGCAACGCGTGGGTGCACGCCGAGATCACCCACAAGGCGACCGGCAAGCGGTGGACGAGCCCCCGGACCTACCCGGACGGGGGCCAGCGCTATGTCACCTCCTGGGACGGGGCGTTCGACGACTACACGGCCGCCCGCAACGGCGCCTACACCTGGAAGCTGATCGCCGAGCCCCGGAACGGCATCGGACCGGTCCTGGTGCGGACCGGCACCTTCACCGTCGCGAGCGGGACCGCCCCGCACGACTACTCGGACAGCGGCTCCCCCGACCTGCTGGTCCGCAACGATGCGGGCCGGCTGTACTCCTTCGACTTCCGGCAGATCCTCAGCCAGCTCACCAGCCGCTCGGAGCGGACGGACCACGGCGCCGGCTGGAACACCTACGACCGCGTCGTCGCCACCGGGGACGTCGCCGGCTCGCCCTACGCCGACGTGCTCGGCCGCGACCGCACCGGTGCCCTCTGGTTCTACCAGGGGACCGGGACCTCCCTCGCCCGCCGGACCTGGGTCGGCGGCGGCTGGCAGGCGTACGACAAGCTCGCGGGCGGCAGCGACCTGACCGGCGACGGCCGCGCCGACCTGGTCGCCGCCGACAGGTCCGGCGTCCTGTGGCTGTACGCCTCCACCGGCAACGCCGCCAAGCCCTTCGAGACCCGCCGGCGGATCGGCGGCGGCTGGGGGATCTACAACAAGATCACCGCCGCCGGGAACATCGCCGGTGGCCGCGCCGGCGACCTCGTCGCCCGCGACGAGGACGGCGTCCTCTGGCTCTACCAGGGCAACGGCAACGGCGGCTTCACCACCCGCGTGAAGGTCGGCGGCGGCTGGCAGGCGTACAAGGAGATCATCGGCATCGGCGACGCCGACCGGGACGGCCACCCCGACCTGCTCGTCGACGGCCTCGCGCTGTACCGGGGCCAGTCCCTCTCCTTCTACCGGGGAACCGGCGACGCGCGCGCCCCATTCGCCCCCCGCAAGAAGATCTGGACCCCGAACACCTTCAACGAAGCCAACTCCCTCGTCTTCTGACAACCCGTTCGGCGAACCCGGACCGAACGAAGAAAGCAGAGCCTTGAACCTCCCCCCTCGAAACACCGGACTCCGGCTCACCACCGCCGTGGCCGTCGCCCTCGCCGTCACCGTGGGCGGTCTGACGGCCGCCGTCCCCGCCTCGGCCGCCACCGCCTCCGCCACGGCCACCACCGCGACGGTCGTGCCCTTCCCGAAGGAGGAGGCGGACCTCGGCGGCGCCGGCACGACCGGGTTCCTGACCTGGATCCGGTCCGGCGGAAGCCTCCGCTTCACCTGGACGCGCTACGCCGACGGCACGACGACGGAGCCGTGGCCGCCCGGCACGCACACGGTCCACGCCTCGCGCGCCTCCGACGTGCTCGTACGGGTCGGGTCCGACGGCTACCTCACGCTGCGGGACATGGCCACGAACCAGGACGTCCTGTCCGTGTCGGCCAAGATCACGGGTTCCGACGCGACGTACATCGGGGCCGTCGGCCGGACCGCCTTCGTCAAGGCGCCCAACGGCCAGGGCGGACACGCCGTGCACCTGCTCTCCCGGCGCGACGACGGCGGGACCGCCGACGTGCTCGTGACCGGGCTGCCGGCCGACGCCAAGGACCCGGTCGTCAGGGCCGGCACGCCCGACACCGCCCTCCTCACGTACGCCACCGCCGCGGGCCGGCGCTGGGCCACCGTGGACACCGCCACCGCCGAGGTCACGGAGACCGGTGCCCTCGCGGGCAACGACCAGCAGGCCCCCATCGCGCTCTCGGGCACGCACGTCGCCTGGCTGGAGCCCGCCGCGGGCGGCACCCGGACCGCGGTCGTCACCCAGCGGGGCCCCTCCACCACCACCCAGCGGATCGCCCTGCCGGGCGCGATCGACTCCCTCGGCCTGGTCGGCGACTGGCTGACGTACGCGCAGTCCGGCGGGTACGACGAGCGCAACCCGTCCCCGACGTACGCCGTGACCGCGCGCTCCCTCACGAGCACCACGACCCGGAAGCTCATGGACGACATGGTCTCCTCCGCCGTGGCTCCGGACGGGGCGCTGCTCGTCCAGGGCGGCACCGCCGCGAAGGGCGAGGGCCTGTACCGGATCGCCCCGGGCGCGGACGGCGTCCCGGTCGCCGCGCAGGTCGCCTCCTCCGGCCTCTCCACCAAGGTGACGCTGCTCGGGCACAACATCCCGCCGGTCCTCGACCTGGACAAGACCGGCGGCCGCTTCACCATGGTCTGGCAACTCAGCCGGAACGAGGTGGAGATGACCTTCCGGATCCGCAACACCCGTACGGGCGAGACCTTCTCGGACGGTGTCTACCCCCTCAACGTCTACGAGCCCGATCCCCACAGGGCGCCGTACACCTGGAACGGCCAGCTCGCCTGGAACGGCACCGCCGACCTGTGGACCGGGGCGCAGAGCGGGCCGTACACCTGGGAGATCGCGGCCAAGCCGATGAACGGCATCGGACCGGAGCTGAAGGCCTCCGGCTCGTTCACGGTGACCCGGAAGCCCGGTGCGCACGACTACGACGCCGACGGCTCGCCGGACATCCTGGAGCGGGACTCCTCGGGCCGGCTGTGGATCGACGACACGTTCCCCGACCCCAACTTCGACCAGCTGAGGCAGAAGCCCTACTTCGACCTCCTCAACCAGAACCCGCGGCTGCTCGTCGGCTCGGGCTGGCAGATCTACGACCGGATCGAGGCGGCCGGGAACGTCGCCGGCTCGGCCGTGAGCGACGTGGTGGCCCGGGACAGGTCCGGCGTGCTCTGGCTCTACCAGGGCACCGGGAACTCCAAGGCCCCGCTGGCCACCCGCGTCCGGATCGGCTCCGGCTGGAACACGTACAACCAGCTCACCGGCGGCAGCGACCTGACCGGGGACGGACGGGCGGACCTGGTCGCCACCGACAAGGCCGGCGTCCTGTGGCTCTACAAGGGCACGGGCTCCGCGACCGCCCCGTACGCCGGCCGGAAGAAGATCGGCGGCGGCTGGGGCGTCTACAACCGGCTCACCGCCACCGGCAACCTCGCCGGAGCGGCCGCCGGGGACCTCGTCGCCCGCGACAAGGACGGCGTCCTCTGGCTGTACCTCGGCAGGGGCGACGGCACCTTCGCCCCGCGTACCAGGATCGGCGCCGGCTGGGGGGCCTACGACCACCTGCTCGGCATCGGCGACGCGAACCGCGACGGACGCCCCGACCTGTACGCCTCGGTACGGAACGCCGCCCATCAGGCCTACCTCTACCAGGGCACGGGCTCCTGGGGGCACCCGTTCCGCACCCGCAGCCAGATCGGCTGGATCAGCTCGTCCTTCGACACCACGTACAACCTCCTCTCCTGACGGCCGCTCACCGAGAGGTCAGCGGCACGGTCGCCCAGACCGTCTTGCCGACCGACCGGTCCTTCACGCCCCACGCCGTGGCGAGGGCGGCGACGAGCAGCAGCCCGTACCCGCCCTCGTCCGGCTCCCGCGCCGGTACGGGCCGCCGCTCGCCCCGCGCGTCGGACAGTTCGACCCGCACGTGGTCGTCGTCCAGCTCCATCCGCACCTCGAAGTCCCGCCCGGCCACGCGCCCGTGGAGCGCGGCGTTGTTGGCGAGCTCGGCGACGACCAGTTCGGCCGCGTCGGCCGCCGGGCCGGTCAGCCCCCAGTCGCGGAGCTGCTGCACGGCGAGTAACCGCGCCAGGCGTGCGCCCCGGCGCGTTGCCGAGAGCCGGAGCGTGAACTCACCGGTTGGAGTGGCGGTTTCAGATTTCATGCCCCTGAGCCTGGGCCCCCGGCCGTACGCTGACCAGCAGCGACGCGACGACGCTGGGTAACTGTACGGGTACGCCAAGAGGGCGGTACGGATGTCGGGGAACGAGGAGGAGCGGCCGGAACGGCCCTCCGAGGTGGACGGCACGGCGCACCTGTTCCGTGCGCTCGGGAAGATCATCAAGGTGCTGCGGAGGAACGCGGGCCTGAGTCAGGCGGAGCTGGCGGAGATCACGCACGTCAGCGAGGACCTGATCTCGGCGATCGAGCGGGGGGTACGGACCCCTCAGCCGGACTTCCTGTTGCGGGTGGACCCCGCCTTGAACGCCGGTGGAGTGCTCGCGGTAGCCGTGGAGGACGTACGGGAGGCCTTGGCGAAGGTTCGGGTACGGCATCCGGACTGGTTCCGGAGCTATGCGAAGGAGGAAGCGGAGGCGGTCGCGCTGCACTACTACGCGGTGCAGGCGGTACCGGGCATTCTGCAGACTCCCGCCTACTCGCGCTCGCTCTTCGAACACCGCCGCCCCATGCTGGACGAGGCGACCATCGAGAAGCGGGTGGCCGACCGGATCTCCCGGCAGGCGCTGTTCGACAGGTGGCCCGTCCCGACGATCAGCTTCGTCCTGGAAGCGGCCGTCCTGCTCCGCCCGTTCGGCGGACCGGAAGTCCACCGTGAGCAGTTGCTGCGCATCCTCGACGTGGCCCGGAGGCGGACGGTCGACCTCCAGATCATGCCTCAGGACCGGTACGAACACCCCTACTTGGGCGGTGCTTTCACCCTGCTCACCCCCAAGGGGCGACGGGAGGCGGCGTACACCGAGATCTACGGACACGCCCGACTGATCACCGACCCGGAGGAGGTGCGTCTGTACACCGAGCGCTATGGGATCCTGCGGTCGCAGGCACTCACGAGACGCGAGTCCCTGACGTGGATCGAAAAACTGCTGGGAGAACGATGAACACCGCGGATCTGTCCTGGTTCAAGAGCAGCTACAGCGACTCCGAAGGCGGCGAGTGCATCGAAGTCGCCTACGACTGGCGCAAGTCCAGCTACAGCAGCTCCGAGGGCGGCGAGTGCGTCGAAGTCGCCGCCCACCCCACCCTCATCCACATCCGCGACTCCAAGAACCCCCACGGCCCCCAGCTCGCCGTCTCCCCCACCTCCTGGACCACGTTCCTGGACGTAGCATCCCGGGCGTGACCTCCCTCAAGTTCGTTCTCTTCGACGTCGACGGCACCCTCATGGACGCCGTCGAGAACCAGCGCCGCGTCTGGCACGAGTGGGCCGCGCGGTACGGGCTCGACGGCGCCGAGGTGTACGCCACGGCGTTGCGGACTCGCCCGGTGGAGACCTTCGGGGAGGTCGTACCGGCCGAGGATCCGGACGAGTGCCTCGCCCTCCTGCACGCGCTGGAGGACGAGGACGTCCGGACGGGGTCGTACGCGGCCTTCGAGGGGGCGGCGGAGTTGCTCGCCGGCCTCCCGGGGGACCGGTGGGCGCTGGTCACGTCGAACTACGAGCACCGGGTGCGGGGGCGGTTCGAGCGGACCGGGCTGCCGTTCCCGGGGCTGATCGTCGACGCGGGCTCGGTCGCCGAGGGGAAGCCGTCCCCCGTCCCGTACCTGACCGCCGCAGAGAAGCTGGGCGCGGACCCGGCCGAGTGCCTCGTGATCGAGGACGCGCCGTCCGGGGTGCGCTCCGGGCTGGACGCCGGAATGACGGTCTGGACCGTCAACACGCCCGCCCCGCACCCGGAGGCCCACCGCCACTTCCCCACCCTCGCGGAGGCGGCGCCGTACGTCCTGGGCGCGCTCACCGCGTAAGGGCTGTTTGCGCTAAGAAAAATCGTTTCTGTGGTGAAGGCGCAGGTCAGGAGGGCGTGGGGGACGGGCTGGGTGTTCGAACGCCGGTAGATCTGAGGTGTCCGCAGCGAACTGCGGGCACTCCTTTCCCCCATCGAGTGGAAGCAGATCTCTGTGCTGAAGAAGTCTCTGGTCGCCGCGGCGGCCGTGGCGATGACGTTCGGGACGGCCGGCCTCGCGGTCGCCGACGACGTGGTGCGTGTGGTGGAGAGCTCGGAGGTGACGATCCCGGTCGCCGCCAACGGGTACCCGGGCCGTGCGGTGGCGCAGGCGCAGTGCCCGGCCGGAGAGACGCGGACCGGTGGCGGCGCCATGGTGGTCGCCGGAAACTCGTACGCCGACCGCTACGCCGTCGGCGCGAGCATCCCCATCGCCGGCGAGGGCTGGTGGGCGTTCGCCACGAACACCGACCCCAACAACCCGGGGAAGCTGAAGGCGTACGCGATCTGCGCGAAGGTCGTCAAGAACCCGACGCTGACCACCCCGTGATCAATGCCGTGGTCCTCGGCCGGGCCCTCTGGTCCGGCCGGGGAGCGCGGTGAGGTGGAGTGCGGCCCGGCCCGGTGGGCGATCGCGAGTTTGTCGCGTCGTGCCGCCGGGCCGGGCCGTCGTTCGGGCGCCCTCAGGCGATCTGCCAGGGGCGGAGCTTCTCCGGGTTCCTCACGGCCCAGATGCGGCGGATGCGGTCGCCCGCGATCTCGAAGGCGAAGACGGTCGCGAGGGCGCCGTCCTGCCAGGCCACCAGGCCGGGCACGCCGTTGACCGTCCGCTCCTGGAAGGTCGTGCGGCCGTCCCACAGGCGGGCGATCTCGGCGTAGCCCCGTGCGATGCGTTCGGCGCCCACGAGCGGGCGGAGATGGGTGACGGCGAGGCCTCCGCCGTCGGCGGTGGCGACGGCGGCGGGGTCGAGGAGGCCGATGAGGGCCTCGATGTCCTGGGTCTCCCAGGCCGTCCTGAACCGCCTCACGACGCCCGCCTGCCCGGCGCTCGGGGCCGCGGGGCTCTGCGCCGTACGGATGCGGCGGCGGGCGGAGGAGGCCAGTTGGCGGCAGGCCGCGGGGGTGCGGCCGACGATCTCGGCGACTTCGCCGAAGGGGTAACGGAAGACGTCGTGGAGGACGAACGCGACGCGTTCGGCGGGGGTCATGGCGTCGAGGACGACGAGGAAGGCCATGGTGACGGACTCGTCGAGGGTGATCCGGTCGGCGGGGTCGGCGCTCTCCGTGGGTTCGGGCAAGGGCTCCGGGATCCAGTCGCCGACGTAGGTCTCGCGCCGGGCGCGCGCCGAGCCGAGGAGGTTCAGGCAGATGCGGCCGGCGACGGTGGTCAGCCAGGCGCCGGGGGACTCGATGGCCTGCTGTTCGCGGGCGGAGAGGGCGTACCAGCGGGCGTACGTCTCCTGGACGACGTCCTCGGCGTCGGCGAGGGAGCCGAGGAGCCGGTAGCCGAGGTTGATCAGCCGGCGGCGTTCGCTCATGATCTCGGCTCCTGTAGTCATGGTCCGGCCGTCTCCCTCGCTCGCGTTCGTGGCTCCACCGTGTACGACCGGACAGCCCTGCGGAATGTGAGGTCGGGGCGTCGCCTCACACTCCACGGGGCTGCGTTGTCGTACGGGTGAGGACGAGACGACGACCAGCCCGAGAGGGGAATCCGATGAACGACTTCCAGGCCATCGCGGACCGCGTCGAGATCGAGGCGCTGCGCGGCGAGTTCACCGACGCGGCGATGATGCGCGACCGGCCGCGCCTGGCGGCGCTCTTCACACCGGACGGTGTGCTGCGCATGCCGAACATCCCGGTGGAGCAGGTCGGCCAGGAGGAGATCCTCGCCGGGGGCGAGCGGCTGCAGAGCCAGTGGGACTTCTTCGTGCAGACCACGCACCCCGGCACGATCCAGGTGGACGGCGACACGGCGACCGGCCGTGCGTACATCCAGGAGCTCGCGCGGGCGCTCGACGGGCGGCAGGGGCTGAACTTCGCGGTCTACCACGACCGTTACGAGCGGACCGAGGAAGGCTGGCGGTTCGCCGAGCGGGAGTACGAGGTCAGGTATCTCGACACCTCCCCGCTGGCGGGTTCGGCGCCCGGCGCAACGCACGCTCCGGCCGCCTCCTTCGCCGACCCGGCGACGGGCGAGCGGCTGGAGCGGGTGGCCGCCGCGCTGCGGGCGAACGGTTTCGCCGTCGAGGTCGTCGACGACGCGGCCGGGGCACGCGCGCGCGTGAAGGAGCTGGTTCCCGAGGGGGCCGCCGTGTTCACCGGGGTCAGCGAGACCCTCCGGCTGTCCGGCATCGAAGAGGACCTCAACGCCTCCGGCCGGTACGACGCGGTCAGGCCGCGCGTCCTGGCGATGGACCGGGCCACCGAGGCCGACGAGATCCGGCGGCTCGCCGCCTGCCCGGACTTCGTCGTGAACAGTGTCGCGGCGGTGACCGAGACGGGCTCGCTCGTCCTCGCCTCGGGCAGCGGCAGTCAGCTTCCCGCCAACGCGGGCGGCGCCGCGCACGCGGTCTGGGTCGTCGGCGCGCAGAAGGTGGTGCCGGACCTGGGCACGGCCCTGCGGCGCGTCGAGGAGCACGTCCTCGCGCTGGAGAACGCCCGCTGCCAGGCGGTGTACGGGACGGACAGCGCCGTCAACCGCCTGCTCGTTCTCAACGCGGAGCCGTACCCGGGGCGTGGCACCGTCCTGCTCCTCCGCGAGGCCATCGGCTACTGACCGACCTGGCCGTCCTGGCCGTCCTGGCCGTCCTGGCCGTCCTGGCCGGAATACGCCTGTCCGGGGGCCGGTTGGACCGGGACATGCGACGTGATCTGGAGCCGTCCGGCGGCATACACCCCCTGCTGGCCGGACGGTTCAGCCCCTACCGGTTCGATCCGTCGGCGGCCGTCGACGACCACACGCTGGGCCTGCTGCTCGATGCCGCCCGGTGGGCGCCGTCCGCCGGGAACTCCCAGCCGTGGGGCTTCTTCGTGAGCCGGCCGGGCGAGGCGGACCACGAGCGGGTGGTGCGGCACCTCGCGCCCAGCGCGGCCCGGTGGGCGACGGACGCGGGACTGCTGATCGTCACGTTGACGCGCCGCCACGTGGACGACACGGAGCTGCTCTACTCGGAGTTCTCCGACTACGACCTCGGCCAGGCCATCGCCCACATGACCGTGCAGGCGCAGGCGATGGGACTGTCCGTGCACCAGTTCCGGGCCTTCGACCTGGAAGCCCTGACGAAGGAGCTGGACCCGAACCCGGGGTGGGCGATCGTCTCCATGGCCGCGCTGGGGAGGGCGGCCGAGGAGCCACCGGAGGGCCGGGGGCGGCGCAGTGCCGCCGATCTGCTGTCGGCGCCCTGGGCGCCGTGACCCGCCCCGGCCGGCGGTGATGCCGGCCGGGGCGGTGTCTGCCGGCGGCCTTACTTCAGGTGCCGGGCGAAGAACCGGGCCCCGGGGTCGAGCTCGAACTGCGGGACGCCGGTGTGCCCGCCCATGTTGGCGTGCAGCGTCTTCTCCTCGGAGCCGAAGGCGTCGAACAGGTCCAGGGACGCCTGCCGGTCGTTCCCCTCGTCGTCCCACTGCAGCAGGACGTGCAGCGGAACGGTGACCTGGCGGGCCTCCTCGAACATGACGCGCGGCACGAAGCTCCCGGCGAACAGGCCGGCGGCCTTGATGCGCGGGTCGATCCGCGCGAGGCGGACGCCGATGGAGATGATCCCTCCCTCGTACCCGACCGGGCCGTCGATCTCGGGCCGTGCGAGGAGGTCGTCCATGACGGCCTGCCATTCCGGCACCGTCCTCTCCACCAGCGGGAGGACGAGGGCGTCGATGATCTCGTCGGTGACCGGCTCCCCGGCCTCCACCACCCGGCGCAGCTCCGCGCGGGCCTGCTCGGCGGCCTCCCAGCGGGGGCGCTCGCCGCTCCCGGGGAGCTCGATGGTGGCCGAGGCGAAGCCGTACTCCGCCGCGTAGTAGCGGGCCCGGCCCGCCAGCCGGGGGTACATCCTGCCCAGTCCGAGCGGAGGGGGGCAGATCAGGATCAGCGGCACCGGGGCGGATGCGGAGGCGGACCCGGGGGTCCACAGGATGCCGGGGATGTCGCCGAGGGTGAATTCGCGCTCAAGCACGTTGTCGTCGAGACGCTGCTCAGAGATGAAATGCATGGTCGTGCCTTTCGGGAGTGCTCAGAGACGGCGCTCCCGGACGACGACCTATCGCCCGACCATGACCTCAGAGAGGAGCACCCTTGTCGTTGATGTGTTCACGGGTACCACCTCCTGGTTCTCTTGCACGGCCACCGAAAACGTAGCAGTGCGCATCGCGGTCCGCCACGGGTTTTCGCGCGGGCTCCGTGGCCGCCGACCAGCAAGACTTGAACATGTTCAAACTCCGTGCCAGGGTACGGCGTGGGTTCCCGAGCCCATCGGTCGCGCACGCGGCCTGCGGGACCCGCTGGGGGTGGATCGTGCCGCGTTCCCGTCACACTGCGCTGATCCTGCTCGCCGCAGCCCTCGCCCTGACGGCCTGCGGCAGGCTCACCGTCATGCCGCCGCCCGAGGGCGAACCGGTCCTTCTGAAGCCCGCCGAATTCCTGACCACGTGGACCGATGCCGACGGTGGCACCCTCACGTTGAAGAAGGACGGGACGTTCGTCGCCGACAAGATCTGTGTCGGCCACCGCTGGGACCAGGGCTTGGCCTGGTCCGGGACGGGAACCTGGGAACAAGGCTCCAACAAGCGGCAGAGCTTCCTCGATGTGACCTTCGACGAACCTCAACCCGTGGGTATCGACCCCGCCGACCCCTATGAGTTCGCGCAGGAGACCGACGGCTATCTAGCCTTGAAGAACGGCAAGGTCCTGAAGCTCTGGACCGCCGTCGGCGATCCGGACAACGACTGCCCGAACTGCGTCCTGACCAGCCCGGCGAGCTGACCCGGCGGCCACGCTCCCGACGGAGTCGGGTCAGCAGGGCCGGCCGATGCCATCAACCACCGTTACACAACAAGAACTTGAGCTCCATTCAGGTTGCAAACCCGCTCGGCTACTGTGTGGCCCATGCAGGGGGAACCGGAAGACCAATCCGCTTCGGACAGTTTGAGCGGCAGTGGGGCAATGCCCCTTGAGCCGGGCGACCCCCGGCAGATCGGGGCGTTCAGGCTCCTGGGGGTGCTCGGGTCCGGCGGGATGGGCCGGGTCTACCTCGGCGCCGTGCCGGGGACGTTCGCGGCGGTGAAGCGGGTGCTTCCGGTGCTCGCCGAGGACGCCGACTTCCTGAACCACTTCGGGCACGAGCTCGACAACCTGGCCCGGCTGCCCGCCGGGGCCAACACCAAGCTGCTCGCGAGCGACCGCACGGCGAAGCCGCCGTGGTTCGCGACCGAGTTCATCCCCGGGATCACCCTCAACGAGGCCATCCGGCTCAACGGCGGCCCGCTGGCCGGCGGCGCCCTGTGGCGGCTGCTCCGGGAGGCGGCGGCCGGGCTGCGGGTGGTGCACGGCGCCGACATGGTGCACCGCGACCTCAAGCCGTCCAACGTGATGCTGACCGGCGACGGCCTCTCCCTCATCGACTTCGGCGTGGCCCGCGCCGCCGACCAGAGCCGGCTGACCAAGACCGGCATGGTCATCGGCACCCCCGCCTACATGGCGCCCGAGCAGGCCGTCGCCGACCGGCAGCTGACCGGCGCCGCCGATGTGTTCGCCCTGGGCAGTCTGCTGCTGTACGCGGCGAACGGGCGGCCTCCGTTCGGGGACGGCTCCGGGCCCGACCTGCTCTACCGGGTCGTCCACGGCGAGCCCGACTTCGGGCGGCTCACCGACGGCGACCCCGCACTGGCGGAGCTCGTACAGAAGTGTCTCGCCAAGGATCCGGCGGACCGGCCGACGGCCGAGGAACTCGTCGCGCTCACCGAGGAGCGGGCGGCGGGCGCCGTCTGGCCCGACGCCGTGGCCGAGCGGATCGCCGAGCGGGCCGCCTTCGCGGCCGGGGCGCCCACCGCCGAGCAGCTCGCGGAGCTGGAGCGGACGGACCCGGCGCGGGACGTGGCGACGGCCTCGCTGACCCCGCAGCCCCGGGTGGAGCAGCCCGCGACCGCCTCGCCCGACCCCTTGGCCGTCACCGGTCAGGCCGCCCAGGGCACGCCCCGGTGGCGGCGGAACAAGCTGGTCATGTTCGCCGTGCCCGTCGTCGTCGCGACCGGCACCACCCTGACCGTCGCCCTCGGCCCGTACGAGATCGGCCGTCTGCACGCGGGCGGGGAGGCCTCGCCGTCGGCGGTGGCCTCGCAGCCCGCCTCCGTACCGCCGTCGACGGGGACGGGGACGGGGACGCCGTCGGCCAAGCCCTCGGCCAAGCCGTCCGCGAAGCCCTCGGCGAAGCCGCCGGCCGGGTCGACGACCCCGCCCCCGGCCGCCTCCGGTGGCGGCGGCGCGGGCGGCACCGGCACCTTGTCCGGCGGGTCCGGCGACGCCGGCGGCGGGGGCGGGTCCGTGACGGGTGGCGGTTCGAGCACGACATCCGGCGGCGGGGCCACGACGTCCGGGGGTTCGAGCTCCTCCGGCGGCGGCTCGGGCTCCGGTTCCGGCTCCGGCTCCGGCTCCGGCTCCGGCTCCTCCGGCGGTGCCACGACCCGTCCGGCCCCGAAGCCGACGACGAACGCGCCCGCGCCCCCGCCGCCCACCAGCGGCTCGACGCCCTCGGGGACGTACTCCCTGAAGAACGCGTCCGACGGCACGTGCATGGGCGAGTACAACGCGGGTTACGGCGTCTTCGTCAACACCTACGACTGCGGTTCGGCGCAGGGCGGCAGGCCCGTCTGGTACGCCTGGACGTACAAGGCCGGCGCGAACGGCACCTTCCGGCTGGTCAACCGGCAGAGCGGCCACTGCCTCGACCCGAACGGGACGGTCGGCGGCACCGCGGTCGCCTGCGACGGCTCCAGCGATCAGTCGTGGCGCGTCCAGGCCACGACCTCCAACGGGCGGACGCTCATGAACGTGGGCACCGGCCAGTGCCTCATGGCCGGGCCCCCGTTCATGATGATGGCCGCCTGCGACGCGGGCGACCTGCGTCAGCTCTGGCGGAACGTCTCGGCCATCTGAGCGGCGCCGAAGACGGGGACGGTCACGTCACCTTCCGCACGGAAGGTGACGTGCAGCTCCATCCCGATCCTGAGCTCGCCCTCCGCCACCCCCACGACCTCCGTCATCATGCGCGGCCCCTCGGCGAGGTCGACGACGGCCGCGACGTACGGGACGCGCTCGCCGAAGGGCGGGAGGTCGTTCCGGTGGACGACCGACCAGGTGTAGAGGGTCGCTCGGCCGCTCGCCGGCTCCCAGCGGACGTCCTCGCTCCAGCAGTACGGGCAGAACTCGCGCGGGTAGTGGTGGGCGCGGTCACAGGCGGCGCAGTGGCGGAGGAGCAGCCGTCCGTCGGCGGCGGCGTCCCAGTAGGGGCGGGTGAAGGCGTCGATGTCGGGGAGGTTCGCCGGGGTGGCCGTCATGAGAAGAGTCCGATCGCGGAGTCGAGGGACCAGGTCTGCCAGGACATGGCGAGGAGGGCGACGAGGGAGATGAGCGCCATCATCGCGTTCTGCCCCTGCTCGGCCCAGTCGTGGATCATCAGGACGAGGTAGAGGAGGTTGAGGAGGAGGCCGCCGACGAGGGCGACGGGGGTGAGGAGGCCGGTGACCAGGCCGAGGCCGAGGGCGAGTTCGGCGTAGACGACGACGTACGCCATGAGCTTGGGGCGGGGGGCGACGACGGTGTCGAAGCCGCTCTTCACGGCCGCCCATCTGTGCTTGCCGGCGACGTCCGCGGCCCAGGCGATGCCGGTGCCACGTTCGAACCAGCCCTTCTTGTCCTTGTGGCGCCAGCTCTCCAGCCACCACAGGCCGAGGCCGATGCGGAGGACGGCGAGCCATTCGGCGCCGGTGAGCCAGACGGTCTGCATGCGGACCCTCCCGGTGAAACGGATCTGACGGTACGTCAGTTCAGCGCAGACCCGCGCCCGGCCGCAAGGGGTGGACGCGGCGCATCCGCCGCCGCGCGCCGCCGCCGCCCGCGTGACCGATTCGCAACCGAAATCCCCTCTCGACCGAGACCCACTGCGTGTACACGTCATTACGCTCAGCATTCATGGCCACCACCCCCCCTGCACCTCCCGTCCACCCCGTGTACGTCATCGGCGGCGGACCCGGCGGACTCGCCGTCGCCGCCGCCCTGCGCGCACGGGGCGTCCGGGCCGTCGTCCTGGAGAAGTCCGAGGCCGTCGGCGCCTCCTGGCGCGCGCACTACGACCGGCTGCGGCTGCACACCACCCGGCGGCTCTCCGCCCTCCCCGGGCTGAAGATGCCCCGCTCCTTCGGCCGCTGGGTCGCCCGCGCCGACGTCGTCCGCTACCTGGAGACGTACGCGGAGAAGCACGAGCTGGAGATCGTGACCGGGGTCGAGGTCCACCGGATCGAGCGGTCCGGCGCGGACTGGGTCCTGCACGCCACCGGCGGGCGCCGGCTCACCGGCCGCGCGGTGGTCGTGGCCACCGGCTACAACCACACCCCGCGCCTGCCCGAGTGGCCCGGCCTCGACGCGTACGGCGAACGGCTCGTCCACGCGCGCGCGTACCGCTCCCCCGGGCCGTACGAGGGGAAGGACGTCCTCGTCGTCGGCATCGGCAACACCGGCGCCGAGATAGCCGCCGACCTCGCCGGCGGCGGGGCGGCCCGCGTGCGGCTCGCGGTCCGCACCGTCCCGCACGTCGTCCGCCGCACGACCCTCGGCTGGCCCGCCCAGCGCTCCGGCATCCTGGTCCGGCGACTGCCGGTGGCGCTGGTCGACCTGCTGGGCGCGCTGTCCGCCCGGTTCGCCTCGCCGGACCTCACGGCGTACGGACTGCCCCGCCCCGACAAGGGCCTCGCCACCCGGCAGCGGGAAGGCGCGGTCCCGGTGCAGGACGTCGGCCTGATCGACGCCGTCCGGGCCGGGAAGGTCGAGATCGTCGCCGCCGTGGAGTCCTTCGAGGACGGCGAGGTCCTCCTCGCCGACGGCACCCGCATCACCCCGGACGCCGTGATCGCCGCCACCGGCTACCGCCGCGCCCTCGAACCGCTCCTCGGCCACCTCGACGTCCTCGACGCGCGCGGCCTGCCGGTGACGCACGGGGCCCGCAGCCCGCGCGCGACCCCCGGGCTGTACTTCACGGGGTTCACGAACCCGATCAGCGGCATGTTCCGCGAGCTGGCGATCGACGCGGAGAAGATCGCGCGCCGGATCGCGCGGGCGGACAGGCGGCCGGTCGCGCGAGGAGCCGCCTAGGGCCTGTCCGTCCCTGATCCGCCGGACAGTCCTCGGCGCCTCGCGCCGCCGCCGGGGCCCCTGTTGTCCACAGGCCGGCTGGTACCCCGTAGCCGGGCCCGCGGATGCCTGGGTACGGTGGAACGCGCGGATACGGGGAGAGGGGCCCGCGGAATGAGCTTGCAGGAAGAGATCGACACCGTGCGCGCCGGGGGCGGGCGACCCGAGCGGATGGTGGGGGAGTTCCGGAGGACCGTGCTCCTCGCTCCCGTCGAGGACGGCGGGATCATGTCCGGGAAGTGGGGCGGCGTTCGCTGGGTGTACGCGTTCACCGGCGAGGACGCCCTGGCCCGGTTCGTCGTCGCGCGGGGCGCGGACCCGGCCGCCGAACTGGAGTACGTGGCGATCCTCGGCGCGCGGCTCCTCGACGAGGTCGTCCCGTCGTTGGACGGGCCCACCGGGGTCGCGGTCGACGTCGCCGACGAGGAGCGCTCCATGCTCTTCCCGCCGGTGAGCGGAATCGTTCCCGACGCGGTCGCCGTCGACGTGCGGCCGGAGGTGGGCCATGGGCGGTGAGAACAAGGACCTCGCGATGGACGCGGGCGCCGTACGGAACATCACCGAGGGCCTGCGGGGCGCCGTGGCCGAGCTGCGCGAGGTCGGCAGCGCCGGCGGAGCCTCCATGGGGGCCGGCTTCGAGTCGCTCTCCATGACGGGCATGGAGGCCGGACATCCCGACGTGGCCGGCGTCTTCGAGGACTTCTGCGAGCGCTGGGAGTGGGGAGTGCGCGCCCTGGTGCAGGACGCCAGCACCCTGGCGGCCGGCCTCGGAATCGCGGCGGGCACCCTGTGGGAGGAGGACCAGTACCTCCAGGGCGCCTTCAAAGTGGGAGTCAACTCGCTCTACGGAAATCCGCACGCCGATGAGGACTCCATCGAGCAGAAGGACTGGAACGACATCTTCAGCGCTGACGTCTACAAACCCGACTACAGCGTCGATTCGTTTCTGCAGGCGAACCAGAACATCAGCGAGACCTGGCAGGCCACCGGCGACAACCTCAAGGACAACGGCGCGATCGGATCGCTGAACGACCTGGTGGAGCAGGCCGACGGCAACGGGGAGTAACCACACATGGGCTGGCGGGATTTCACCCCGGACTTCATCGAGGACGCGGGCGAGGATCTGGTCGAGGGCGCGGGCGACCTCGTCGAATGGGCCGGGGACAAGACGGCCGACCTCGCCGACAAGGCGGGCTGGGACAGCGGCGCCGACTGGATCCGCGACAAGAGCCGCTCGCTGGCCAACGTCATGGGCGCCGACGTCGCCGAGATGGAGCTCGACGAGACCGAGGACCCCAAGAAGATCATCTACGGCAGCGTCTCGAAGCTGCGGGCGAACGCCCAGCACCTCGGCGACCTCCGCACCAACTTCGACAAGGTCGGCAAGGGCATCAAAGGCCTGGACTCCAGCGCCATCAAGGGCCAGGCCGCCGAGGCCTTCGGCGAGTCCGTCGCACAGGAGCCGCCCAAGTGGTTCAAGGCCGCGGACGCCTTCGAGAAGGCGCAGAACGCCCTGACGCGCTTCGCCGAGACGGTGGAGTGGGCCCAGGGGCGCGCCGAGGAGGCCATCGCCGACTACAAGGCGGCGAAGAAGGCGTCCGAGGACGCCCGTACCGCCTACAACGCGAAGGTCGACGAGTACAACGCCGCCGTCAAGGCCGAGAAGGACGAACTGCCGCCCCGCCCCTCCGGCTTCACCGACCCGGGCGAGGCGGGCGTCAAGGCGGCCTACGACAAGGTCGTCGAGGCCCGTCAGCAGCGCAACGAGGCGGCCGAGCGGGCCCACGCGGCGATCACCGCGGCACGGGACGCCGCCCCGCCCAAACCCTCGTACGCGGAGCAGGTCGGCGACGGCATCCAGGGACTCCAGATCGACGCCGCCCATCTGACGGGCGGCGTGATCAAGGGAACCGCCGGCCTGGTCAACTTCGTGCGGTCGGTCAACCCCACGGACCCCTACAACCTGACGCACCCCGCCGAGTACGTCATGAGTCTCAACTCGACGGCGGCGGGCCTGGTCACCGCGGTCAACGACCCCGTGGGCACCGCCAAGAACATGGTCGACGCCTTCATGAAGGACCCGGCGGAGGGCGTGGGCAAGCTCATCCCCGAACTCGTCGGCTCCAAGGGGCTGGGAGCCCTCAAGAAGGCCGCGACCGTCGCCAAGCACGCCGACGACTTCAAGCTGCCGGGCCGCACGCACCTCGACAAGGACGGTCCCGGCGCCACTTCGCGCACCCCCAAGGACAAGGTGTGCGTGGACGACCCGGTCGACGTCGCCACCGGGCGGATGGTCCTCCCGCAGACGGACCTCGTCCTGCCGGGCGCCCTGCCGCTCGTCCTCGCCCGCACCTTCGAATCCTCCTTCCGCGCCGGACGCTGGTTCGGCCCCTCCTGGTCGAGCACCCTCGACCAGCGTCTGGAGATCGACACCGAGGGCGTCGTCCTCGTCGGCGAGGACGGCAGCCTCCTCGCCTACCCCCACCCGGCCCCCGGGCTCCCGGTCCTCCCCACGCACGGCCGCCGCTGGCCGCTGGCCCGTACGCCCGAGGACGACTACACCGTCACCGACCCCGAGTCCGGGCGCGTCTGGCACTTCACGCCCGAGGGCCTGCTCGTCCAGCTGGAAGACCGCAACGGCGCCTGGATCGCGTACGACCACGACCCCGACGGCACGCCGACCGCCGTTCGCCACAGCGGCGGATACGAGGTCCGGATCACCACCGGCGAAGGCCGCGTCACCGCGCTCTCCCTCGCCGACGGCACCCGGGTCCTCGACTACGCCTACGCCGAGGGACAGCTCACCGAGGTCGTCAACTCCTCCGGCCGGCCCCTGCGGTTCGGCTACGACGACCGGTCTCGCATCGTCTCGTGGACCGATACGAACGGCCGCCACTTCGACTACGCCTACGACGACAGGGACCGGTGCGTCGCCCAGTCCGGCACCCACGGACACGTCAACTCCCGCTTCCGCTACGAGCCCGGCACCACCACCGTGACGGGCGCCCTCGGCCACCAGCGCGTCTACCACATCGACGACCAGGCCCGGGTCGTCGCCGAGACCGACGCCGGCGGGGCGACGACCCGCTACGAGCGTGACCGCTACAACCACCTGCTCAGCCGCACCGACCCACTCGGTCGGACGACCCGCGTCACGTACGAGGAGCACGGCTGGGTCACCTCGGTGACCAGGCCCGACGGCCGCGCCACCACCATCGACTACAACGAGCTCGGCCTCCCCGTCCGGGTGACCCGGCCGGACGGCACCACCGTCCGCCAGCGGTACGACGAGCGCGGCAACCGCACCTCGGTGACGGGGCCCTCGGGCACGACCACCCGCTACACGTACGACGACCGCGGCCACCTGGCCTCGACGACCGGTCACGACGGCACCACGACCCGCGTCCGCTGCGACGCCGCCGGACGCGTCGTCGAGTCCACCGACGCCCACGGCGGCGTCACCCGGTACACCCACGACGCCTTCGGCCGCCCCGTCACGGTCACCGACCCCCTCGACCGGGTCACCCGCCTCACCTGGAGCGTGGAGGGCCGGCTGCTCCACCGGGTGGAGCCCGACGGCAGCGAGCAGTCCTGGACCTACGACGGCGAGGGCAACCTCCTCACCCACACCGACCCCGCCGGAGGCCGGTCCGCCTACGAGTACGGCGACTTCGACCGGCTCGCCGCCCGCACGGGCCCGGACGGCGCCCGCTACGAGTTCACCCACGACACGGAGCTCCGCCTCACCGGCGTCACCGACCCGAGGGGCCTGACCTGGTCCTACGCCTACGACCCGGCCGGCCGGCTGACCTCCGAGACGGACTTCGACGGTCGCACCCTCCGGTACGCCTACGACGAGGCCGGACAGCTCACGGCCCGCACCAACGCCCTCGGAGAGGTCGTCCGGTACGCGTACAACGACCTCGGTCAGATCGTCCTCAAGGACGCCGCCGGAGCCGTCACACGCTACGAATACGACTTCTTCGACGAACTGGCGCGGGCGACGGGACCCGATGCGACCCTGAGCCGGGTCAGGGACCGGGCGGGACTTCTCCGGTCCGAGACCGTCAACGGCGGCACGCTCGGCTTCGCGTATGACGAACTCGGCCGCCCGGCACGGCGGACGACGCCGACCGGGGCCGTCAGCGAATGGAGCCACGATGCCGCGGGCAACCGCACACGGCTCACCACTTCGGGCCGCACCCTCACCTTCGAGCACGATGCCACGGGCCGCGAGCTGACCCGCACGGTCGGCACGTCCGTCACCCTGTCGCACCGCTTCGACGCCCAGGGACGCCTCGCCGACCAGCACCTCATCGGCCACGACGGCCGTACCCTGCAGCGCCGCTCGTACGCCTATCGCGCGGACAGCCACCTGACCGCTGTCGACGACGCGCTGAACGGCCCACGCGCCTACACCCTCGACGCCGCCGCCCGCGTCACCGCCGTCGACGCCCGCGACTGGGCGGAGCGGTACGCCTACGACGCCGCCGGCAACCAGACCGACGCGTCCTGGACCGCCGGCCGGCCCGACCAGAAGACGGCCGCCGGCCCTCGCACGTACGACGGCAACCACCTCACGGACGCCGGCGGACTGCGCTACGAGCACGACGCGCAGGGACGCGTCGTGCTGCGGCAGAAGACCCGTCTCTCCCGCAAGCCCGACACCTGGCGCTACACCTGGGACGCCGAGGACCGCCTGGTCGGCGTGGTGACCCCCGACGGCACGCGCTGGAGCTATCTGTACGACCCGCTGGGCCGTCGCATCGCCAAGCGCCGGCACGCGCCGGACGGCGAGGTCCTGGAGGAGACCACCTTCACCTGGGAGGGCGCCACCCTCTGCGAGCAGACCACGACGTCCGCCGAGACGGCCGACCGCCTCGTCACCCTCACCTGGGACCACCAGGGCCTGCATCCCCTGGCCCAGACCGAGCGCATCCTCACCGCCTCCCACGAGGAGATCGCCGACCGGTTCTTCTCGATCGTGACGGACCTCGTGGGCGCCCCCACGGAACTCGTCACCGAACAGGGCGAGATCGCCTGGCGGGCCCGCTCGACCGTCTGGGGCACGACCTTCTGGAACCGCGACGCGAGCACCTACACCCCGCTCCGCTTCCCGGGCCAGTACTTCGACCCCGAGACCGGGCTCCACCACAACGTCTTCCGTACGTACGACCCGGAGACGGCGCGCTACCTCTCCCCCGACCCGCTGGGACTCGCGCCTGCCCCCAATCCCGCCACGTACGTCCACAACCCGCTCACCTGGTCCGACCATCTCGGCCTCGCACCCGACGAATGCACGGTCACGGTCTACCGCAAACAGACGGAACACCCGCTCAGCCAGCGCGTTCACGTCGACGAGAACGGCAACGTGACCATCAGCGGAAACAACCAGCTCTACGTGAACATGAGCGGCGACATCCGCCACACGATCGAATTCCGCGGCGACAACGGACAGATCGTCTCCTTCGAGGTCCCGAAGAGTTTCGTCGACGATATCCGCCGGAACGCGGTGCCTCAGGATCAACCGGACGGCCTCGGATTCACCAAGCAGGAATGGAAACAAGTAAAGAAGTTCTATCCGGAGATTTCCGACCCGACCAGGGGCACTGACCTCTACGGACTCCCCGGAGAGGTCATCGACAAAATGCGGAAGGTCATCATTCCGGGCTCTGGTAAGATCGTCCAGGATTTCGATTGAGAGTAACGGGAAACACGGATATGCTGCACGAAATCGAAGGTGTCGAACAGGAGAGGTCCCGCGTTTCCGGGCGCCCCGAAATCGACCCCGCCGTCCCCCTGCTCGCCTGTGTCGAGCTGGAGCCCGAGACGGGCGAAGCCGACGGCCCCGGCGCATACGCGAGCAGGCTCCGCGAGGTACTCGCCGCCGTCTACGGCCTTGCGGCCGAGGAGGACTTCGACGAGGAACAGCTCCCCCTCGACGGCATCCCCGCATGGTTCATCGGCGTCTGCCGGGGCGGCGGCCCCACCGAACCCTTCGCCGCCGAGGGCCGGGAGCGGTACACCGAACGCACCGGCGGCGCCCCCTGGGAGATCCAGGACTGGCTGTCCCGCTTCGACCCCGAACTCGAGGCGCGGGGCTGGGCGTTCTGGGACCTCACCCGCGCCCCGGGGGATCAGGGCAGGCTGCGGCTCTGGCTCGACACCTGGGGCGAGCCGTTCTTCTCCTGGGAGGAACTGCGCTGGCTCGCCTACGTCTGCGGCGCGCGCACCGTCTCGGACCCGATCACACTGAAGCCCCAGGCATGGGCGGAGGAACCCTCCGCATGAGCGAGGACGGGGCCGGCGGGCGCGAGGCCCGCACGCACGAAGTCCGTGCCGTCTTCACCGACGAGACCATCACGGTCTACCAGGCGTACGGGGCCGGGATCGCCGAGCCCGCCCTCGCCGCCGGCCGGTTCGTCGCCCCGTTCAAGCGCACCCGCATGACCTGGATCAAGCCCTCCTTCCTGTGGATGATGTACCGCTGCGGGTGGGCCACCAAGACCGACCAGGAACGGGTCCTCGCCATCGACATCACCCGCGAGGGCTTCGAGTGGGCCCTCGGCCACGCCTGCCTCAGCCACTTCGACCGCGACCGGTTCACCACCGAGACCGAGTGGCGCGACACCCTCCGCTCCTCCCCGGTCCGAGTCCAGTGGGACCCGGACCGTGACCTCGACCTCCAGCCCCTGCCCCGCCGCGCCCTCCAGATCGGACTGTCGGGCGAGGCCGTGGACCGGTACGTGGACGACTGGATCACCGGCATCCGGGATGTGACACCGCTGGCCGGAAAGGTGCGCGAGGCCACCCTCACCGGCGACCCCGCCACCGCTCACGAACTGCTCCCGCCCGAGCGTCCGTACCCCCTCCCCGCCGACCTCGCCGCCCGCATCGGCTGAGGGGGCCGCCCGAGTCCGTCCGCGCACACCCATTCCTGACTGAGCGTCAGTTCTGTAATCTGACTGAGCGTCAGGTGTATACGGATGGGTGAAGGGCGGGCGACACACATGCTTGGATCGACTCACGGCACCTTCACCACCGATCTCCGCGCCCGCGTGGTCGCCTGCGGAGAGGCGCCCAGGGACGCCGTGCACGGCGTCACCGCCGTCGCCGGGGACCTGGACGTCAGCGGGAGGCCGCTGCACCTGCCCGTGCCCGACCTGGACCGGTTCTTCCGGCCCGGGTCCGTCGCGGTCATCGGGGCCTCGGACGCCGAGGGCCGGCCCAACACCGGCATCACGCGGCAGCTGATCGCCTGGGCGGAGCGGGTCGGCGCCCGGCTCGTGCCCGTGCATCCGACCCGTACGAGCGTCTTCGGGATCGACTGCGTGCCGTCCGTCCGGGCGCTCGCCGAACCCGTCGACCTCGCCGTCCTCCTCGTCGCCGACCCGCTGCCGGTGATCGAGGAGCTCGCCGAGACCAAGGTGAGGTTCGCCGTCGCCTTCGCCTCCGGCTTCGCCGAGACCGGGGAGAGCGGCGCCGCCGCGCAGGAACGGCTCGCCGCCGCCGTGCGCCGCTCCGGGCTCCGCCTCCTCGGCCCCAACACCAACCTCAACGCCTTCGAGCGCTTCCGCGACGACCTCGAAGGCCCCGCCATCGCCCTCATCACCCAGTCCGGCCACCAGGGGCGGCCCGTCTTCACCCTCCAGGAGCTCGGCGTCCGCCTCTCCCACTGGGCGCCCACCGGCAACGAGGCCGACCTGGAGACCGCCGACTTCCTCTCGTACTTCGCCGGGCGGCCCGAGGTCGGGGCCATCGCCTGCTACGTCGAGGGCCTCAAGGACGGCCGCTCCTTCCTCCTCGCCGCCGACCGGGCCGCCCGCCAGGGCGTCCCCGTGGTCGCCGTCAAGGTCGGCCGCACCGAGACCGGCGCCCGCACCGCCGCCTCCCACACCGGCAAGCTCACCGGCGCCGACCGGGTCGTCGACGCCGCCATGCGGCAGTACGGGGTGATCCGTGTCGACGGACTCGACCAGCTCCAGGACACCTCCGCCCTCCTCGCCCGCGCGCGCAAGCCCCTCGCCGACGGCGTCGTCGTCTACTCCATCTCCGGCGGCACGGGCGCCCACTTCGCCGACCTGGCCACGGCGGCGGGCCTCTCCCTGCCGACGCTCCCGCAGGCCAAGCAGGACGAACTCCACCAGTGGATCCCGGAGTACCTGAACGTCGCCAACCCCGTCGACAACGGCGGGCACCCGGTGGGCGACTGGCGCGGCCGGAAGATCATCGACGCGATCCTCGCCGACCCCTCCGTCGGCGTCCTCATCTGCCCCATCACCGGCCCCTTCCCGCCCATGAGCGACAAGCTGGCCCAGGACCTCGTCGACGCCGCCGAGGCCACGGACAAGCTGGTGTGCGTCGTCTGGGGCTCCCCCGTCGGCACCGAGGACGCCTACCGCACGACCCTCCTCGGCTCCTCCCGCGTCGCCACCTTCCGCACCTTCTCCAACTGCATCGGCGCCGTGAAGGCCTACCTCGACCACCACCGCTTCACCGCCTCCTACCGCTCCCCCTTCGACGAGGCCCCCCGCACCCCCTCCCCCTCCCTCCGCAAGGCCCAGGCCCTCATGCGGCCCGGCCGGCGGCTCAGCGAGCACGCCGCGAAGCAGCTGCTGCGGGCGTACGGGATACGGGTGCCGCGCGAACAGCTCGTCACCAGCGCGGCGGCCGCCGTCCGCGCCGCCGGCCTCGTCGGCTACCCCGTCGTGATGAAGGCCTCCGGCGCCCAGCTCGCCCACAAGACGGAACTGGGCCTGGTCAAGGTCGGCCTGACCTCGGCCAGTCAGGTCCGGGACGCCTACCGCGAACTCACCGACATCGCCCGCTTCGAGGAGATCGACCTCGACGGCATCCTCGTCTGCCAGATGGTCGGGCGCGGCGTCGAGATGGTCGTCGGCGTCACCCACGACGAACTCTTCGGCCCGACCGTGACGGTCGGCCTGGGCGGCGTCCTGGTGGAGGTCCTCGACGACACCGCCGTCCGCGTCCCGCCCTTCGGCGAACGCGAGGCCCGCTCCATGCTCGACGAACTCCGCGGCCGCGCCCTCCTCGACGGCGTGCGCGGCGCCCCGCCCGCCGACATCGACGCCCTCGTCGAAGTCGTCCTCCGCGTCCAGCGCATGGCCCTCGAACTCGACGGCGACCTCGCCGAACTCGACATCAACCCGCTGATGGTGCTGCCGCGCGGACAGGGCGCGGTGGCCCTGGACGCCCTCGCGGTCTGCCGATAGGAGTCCCCCCGATGGCCGACGTCCTCCACTCCGTCGAGAACGGCGTCTCGTGGATCACCCTCAACCGCCCCGAGGCCATGAACGCCGTCACCTGGGACCAGCGCGAGCAGATCATCCGCCTCCTGGAGGAAGCCTCCGCCGACCCCACCGTCCGCTGCGTCGTGGTGACGGCCACCGGCCGCGGCTTCTGCGCGGGCGCGGACCTGCGCGGCGCCCCGTCCTCCGGCGACCGGGTCGCGGGAGACGTCGCCCGCATGATCCGCCTCGGCGCACAGCGCTTCGTCTCCGCCGTACTCGACTGCGAGAAACCGGTCATCGCCGCCGTGAACGGCACGGCGGCCGGCATCGGCGCCCACCTCGCCCTCGCCTGCGACCTGGTCCTCGCGGCGGACTCGGCCCGCTTCATCGAGGTGTTCGTACGGCGGGGCCTCGTGCCCGACGGCGGCGGCGCGTACCTCCTCCCCCGGCTGATCGGCCCCCAGCGCGCCAAGGAGCTGATGTTCTTCGGCGACGCGCTTCCGGCGGCGGAGGCGCTCGGCATGGGCCTGGTGAACCGTGTCGTCCCGGCGGACGAGCTGGCGAAGACGGCCCGAGAGTGGGCCGAACGCCTGGCCCAGGGCCCGACCCGCGCCCTGACCCTCACGAAACAGCTGGTCAACGCGTCCCTGGACGTGGACCGTTCCGTCGCCTTCGCGGCGGAGGCGACGGCCCAGGAGATCAACATGACGACACGGGACGCGCAGGAGGGGGTGGCGAGCTTCGTGGAGCGGCGGGAGGCGCGGTACGAGGGGCGGTAGCGGAGGCTGTCTCCCTCTGTGCGTGCTGTGCGTACCGCGCGTGCTGTGTGCATCATGCATACGTCACTGTGCGTACCGAGTCGCGACTCCCGCCGACAGGTGCCACCCTGGAAGTGAAACCTCTTCGCCGGTCCGCGGCCGCGCCCGGCCGGGATCACTCGAAGAGCGACAGCGGACATGTCACGACGGTCCCCCCTCACAGTGCGCGCTCATCGAGACGCGCAGGGACCTGTCTCGCATTCGGCGATCAGCCGAGACATGTATCGGTCGCTTCCTGAACGTGGCATCCGGTGAGCGTGGTTCGGCGTGACGAGCATGCTCCAGGCCTCGCGGCGGGAAGCGCCCGCGCGACAACTGGAGTTCCCATGGCGCGATATGACGACCTCTATGTGATGGAGACGACGGCCGAACCACGGCCGCCCGGGCAGCAGTCGGCCACGCGACCGCCGAACGGGGAGAACCCGCCCGGACGGACGGTCCACCGGTACGGACGGCTCAACATCCTCTCCGACGTCGACCACGAATCGCCCACGACCGTACCGAAGGCGTCGGATTTCGAGGACGCCAGGAACGGCCTGAAGGACATCGAGCGTCTCGGGCTGGCGGCACTCCGCCTGCGGCAGTCGGAGGGCTTCATCGCCGCCAAGGCCGACCGGCCGAGGGCCGGCGAGCGCTGGGACATGCCCGGCTGCACCACCGTGGTCCCCACCCCCACCTCGGACACGCGTGCCGGGGCGGCGGCGTTCGCCCCGCCGACGAGCGCCTACCTCGAAGGCAGTGTCGCGGTCGGGATCATCATCGTCCAGGGCCCCACCGCCGCACTGCAGTTCACCGACGACGAGCGGACGAAGGTCGTCGCGGAGGTCCAGAACGGGCTCGGGTGGCTGGCGAGCGCCAACCCGCTCGCCGGAATCAGCTTCAGCTACGACATCCAGACCGTCAGCCTGTCGACCCAGCCCGACCCCTCGGCGACCGACCTGGAGGCCCTCTGGCGGGACCCCGCCATGGGCGCGCTCGGTTACAGCGCCGACTGGAACGGCGTCCTGTCCTACGTCGAGGCCATCCGGAGCAGGCTGGGCACCCGGTGGACGTACTGCGGCTTCTTCACCAAGTACCCCATCGGCCACTTCGCGTACGCCAGCATCGGTGGGCCGCGCGTGGTGATGGACTACAACAACGACGGATGGGGCCCCGACAACATCGACCGGGTCTTCGCGCACGAGTCCGGGCACATCTTCGGCTGCCCCGACGAGTACGCCAGCAGCGGGTGCGACTGCGGCGGACGGTGGGGCCGCTTCGGCGTCAACAACGGCAACTGCGCCAGTTGTGCCCCGTCAGGCGGGTCGGCCTGCCTGATGAAGCAGAACGACTTCAGCTTCTGCGACTACACGGCGAGCCACCTCGGCTGGTCGGTGGTGACACCGCTCTTCGCCCGCCACAGCGGCAAGGCGCTCGACGTCTCGGGCATCTCGCCGGACAACGGCGCGCAGGTCATCCAGTGGGACTACTGGGGCGGCAACAACCAGCGCTGGCGGCTGGAGGCGGTCGGCGACGGATACGTCCGGGCGGTCGCCCAGCACAGCGGGAAGGTACTGGACGTCTCAGGCATCTCTCCCGACAACGGCGCCCCCGTGATCCAGTGGGACTGGTGGGGCGGCGACAACCAGCGCTGGCGCTTCGACACGATCGCCGACGGAGTCCACGTGCTGATCGCGAAGCACAGCGGCAAGGCGCTCGACGTCGAGGGCATCTCCAAGGACAACGGTGCCCGGCTCATCCAGTGGGACTACTGGGGCGGCGACAACCAGCGCTGGCAGTTCCAGTACCAGCCGCTTCTCGCCAAGCACAGCGGCAGGGCGATGGACGTGACGGGCATCGACACGGCAAGCGGCGCGGCCGTCATCCAGTGGGACTACTGGGGCGGCGACAACCAGAACTGGCGGCTGGAACCGGTCGGTGACGGCTATGTGCGCATCATCGCGAAGCACAGCGGCAAGGTGCTCGACGTCGAGGGCGCGTCGATGGACAACGGTGCCCGGCTCATCCAGTGGGACTGGTGGGGCGGCGACAACCAGCGGTTCCGGGTGGAACCCGTCGAAGACGGCTTCTTCAAGCTGACGGCGAAGCACAGCGGCAAGGTGGTCGACGTCTCGGGCATCTCCCTGGACAACGGCGCGCAGCTCATCCAGTGGGACTGGTGGGGCGGCGACAACCAACGCTGGCGTCTCTGACCACGTCCGGTCCCGCCGCACGTGACGACCGTCCGCGGGGCCGGGCCCCGCGTCCAGCCCCGCGGACGGCCCCACCGCAACCACCCGACCCGAAGGAAGCAGGACGGTATGGACGAGAAGCGCGAAGTACTCGTGGTGGTCGAGGAAGGCGACTGGGAGACCGTGATCGTCGCGCTGCGCGCGCTCGGTCCGGTCACCCAGCTGCTGCCGCCGAGACTGGCCCTGGTCGCCCTGCCCGCGGACTCCCGCGCGGCGGCTCCCGAGCTGCCCGGCACCGCGTGGCACGACGACGACGTGCCGCCCGGGACGTACGACCGCCTCTCCGATCAGGAGCAGCTGTTCGTCAACGCCTGGAGGGCCCGCCGCACCCCGAAACAGCGCCCCGGCGACCACCTCCCCTGGGACGCCCCCGGCCACATCCCTCCCGACCGGCCGCGGTAGGTCGCCGGCCGTCTCCCCCGAAGGGTTCCTATCTGACGCACCGTCAGGTTCAATGGCGGTGTGATGGGACACGCGGGGATGGCGGCCACCGCCGTCCGACACCTGAGAGCGGCCGGTTCACCGACGGCCGTCGAACCACTGCCCCGGCCGGCGCTGCGCGCGGTCGGGGACGACGAGCGGGCCCCCGTCGACCCCGGCGAGTTCCGCCGTGTCCTCGGGCACTTCGCCAGCGGGGTCACGGTCATGACGGCCCTCGACGCGGACGGACCGACGGGCTTCGCCTGCCAGTCCTTCGCCTCCCTCTCCCTCGACCCGCCCCTGGTCGTCTTCATGGTCGCCCGGACGTCGACGACCTGGCCCCGGATCGCGGCGGCCGGGACCTTCTGCGTCAACATCCTCGGCGCCGACCAGGGCGGCCTGTGCCGGTCGTTCGCCGTGAGCGGCGCCGACAAGTTCGCGGGCGTGGAGTGGGTCCCGGCCCCGGTCACGGGCTCCCCGCGTCTGGCCGGCGCGCCCGCCTGGGTCGACTGCACGATCACCGCGGTCCACACGGGCGGCGACCATCTGATCGTGGTGGGGCGGGTGGAGTCCCTGGGCGCGGAGGACGGTGAAGGGGAGCCGCTGCTGTTCCACCGGGGGCGGTTCGGGCGGTTCAGCGGGTAGGGGCGGGGAGTCTGCGCAGGACGTAGGGGTCGTCGCCCTCGTCGCCGAGGTTCTGACCGAGCGCGAGCGCGGCGTCCGTACCGCCGACCGCCCAGGTCGACCACGGGCAGTCCGGCAGGGTGACCTCGACCTCGTCGGCCCAGCCGTCCGGGTGGCTCTTGAGCCGCCATGTGCCCTGGCCGCCGCAGTCCTTCGACGCCTCGCGGGAACCGTCCCACTCGCCGTACGTGATCCCGGCGGCCGTGGCCCTGCCGTCCGCGGCGAGGGTCAGCCGCGCGTCCCGGCCGTCGGTCCAGGTGCCGACGAGGGCCTGGGCGGTCGGACGTGGCCGCTCGTACGGCTCGATGACGCCCGTGTACAGGGCGATGCCGCCGAGGGTGCCGACGCTCAGCACGGCGAGCGTGCCCCACAGGAGCAGGGAGACGAAGAAGCCCCTCCGCGCGTGGCGGGCGAGGAGGATCGCCCCGGCCGCCGCCGCTGCTGTCACGGCCCAGCCCCGCCAGCCCCCCAAGGGGGCGGCGAGGAGCCCCACGGCGGCCGCGAGGCCCAGTTGCCACCACGCGGGCCGGCCCCCGGAGCGGCGCGCCAGGCTCTCGCCGGCGCCGATCGCGGGAAGGACGACCATCGCGGACACCGCGAGCGCGACGACCACGCCGAACACCCCGAGGATCGGCACCAGCACCACCGCGAACGGGCTCACGGTGTCCTCGGCCGGGTCCGGCGCCTCGGTCGAGTCGGCCACCAGGACCACCACCAGGGCGAGCGCCGCCTCCAGCAGCAGCGCCAGTGCCGACACCCTCAGCATCCGGGCATACGTACGCCCCACGTCAGGACCGCTCATCGCGATCACCCCCCGACGGTCATCATGCTCCCGCCAGGGACGGCATCTCCGTCCGGGGTCGGCTGATGACCAGCGCCATCAGGGCCGCCGCCGCGCACAGGGCGCCCGAGGCGTACCAGACGACGTCGTACGTGCCGAAGACGTCGCGGGCGACGCCGCCGGCGAAGGCGACGGCGGCCGCGCCGATCTGGTGGGAGGCGAGGACCCAGCCGAAGACGATGGCGGAGTCGTCGCCGTAGTGCTCGCGGCAGAGGGCGATCGTCGGGGGGACCGTGGCGACCCAGTCGAGGCCGTAGAAGACGATGAAGAAGAGCATCGGGGGGTGGACGGAGGGCGCCAGGAGCATGGGGAGGAACAGCAACGAGACTCCCCTCAGCGCGTAGTAGACGGCGAGCAGGCGGCGCGGGGAGAAGCGGTCGGTGAACCAGCCCGAGGCGATCGTGCCGACGACGTCGAAGACACCGACGACCGCGAGGAGGCCCGCCGCGGCCGTCACCGGCATGCCGTGGTCGTGGGCCGCCGGGACGAAGTGGGTCTTGACCAGGCCGTTCGTGGAGGCGCCGCAGATCGCGAAGGAGCCGGCCAGGAGCCAGAACGGGCCCGTGCGGGCCGCGCGGAGGAGGACGGTGGTCGCGCGCCGCGCCGCGCCGGTGACCGGGGCGGGCTTGTCGGCGTACTCCCCGCCGTACGGGGCGAGGCGGACGTCCGCCGGGTGGTCGCGGAGGAGGAGCCAGACGAAGGGGACGACGGCGAGGGCGGCCAGGGAGACCGTCACGGCGGCGGGGCGCCAGCCGTGGTGTTCGACCAGCCGGCTCAGCAGGGGCAGGAAGATCAGCTGGCCGGAGGCGCCGGCGGCGGTGAGGATGCCGGTGACCAGGCCGCGCCTCGCGACGAACCAGCGGTTCGTGACCGTCGCGGCGAAGGCGAGGGCCATGGAGCCGCTGCCGAGGCCGACGAGGATGCCCCAGTAGAGGACGAGCTGCCAGGCGGCGGTCATCCAGACGGTGAGGAGCGAGCCCGCCGAGATGATCGTCAGGGCCACCGCCACCACCTTGCGGATGCCGAAGCGGTCCATCAGCGCCGCGGCGAACGGCGCCGTCAGGCCGTAGAGGGCGAGGTTCACCGAGACGGCGAAGCCGATCGTCCCCCGCGACCAGTGGAACTCCTCGTGCAGGGGGTCGATGAGGAGTCCCGGCAGGGAGGCGAAGGCCGCGGCACCGATGATCGTGACGAAGGTGACCGCCGCGACGAACCAGGCGCGGTGGATGCGGGGGCGGGGCGGCTTCTCGGGCGTACGGGGGCGGGTCTCGGTTGTCTGGGCCATGCCACCGAGCATCCCGGCCCGCCCCCACCCCCCACCATTGGCCCGAATGACAAAGTTCCAACGGATCGGGACACACCCTCTCCGTGCCCTCTACACGCGCGGCAGCGTCCTGATCGGGCGTACGGTCAGCAGCGCCGCCACCACGAGCACCGCGATCCCCGCCCCCGTGAGCAGCACCGTCTCCGTGCCGACCGCCGCCGCCACCGGGCCCGACAGGGTGCGGCCGACGCCCATCATCAGGAGCGAGCCGGCCACGTCGTACGCGTGCATCCGGTTCAGGGCCTCCTGCGGCACGTGCGTCTGGACCGAGGTGGACCACATCACCAGCCAGAAGGCGAAGGCCGCCCCGCCGATGAACTGGCCCGCGCCGAGGAGCGCCACCGGGGCGCCCGTGCCGAGCAGGAACAGGTTCACGGGGAGGCCCGTGAGCGCCACCGCGCCCGCCGCGAGGGGGCGGCGCGGGCGCAGCCGGATCGCGAGGAGGCCGCCGACGGCGCTGCCGGCGCCGTTGACGGCCATGAGCACGCCGTACGCGGCCGAGCCGTGGTCCTCGGTGACCAGGCTCGCGGTGAGCGGGACCATGGGTCCGGCGACGGTCAGTCCGTACACGGTCCAGATGGAGATGACACCCCAGAGCCAGCTGCGGGAGCGGAACTCCCGCCAGCCGCCGACGAGTTCGGCGCCGAGAGAGTCGCGCCGCGCGGTGTCGGAGGGGATCGGGGTGAGGCGTATCAGGAGGAAGCAGACGGCGCTGACCGCGAACGTGGTGCCGTTGACCGCGAAGGCCGCCCCCGCGCTCCACACCGCGACGAGCAGGCCGGCGGCGGCCGGTCCCGCCATGGTCATGAGGGCCTCGACGACCCGCAGGACGGCGTTGGCGCGCTGCACGTCGGGGGCGATGCGGGGGATGGTGGAGGCGACGCCCGGCTGGAAGAGGGCGGCGCCGATCCCGCTGAGCACGGAGAGGGCGTAGACGGCCCAGAGCGGCGGGCTGCCGAGGGTGAAGGAGACGGCGAGGACGGCGGCGCCGGGGAGCCGCAGGAGGTCGGCGAGGATCATCATGCGGCGGGCGGTGAAGCGGTCGGCGAGGACGCCGCCGAAGAGCACGAAGACCGCGAAGGCGGCGGTCCAGCCGCCGAGCGCGTAGCCGACGGTGGAGCCGGGGTGGCCGGCTCCGAGGAGTCCGGCGGCGAAGGCGACCGGGACCATGCCCTCGCCGAAGACGGCGACGCCCCGGGCGACGAAGAAGAGCCGGAAGTTACGGTTCCACAGCGCGGGCGGCGCGGGCGGCTGCTGTACGGGCGGCGCGACCGGGGCGGGAATCCGCCCGGCGGCCTCAGACTTGTACGTGTTGTCCGTCACGGACACGTACTCGTACCAGCCCTATGGTCTGGACCACCACTCAATTACGGAGGGAGCACCGCCCGTGCCGTCGTCGCCGCACCGCGTCGCCGTTCTCGCCCTGCCCGGCCTCCTCCCCTTCGAGCTGGGCATCCCGCACCGCATCTTCGGCCGCGCGAAGGACCCGGCGGGCCGGCCGCTGTACGAGATCGTGACCTGCGCCCCGGCCGCCGGGCCGGCGCGGACGGACGCCGACTTCGCGATCCACGTCGAGCACGGCCCGGAGGCGCTCGCCGGCGCCGACACGGTCGTCGTGCCCGCCTCGTACGAGCTCGGGCCGATCCACGAGGAGGGCAGGCTCCCCGGGGAGCTGGCCGCCGCGCTCGCGCACATCCGGCCCGGCACGCGCCTCGTCTCCATCTGCACCGGCGGGTACGTCCTCGCCGCCGCCGGCTTCCTCGACGGACGCCCGGCCACCACCCACTGGGCGCACGCCGAGCACTTCCAGCGCCTCTTCCCGAAGATCCGGGTCGACGCCGACGTGCTGTACGTGGACGACGGCGACGTCCTCACCTCCGCGGGCGTCGCCGCCGGGATCGACCTGTGCCTGCACATCGTGCGCCGCGACCACGGCACGGCCGTCGCCAACGCGGTGGCCCGGAGCACGGTCGTGCCCCCGCACCGGGACGGCGGCCAGGCCCAGTACATCGATCGGCCCCTGCCGGAGACCGGCACCCACACCACGACCGCCGCGCGGGCCTGGGCGCTCGCCCACCTCCACGAGCCGATCCAGCTGCGGGACCTCGCGGAGCAGGAGGCGATGAGCGTACGGACCTTCACCCGCCGCTTCCGCGACGAGGTCGGCATCAGCCCCGGCCAGTGGCTCACCCAGCAGCGCGTCGAACGCGCCCGCCACCTCCTGGAGTCCACCGGCCTCCCCGTCGACCGGGTCGCCCAGGACGCGGGCTTCGGCACGGCCCAGTCGCTGCGGGTGCACCTGATGGCCGCGATCGGGGTGACCCCGACGTCCTACCGCCGGACCTTCCGCGCGTCGACGGGGACGGCCTCCGGCTGAGGAGCCCGGGCGCCCCGCACGCCCTAAGCGACCTCTGCGGCCGTCTCCGCCTCCGCGGCCTCCGCCCGGGGAGCAGGCGTACGCCGGGTCAGCCGCCGCTCCCCCACCGCCCCCACCACCGTGAGCAGCACCGTCAGGCCCACCCCGCAGAGGATCGCCGTCGACGGGGCGACGACCTCGAGCAGACCGCCGGCGAGGGTGCCGCTGGCCGCGTAACCGGCGCCCACGGCCGCGTACATGACCGAGTAGCCGGCGGCGAGCGCGCCCGGGGGCAGGAGTTCGCGCAGGGCGAGGTTCCGGGTGAGGCTGGCCGGGGCCTGGACGAGGCCGGCGGCGACCAGGGCGGCGGCGATCGCCGCCGTCCAGGGCAGGACGGCGACGAGGGCGACCCCGGCGGCCACCGCGAGGACGAGGACGAGGGACTGCACGGCCAGCGGGCCGGGCCAGCGGCCCCGGAGGCCGTAGAGGAACGCGCCGACCGCCGAGCCGATGGAGAAGCCGGCGAGCAGCGGCCCGGCCCAGCCGAGGTCGATCCCGCGCTGCTCCAGGAGGGCGGGCAGGATCAGTTCGGCGAGGGCGAGCAGGGTGAGGCCGGCGGCCCCGAGGACGTACACCGGCCAGGCGCGCAGCAGCGCCCGCCGTACGGAGGCCCCGTCCTCCTCGGCCGCCTTCCGCCAGCCGGCGGGCAGCGTCCACAGTCCGGCGACCGCGATCCCCATGAGGGCGCCCTGGAGCAGCAGTGGGGCGGCGGGGGCGGCGGCGAGCGCCAGGCCCGTGGTGAGCGCGGGCGCGGCCGCCCAGATCCCGAAGGTCAGCATCGACTCCATGCTCATGGCCTGGGTGACGGCCCGCTCGGGGACGAGGCTGGTGAGCAGGGCCCGCTGCCCGCCGGGGACGGCGGCCGGGCCCGCGCCCGCGAGGAACGCGAGGGAGGCGAGGACGACGGGGTGGGCGCCGGGCGCGAGCCCGAGCCCGGCGAACCCGGCGGTGCCGACGGCGAGTCCGGCGGCGAGCTGCGGCCGGGCCCGTTCGGCGTTCAGCCGCATGCCGAGGACGGGCGCGGCGACGATCTCCCCGAGGACGTACGCGGCGGCGAGGACCGCCCCGAGCGTGTAGCCGCCGGGCCGCTCGCGCACGAGGAAGACGAGTGCGAGCGGCGCCATGGCGACGGGCAGCCGGCTGGTGACGGTGACGGCGCACCAGGCGAGGACGGGGCGGGTGGCGAGCTCGCGGTAGGACATGCCCGGGACGGTAACCCGCTGGTCGTACCGACTCCCAGCGGATTACCCCGCACCGCTCAGAACGTGAGCACTCCTCGCGCCACCTTCCCCCGCTCCGCGTCCTCCGCCGCCCGCGCGAACTCCTCCACGGGGTACGTCGCGGTCACCAGCTCGTCGAGGAGCAGGGTCCCCGAGCGGTAGAGCTCCGCGTAGAGGGCGATGTCCTTCTGGGGGCGGGAGGAGCCGTACCGGCAGCCCAGGATCGACTTGTCCAGGAACATCGCGGCCGGCAGGAAGCTCGCCTCGGCCTTCGGCGCGGTCATGCCGAGCAGGATCGCCTGGCCGTGCCGGTCGAGGAGGTCGATCGCGGTGCGGACGAGTCCGGTGTGGCCGACGCATTCGAAGACGTGGTCGGCGCCGGTGGGCAGGATCTCCCGCACGCCGTCGGTGGAGGCGAGGAAGTGCGTCGCCCCGAACTGCCGGGCCACCGCCTCCTTCTCCGGGTTGGTGTCCACGGCGACGATCGTCGGGGCGCCGGCGATCCGGGCGCCCTGGAGGACGTTGAGGCCGATGCCGCCGGTGCCGATGACGACGACGGTCTCGCCGCGGCCGACCTTCGCGCGGTTCAGTACGGCTCCGACGCCGGTGAGGACGCCGCAGCCCATGAGGGCGGCGGAGGTCAGCGGGATGTCCTCCGGGATCTTCACGGCCTGGACGGCCTTGACGACGGTCCGCTCGGCGAAGGACGAGTTCGACGCGAACTGGAAGAGTGGCTGCCCCCCTCGGGAGAACGGCTGCCCCGGCATCCCGATGGCCTTCCGGCACATGGTGGGCCGGCCCCGGTCGCAGTCGGCGCAGGCGCCGCAGTTCGCGAGGGTGGACAGGGCGACGTGGTCGCCGGGGGCGACGTGGACGACCCCGGGGCCGACGGCCTCGACGACTCCGGCGCCCTCGTGGCCGAGGACGACGGGCGGGGGGAAGGGGATGGTCCCGTCGATGACGGACAGGTCGCTGTGGCAGAGCCCGGCGGCGGCGATCGCGACGAGCACCTCCCCCGGCCCCGGGTCCCTCACCTCCAGGTCGTCGACGACCCGGGCCTGCTTCCCGTCGAAGACGACGCCCCTCATGATCCGCTCCCCCGGCCGGTGTTGGGGCGGTCGCCGGCGGCGGCCGCCCTCGCCATCTCCTCCAGCATCGCCAGCATCGGCATCGGGTCCGTCCCCACCGTCCCGGGCAGGAAGTCCGCGATGCGCTCGGGGGTCCAGGCGCCGCCCTCCGCGTATCCGGCCCGCAGCTCCCGGGGCTGCGCCCAGACGGCGATCTTGGGCCCGGCGATCGTGTACACCTGGCCGGTGATCTTCTCGGCCCGGGCCCGGTCGCTCAGCAGGTAGACGACGAGCGCCGCCACGTCCTCCGGTTCGCCGATCTCCTTGAGCTCCATGGGGACGTTCGCGGACATGCGGGTACGGGCCACGGGCGCGACCGCGTTGGCGGTGACGCCGTACTTGTGGAGGCCGAGGGCCGCCGACCGCACGAGCGAGATGATCCCGCCCTTCGCCGCCGAGTAGTTGGCCTGGGCGACGGACCCCTGGTGGTTGCCGCTGGTGAAGCCGATGAGCGTGCCGGTGCCCTGTCTCCGCATGACGGCCGAGGCCGCCCGGAAGACGGTGAAGGTGCCCTTCAGGTGGGTGGCGACGACCGGGTCCCACTCCTCCTCGGACATGTTGAAGAGCATCCGCTCGCGCAGGATGCCGGCGACGCAGACGACCCCGTCGATCCGTCCGTACGAGCTGAGGGCGGTCTCGACGACCCTCGCCCCGCCCGCCATGGTGGAGATGTCGTCCGCGACGGCGACGGCCGTCCCGCCCGCGGCCTCGATCTCCTTCACGACCGAGGCCGCGACCTCCGAGGTGGGCTCACCGCCCTCGATCGACACCCCGTAGTCGTTGACGACGACCTTCGCGCCCTCCGCCGCGCAGGCGAGGGCGACGGCGCGGCCGATGCCGCGCCCCGCTCCCGTCACGGCGACGACCTTGCCAGCCAAGAAGTTCCCCACGCCCGGCCCCTTCCCGCACTTTCTGACGGTCCGTTAGATTCGTTCGTCGTCAGGATTCTACGGTCCGTCAGATACCGGAAAACAAGACCCCGGAGGCCCCGATGTCTCTCCCCGCCGCCTTTCACGAGATCGCCAAGCGCGTCAACAACTGGGGCCGTTGGGGCCAGGACGACGAGATCGGCACGCTCAACCTCATCACCGACGAGGTCGTACGGGAGGCCGTCGCCACCGTCCGCACCGGCCACCGCGTCCCCCTCGCCCTGGACCTCCGGCAGGACGGCGTGCAGACCGGCATGATCCCGGGCCGGGTCAACCCGCTCCACGTCATGGTCCAGGTCAACCAGGAGCTCTTCGGCCCCGGCACGGTCGCCACCAGCGACGACGCCGTGACCCTCGGCCTCCAGGCCGGCACCCACTGGGACGCCCTGACGCACGTCTCCCACTCGGGCCGCATCTACAACGGCCGCCCCGCCGCCACCATCACCCCGCACGGCCGCTCCGAGTTCAGCGGCATCCACACGGCCCGCCACGTCATCAGCCGCGGGGTGCTGCTCGACGTGGCGGCGGCGAAGGGGGTGGACCGCCTGCCCGGCGACCACGCGGTCACCCCCGAGGACCTCGACGAGGCGGCGGAGTTCGGCGGGGTGACCGTACGGTCCGGGGACATCGTCCTCGTGCGGACCGGGCAGATCCAGGCGTATCTGGCCGGGGACAAGCACGGCTACGCGTTCCCGTCACCGGGCCTCTCGGTGCGCACGCCGGAGTGGTTCCACGCGCACGACGTCGCGGCCGTCGCCAACGACACGCTCACCTTCGAGATCTTCCCGCCCGAGATCGAGGACCTCTGGCTGCCCGTGCACGCCCTCGACCTGGTCGAGATGGGCATGCTCCAGGGGCAGAACTGGAATCTGGAGGGCCTGTCCACAGCCTGTGCGCAGGAAGGACGCTACGCCTTCCTGCTCTCCGCGATGCCCGAGCCCTTCGTCGGCGGCACGGGCACACCGGTGGCACCGGTGGCCGTCCTGTAGGACTTCGCGGGCGGCGGCGCGCTCGCACGCGCCCCGAGCACGGCACGGCCCGCCGCCACCCGGCCGCGACCCGCACATGCCGAGGACACACGGCCCTCGGCTCCCCTCGCTCGCCACGAATCGCTCACCCCAGGGTGGGCAAAACGGAACGAATCGTCAACAGTGCACCCGGCCGGGCGACAGGGACCGCACGGTGGACGCGGGCCCGACCGGGTCCACCTCGCACCAGATGCTCTTGCCGACGGCCTCCGGCTGCCAGCCCCACCGGTCCGCGAGTCCGTCCACCAGCTCCAGACCGCGCCCGTTGGTGTCGTCGCCCTCCGCGTGCCGGGGCTTCGGCGGGCGGTCGCTCGCATCGGCCACCTCGACCCGCACCCCGCCCCCCGCGGCGAACAGCATCCGCAGGACGGCCGGGCAGCCCGTGTGCACCACGGCGTTGGTCACGAGCTCGGAGATGAGGAGCACCAGCGTCTCGGCGAGCGGCTCGTCATCCCCTATGCCCGAACCGGCGAGCCGCGACCGGGCCCACCTCCGGGCTCGTCCCACCTCTGCCGGGTCCGGCCCGACCTCCAACTGAACCTGAAGCACCTGCACCGCTCACACCATCCGAACCGGCGGACACACCTTTACGGAACGTGATTCCCTTACGGGACAGCATGGTTGACGTACAGTCACCGCAACAAGCGCTTCGGGCATATTCCAGCGCGAAGGAGTACGCATGGTCCATACTGTGCGACGCACGCTGCGGGTAGTCGAACGCCGGGCGCGAGCGGCGGGCATCCCCGGGCACGGGGCCACCCCTGGGGCGACACCGGGACGATCCGGGCCAATCAGCACTCGCATCCCACGGAGCGTACCGGAGGCGGGGGCCGACTCCGGGCCGTGACGGCCCCGTCGAAGGACACAACCCGATATCGACGTTCCGTGACCCGCCGCACGCGCTGCGCTACAGCGCGGCCGCCGCGACCTCCTCGGCCCGCGCCGCCGTCATCCCCAGCTCGGCCCGCACCCACGCCCGCTTCAGATGCAGATGCACCTCCGCCTCCCAGGTGAACCCCATCCCCCCGTGCACCTGGAGACAGTCCCGCGCGTTGCCGACGGCCGCCTCGTCGGCCAACAGCTTGGCCCCGGCGACCTCGACGGGATCCCCGGTGACGGCGGCGGCCCACACGGCCGCCCGCGCGAGCTCGGTCCGCACCAACATCCCGGCACACAGGTGCTTGACGGCCTGGAATCCCCCGATGACCTGCCCGAACTGCACGCGCGTACGGGCGTACTCCACCGCCGTGCCGGTGGTGGCGGCAGCGCTGCCGACCTGTTCGGCGGCGGTGAGGAGGACGGAGACCCCCTCTGCCGTCCCCCCGGTGCCGGGCACCCGGTGGAGCGGCGTGAGCGGATCGACCGACCGCACCGGCACCGCGCCCGTGACATCGCCCAGCACCACATCGGCCCCGTCCAGCCAGGGAACCAGCCCCTCGTCCGCAGAGGTCACCACGACAGACCCGTCCGCCGCACCCGGCACGACTCCCGCAGCCACATGCGTCGCCACCAGCGGCCCCGGCAGCAACACCCTTCCCGCCTCCTCGAAGAGGAGCACCGCCTCGGGCAGCCCGAGCCCGACGCCCCCCTCCTCCTCCGGGAGCCGCAGCGCGAAGAACCCGGCGGCACCCAGCTCCCGCCACAGGCCCCTGTCCAGGGAAGGCGGCGCGTCGACGGCCGCCCGCAGCGCCTCCCGGTCGAAGAGCCGCGCGAGCAGCTCCCGTACCCCCCGCCGCAGCGCGCGCTGGTCCTCCGTGAGCCGGAAGTCCATGACAGGATCACCGCCCTTTCGGCAGGCCGAGGATGCGCTCGGCGACGATGTTGCGCTGGATCTGGGAGGTGCCGGCCGCGATCGTGTACGAGAGCGAGGACAGCCGGTCGAGGGTCCAGTCGCGCCCGAGGTCGAGCGCGTCGGGGCCCAGGACGGCGGCGGCCGCGTCGTACAGCTCCTGGCGGGCGTGCGAGTAGTGCAGTTTGAAGACGGAGCCGCCGGCCCCGGGGACCCCGCCGACGGCCTGGGCCTCGCTGACGTTGGCCTGCGTGAGGCGCCACAGCGCCTGGAACCCGGCGGAGAGCCTGCCGAGCCGGCGGCGCAGGACGGGGTCGTCCCAGGTGCCGTTCTTGCGGGCCGCGCGGGCGAGTTCGCCGAGGAGGCGGCGGCAGGCGACGACCTCGCCGACGAAGGCGGTGCCGCGCTCGAAGGACAGGGTCACCATGGTGACCCGCCAGCCGTCGTTCTCCTCCCCCACCCGGTTGGCGACCGGCACCCGCACCTCGTCGAGGAAGACCTCGGCGAACTCGGTCGACCCGGCGAGGGTGCGCAGCGGCCGTACGGTGATGCCGGGGGCGTCCATGGGCATGGCGAGCCAGGTGATGCCCTTGTGCTTGGACGGCGCGTCCGGGTCCGTCCGCACCAACAGCTCGCACCAGTCGGCGACCTCGGCGTGCGAGGTCCAGATCTTCTGGCCCGTGACGACGTACGCGTCCCCGTCCCGTACGGCCTTCGTCCGCAGGGAGGCGAGGTCCGACCCGGCGTCCGGTTCGCTGAAGCCCTGGCACCAGACCTCGTCGCCGCGCAGGATCGGCGGCAGCCACCGTTCGCGCTGTTCCTCCGTGCCTTCGGCGGCGACGGTGGGTCCGGCGTGGAGGAGGCCGACGAAGTTGGCGCCGACGTAGGGGGCTCCGGCGAGTTCGGTCTCCTCCAGGAAGATGAGGCGCTGGGTCGGGGAGGCGTCCCAGTGGGTGTCGGCGTACCCGGCGTCGTACAGGCGGCGCTGCCAGCCGCAGTCGTAGGCGCGGCGGGCCGGCCAGTCGAGCGGGTCGGGCCGCTCGGGGAGGCCCGGCAGGGTGGCGGCGAGCCATTCCCGCAGGCGGGCGCGGTACTCCTCCTCCTCGTCGGTGCAGGAGAGGTCCATCAGACGATGTCCAGACCGAGCATGCGGATGGCGTTGCCGCGCATGAGTTTGTAGATCGTCTCGTCGTCGAGGCCCTGGACGTGGTCGAGGGCGACCTCCTTGGTGTGCGGGAAGGTCGAGTCGACGTGCGGGTAGTCGGTCTCGAAGGTGGCGTTGTCGCGGCCGACGACGTCGAGCGAGGCGATGCCGTGCTTGTCGCGGAAGAAGCAGCAGTAGATCTGCCGGTAGTAGTACGTGGACGGGGGCTCGGGGATCAGGCCGCGCACGCCGCCCCACGCCCGGTGCTCCTCCCAGACGTCGTCGGCGCGTTCGAGGGCGTACGGGATCCAGCCCATCTGCCCCTCGCTGTACGCCAGCTTCAGCCGGGGGAACTTCACGAGCACCCCGGAGAAGAGGAAGTCCATCATCGAGGCCATGGCGTTGTTGAAGCTCAGCGAGGCCTGGACGGCGGGCGGGGCGTCGGGCGAGGCGGCGGGCATCTGGCTGCTGGAGCCGATGTGCATGTTCACCACCGTCCCGGTCTCCTGGCAGACGGCGAAGAACGGGTCCCAGTAGCCCGAGTGGATCGACGGCAGCCCGAGGTGGGTGGGGATCTCGGAGAAGGTCACGGCCCTCACCCCCCGCGCGGCGTTGCGCCGGATCTCGGCGACGGCGAGGTCGATGTCCCACAGCGGGATGATGCACAGCGGGATCAGCCGGCCGCCGCTGTCCCCGCACCACTCCTCGACCATCCAGTCGTTGTAGGCGCGGACACAGGCGAGGGCGACCTCCTTGTCGTGCGCCTCGGCGAAGGTCTGCCCGCAGAAGCGGGGGAAGGTCGGGAAGCAGAGGGAGGCCTCGACGTGGTTGAGGTCCATGTCGGCGAGGCGGGCCTTCGGGTCCCAGCAGCCGCGCCGCATCTCCTCCCTGGTGATCCCCTCCAGGGTCATGTCGTCGCGGTCGAAGCCGACGGCGGCGATGTTGCGCTTGTACGGGAACGTGAGGTCCTCGTAGATCCACCAGTCGGTGGGCGGCCCCTCGGGGTCCATCGTGATCTGGTACTTGCCGCCGACATAGGCGAGCTCACCGATGCCGGCCGTGAGCGGCCGGGGCCCGCGGTCCCGGTACTTCTTCGGGAGCCAGGTCTCGAAGAGGTGGGCGGGCTCGATCACGTGGTCGTCGACGCTGATGATGCGGGGCAGTTCCGTCCCTGAGCTCATGAGGGCTCCCGTTTCTGATGACCCGTCAGATCTGACGGCATCAGGCTAGCCCCGCACCCCTGGACCGACAAGCGCCGGACCTCTACGCTCACCGCACCATCTGACGGAACGTCAGCCATGAGGAGTACGGGATGAATGAGACCGCACGCACTCCCGGCGAGACCGCACACCAGCTCGGCGGGTCCCGCACGCTCTGGGAGCTCGTCGAGCGCCGCGCCGCCCTCACCCCCGACCGGCCCGTCCTCCTCCAGGGCGACCGCGTCCTCACCTTCGGCGGGCTCCGCGAGCGCGCCGAGCGCTGCGCCGCCGGGCTGTACGGGAGGGGGGTGCGTCCCGGCACGGTCGTCGCCTGGCAGCTGCCCACCCGCATCGAGACCGCGGTGCTCACGTTCGCGCTCGCCCGCATCGGGGCCGTGCAGTCCCCGGTGATCCCCTTCTACCGCGACAAGGAGGTCGGCTTCGCGCTGCGCGAGTCGGGGGCGGAGTTCTTCGCGGTGCCCGGGATCTGGCGTGGATTCGACCATGCGGAGATGGCGAGGAGGCTCGGCGCACGGGGGGTCTTCGAGGCGTACGCGGACCTCCCGGACGGCGACCCGGCCGTGCTGCCCCCGCCGCCCTCGTCCGGCACCGACGTGCGCTGGATCTACTGGACCTCGGGGACCACCTCCGACCCCAAGGGCGTCCTGCACACCGACCGCTCGCTCCTCGCCGGCGGCGCCTGCCTCGCCCACGCCCTGCACCTCACGGCCGAGGACGTCGGCTCGATGGCCTTCCCGTACGCGCACATCGCCGGGCCCGACTACACGGTGATGCTCCTGCTGTACGGGTTCCCGGCCGTGATGTTCGAACAGTTCGCGCTGCCGGAGGCCCTCGACGAGTACAACCGGCACGGCGTGACCGTCGCCGGCGGCTCCACCGCCTTCTACTCGATGTTCCTCGCCGAGCAGCGCAAGCGGCCCGGGCAGCCCGTCATCCCCACCCTCCGCCTGCTCGCGGGCGGAGGGGCGCCCAAGCCGCCCGAGGTCTACCACGCCGTGCGCAAGGAGCTGGGCTGCCAACTCACCCACGGGTACGGCATGACCGAGGTCCCCATGATCACGATGGGCGCCCCCGACGACACCGAGGAGAACCTCGCCACGACCGAGGGCCGTCCGCCCGCCGGCATGGAGATCCGCATCACCGGCGACGGCGAGGTCCGGCTCCGCGGCGAGGCCGTCTGCCGGGGCTACCTCGACCCGGCGCAGACGGCCGCCGCCTTCGACGAGGACGGCTTCCTCGTCACCGGCGACGTCGGGCACCTCACGCCGAGCGGCCACCTCGTCCTCACCGGCCGCATCAAGGACATCATCATCCGCAAGGGCGAGAACATCTCGGCCAAGGAGATCGAGGACCTCCTCCACACGCACCCGGACGTGGGCGACGCGGCCGTCATAGGCCTCCCGGACGCCGAGCGCGGCGAACGCGTCTGCGCCGTCGTCGAACAGCCCCCGGGCGCCGCCCCGCTGGACCTTCCGCAGCTCACGGCCTTCCTGCGGGAGGCCGGGCTCTCCGTCCACAAGCTCCCGGAGCAGCTGGAGGTGGTGGAGGCGCTGCCCCGCAACGAGACCCTGCGGAAGGTCCTCAAGTACAAGCTCAGGGAGCGTTTCGGTACGACGGCTCCGTGAGGGCCCCCGGCACGTCCTCGTACACGTCGAAGAGGCGCCGGACGCCGAGCGCGGAGAGGACCCGTCCGACGTGGCCGTCCGGGCTGCCGGAGTCCTCGGGGAGGATCAGGCGCAGCCGGCCGCCGCAGGAGCGGAGCAGCCGGCGGGAGGCGATCAGCACGCCGACGCCGCTGGAGTCGCAGAACCGCACGGCGGACAGGTCGATCACGAGGTCGTGGCGGCCGCCCGCCACGGCCTCGTGCACGCGGCGGCGTATCCGGGGGGAGGTGACCAGGTCCAGTTCCCCCCGGACGCGGAAAACCGTCCAGGAGCCGTGCTCGTCCTCGTCGACCTCGATCGTCGTCACGGACGGGCGCCTGCCCCGCCACGCCCGCCCGAAACCCCCGGGTCCGAGGGTGACGCTTTCCCTACCATCCAGATCCACGTCAAGGGCGCACTTGCGGCAAACAGGCGTGAGTTGTCGGGGCGGCGCATTACTTTGGAGGAGAACCGGTGTGCCGGGACCGGGAATCCGGTGCCCGGGAAGGGGCGGAGAGCCGCATGGCGATGGAGACACCACGGCGCTGGGACCGCAGGATGCAGCAGCGGCTGGCGCGCGGGGAGGCCGCTGCCCTCGGCGAGTTCTACGACCGTTTCGCCTCCCTCGTGCACAGCCTCGCCCACCGGGTCCTCGACGACGACGCGGCGGCCGACCAGGTCACCCGCGAGGTCTTCGGCTACGTCTGGGAGAACCCCGACTCGTACGACCCGAAGCACGGCAGCATGCGCGCCTGGGTCGCCCGGCTGACCCAGCGGCAGGCCGTGAACCGGCTGCGGCAGGCCGAGGCCACGGCGTACGCGGAGACGGGGATCGGCTCCGCCGAGGAGCTGGAGCAGAAGGTCCGCCGGGCCTGGGTCGCCGCCCGCGCCGACTACATCGTGACGTCCATGCCCGCATCCCTGCGGGCCGCGCTCGAACTGGCGTACTTCCAGCGGCGCGACTACCGCCAGACCGCCGCCGACCTCGGCGTCACCGAGGACGAGGCCCGCCGGCGCCTCCGGCTCGGGCTCCAGCTGCTCTCCTCCGCGAACGGCTACGGACGGACGCCGTGAGCGAGGCGACCGGCGAACCGGACGACGTCGCCCGCGCCCCCTGGATACCGGGGCCGCGCAAGGCGGCCGACGACCACGCGGACCTGACGGCACCGCCGGCACCACCACCGGCGGCGGCACCGACGGCGAAGGAGGAGAGGGAAGCGGAGGCGGAGGAGCCGGAGGTACCGGACCTCACCCACAACGTGCTCAAGTCCCTGCTCGGGGCCTGGGCGCTTTCGGCGTGCTCCGCCGGCGAGACCACGGCCGTCGAGAACCACCTCACCACCTGCGCACCCTGCGCCGACGAGGCCCTCCGGCTCCGCGACGCCGTCTCCCTCCTCCACGAGGACCGCGACCTGGACCTCGACCCGCTGCTCCGCTCCCGGGTCCTGGAGACCTGCCTGGGCCGCCGCCCCGCCCGCATCCCCGTCCCCGACTGGGTCACGCCCTACGACGCGGAGACCGCCCGGCTCGACGCGCTGCTCCGGGACATCGGCGAGTCCGAGTGGCACGCGCCGGTGCGGCTCAAGTGGTACGAGGAGAAAGGCCTGGTGCGCCGCAAGGCCACCGTCGCGTCGGTGATCGGCCACCTCCTGGCGGTGGACGGTCTGGTGGCGGCGGCCCTCGGCCTGGACGACCCGCTGGGCAAGGGCGTGCCGGAACTGTCCCCGACGGAGCGGACGGAGGCGTTCTGGGCGGCCCTGGACCGGCCGCCGAACCGCTCCGTCCGGGAGCCGTGGCGGAACCAGTCGCACACGCTGATCCGGACGGTCGCGTTCGCGGGCCGGGGCGTGGCCGATCTGACGGTCACCTACAAGTGCTTCGCCCTCCCGCTCCGGGACTCGCTCCTGGAGCGGGCCTTCGAGTGCTGGCTGCACGCGGACGACATCGCGACGGCGGTGGCGTATCCGTACGCACCGCCCAGCGGCGCGCACCTCCACGACATGATCGACCTCGCGGCCCGGCTGCTGCCGGGTGCCCTCGCCAACCGCCGCCGCGCGGGCCTGGCCGGCCCCGCCAGGGAGCTCGTCACGGCGGGCGCGCCGGGCCGCTCGCTCCACCTGGAGGTGGAGGGCGCGGGCGGCGGCCACTGGTACATCGCCCTGGACTCCCCGGCGGCGGTCGGCTCGCCGGACCGGGCGGTCGCCCAGGTGGCGATGGACGGGGTGGAGTTCTGCAAGCTGGTGGCGGGTCACATCACGCCGGAGGAAGCGGCGGCGGGCCAGGACGGCGACCGGGAGGCCATCAGGGACGTCCTGTCGGCGGCGGCGTCCTTGAGCCGCCTGTAGCGGAGTACGGGGTACGACCGGTCGCCCCGGCCGTACCCCGTGCCCCCTGCGCCGTCTGCGCTCAGGCGGTTCCGGTCCCGCGCTTTCCGGGCCGCTCCTTCCGGGCGTCGACGACGGCCCGCTCCAGGACGGCGGTGCGCTCGACGACCGTGCCGGGTGCGACCTCGCCGGACGGCTTGATCTGGACGCCGCGGCTGCCGAGGTAGACGAAGGTCTTGCGGTCGAAGATCAGCTCGGTGCGCTCGCCGCTCTGCTCGTCCAGGCGGGCCAGGGCGAGACCGGTGCGGCCGGCGGCGTCCTGGGAGTGGGGGACGACGGACACGCCGGGGATCTTCGCCGCGGCGCGGTAGAGCGCGGCGGCGGTCGGGGCCGGGACGAGCTGCTCGTTGATGATCTCCTCGATGGCCTCGAAGGCCTGCTGGTCGCGGTCGCGCGAGCCGCCGTCGCCGGCGGTGGCGCGGACGGCGGCGAGGAGCCGGTCGGGGTCGGCCGGCTGGTCCTTGACCCAGTCGTAGCTCAGGTACGGGAGTCCTTCCTGGCCGCCCAGGTCGAGGGTGATCCCGCCGTCGGGCTGGTAGCCGGGCTCGTCGAGCCAGCCCTTGCGTCCGTCGGGGGACTTCCAGACCTCGCGCTGGTGCAGCGGCTGCACCCACGTCCGGGACTCGTCGGTGTCGCCGTTGAACATGGACGTCAGGAAGGAGACCTTGCTCTTGATGTAGATGTACTGGCCGGGCTTCGGCTCCGGAATCCGCTGCGCGCTCGCGGCGGCGGCGATCCGCTGGACGGTCGAGGCGAGCTGGACGGTGCTGCCCTCCTCGATCGGGACGACCGGCGCCTCCACCCGGGAGGCGGCCGCGGGCGGTGCGTCGGTGCCGCCGCCGGTCAGCGTGCCGACCGCGAGGACGGCGGCGAGCGCGGCGGCGGTGACCGGGGCGCCGATCAGCAGGGCGCGCCGGACCGGCCGCGCGGGGGCGGCGGGGGCGGGGGCGGGAGTGCGGATCTCGTTCAACAGGTGCTCCTCCAGCTGCGACTGGCGGCCGTCGGGCAGCGGAGGGGCCGACGGGGCCGGCAGCAGCCGGGCGAGCTCCGCGTGGTCCAGGGGCTCGGTCCGCTTCCAGAACGTGCGGATCATCTGTACGTCTCCTCCTCGTGCGGCTCGTACGACCGGGCCGCGGGAGTGCGGCCGCCCGGTACTTGTCCGGGGCGCGGAAGCGGTTCCCTGCTCTTCTCCGGATCAGGTCTCTTCCGCAGTTCGTGCTCGGCGAGTGCGCGCAGTCGCGCACGCGCGCGGGAGAGGCGCGAGCGCACGGTGCCGACGGGGACGTCCAGCGCGGCGGCGGCCTCGGCGTACCCCAGTCCGGACCAGACGCACAGGGTGAACACCTCGCGCTCGCCGCGGCGCAGTCTCCTCAGCGCCCGCTGGACGGCGGCGAGCTGTTCGGCGTCGTCCAGGCGGCCGGCGAGTTCGTCGGCGAAGTCGGGGACGGTGCCGCGGGCCGGGAGGCGTGCGAGGGCCGCCTGGTGGCGGCGTGCGGCGCGGCGCGTGTTGCGCAGCACGTTGACGGCGATGCCCATGAGCCACGGGCGCGGGCCGGCCTCGTGGTCGAGGAGCCGGTCGCGCAGCCGCCACGCCTCCAGGAAGGTGAGCGAGACGACGTCCTCGGCGAGCCCCCGGTCGCCGCTCACGCGGACGGCGTGCCGATGGACCAGGGGCGCATGGTCGCGGAAGAGTTCCCGGAACGCCTCGGGGTCCCCCGCGCGTATCCGGGCGTGCAATGAAGAGTCCACGACCTGCCTTGTCCGCCGGGCGCCCCGGGTTCCGGTGATCCGGCTCACATGCCGGGGCGTTCGGCGGTGCGGAGGGCTACGCGAAGACGACCGTGCGGCGGCCGTTCAGGAGGATGCGGCGTTCCGCGTGCCACTTGACGGCGCGGGCGAGCGCCTGGCACTCGACGTCCCGGCCGATCGCCACCAGCTGGTCCGGCGTCACCTCGTGCCCCACCCGCTCGACCTCCTGCTCGATGATCGGGCCCTCGTCGAGGTCCGCGGTCACGTAGTGCGCGGTCGCGCCGATGAGCTTCACACCGCGCGCGTGCGCCTGGTGGTAGGGCTTGGCGCCCTTGAAGCTCGGGAGGAAGGAGTGGTGGATGTTGATGATCCGGCCCGACAGCTGCTTGCAGAGGTCGTCCGACAGGACCTGCATGTAGCGGGCGAGGACGACCAGCTCGACGTCCTGTTCCCGGACCAGCTCCAGGAGCTCCGCCTCGGCGGCGGCCTTCGTGTCCTTCGTGACCGGAATGTGCCGGAACGGAATCCCGTACGAGCCCACGAGCTCCTGGAAGTCCGTGTGATTGGAGACCACCGCGACGATCTCCACCGGCAGCGCCCCGATCCGCGACCGGAACAGCAGGTCGTTCAGGCAGTGGCCGAACCTGGAGACCATGAGGACGACCCTCATCGACTGGTCGGCCCCGTTGATCTGCCAGTCCATGCCGAAGGAGTCACCCACGGCGGCGAAGCTCGCCCGGAGCTTGTCCACCGTCACCGGGGCCTCGGCCGAGAAGTGGACCCGCATGAAGAAGAGACCCGTGTCGCGGTCCCCGAACTGCTGACTGTCCTCGATGTTGCACCCGGTGATGAAGAGATAGCTCGACACGGCGTGCACGATGCCCTGCTTGTCCGGGCACGAGAGGGTGAGGACGTACTGGTCGGTCATCCCGTCAGCCTGCCACAAACGCCCCGCCGGGCGGTCCGCCGTCCGTCAGGCGGACCGGCTCAGGACCGCGTCATGATCCGGAGCACGTCGAGGGAGCGCGGGGGCGTGTCGGGGTCCTCGCCGTCGGCCTGGGACAGTCGTACGTGCGCCTCGCGGGCGGCGCGTACGGCCTCGGGCCAGCCCGGGTGGGCCAGGTAGGCGGAGACGGGGGCGTCCGGGCCGACCTGGTGCATGATGCGCAGCACACGGAGGACGGCGACGTCGACGAGGGCGGCCTCGGCGGTGTCCCGGAAGATCGAGCCGACGTACTTCTCGGCGGACCAGTTGTCGAGCCAGGTGTCCTCGACGAGGCGGTAGACGGCGTCGGTGACGTCGCCGTACCCCTCCTGGCCGGTCAGCCAGGTGGTCTCGTGGAATCCGGGGTCGGAGAGCATGTGCAGCGCCGAGCGCACGTTGCTGCGCCAGCGCCACCACGGCATGTCGTTGAGCGGCATGCCGCCCATGGTGGAGGAGCGACGGCCGCGACGGGAAGAGTTCACCGAACCGGGGGCGGGACTGGGGGCTGGACTGGACACGTTTCGATCGTACGTTCCTTGTCCGGTAAGCGGACCCACCCCCTCCCCATCCGGTCACCGGCCCCCGTAATTCACCTTCACGTCACCCTTCGTTGAACCTCGCTCACTCCCGCGTTACCCGGGGGCCGGAAATGTACATGCCCATGACCGGTAGGCGACTGACCCCACTCCTCGCGTACATGACCACCGCGGCAGCCGGAGCGTCGCTGCTCACCGGCTGTGGCGTGCTCCCTGGGGCCACGGGGGGCTCCAGGGAGCCCGTCACGGTGATGACCTGGGCTCCCGACCAGACCCGGGCGACCAACATGCCCGGAATGCCCGCCATGGCGCAGACGTACGCCCGATGGGTGAACGCGCAGGGCGGCATCGACGGGCACGAGCTGCGCGTCCTCACCTGCAACGAACAGAACACCAGCGCCGGCGCCGCCGCCTGCGCCCGCCGGGCGGTGCGCGAGAACGCGGTGGCCGTCGTCGGCTCGTACAGCCAGAACGGCCGCGCCTTCATGGCCCCGCTGGAAGCCGCGGGCATCCCGTACATCGGCGGCTACGGCATCGCGGAGGACGAGTTCACCAGCCCGATCTCCTACCCCGTCAACGGCGGGGTGGCCTCGCTCGTCGCCGGGCACGGCATGCAGCTGGCCGACTCCTGCGAGCGCGTCTCCCTCGTCCGCCCCGACACCACCGCCGGGGACAAGCTCCCCGAGCTCCTCAACTCCGGCCTGCGCAGGGCCAGCCACCGCAGCGCCATCGACATCCCGGCCCTGGAGGACGCCGCCGAGTACACCCAGCAGGCCGGCCGGGCCCGCAAGCGGGCCGGCGGCGGAAAGGGCTGCGTGGCCGCCGTCCTCGGCGAGCGCACCCAGACCTTCTTCGACTCCTTCCGCCGCCTCCCGGAGCAGCAGGAGCAGAAGCACGACAAGGACGCCGTCCGGATCTCCTCGGTCCTCGGCAGCGTCGACCAGCCCGTCATCGACCGCACCGGCGGCCCCCACAGCCCCTTCGAGGGCGCGTACGTCACCGGCTGGTACCCGGAGGCGACCGACAAGAGCTGGGCGCCGATGCGCAAGGTGATCCAGGATTACGCGTTCGCCGACAACCGGGTCGACCCGGCCGACACCGGCGTCCAGACCACCTGGATCGCGTACACGGTCCTCAAGGAGGTCGTCGAGGGACTCCACCGGGACGACATCACCGCCGACCAGATCAGCCACGCCCTCGACCAGGGCGAGCGGATCGACACCGGCGGCCTCACCCCCACCCTGCGCTGGAAGTACGACGACCTGCTCGGCGCCCACGGCTTCACCCGGATCGTCAACCACGAGGTGACGTTCCAGGTGGTCCGCCAGGGACGGCTCGTGGCGCAGAAGCCCGGCTTCGTCGACGTCGGCGAGACCGTCCTCGGCGCCCCGTAGGCCCGCTCAGAGCTGCGTCCAGCTCCGCTTCTCCAGTCCGTACTTCGCGGCGGTCGGGTTCCACAGCCCGGCCGCCGTCTTCTTCGCGGCGGTGGCCTCGCCGCTCTTCTGGTTCGCCGCGGCCTTCTCGCCGGTCGACCGGGCGTGGCCGCCCTTGCAGGCCTTCTTGCCCTTCATCTGGTCGGCCCAGGCCGCGTAGTGGTCGTCGGCGGAGGCCGAGGCCTGCCAGGCCTTGGTGAGGGCCGCCGTCAGCGCCGCGTTGTCCGGGATCTTGTCGACCGACAGCGCCTGGAGCTTGGCGATCAGCCCGCGGCGCTGCTCTGCGGCGCCCCGCAGATCGTTCGCCGCCTGGTCGAGGTTCTTGCAGCGGTCGATGGACGCGACGGAGTCGATCACCGTCTGACGGCTGTCGCTGCTGGTCGCGAGCAGCTTGCTGAGCTCCTGCGCCTGCGGCTCCGCCGGGTCGGCGGGCTTCTCCGAGGGCTGTGCCGAGGCGGACGGCGCGGCGGAGCTCGCCGCGACGTTCTGGCCTCCGGCCTTGGGGTCCTTCTCGTCGTCCCCGCCGCTGAGCAGCGCCCCGGCGCCGAGGCCGACGACCGCGCAGCCCACGACGACGGCGGCGATCAGCGCGACCGGCGACTTGCGGCGCGGCTCGGGCTCGTCCTCGTAGTAGGCGTCCTGGAAGCCGCCGTACTGCTGCTGCGGGGGCTGCGGAGGCTGGTGGTGGTGCTGCTGCTGGTACGGGGCCGGGGCCGGCTGCTGGTAGCCCTGCGGCGCGTGCGGCTGCTGGGGCGCCCGCGGGGCCTCCGTGCGGAAGAGGCTGTCGAACTCGGCGGGCGGCTGCCGCTCACCGGGCGTCTGCGCCGGTACGGGGGCGATGTACTGGGTCGCGTCCGAGGCGCCGGCCGGGGCGGCGGGCCCCTGGTGGGCGAGCGGTCCCGTGCCGAGGAACTGGGTGTCGGAGCCCCCGCCCTGCTGCGGCGGCACCGGGGCCATGTGCTGCGTGGCCTGCATGTCGGCGGCGTCGGGGCCCGGGTAGCCGTAGCCGGGCTGCGGGGCGGCCGGGGCGCCGGGACCGGGGTAGCCGTACCCCGGCTGCGGGGCGGCCTGCTGAGGCGGCATTCCGGGCTGCGGCGGCATCCCCTGCACCGGCGGCATCCCGCCCGGGACCGGCGGGATGTGCTGGGTCGCCTGCATGTCGGCGGCTCCGGGGCCCGGGTAGCCGTAGCCGGGCTGCGGCGGGGCCTGCTGCGGCGGTATCGGCGGCAGGTACTGGGTGGACTGCATGTCGGCGGCGCCCTGCGGCGCCTCCGGGGGAAGCGGCTGCGCGGGCGGCAGCGGCTGCCCTCCCGGCTGACCGCCTGCGGGGCCCCAGGCGCCGCCCCACGGCTGACCGCCGCCATGCTCCGGACCCTGTCCGTTCTGCGTCACCGGGACTCCCACTGATGGACCAACCTACGGAATCGTCGGCTCACGCTACCGGGTGCGCCCAGGCCTCCGCACACACGTGTGAGACCCATTACACGGTTGACACGGTCGGGCCACGCACGGCTCTGGCTCCGGGCCACGCACAGCTTCAGCTCCAGGCCACGCACGGCTTCGGCCCTAGGCCACGTACAGCTCCATCCGCGCGCCGAACTCCCGCACCACCGCCTCCCTCGCGTACGGCTCCAGGCGCTCCCGCAGATCGTCCAGGTACTCCGCGCCCCGCGACGACCGCAGCGTGCCGAGCAGTTCGAGCGCCCGCGTGCCCGTGCGGCAGGCCTGCTCCACCTCCCGCTGCTGGACCTGCGCCGAGGCGAGCAGCGCGAGGCCGATCGCGCGCCGCCGCGCCCGCGACTCCGGATGGCCGGCGATCGACTCCTCGGCCGCCCGCGCCGCCGCCTCCGCCTGCCCCAGGTCCCGGTGGCAGTGCGCCAGTTCGTCCGCGAGGTAGGCCTCGTCGAAGTGGGCGATCCACGCCGGGTCGTCGCCCGCCTCCGGATCGGCCCGGTCGAGGGCCCGCACGGCGCGGCCCGCCGCCGACTCGAAGGCCGGCACGTCGCCCATCAGCGCGTGCCCGCGCGCCTCCGCCGCCAGGAACATCGCCTCCGCGCGCGGCGGCACCTTCCCGCGCGCCCCCTCCTGCGCCGCCCGCGCCAACTGGGCGATCTCCCGGGGGTTGCCGAGCTGCGCGGCGAGGTGGCTCATCGACGCGGCCAGCACATAGCCGCCGTACCCCCGGTCCCCCGCCGCCTGCGCGAGCCGCAGCGCCTGGATGTAGTACCGCTGCGCGAGCCCCGGTTCGCCGGTGTCCACCGCCATGTACCCGGCGAGCTCGGTCAGTCGGGCGACCGCCGCGAAGAGCTGCCGGCCGATCGCCTCCCGGTACGAGCCGGACAGCATCCCCGACACCACGCTGTTGAGGTAGTGCACGACCACCGGCCGGACGTGGCCGCTGCCGAAGCGCCGGTCGAGGTCGACGAGCGCGGCCGTCATCTCCCGGACGGCCGCCACGTCCGCGACCCCGACGCGGGCCCCCGCCATCCGCGCCACGTGCTGGTCGGGCCCCGTGATCAGCCAGTCCCGGCTGGGCTCGACGAGGGCCGAGGCCGCGACCGTCGAGCCGTTCAGGAAGTCCCGGCGCCCCACGTCGCTGCGCCACAGCTCGCAGACCTGCTCGATCGCCCCGGGCACGGTCGGCGCGAACTGGAGGCCCACCCCGGCGGCGAGGTTCCGGCCGTTGGCCATGCCGACCTCGTCGATCGTGACCGTACGGCCCAGCTTGCGGCCCAGGGCCTCCGCGATGATCCCGGGCGCCCGGCCGCGCGGCTGCTGCCCGCGCAGCCAGCGCGCCACCGACGTCTTGTCGTAGCGCAGGTCGAGGCCGCGCTCCGCGCCGACCATGTTGACCCTGCGGGCGAGACCGGCGTTGGAGCAGCCGGCCTCCTGGATGAGCGCCTGGAGCCGTTCGTTGAGCTGACGCGGAACGAGTGGCCTGGCTGCCATGAGTACCCCCTGAGGCCGTGCGGTGATCACGAGAGAACTGATCAATGCCCGGCAAATATCCGGTCAATGCAGATGTGAACACGCGAAACCGGACACGTCGGCCGCGCGGATGAAGCCCCCCGCCACCGGCGCCCCCACCTCTCCGTACCCACCCCCGCTCCCCGGCCCGCCGCGCGCCCCCGCGAGTGCATCCATGCGCCCCGCGTGCAGGATCGATGCGTCAACACGGCCACCGCCGCGCCCGTAACCCCAGGTGGCGGGGGGAGTTGAGCTCTCCGTGGAAGAGACCATGGGAGTCACGGAAGCCGCACAGATCCCCAAGCAGCGGGGCGAGCAGCTGCTGGACAGCGCCGTGCGGTACGCGGAAGAGCGGCACTGGGACGTGTTTCCCGGGACCTGGCTGGAAGTCGTCGAGGGCAGGGAGCGCTGCTCCTGCGGCGCGGACGCGTGCGCCGTGCCCGGCGCCCACGCGGTCAGGCCCGACTGGTCGACCCAGGCGACCGGCAGCGGCGTCGGGGCGCGCCGGATGTGGTCCAAGACCCCGAAGGCCTCGATCCTGCTGCCGACCGGCCGCACCTTCGACGCGATCGAGGTGCCGGAGACCGCCGGTTTCCTGGCGCTCGCCCGCATGGAGCGCATGGAGCTGACGCTCGGCCCCGTGACCTGCACCCCGGACCGCCGCATGTACTTCTTCGTGCTGCCCGGCGCCGCGACCAAGGTGCCGGACCTCGTCCGCAAGCTCGGCTGGGCCCCGGCCGCCATCGACCTCGTCACGCGCGGCGAGGGCCACTACGTGGCGGCCCCGCCCACCCGGATCGGCGGCTTCGGCGCGGTGCAGTGGGCACGGCGCCCCACCCCGGCGAACCGCTGGCTGCCGGACGCGGAGGAGCTGATCAGCGCCCTCGCGTACGCGTGCGGCCGGGAGGCGGCCGAGGCGCGGAACCGAGCGAACTGACCGGAAGGCCCGGTCGGCCCCGCCCGTAGGGTGGCCCCGTAAGTATGACGGGGACCATCGAAGGGTTGACGGAACATGCCTGACCAGGCATTTGACGGAGCGTTCGACAAGACGGGCGCCGCACCGGGGGACGGTGCGGTGCCCGCCGTGCGCGTCGAGGGGCTGTGGAAGCGCTTCGGGCAGCAGATCGCGGTGAACGGGATCGATCTCGTCCTGCCCGCGGGGAAGTTCATCGGGCTCGTCGGGCCCAACGGCGCCGGCAAGACCACCACGCTCTCCATGATCACCGGCCTGCTCCGGCCCGACCAGGGGCGGATCCTCGTCGCCGGGCACGACGTGTGGGCCGACCCGGAGTCCGTCGCCCAGGTCAAGGCCCGCATCGGCATCCTGCCGGAGGGCCTGCGGCTCTTCGAGCGCCTCTCGGGCCGTGAACTCCTCGCCTACAGCGGCCGGCTGCGCGGTCTGCCCGGCGCCGAGGTCGACAAGCGGGCGGCGCAGCTCCTCGACGTGCTCGACCTGACCGGCTCGCAGAACAAGCTGGTCGTCGACTACTCGACCGGCATGCGGAAGAAGATCGGCCTCGCCGCCGCGCTCCTCCACAACCCCGAGGTCCTCTTCCTCGACGAGCCCTTCGAGGGCGTCGACCCGGTCTCCGCGCAGACCATCCGGGGCGTCCTGGAGCGGTACACCTCCTCCGGCGCGACCGTCGTCTTCTCCAGCCACGTCATGGAGCTCGTCGAGTCGCTCTGCGACTGGGTCGCCGTCATGGCGGCCGGCCGGATCCGCGCACAGGGCCCGCTGGCCGAGGTCCGCGGCTCGGCGTCCTCGCTCCAGGAGGCGTTCCTGGAGCTCGTCGGCGCGAACGGCCGCGCGGCGGCCGGGGACTCGCTGGACTGGCTGGGCGGCGGGGCGGGCGGTACGGGCGCGAGCGGGGCCCAGCGATGAGCGCCGCCACCACCTCCTCCGTACCGTCCCTCACGTCCGTCTTCGTCCGGCTCAAGCTGTCGCTGCTGAAGAACGGGCTGCGGCAGTCCGGCGGGCGGACCGTCGCGTTCATCGTGTCGATCGCCTTCGGCCTGGTCTTCGCCTCCGGCCTCCTGCTGGCCCTCGTCCTCCTGCGGGGCCACACGGACGCCGCCACCGTCGCGGTCCTCCTCACCGGGGCGCTCTCCCTGGCCTGGACGGTCATGCCGCTGTTCATCCCGAGCGGCGACGAGACCCTCGACCCCTCGCGGCTCGTGATGCTGCCGCTCCGGCCCCGGCCGCTGGTCCGGGCGCTGCTCGTGGCCTCCCTCGTGGGCGTCGGCCCCGTCCTCACCTCCGCCCTCGTCGTGGGCGCCGCGCTGGCCGTCGCGCACGGCGCCGCCGGGACCGTCCTCGCCGTCCTCGCCGTCCCGCTCACGGTGGTGACGTGCGTGGCGCTGTCCCGGGCCGTGGCCGCCGCGAACATCCGGCTCCTCACCTCCCGCAAGGGCCGGGACCTGGCCCTGCTGAGCGGTCTGGTCATCGCGATCGGCATGCAGTTCGTGAACTTCGCCGCCCAGCGCCTCGGCCAGGCCGGCGGCCTCGCCTCCCTCGAACCGGCCACGGCCGTCGTCGGCTGGCTGCCGCCGGCCGCCGCGATCGGCGCGGTCGACTCCGCGAGCCGCGGCGACTACGCGGTGGCGGCGGCCCGGCTGCTGCTCACGGCGGCGGCCCTCGCGGCGCTCCTCTACTGGTGGCAGCGGAGCCTGGTGCGGCTGATGGTCGAGCCGGACGGCTCCACGGTCGGCGCGGCCCCGGACGCGGGCACCTCCGACAAGGCCGGCTCGGGGCTGCTCGCCCGGATCCTGCCGGGCGGACGGACCGGTGCCGTCATGGAGCGCGGCCTCCGGTACATCTGGCGCGACCCGAAGACGAAGGCGTCGTGGGTGACCTCGCTCGCCGTCGGCCTGATCGTCCCCCTCTTCAACGCCGTCCAGGGCGGGGGCTCGGTCTACTTCGCGGTCTTCGCCTCCGGCATGCTCGGCATGCTGATGTACAACCAGTTCGGGCAGGACGGCTCGGCGTTCTGGATGGTCGCCCAGACGATCTCGACGCCCGCCGACGCCTACGCCGAACTCCGCTCGCGGACCCTGGCCCTGCTCATGGTCACCCTGCCGTTCACGGTGCTCGTGACGGCCGTGACCGCCGGTGTCCTCGACGCCTGGTCCCAGCTCCCCGAGGCCCTCGGCCTGGCGCTCGGCCTGCTCGGCGCGATGGTCGGCACGGGCGCGGTGACCTCGGCGAACTTCCCGTACTCGATCCCCCAGGACAGCGGCTACAAGAACGTCGCGCCGGGACAGGGCGGCCTGGCCTGGATGTCGATCATGGGCGGCATGCTCACGGCCGGCGTCCTCTGCTCCCCGCTCATCGCCGCGACGGTCTACCTCCACGTCGCGGACCAGCGGTCCCTGCTGTGGCTCCTCCTCCCCGCCGGGGCCCTCTACGGCGCGCTCCTGACCCTCGCGGGCCTCAAGCTGGCGGCCCCGCGCGCGGCCAGGCGCCTCCCGGAGATCCTGGCGGCGGTCAGCAAGGGGTAGGCGCCCCCAGCACGCGCGCGAGGGCGGCCCGGCCGGCCGGACCCCAGCTCGGCTTCCCGCCCGGGAGCCCGCGCTCCCCGGCCCGGCCGATGCCGATGAGCCCGGCCGCCCGGATCAGGGCCCAGCCCCGGGCGCGGCGGACGGTGGGGCCGTCCACGCGCGCGTACGTGCGGAAGAACCGTTCTGCCGCGCCCTCCGGCAGCAGCAGCCACGCCGCCGAGAGGTCCGTCGCCGGGTCGCCCGCGCACACCTCGCCGAAGTCCACCACTCCGGCGAGGGTGCCGTCCGCGACGACGACGTTCGCCGGGTGCAGGTCCCCGTGCAGCCACACCGGCGGGCCCTGCCGGACGGGGGCCGCGAGGGCGTCGTCCCACATCCGCCGTACGGCCACCGGGTCGGCGTGCTCGGCGAGCAGCGGGAACCCCTCCTCGAACCAGTGCGCGAACTCCGCGAGGGGCAGGCCCCGGTCCGGGTTGGCGGGGGCCTCCGCGGGCGCCTCACGGTGGAGCGCCCGCAGGAAGCCCGCCAGGGCGTCGGCCGCGTGCTCGCCGCGCGTGACGGGCGTGGCGTCGCTCGGCTCGCCCCGCACCCAGCGGGCGACCACCCAGGTCCGGGGGAACCGCGCGGACGGCTCCCCGGTGCGTACGGGAACGGGCACGGGCAGCGGCAGCAGCGGCGCCAGGGCGGGCAGCCAGCGGCACTCCTTGCGGAGCAGCTCCGGGGCCCGTTCCGTACGGGGCATCCGTACGGCCAACTCGCCGCCGAGCCGCCACATCTGGTTGTCCCACCCGCCCGGCACCTCCCGGATCGGCAGCTCCGCCAGATCCGGGTGCTGGTCCCGGAGCAGGGCCCGTACGAGGCTCTCGTCGATCTCCATGCCGCCCTCCCCACCCGCCTGCAGCGTACGCGTGGAGGCCGCGACCACCGCGAACCCGCCCCGGAATTCCCTTGCCCGCCGCGACCGGCGCGGCCGATCCTCCCCGCATGGACGTTTCACAGACCCCGCCCCCGCCCGCGCCCGCCCCCGAGGTCCGCATCGAGCTCGACGGCGGGCTGACGCTGCGCGCGTTCGAGGGCGAGGCGGACCTTCCGGAGCTCCTCCGCGTCACCGACGAGTCGGTGGAGCACCTGCGCCCGTGGATGCCGTGGATCGCCGAGCACAGCCGGGAGAGCACCGCCGGCTTCCTGGCCGGCCGGGCGGAGCTGTGGGCGAACGGCGACTCGTACAGCTACGCGATCGTGCTCGACGGGTCCCTCGTCGGCTCCTGCGGGCTGCACCGGAACGACGACACCCCGGACGGCACGCTCGAGATCGGCTACTGGCTCCACCCCTCCGCCACCGGCCGCGGCATCGCGACCCGCGCCGCCCGCGCCCTCGTCGATCAGGCCTTCCGCCTCCCCGGCGTCACGGCCGTCGAAGTCGTCCACGACGTCGCCAACCGCTCCAGCGCCGCCGTCCCCTCCCGCCTCGGCTTCACCGACCACCTCCGCCGCCCCCACGAACCCACCGCCCCGGCGGAGACGGGCGAGGACCAGGTGTGGCGCCTGAGCCGGTGATCACCGGCCCCTAGGATGCGCGGATGCCGCGTCGCGGCGACGACAGAGGGGGCCTTCATGGGGGACACGTTCCAGACGATCGCCGACCTGGAGGCGACGGCCGAGGAGGCCGGGGCGCTCGGGGAGCGGGTGGGGGCCTGGCTGGTCGGGGAGGGGATCGCGGTCCCGGCGGGCGACCTCATGGACGACAAGGCGTGGTACGTGCCGGGGCCGCGCTGGACGCACGTGACGGACGAGCGGCGCCACCTGGGGACGGACGGCCTGGCCGTCGTCACCGGGCGCACGGTGTTCTTCGGCTCTCCGGGCAAGGGCGGTTCACCGATCTGCCCGCACTGCGCGACGGTCGACCCCGACGAACGAGCCGTCTTCTCCACGGCCATGGACACCTGGTGGAGGACGGGCGCCGCCGACGTCCCCTGCCCGGCCTGCCGCCGTACGGTCCCGCTGGCCGCCTGGGAGTGGGAGAACGACTTCTTCGCCTTCGCCTACCTGGGCATCGAGCACTGGAACGGCCCGTTCCTCCGCCCCGGGTTCATCGCCGAGCTGACCGAGGTCCTCGGCGGCCATCGCACCCGCCTGCTGGCGGGCAAGCTCTGACGGGGCCGCTGTCAGGTCAGGTCGGTCACCAGGCGTTCGGCGAGGCGTTTGGACGAGCCGGGGTTCTGGCCGGTGTAGAGGTGGCGGTCGACGACGATGTGGGGCAGGAGGGGGACCAGGCCCTTGGAGTAGTCCGCGCCGTTCTCGCGCAGTCGGTCCTCCAGGAACCAGGGGGCTTTGCGGCCGAAGCTGTTGAGTTTCTCCTCGGTGTTGGACAGCGCGGTGACCTGGTACCCGGCGAAGGGCCAGGAGCCGTCGGGGTTCCGGGCCGCCAGCATCGCGGCCGGGCCGTGGCACAGCAGGGCCAGTGGTCTGCCGGAGGCGAGCCTCCGGGTGAGGAGGGCGCCGGAGGTCTCGTCGTGGGACAGGTCCTCCATCGGGCCGTGCCCGCCGGGGTAGAACACCAGGTCGAAGTCGTCGGGGTCGACCTCGTCCAGGGAGGCCGGGCTGTCCAGTCGGTCCTGGATCGAGGCGAGGTGGTCGGCCACCTCCCGGAGGGTGCCCGGCAGGCCCGCCGTACGGCCCATGCTGATCGCGTCCAGCGTCGGACGCCTTCCGCCCGGGGTCGCGAGGGTGGTCTCCCACCCGGCCGCGGTGAAGGTCCTGTGCGGCACCGCGAGCTCCTCGCCCCAGAACCCGGTGGGGTGCTTCGTGCCGTCCTTCAGCGTCCAGTGGTCGGCCCCCGTCACCACGAACAGGACTCTGGTCATGTCCTCGTCCTTCTCTCGGCCCCTCCTTCGAAGCCTCGCACGGGCGGGCGCCGGTGTCCTGGCGACGGCCGGAGGGCCTCCGCCCGTCGGGGTGGAGGCCCTCCTCGCTCACCGGGTGCTCACCGGATGCTCATGGGGTGCTCGCGGGGTGCTCGCGGGGTCAGAACGCGCCTCGCAGATGGGCCCAGTTGATCTCCCAGCTCTCCGGGAGGCCCGGGTTGAGCGCGCCCGTGCCCTTGCCGCCGTAGAGGACCAGGCAGCCCACGCCGCGGCAGCCCTCGCCGACGTAGGAGCTGGTGGTGGTCGTGGCCAGGTCGTTCTTGCCGTCGGCGTCGAAGTCGCCGACCGCGAGGAAGGAGGCCATGACGTTCCAGCCGCCGGAGCCGATCAGGACGCGCGTGCCGAAGCCGCCGGTGCCGGTGCCCGGGTAGAACCAGAGCTTGCCGGTGGAGGCCTCGCGGGCGATCAGATCGGCCTTGCCGTTGCCGTTCATGTCGCCGGGGGCGACCAGCGCGTTCATCGCGTTCCAGCCGCCCGTGCCGATGAGCCTGCGCGCGCCCAGGGTGCCGGTGGAGGTGCCGGGGTAGGCCCAGAGCTTGCCGGTGGAGGACTCGACGGCGAGCAGGTCGGAGCGGCCGTCGCCGGTCAGGTCGCCGTACGCGGTGAGCTTGTTCATGGCGTTCCAGCCGCCGGAGCCGATGAGCTTGCGGGTGCCGAGGGCTCCCGTGCCGGTGCCCGGGTACAGCCACAGCTTGCCGGTGGACGCCTCGCGGGCGATGACGTCCTCGCGGCCGTCGCCGGTGAAGTCGCCGTGGCGCGTGAGGGCGTTCATGGCGCCCCAGCCGCCGGCGCCGACGAGGCGTCCGGTGTTGTCACCGGGCAGGAACCACAGGCGGCCCGCCTCGTCCCGGACGAGGACGTCCGACTTCCTGTCGGCGTTCAGGTCGCCGAAGCCCGCCGCCTCGGGCGCGGTGGACGCGTTCCACTGCGGGTACGCCTTCCCGTCGCACTCACGCAGGGTCGGGACGAGCTTCACCGAACTGACCGAGTTGCTGCTCGGACCGCCCCACTCGGTGCCCGCCGGGTCGGGCGGCCGGATGCTCGCGCCCGTGGGGTCGCTGTAGTTCGGGTCGTCGTACAGGCAGAGGTACTTGTTCGTGTGGTTGACGACCGAGCGGAACGCGTTGTCCCAGGTCCCGAGCGTCGCCCGGTTCACGTTCGTCTTGTACATGGTGCCGGTGCCGTTGTCGGACTTCCAGGCGCAGAAGTAGCCCGACGGGCAGTCGCTGATCGCGGCCTGCGCCGGCGTCACGCCCGCGCCGAGGAGGCCGAGCGAGGTGAGCCCCAGCGTCGTGGCCACCGTGGCCACACGCCGCAGCATGGAAATGCGCATTGAGTTCCCTCCCACCGGCGCGGAGATGTGCTGCTCGACGCGCCGTGAGAGGGACCGTACCTTGCCGGGTCCCCCGCGTCACCGCGGGGGCCCGGCTCCGCTCGCCGCTGCCCGGCCTCAGGCCGCCAGGGCGCTGTCCACGGTCTCCTTCTCGGGGGAAAGGTCCAGCTGGGACACGGTCGGGGTGGGTCCGGGCGTCGCAGGTCCGGTGGCGTCGTGCCGTCCGTCGTGCTGTCCTTCGCGCTGTCCTTCGCGCTGGCCTTCGCGCCGTCCTTCGCGCTGGCCTTCGCGGCGGGGCCAGAGGAGGAGGGCGCCCGTGGCGCCGGCCCCGGCGAGGACCGCGAGGAGGGACCAGGTGAGGGTGAAGCCGGCCTTCGTGCCGAGCCATCCCGCGAGGGGGTAGGTGATCAGCCAGGCGAGGTGCGACAGCGAGAACTGGGCCGCGAAGACCTCGGGGAGGGCGTCCGGCTCGGCGGATTCGCGCAGGACCTTGCCCGTCGGGGTGACGATCAGCGCCATGCCGATGCCGATCGCGCTCCAGACGATCGCCGTGCCGGTCCATGTGGTGAGGCCGGCCGCGAGGAGCGTCACCGCGGCGATCGTGCCGCCGACGAGGACTCCGCCGCCGGTCACCATGACGGTGCGCGCGGTGAGGCGGCCGAGTACGCGAGGAAGTACGAGGGCGGTCAGGAGCGTTCCGGCGCCGGAGGCGGCGAGCATCCACGCGACGTCCGACTGCGAACCGCCGAGCTCGTCACGGACGTAGTTGACGGTGTTGACGACGACGATCGCTCCCGCCGACGCGACCACGAGGTGGAGCGCCACGAGTCCGCGCAGCCGCGGTGTCCTGACGAACGTCCTGATCCCTGCCGCCGCCTTGTCCCACGCCTTGGTGTGGGCGCTCGGCCGGGCGTCGGGGATGCGCGTCGACAGGATGAGCACGGCCGAGAGGACGAATCCGGCGGCGGTCCCCAGGAACAGCCGGTCGAAGCTCATGAACGCCAGGGCGACCGCTGCCAGCACGGGGCTGAACAGGCTCTCCATGGTGTACGCGACCTGGGAGGCCGACAGGGCGCGCGTGTAGTCGGACTCGTCGGTGACGATGTCGGGGACGACGGCCTGGAACGTCGGCGTGAACGCCGCGGACGAGGCCTGGAGCAGGCCGATCAGTACGTAGACGTGCCAGACCTCGGTGACGAACGGCAGCGCCAGGACCACCACCGCGCGGATCATGTCGAGGGCGACCAGGAAGGCCCTTCTGGGGAGGCGGTCGACGTACGCGGCGGCGAGCGGGGCCATGACCACGTACAGGACCATCTTGATGGTCAGCGCGGTGCCGAGGACCGCGCCGGCACGGGCGCCGGCGAGGCCGTAGGCGAGCAGTCCCAGGGCGACGGTGGTCAGCCCGGTCCCGAACAGGGCGATGACCTGGGCGCTGAACAGGCGGCGGTAGTCCCGGATGGCGAACAGACGCATGGCGTGTCCTTCAGGCGTGCGGGGGTGGGGGGCGCTCCAGGGGGCGAGCGCACTTCGGCCGTGTCACGTGCTGCGGCTCCCGGTCAGTGGTGGCCGTGGTGCGCGTGGGCACCGTGGTGTGCGTGGGCGTCATGGTGGTGCCCGGCCTCGGGGGCGGTCCGGGGCGCGGCCCCGTCGGCGTGCACCGTGAACTCGGCCGTCCGGACGGTGTCCTCGTGCTTGAAGTCCAGGTACAGGCGGTAGGTGCCGGCCGTGGGCGCGGCCGCCGTGAACGTGATCCCGGGCCCCGGCTCGGTGACGCCGTCGCCGGGCTCGCCGTTCGGGTGGACGTGGAGGTAGCCCAGGTCGCCGACCCGGAGCGCGACCAGGTGTCCGTACGCGGCCAGATAGGGCTGCAGGTCGGTGACGGGCCGGCCGTCCCGGCCGACGGTCAGCGTCAGGTCGCTCGCCTCGCCGACCAGGAGTTCCCCGTCGAGGGTCACGGTGTATCCGTCGACGTGCGCGGTCCGGGCGGCCTCGGGCAGCGGCTGCGGCTCGTAGTGCCCGGCGACCGAGGCGTCGACCCCCAGCGTGAGGGTCCCGTCGTGGCCGGCCGGGTGGATGTCCGCGAAGAACCTCCAGTCCCCGGGCTCCAGGTCCAGCCCGACGCTCCAGGTGCCCTTCTCGTCCCTCACCGGGTGGACGTGCTGGAACCGGGCCGTGTCGCGCCGGACGGCGATGAGGTGCAGCTCCTTCTCGTGCTCGGGCACGTACTCGGTGACCGCCTGCCCGTCGGGGCCTATCACCTGGAAGGTGACCGTCTGCGGCCCGCTCGTGAAGAGCGTCGTCCCGAGCGCGAAGGTGTAGCCGTCCTCGGAGACCGACAGCCCGCCGGGCCGGGCACCGCCGTGACCGCCATGACCGCCGTGTGCTCCGTGTGCTCCGTGGCCGGTGTGGGCGCTGTGGTCACCGTGACCGGCGTGACCGGCGTGTGCGCTGTGGCTGGTCGCGTCGTGGCCGAGGTCGTTCGTCATGGTGTGCCTCCACGTGAGCAGTACGCCTTCCGGCGCTCGTTTCCGCGTTCAGAACAGGCAACAGCATACCCCCTGGGGGTATTCCACGCTGCTGGATCTCCGCAGAACTTCGCGCCGGACGAAAGCGGCCGGGACGGACCGTCTCCTCGGTCCGTCCCGGCCGCCTCGGCGTGCCGTCAGGGGGTCAGCACCCCGTTCAGGAAGGGCTCCACGGCCTCGCTCCAGGCCTCCGGGTGGGTGTAGTGGAGGAGGTGGCCCGCGTCGGGGATCTCCGCGTACGCCCCGTGGGGCAGGACCCGGACCATCTCCTGGGCCTCCGCTCGGCCCAGCTCGCCGTCGAGGCCGCGGATCACGAGGGTGGGGCAGCGGACCTGGGCGAGGGAGTCCCAGTGGGCGTCGTGGACCCAGGTCTCGCGGGAGGTCAGCATCTGCTCCGGGTCGAACACCGGGCGCCAGCCGTCGGGACGCTCGGCCATCACCTCGGCGAAGAACGCGCCCCGCGCCGGGTTCGGCGTCTCCACCCAGGGGTCCTCGTCGCCGAACCAGCGGTGGACGGCCTCCAGGGACGGGAAGGGCGCGGGCCAGCCGCGGAACCAGTCCTGCCAGGCGCGCTGCGAGGCCGCGCCCAGGGCCGAGGCCCGCATGTCGCAGATGACGAGGGCGCGGACGAGGTCCGGGCGCTCGGCGGCCAGCTGCCAGGCGGTCAGGGCGCCCATGGAGTGGCCGATGAGGGTCACCGGGCCGAGGCCGAGCTGCTCGACGACGGCGGCGGCGTCCGCCACGTACGCCTCGCGCGTGAAGGGTCCGGCGGCGGGCTTCTCGCTCGCGCCGTGACCGCGCTGGTCGAGGGCGACGATCCGGTGCCCGCCGGTGAGACGGCGGACGGCGGGGGCCCAGTGGCCCGCGTGCCCCATCAGCCCGTGGAGGAGTAACACCCCCGGGGCGGGAGCGGCCGGCGCCGACGAGGGCCGGGCCCGTACGGGGCGGGGGACCAACCCGGTCCCGCCGGGCCCGGCGGCGCGCCCCCAGGCCTCGCGCTCCGGGGCCGCACGACCAGGAGCCTCGTGATCCGAGGCCGTGTGACCAGGGGTCTCGTGACCCGGAGCCGCGTGACCCGGAGCCGTGTGGTCCCAGGCCGCCAGCCGGACGCCGTCGGCCCCGGTGACGTCGAGTCGTCGCGCCATGGATCCGGCACCCCCTCTTTTCCGTCGAACCTCGCCAGACTATCGAACTCGCATTCGAAAATGCGCTCCTGCCACACAACACCCCTCGTTCGAGTGACAGGGCTCAAGGATTGACGCACGCCGCCGAGGGGAGATCTTGAGCGGGAGGCGGACCGCTCGGGGAAAAACGGTCCGAGGGGAATGACCTTGAGAGCTCGGGGCTCCAGGTCAGCACAGGGGAGGACAGGCCCCGGCGCCGGAAGGTGCCGGGGCCCTCTGTCGTCCGCGGCCCGCGACCCTCTGCCGTCCGTAGCCCTCATGGCCCCACCCCCTCCACGCCCGGCTCCCACCAGCGTGGCACGGCGCGGGCGCGGGCGTGGCGATTCCGGCGTAAAACGGGGCGCACGGCAGGTCGTTGGCCCGCCGAGTCCGAGCCGATACGGGTTCGTGACCCCGTACGGCACAACCGACGCCGGCCGGCCACGTGACGGGGGCGCCCCGCCGGTCGCCGAGACGACCGACGGGGCGCCCCCGTCACGTACGAGCGGAGCTCAGCGCTTCGCGACGAACACGTGCGCCGCGACCTCCGCGTCCAGCTCCGCGGCCTCGCCGCCGCTGCCCACCAGGACACCGCCCGGCGACTCCGACACCGACACCACCGAGCCGGGCTGCACGCCCGCCCTCCGCAGCGTGTACATCAGCTGGGCGTCCGTCTGGATCGGCTCGCCGATCCGGCGCACGATCACCGTCTTGCCGCCGTTCGCGTCCAGGTCGGCGAGGGACACCATCGAGTCGTCGAGGAAGGCCTCGGTCTCCGCCTTCTCGCCCAGCTCCTCCAGGCCCGGGATCGGGTTCCCGTACGGCGACTCCGTCGGGTGGCGCAGCAGCTCCAGGACCCGCCGCTCCACGGCCTCGCTCATCACGTGCTCCCAGCGGCAGGCCTCGGCGTGGACCTGCTCCCACTCCAGGCCGATCACGTCGACGAGCAGGCACTCGGCCAGGCGGTGCTTGCGCATCACCCGGGTGGCGAGGCGACGGCCCTCGTCCGTGAGCTCCAGGTGGCGATCACTCGCCACGGCCACCAGACCGTCGCGCTCCATCCGGGCGACCGTCTGGCTCACCGTCGGACCGCTCTGGTCGAGCCGCTCGGCGATCCGGGCACGCATGGGGACCACACCTTCCTCCTCAAGCTCGAGGATGGTGCGGAGATACATCTCCGTTGTGTCGATCAGTCCGGACATACGTGCCCCTCGATGAGTCGTGCGCTGGCCCTGCCCCAATTCTGACGCATCGGACCGACAACCGGACCGCGCCCGGTGAGACCCTATTGACAGAGCAATGGTCCAGACCGCACCGTGATCGGCGACCACGAGGACGAGAAGGAGCCGCCGCGATGGGCGAGAGCAAGCTGGCCGGACAGTTCTTCGACGCCGCGATCGACCTGCTCCAGCAGGTCCGCGACGGGGACGCCACCGAGATCGCCGCCGCGGGCAGGGCCATCGCCGAGGCCGTCGCGAGCGGCAACCGGCTCTTCGCCTTCGGCGCCGGACACTCCTCGCTCGCCGCGCAGGACGTCGTCTACCGGGCCGGCGGCTTCGCCCTGATGAACCTGCTCGCCGTCCCCGGCGTCGTCGGCGTCGACGTCATGCCGGCCACCCTCGGCTCCGCCCTGGAGCGCGTCGACGGCCTCGCCGGAGCGGTCCTCGACTCGTCCCCCGCCAAGGCCGGCGACGTCCTGATCATCATCTCCCTCTCCGGGCGCAACGCCCTGCCCGTCGAGATGGCCATGAACGCCCGCGCGCTCGGCCTCACCGTCATCGGCGTCACCTCGGTGGCGTACGCCACGGAGACGAAGTCACGGCACGTCTCGGGCACGTACCTCAAGGACCACTGCGACATCGTCCTCGACTCGAAGATCGCCATCGGGGACGCCGAGCTCACCCACGAGGGCATCGAGGCCCCCTTCGCCCCCGCCTCCACCGTCGTCACCAGCGCCCTCATGCAGGCCACGATGGCCGCCGCCGCCGAGGAGCTCGTACGCCTCGGCATCGAGCCGCCGCTGCTGCGCTCCGGCAACGTCGACGGCGGGCACGAGTGGAACGGGCGCGTGATGACGGAGTACGGCGACCGGATCTTCTTCCGTCACTAGGGCCCCGGGGCGACCGCGGCGGGAGCGCGCCCCCCGCCGCTCGCGCGCGGACACCGCTCCCGGTGCTCCGGCTCCCTAGGCCGCCGGGTGCGGGGCCCGTCCGTGCCGCGGGCTCCGCCGGCTCGACGCGATCAGGGCGGCGCCGATGAGCTCCAGGAAGTACCCGGCGAAGGGGAGCCACGGGTCACGCGAGGCGACGTCGACCGGGAGGGTGAAGTAGGTGACCACCGAGGTGAGAAGGCCCAGGCCCAGCAGCGCGAGGCCGGCGCCGTAGACCCGGGGCTGCCGGACGCTCCGGCGCGCCGGAGCCATCACCCATCCCCTACGGAACGCGACCGCGCCCATCGCGATCGCCGCCATGCCGAAAGGCACGGTCGCTCCCATGAACCAAGCCATCATGACGGCCCCCCACATCTCCTGAACGTGGGCTCATCGTCGTCCCGCCGCACCGGTTCCGGCCATGCCGGAACCCGGCAGTCTCGGCCCCCTCTTCGTTGCCCGTCAGGCGCGGTCCGCCCGTCAGGCGCGGTCCGCCCGTCAGGCACGGTCCGCCCGTCAGGCGCGGTCCAGGACCTGCGTCACCCGCGTGAAGCCGTCCGCGCCGTGCCCCCGGTCCACCGCCCGGCGCGCCAGCGCCTCCGCCGCGCGCATCACGCTCGCGTCGATGCCGTGCGCCTCGGCGGCGTGCACGACGTGGGTCATCGTCGACACGGCCGAGGTGAGCGGATTGCCCTCGCCCGAGTACGAGCCGCCGTCCACGTCCTCGGCCCACTCGCGGAACAGCGGCGGCAGGATCGCCCCGATGCCCTGGGCGAACGGCGCGAGCTCCCGCGCCGGGATCCCCTCCGCGCGGGCCACCGCGAGGGCGTGCACGTACCCCGTCATCGACGTCCAGAAGAGGTCGAGCAGCGCGATGTCGTACGCGGCGGCCCTGCCGATGTCCTCGCCGAGGTGCGTGTGGGAGCCGCCGAGGGCGTCGAGCACCGCCCGGTGCCCGGCGTACAGCGCCTCCGGGCCGCTGTGCAGGAACACCCCGGCGGGCGTCCCGATCGTCGGCGTCGGCGTCATGATCGCGCCGTCCAGGTAGCCGACGCCGTGCTCCGCCGCCCAGCGGCCGGTGTCCCGGGCCCGCTCCGGGACGTCGGCGCTCAGGTTCACCACGGTCCGGCCCTTGAGCGCCTCCGTGACGGCCGGCTGCCGCAGGACGGAGTCCGTGGCGTCGTAGTCGACCAGGCAGATCACCGTGAGCGCGCTCGCCGCGACCGCCTCCTCGGCACGCGCGGCCAGGACCGCGCCCCGCGCGGCGAGGTCGCCCTCCCGTCCCGGGGTGCGGTTCCACACGGTGGTCCGCACCCCGGCGTCCAGGAAGGCGCCGGCCAGGGCGCGCCCCATCGGGCCGAGCCCGAGAACGGTGACGGCGATCTGGTCGTCGGAAGAAGACGACGTGGAAGAAGACATGCCTGAACTCCCTTGCACATGAACGAGATGGCGAGATGGCGAGATGGCGGGATGAAGCCCGAAGAAGGAGAGGGACGCGCATGACACGCCTCCGGGCCCAGGACACGAACGTCTGCGGCGTGACGGCCGCGATCGCCGTCATCGACGGCAAGTGGAAGACGTCGCTGCTGTGGCTGCTGGAATCCGGCCCGTACCGGCCCGGTGAACTGCGCCGCAGGCTCCCCGAGATCAGCGAGAAGGTGCTGACGCAGGCGCTGCGGGAGATGGAGACGGACGGCCTCGTCCACCGCGAGGTGCACGACGTGATGCCGCCGAAGACCGTCTACTCCCTGACGGAGTTCGGGCGCGAACTCTCCGAACTCCTCGGCCCGTTGTCGGACTGGGGCCACCGCCGTCTGGACCGGCTGAAAGAGGCGCGGGCCGCCTCCTGAGACCCTCGGCTTCCCCTCTCCGTCCGGGCCGCGACCAGGTTCTCCCGGGGCCGGGAGGGCGGACAAGCACCCACAAAAAAGTGGGTGTACGGAGGGACTAGGGGGTACCGGCGTCGGCGAGGTCCAGGGCGGCGGCCACCCGGGACGCCACGGCCTCCGCGTACACGACGTCCTCGCGCTCGAAGGGTTTGCGGCAGGCGGCGCGCAGGAACGTCAGGACGCCGAGGGTCCGGCCCCGGGAGCGCAGGACCACGCACAGGGCGTGGGCCGCGTCCCCCGGCCACTGATGGGCCTCCGCCCACACCTCGGCGGTCCGGCCGGCGCTCGCCCGGACCGTGCCGATCCGGTCCCAGGCCTGGAGGGCCGGGTGGCGCGGCCCGTACCGCAGCGGGATGCCGCCGCCCACGACGGGCGAGGACGGGCCGGGGACGGCACCCGCCGGGGTGGCCAGGGTCCGCGTGAGGCGCCGCTCCCCCGCCGGGCGGTCCACCAGGGCGTGGTCGGCGAACCCGGCCAGGGCGAAGTCGAGCAGGACCGTCGCGGCCTCCGTCGGGTCCTCGCACTCCGCGACCGCCGCGCCCGCCCGGTGCAGCTGGCTCCACCGGAACCGCATCCGGTCCGCCTCGCGCGCCGCGAGCCGCTCCTCCGTGACGTCCTGGAACAGCCAGGCCACGCCCAGCGGCACCGGCTCCTCCGCCATCGGCGACGACAGCCGCAGGAAGCCGCTGTTCCAGCACCGGCGGCGCTCCCCCGAGGCCGTCCGCAGCGTCACCCACACCTCGGCGGGCGAAGCCGGCGTGCCCTCCGCGAGGACGTGCTGGAGGGCGGCCTCCAGCTCCTCCGCCCCCTGCACGACGACATCGCCGAGGGGCCGCCCGAGCAGGGCCGTACGTCCCGCCCCGAAGGCGCGGCCCGCGTGGGCGTTGATCACGGCGGGGCGCAGATCCGCGTCGACGAGCACGACACCCCATGACGCGTCCTCGAACAGCGCCTCGCTCAGGGCGACCGACCGCTCCAGATCGAGCTGCACGTGCACCTCGCTGAACGCGCAGTACACCCCGGCCGGACCGCCGTCCGCCCCCCTCACCCCGGCGGCCTGGCTCCGCACCAGAACCCGCCCGCCGTCCTTCCGCAGCAGCACGAACTCGTGGACCTGCCGTCCGGGCCCCCTCATGGCCCCCATCAGCCGCCCGAGCGTCTCCTCCGCGTCCGCGCTCCGCGCCGCCCACCCCTCGAACCCCCGCCGCCCCACGGCCTCACCCGCGGACCAGCCGAGAATCCGCTCGGCCTCCCGGTTCCAGTGCGTGACCGTCCCCTCGGCGTCGAACGCGCACAGCGCCGCGTCCATGCCGTCGAGCAACGCGGCCAGCAGATCGGCTCCCGGGACGGCCACGTCATCGCTCGTGGCCCCCGTGAATGCACTCATCCAGGCACCCCCCATACTGCGCCCATTCAACTGGAACGTGACGTGGAGCACATCCCCGTTCCGCGATTTGAATAAATGGGTTGAGGCGCGCGCGAGGTCTTCCTAGGGTGTGAGTACACGCGAAAGGAGGTGATCCGAAAAAATGGTTTCTTTTCGGACTCGTGAGGTGACTGCGGGCTAAGGCCTGCCAGTCGCACTCTGTGCACCTCGGCAGGCCTTCTGCCGAACACCAACGCAGTCACCCGACCCGTGAGTCGCCGGCAGTCCGGCCGGCAGGCATCCGTCCGAACCTAGGCGGACGGCGCCAAGACTCACGGGTCGCCTGCGTTCCCGCTCCCGTCAGGGCGCCAGCCGCTCCACCCGCCACGTGCCGTCGGGCTCGTGGACGTAGCGGAGGCGGTCGTGGAGGCGGTTTTCGTGGCCTTGCCAGAATTCGACCGTTTCGGGGATGACGCGGATGCCGCCCCAGGACGGGGGGACGGGGACCTGTTCGTGGTCCGGGTAGCGGGCGGCCAGTTCGTCGTAGCGGGCCAGGAGGTCGGCTCGGGAGTCGATGACCTGGGACTGGGGGCTGGCCCAGGCGCCGAGCTGGGAGCCGTGGGGGCGGGTGCGGAAGTAGGCGACCGTCTCGTCGCGGCCGACGCGGACGGCGCGGCCGGTGACGATGACCTGGCGGGCCAGGGGGTGCCAGGGGAAGAGGAGCGAGGCGTGGGGGTTGGCCGCGAGTTCCTCGCCCTTGCGGGAGGCGTAGTTGGTGAAGAAGACGAAGCCGGCCTCGTCGTAGTGCTTCAGGAGCACCGTGCGGGAGGAGGGGCGGCCTTCCGGGGTCGCGGTCGAGACGATCATCGCGTTCGGCTCGTGGATCGCCGGGTTCGCGGCGGTCTCCTTGAACCAGCGGGCGAACTGGCCGATCGGTTCGGGCGCGAGGTCGGCCGCGGACAGCTCCAGGGTGCGGTACTGCTCGCGCATGTCTGCGGGATCCAGGGCGTCGGTCACAGGGCCATCCTGCCGCAGCGCCCCAGTGTGCCCGGCACCGCGGGGCGGTAATCCTCTCTCGCCGGATCGGCGCAGTGTGCCGGATGTCACCTTTCCCCGCATCATCGGAACCGTACAGACTCGTCCCCTGGATGGCTGTTGATTCCCACCACTGATCAACACGTTTGATCGATCATCGATAGAGGAGCTGCCTGATGTCCGACTTCGTACCCGGGCTCGAGGGAGTCGTCGCGTTCGAGACGGAGATCGCCGAACCCGACAAGGAGGGCGGCGCCCTCCGCTACCGCGGGGTCGACATCGAGGACCTCGTCGGCCACGTCTCCTTCGGGAACGTCTGGGGCCTGCTCGTCGACGGTGCCTTCAACCCCGGTCTGCCGGCCGCCGAGCCCTTCCCCATCCCCGTGCACTCCGGCGACATCCGCGTCGACGTGCAGTCCGCGCTCGCGATGCTCGCGCCCGTGTGGGGCCTCAAGCCGCTCCTCGACATCTCCGCCGAGCAGGCCCGCGACGACCTCGCCCGCGCCGCCGTCATGGCCCTCTCGTACGTGGCGCAGTCCGCGCGCGGCCAGGGCCTCCCGATGGTCCCGCAGAGCGAGATCGACAAGGCCGAGTCGGTCGTCGAGCGCTTCATGGTCCGCTGGCGCGGCGAGCCCGACCCGAAGCACGTCAAGGCCGTCGACGCCTACTGGACCTCCGCCGCCGAGCACGGCATGAACGCGTCCACGTTCACCGCGCGTGTCATCGCGTCGACGGGCGCGGACGTCGCCGCTTCGCTCTCCGGGGCCGTCGGCGCCATGTCCGGGCCGCTGCACGGCGGCGCGCCCTCCCGCGTCCTCGGCATGATCGAGGAGATCGAGCGGACCGGCGACGCCACCGCGTACGTGAAGCAGGCCCTCGACAAGGGCGAGCGCCTCATGGGCTTCGGCCACCGCGTCTACCGCGCCGAGGACCCCCGCGCGCGCGTGCTGCGCCGTACGGCCAAGGAGCTCGCGGCCCCGCGCTTCGAGGTCGCCGAGGCCCTGGAGAAGGCCGCCCTGGAGGAGCTGCACAACCGCCGCCCCGACCGGGTCCTCGCGACGAACGTCGAGTTCTGGGCGGCGATCGTGCTGGACTTCGCCGAGGTCCCGGCGCACATGTTCACGTCGATGTTCACGTGCGCGCGTACGGCCGGCTGGTCCGCGCACATCCTGGAGCAGAAGCGCACCGGGCGCCTCGTCCGTCCGTCCGCGCGGTACGTGGGCCCCGGCCAGCGGGACCCGCGCGAGATCGAGGGGTACGCGGACATCGCCGGCCGGTGATCCCCGCTCCTGAGGCCCGGCGGATCCGCACAGTCCCGCCGGGCCTCGCCGTCTCCTAGACCAGCTGCTCCTGCGGGTGCAGCAGCAGGTCCGCGTGGTGGCGGGCCGTCGTCAGGGGGTGGGCCCGGAGCTTGCCCTTGAGTTCGTTGCGGCCGTACTCGGCGAACAGCGGGTTCGCCGGGTCGGTCGTGACGCCGGGGGCCCGGTCCGCGTACGGGAACTCCAGCGGGGAGATCCGGGCGTCGAGGCGCGGGTTGTAGAAGAACGGCACGGAGAATCGTTCCGTCGCCCCGGGCGGCGAGACCACGCGGTGGTTCGTCGCGACCAGGTAGCCGTTGGTGGCGACCTCCAGGAGCTCGCCCAGGTTGACGACGAAGGCGCCCGGCAGCGGCGGCACGTCGTGGAAGTTCCCGTCCTCGCGCTGCACCTGGAGCCCGCCGACCTGGTCCTGGAGCAGCAGGGTGAGGAAGCCGTAGTCCTTGTGCGCGCCGACGCCCTGGTCGTCGCCCTCGCCGCTGCTGCCCGGGTAGCGCACCAGCTTGAGGTGCGGGTGGGCGCGCGGGCCGAAGATGTCGTCGTAGAAGTCCGCGGGCGCGCCGATGGAGGCGAGCAGCTCGTGGAGGAGCCGCTCGGCGACGCCGCTGAGGCGGTCGATCCAGTGCAGGGCGGCCGTGCGGAGCTCGGGGAGGGCGGCGGGCCACTGGTTGGGGCCTTCGAGCCACCAGTACGGGGCCTCCCAGGGGCCGGGGTCGCGGGCGGGGCGCTCGGCGCCGATGTCGAGCTGGTCGCGCCAGTCGCGGGCGCCGGCGGTGCGCTCGTCGCCGATGCGCGTGTAGCCGCGGAAGTGCGGCGAGTTGATGTTGTCGAGGGCGAGCCGGTCGGCCTCGGGCAGGGCGAAGAAGGCGTGCATGGCCGAGGTCAGGGCCCGGGTCTCGGCCTCGGTGATGCCGTGCCCGATGAGCTGGAAGAAGCCCACGTCGTGGGCGGCCGAGTGGAGCTGCGCGTGGAGCAGCCTGCGGGCCTGGTGGTCCCGGTCCGCTGCCGAGAGGTCGACGATGGGGAGCTGCGAGGGGTACGAGCTGTGCGTCATGTGTGCGTCCGCGGGGTATACGGGTGCCCGGGCGGCCGCCAAGGGTGGGGCGGGGGCCACGGGTGCCGGTCGGCTGGGGCTCGGAACGAGGGACCGCAGGGGTGTGGAGTGGTACCCCAGGAGGTCAGGCGGAGCGGCGACAGCCCATGCTCGTGACGCGGACGTAGTCCACGTGGCGACGGCGTACGAGCAGAGGCATGGAGCCAGCGTACTGCGGCGGGGACGGGGTCACTGTGGTCCGCGTCACGTCGGGCGGCTCGATGGCGCAAAGTCTGTTCAAAGCGGCCGGGAGTGAGCGAAGATCGCCGCCACGCGTGTTGCGTACACGCCATACTTCCCGTCTTCTTCCGTCGCAGCATCCCATCGCAGGAGGATGTCCATGACCCGCCGCACCTCTCGTGGCCTGGTCGCCGCGGCCGCCGTCACCGTGGCCTCCGCCACCGCGGCGCTGCTCCCGTCCGTGGGAGCCTCCGCCGCCACGGCCCCGCAGGCCCGCGTCTTCATGGTGAACCCGGTCCAGTCCTCGGGCGACCAGTCCCTCGCCGACCACAAGGACGCGGCGAGCGACATCCCCGCCTCCGCGTACGCCACCGTCGCGCTGCGCAACCTCGACGCGAGCGGCGGCCTGTCCGGCAGGTGGGCCGCGGTCCGCTCGGAGACCGGCAACCCGGCGAAGGCCGCCGCCGCCGCCTCGTACGACCGCCACGACGACGAGTTCGAGCAGGTCATGGCGTACTTCTGGGTCAACGAGGCGCAGGAGTACCTCCAGGGCCTCGGCTTCGGCTCCGAGCTGCGCGGGGCGAACGACCGGGTGCAGCCGGTCCGCCTCAACCAGTGGGGCTCCGACAACTCCTTCTTCACCGACAAGAAGGACGAGATCCGCTTCGGCAAGGGCGGTGTGGACGACGCCGAGGACGCCGAGGTGATCGTCCACGAGTACGGCCACGCCGTGCACGAGGCCCAGGTCCCCGGCTTCGGCAGCTCCCCGGAGGCCGGCGCGATCGGCGAGGCCTTCGGCGACTACCTGGGCATGGAGGTCGGCGCCGCCGCGGACGCCAAGTACGGCTGGCCGATGAAGACCGAGCTCGCCTGCGTCGGCGACTGGGACTCCACCGGCTACACGGTGACCGCCCCGCACTGCCTGCGCCGCCTCGACGGCACCAAGACGTACGCGGACCGGGTCGGCGAGGTCCACGCGGACGGCGAGATCTGGTCCCGCGCGCTCTTCGACATCCGCAACAAGCTCGGCGCCCGCACGGCCGACCGGATCATCGTGAACGCCCAGTTCGGCTTCGCCCCCGACACCAGCTTCAAGGACGCGGCCCTGACGACGGTCGCGACGGCGCAGAAGATGTACGGGACGGCGGCGGCGACCGCGGTACGGGACGCTTTCCGAGCGCGCGCGATCCCGGGCGTCTGACGGGTGCCCCCGGTCGGGGGCCGTAGGGCACAGTGGGAGGCGTGCTGATCACCGTCGCGGACGTCGAAGCCGCCGCCGAACGCCTCTCCGGACACGTCGTACGGACCCCGACCCTGCCCAGCCCCGGGCTGACCGCGCTGCTCGGCGCGGACGTCACGGTGAAGCTGGAACTCCTCCAGCGCACCGGCTCGTTCAAGGCGCGGGGCGCCACCGTCAAGCTGCTCTCGCTCTCCCCCGCCGAACGGGACGCCGGGGTCGTCGCGGTCAGCGGCGGCAACCACGGCATCGCGCTCGCGGTCATGGCCGGGGTCCTCGGCGTCCGGGCGACCGTCGTCATGCCCCGGACCGCCCCGGCCCGCGCCGTGGAGACGGCCGAGGCCGCCGGGGCGAAGGTCCTCCTCACCGACACCACGGCCGGCGCGTTCGCCCTCATGGAGGAGCTGCGCGCCGGGGGCCTCACCCCCGTCCACCCCTTCGACGATCCGCTGGTCGTCGCCGCGCAGGGCACGGTCGGCCTGGAGTTCGCCGAGGACGCGGGCGAACTGACCGACGTCCTCGTCAGCATCGGCGGCGGAGGTCTGATCGCCGGCGTCGCCACCGCCTTGCACGCCCGCCGCCCGGGGATACGGGTCTGGGGCGTCGAGACCGAGGGCGCCCAGGCCATGACGGCGGCCCTCGCCACGGGCAGCCCGGTGCCGGTCGAGCTCTCCTCGGTGGTGTCCACGCTGGCCGCCCCCAGCGTCTCGGCGCTCACGTACGCGCACGCCGAGGCCCTGGTCGAGGACGTGCTCACGGTGAGCGACGCGGAGGCCGTGCGCGGCACGCTCGACCTGGCCGAGCACGCCAAGGTCTGGGCCGAACCCGCCGCCGGCTGCCTCCTCCCCGCCGCCCGTCGCGTCCTGGAACAGGTCGGTCCCGATGCCCGTCTCGGCCTGGTCGTCTGCGGCGGCAACGCCACGACGGCCGACGTGGCGGCTTGGGCGGAACGCTTCGGGGTGCGCTGACCGGCCGGTCAGTGCTCCGAGAGCGCCTCGCTCACCAGCCGCGCCCACTGGGACACCACGCGTTCCCGGCGGGCGCGGTCGTCCGTGAGGAGGGTGGCGAGGCCCAGGCCGCGGGCCATGTCCAGGAGGCCCTGGACGGTCTCGCGGACGCCGGGACGGGACTCGTCGGCGCCCAGGACCTCGACGGCGACGCGGTGGGACTCGCGGCCGACGCGGGCCTCCAGCTCGGTGACCCGCTCGCGGAGCTGCTCCTCGCCGGAGGCGGCGACCCACAGGTGGAGCGCGGCCCGGAAGAGGGGCCCGGTGTAGAGGCCGACGAGGGCGGCGACGGCCTGTTCGCGGTCGTCCGCGGGAACCGCCCGCAGGGCCTGGGAGCGTTCCTCCGCGACGTACTCGACGGCGGCCGTGAACAGGTCCTCGCGGGTCGGGAAGTGGTGCTGGGCGGCGCCCCGGGAGACGCCGGCGCGTTCGGCGACGACGGCGACCGTGGAGCCCGCCCAGCCGTGCTCGGCGAGGCAGGACACGGCGGCCTCCAGGAGCCGCTGCCGGGTGGCGCGGCTCCGGTCCTGCTTGGGGTTCCGTTCCGGCTTGGCCGTCCGGTCGGGCTTGGAGGTCCCGTCCGGCTTCGGCTGATTCTGCGTGGTCAGAGCCGCCATGCGGGGTCCCGTCGTTCGAGGAAGGCCGTCATCCCCTCGCGCGCCTCGGCGGAGGCGAAGAGCGTGGCCGACCTCTGCACGAGGTCCTCCGCGTCACGTTCGAAGGTCTCCAGGACTCTAGCGGTGACCAGTCGTTTCGCTTCCCGCAGGCCCTGCGGGGAGGCGGCGCGGAGGGAGTCGAGGACGGTGTCGAGCTCCTCCGCCCCAGCGGTCACGAGGCCCATCGCGACGGCTTCCCGGACCCCGAACCGCTCGCCCGTCAGGTAGTGCCGGGCGGCCGCGCGCGGTTCGAGGCGCGGCAGCAGGGTGAGGGAGATGACGGCGGGCGCCACCCCGATCCGCACCTCCGTGAGCGCGAAGTCGGCCCCCTCCCCCGCGAGCACGATGTCGGCCGCGCCGAGCAGCCCGAGGCCGCCGGCGCGGGTGCGGCTGCCGGGGGTGACGTGGGCGACGACGGGTTTCGGCAGCTCGACGATCTGCCGGAGCAGGTCGACGAAGGCGTACGGGCTGGGCGGGGCCTTCAGGTCGGCGCCCGCGCTGAACGTGGAGCCGGTGTGGGTGAGGACGACCGCCCGTACGGAAGGGTCCTTGCCGCAGGCGGTGAGCGCGTCGGCGAGCTCGGTGACGAGCGGGGCGGAGAGCGCGTTGCGGGTGGCCGGGGAGTCCAGGGCGAGGGTGGTGACGCCCCGCTCCTCGGAGATGCGGATCAGAGTCACGTGCGGTCCCTCAACTCTCTGCGGAGGATCTTCCCGGACGCTGCCCGGGGGACGGTGTCGATGAACTCCACGGCCCGGACCTTCTTGTACGGGGAGACCCGCGCGGCGACGTGCGCGATGACCTCCTCGGCGGTGAGGCCGGGCGCGGTGGGCTGGCGGACGACGTAGGCCTTGGGGATCTCGGTGCCGTCCTCGTCGGTGACGCCGACGACGGCGGCGTCGGCGACGCCCTCGTGGGTGAGGAGCAGCGCTTCGAGCTCGGCGGGCGCCACCTGGAACCCCTTGTACTTGATGAGCTCCTTCACCCGGTCGACGACGAACAGCCAGCCGTCCCCGTCGACCCGCCCGATGTCCCCGGTGTGCACCCACCCGTCGGCGTCGATCATCCCGGCGGTGGCCTCGGGCCGCCCCAGGTACCCCTTCATGACCTGCGGCCCCCGGATGGCGATCTCCCCCTCCTCCCCCGGCCCCGCGTCCTTCTCCGGGTCTTCGAGGGAGAGGATCCGCATCTCGGTGGACGGCAGCAGCCTCCCGACGGTCCCGGGCGGCGGCGCCGGCACGTCGAGCGGGACGACGTGGGTGCCCGGGGACAGCTCCGTCATCCCGTACGCCTGGCTGACCGGCGGCAGCCCGAGCCGCGCCGAACAGGCCTCGGCGAGGGCCGCGTCGAGCGGGGCGGCGGCGCTGACGATGTACTCCAGCGAGGACAGGTCGTACGCGGCGACGGCCGGATGCTTGGCGAGCGCGAGGACGATCGGCGGCGCCACGTACAGCCCGTTGATCCGGTGCTCCTGGATGGCCCCGAGGAAGGTGTCGAGCTCGAAGCGGGGCAGGACGACGACGGTGGCGCCGGAGCGGAGGGGCGCGTTCATGAGGGCGGTCAGCCCGTAGATGTGGAAGAACGGGAGCACGGCGAGGATCCGGTCGCCGGGCCCCATGGGTATGACGGGCTCCAGCTGCGCCAGATTGGTGGCGATGGAGGCGTGCGTGAGCATGACGCCCTTGGGCACGCCGGTGGTGCCGGAGGAGTACGGGAGGGCCGCCACGTCCCGTACGGGATCGACGTCGACCTCGGGCACGGGCCCGTCGCCCCCGAGGAAGTCCTGGAGCGACCGCACCCCCTCCGCCTCCTCCGCCCGGTCGCAGACGAAGATCTCCTCGACCCCGCCCGCGAGTTCGGCCGCCGCGCGGGCCGAGGCGAGCAGCGGGGACACGGTCACGATCCACCGCGCGGACGAGTCCCGCAGCTGCTTGGCGAACTCCTCGGGCGTGGCGAGCGGGTGCACGGTCGTGACCGCCGCACCCGCGCGCGTGGCGGCGTAGAAAGCGATCGGGAACAGCACCGTGTTGGGGCTGTGCAGGGCGACCACGTCCCCCTTCCGCACCCCTGCCCCCGCGAGCCCCGCGGCGACGCGCCGGTGGAACGCGTCCACCTGCCCGTACGTGAGGCTGAGCCCCCCGGCCCCGTCGATCAGCGCGGGCGTGTCGGCCCACTCGGCGGCCCGCCCGAGGACGGCGTCGTGGATGGGGAGGGAGACGGTGGGGACGGGCTCGTACGCGCTGTGGAACACCATGCTGGCCCCCTGGAGAGGTGGAAGGTGATCGCCAGGATCGCTGCTGCGGGCGGGACTTGGGGAGACCCCGACCAGACCTTGTCAGTACCCCGGAAAACAATCAAGCATGCTTGCATGGTTCTCGGGTTTCCGGCAGGCAGGAGCGGGGCGACGCTGCCGGGGACGGGCCATGTGCACGGATCCACCGGGCTGCGAGGATGCCGCGATGAGAACGAGGTTCAAGGTTCTTGCCGCTCTCGCGGGCGGGATGAGCGCGCTGATGGTGCTGGCGGCTCTGCTGACGCTGCTGCCGGGGAGGCTTCCGCTGCCCTCGGACGAGGTTCTGATGGGCGTCGCCTTCGCCGTCCTGTTCCCGCTCGGGGCCTGGACCGTGGCCGAGGGCTTCCTGAGCGGTGACGAACGCAGCATGCAGTGGCCGGCCTTCCGGTGCCTGCCGGGCCGGGTGCAGTGGGCCGTCGGCGCCCTGGTCGTCGTGGCGGCCGTGACCGCCTTCGCCGACGTGGCCACCGACAGCAGCCGGCAGAGCTCCGGCGTCCGGGAAGGCCGGTACTACGCCTTCGAGACCTCCCGGGGGAACCGGGGCACGGTCGAGATCGGCCGGCAGGAGTACGAGGAGCTGGAGGAGAGCAGCCGGCGGGGGTCGTTGGCGGTCCCCGGGGCCATGCTGGCCGTCCTGACGGCGCTGATCCTCGTCAACGGGGAGCTGCGGCGAGTGCCGGTGCGGGCCGCACCGGCTGCGCCGGGGGCCGTCGGGCGCCCGTGACGCGCCGGTTCAGGGCCTGTTGGCCCCGGTACAGCCAGCGGACCGGCCAGTGGAGGAGGAGCGCCAGGCAGAGGAGCCAGCCGGTGGCGTGGACGGTCCAGACGCCGGCCATGGTCGGGCCGCCCCAGGCCTGGTGGTAGTCGGCGTCCAGGTACCAGAGCGGGTAGCCGAAGTTGCGGACCGAGTTGAAGAGGGCGTAGCCGACCAGGACGAAGGCCGTCGTGTCCAGCGGCAGGCCGAGGAGGGCCCGGCCGAGCACCCGGCCGCCCGTCCACCCCCGGCCGCCCGCGCACCGGGCCTGGAGGCGGGCGGCGCGGGCGGGCCGGCCGGTCAGGGTCAGGGCCACCGCCACGAGGCCGACCGGCAGGGCCAGGAAGGCGCGGGCGGCGGTGAGGGCGGTGCGGCGGATCGGGGGCATCTGCGGGCTCCTCGCGTCGTTCTGCGGATGCCCGTACTCTCACGCCCCCTCTCCGCAGGCGTCGTCACACCCCGGAGCCAAGTGGCGTGTCATACCGGGGTGCCACGCGGTGGGCATCAGTACGACTTGGGCAGGCCGAGGGTCTGGTGGGAGACGAAGTTCAGGATCATCTCCCGGCTGACGGGGGCGATCCGGGCCACCCGGGCCGCCGTGATCAGGCGGGCCAGGCCGAACTCCTTGGTGAGGCCGTTGCCGCCGAGGGTGTGGACCGAGGTGTCGACGGCCCTCACGCACGCCTCGGCCGCCGCGTACTTCGCCATGTTCGCGGCCTCGCCCGCGCCCATGTCGTCGCCCGCGTCGTAGAGGGCCGCGGCCTTCGCCATCATCAGGCGGGCCAGCTCCAGTTCGATGTGCGCCTGGGCGAGGGGGTGCGCGATGGCCTGGTGGGCGCCGATGGGGGCCTTCCAGACCTGGCGCTCCTTCGCGTACGTGACCGCCCGCGCGAGGGCGAAGCGGCCCATGCCGATCGCGAAGGCGGCGGTCATGATCCGCTCGGGGTTGAGGCCCGCGAAGAGCTGGAGGAGGCCCGCGTCCTCGTCGCCCACCAGGGCTTCGTAGGGGAGGTGGACGTCGTCGAGGGTCAGTTCGAACTGCTTCTCGTCGGCGTTCAGTTCCATTTCGATGTGGCGGCGGCCGAAGCCGGGGGCGTCGCGCGGGACGATGAAGAGGCAGGGCTTGAGGCTGCCCGTGCGGGCGTCGGACGTGCGGCCCACGATGAGCGTCGCGTCGGCGATGTCGACGCCCGAGACGAAGACCTTGCGGCCGTTGAGGACCCAGCCCTCCTCGGTGCGGGTGGCCGTGGTCGTGATGCGGTGCGAGTTCGAGCCCGCGTCGGGTTCCGTGATGCCGAACGCCATCGTCTTCGAGCCGTCCGCGAGGCCCGGGAGCCAGGTCCGCTTCTGCTCCTCGGTGCCGAAGCGGGCGATGACCGTGCCGCAGATCGCGGGCGAGACGACCATCATCAGGAGCGGCGCGCCGGCCGCGCCGGCCTCCTCCAGGACGATCGACAGCTCGGCCATGCCGCCGCCCCCGCCCCCGTACTCCTCGGGGAGGTTCACGCCCAGGTAGCCGAGCTTGCCCGCCTCCGCCCAGAGTTCGGCCCGTTCGAAGCCGGGGCCGTGGCGGTGGCCCAGCGCGGAGACGGCGGCGCGGAGGGCGGTGTGCTCGGGGGACTCGATGAGGGTGCTCATGCGGGGACTTCCTCCTGTGCTTCGGTCCGTACGACGGCTAGCAGGGCGCCGACCTCGACCTGGCGGCCGGGGGCGGCGTGGAGCGCGGTGAGCGTGCCGGAGGCGGGGGCGATGACGCGGTGCTCCATCTTCATGGCCTCCAGCCAGAGGAGCGGCTGCCCGGCGGTGACCCGGTCGCCGACGGCGAGGCCGTCCGCGACCCGGACGACGGTGCCGGGCATCGGGGCGAGCAGGGAGCCGGGGGCCGACTGCTCGCGCGGGTCGGTGAAGCGGGGGCGGACGGCGAGGCGGTGGACGCCCGCGTGGACCGTTCCGTCGTACGTCGCGATCTCGAAGTGCCGTACCACTCCCGCCACTTCGAGGCTCACCGAGTCGGGCCTCGCGGCCACCACCCGTACGCCCTCCGGGGACGTGACCTCGTAGCCTCCGCCTCGTGTCGGCCGGTAGCGGATCTCGTGGTCCCCGTACGTCCGCGTCTCGTCCTGCGAGCGGAGGTTGCGCCAGCCGCCGCCGAAACGGCCGGTGCCGGCCGCGGCACGGGCGATCGCCGCCGCCACCGCCGCGTACTCCTCGCCCTGCGCCGGGGTCGTCAGCTCGGGCAGGTTGCGGTCGTAGAAGCCCGTGTCCAGAGCCTCCCCCGAGCTGTAGTCGGGGTGTCCGAGCGAGGCCACCAGAAGGTTCCTGTTGGTGACCGGGCCGTGGACCACCGCCCGCTCCAGGGCGTGCGCGAGCTTGCGGAGGGCGGCCTCGCGGGTCTCCGCGTGGACGATCACCTTCGCGAGCATCGGGTCGTAGTGGACGCCGATCGTGTCCCCTGAGGCGTATCCGGTGTCGACGCGCACGCCCCCCGGGACCTCGAAGCGGTGGAGGACGCCGGTCTGCGGGGCCCAGCCCCGCGCCGGGTCCTCGGCGTAGAGCCGGGCCTCGACGGCGTGGCCGCGCGGGGCCGGGGGCTCGGGGGGCAGGGCGTGGCCCTCGGCGACGGCGAGCTGGAGGGCGACGAGGTCGACGCCGCACACCTCCTCCGTCACCGGGTGCTCGACCTGGAGTCGGGTGTTCATCTCCAGGAAGTGCGCCCGGCCGTCCGCGACGAGGAACTCGACCGTGCCCGCGCCGACGTAGCCGACGGCCTTCGCGGCGGCCGTCGACTGCTCGTACAGCTCGTCGAGGAGCGCGGCGGGCAGGCCGGGCGCCGGGGCCTCCTCGATCACCTTCTGGTGCCGGCGCTGGAGGGAGCAGTCGCGGGTGCCGAGCGCCCAGACGGTGCCGTGGGTGTCGCAGAGGAGCTGCACCTCGACGTGGCGGCCGTTCTCCACGTACGGCTCGACGAAGACCTCGCCGTCGCCGAACGCGCTCGCCGCCTCGGCGGAAGCCGCCCGCAACTCACCTTCCAGGGAGGACAGTTCGCGCACGATCCGCATGCCCCGGCCGCCGCCGCCCGCCGCCGCCTTCACCAGGACGGGCAGGTCGGCCTCCTTCACCTCCCGCAGGGGCTCGATCCCGAGGAGTTCCTTCGCGCGGGTCTTCGACGCCATCGCCTCGATGGCCTCCGGCGGCGGGCCGATCCAGAGCAGGCCGGCGGCGGTCACGGCGCGCGCGAAGCCGGCGTTCTCGGAGAGGAAGCCGTAGCCGGGGTGGACGGCGTCGGCGCCCGCCGCGAGCGCGGCCGCCACGACGAGGTCGCCGCGCAGGTACGTCTCCGAGGGCGCGGCCCCCGGCAGCCGTACCGCCGCGTCGGCCTCCCGGACGTGCAGCGCGCCGGCGTCCGCGTCGGAGTACACGGCGACGGTGGAGATGCCCAGGTCACGGCAGGTGCGGAAGACCCGGCAGGCGATCTCGCCCCGGTTCGCGACCAGTACGGTCTTGATCATCAGTGCCTCACATTCGGAAGACGCCGAAGCCGCCGCGCGCGCCCTCGACCGGTGCCGTGTGGATCGCGGAGAGGCACAGTCCGAGGACCGTGCGGGTGTCGCGGGGGTCGATGACCCCGTCGTCGTAGAGCCGGCCGGAGAGGAACATCGGCAGGGACTCGGACTCGATCTGGGCCTCCACCAGGGCGCGCAGACCGGCGTCGGCCTCGTCGTCGTACGGCTGCCCCTTCGCGGCGGCGCTCGCGCGGGCCACGATGGAGAGGACCCCGGCGAGCTGCTGCGGGCCCATGACGGCGGACTTCGCGCTCGGCCAGGCGAAGAGGAAGCGCGGGTCGTAGGCACGGCCGCACATGCCGTAGTGCCCGGCGCCGTACGAGGCCCCCATGAGGACGCTCAGGTGAGGCACGCGGGAGTTCGACACCGCGTTGATCATCATCGCGCCGTGCTTGATGATGCCGCCCTGCTCGTACTCCTTGCCGACCATGTAGCCGGTGGTGTTGTGGAGGAAGACGAGCGGGATGTCGCGCTGGTTGGCGAGCTGGATGAACTGGGCGGCCTTCTGCGACTCGGCGGAGAAGAGGACGCCCTGCGCGTTGGCGAGGATGCCGACCGGGTAGCCGTGGAGACGGGCCCAGCCCGTGGTCAGCGAGGTCCCGTACAGCGGCTTGAACTCGTCGAAGTCCGAGCCGTCGACGAGCCGGGCGATCACCTCGCGCGGGTCGAAGGGGGTCTTGAGGTCGCCGGGGACGATCCCGAGGAGTTCCTCCGGGTCGTACCTGGGGGGTTCGACCGGCCCGGGGTCCGCGTGGTGCTTGCGGTGGTTGAGGCGGGCGACGATCCGACGGGCCTGGCGGATCGCGTCGGCCTCGTCGACGGCGTAGTGGTCGGCGAGGCCGGAGGTCCGGGCGTGCATCTCGGCGCCGCCGAGGGACTCGTCGTCGCTCTCCTCGCCCGTCGCCATCTTCACGAGCGGCGGTCCGCCGAGGAAGACCTTCGACTGCTCCTTGATCATGACGGTGTGGTCGGACATGCCGGGGACGTACGCGCCGCCGGCCGTCGAGTTGCCGAAGACGACCGCGACGGTCGGGATGCCGGCGGCGGAGAGGCGGGTGAGGTCGCGGAAGAGCGCCCCGCCCGGGATGAAGATCTCCTTCTGGGAGGGCAGGTCGGCACCGCCGGACTCGACGAGCGAGATGACGGGCAGCCGGTTGGCGAAGGCGATCTCGTTGGCCCGCAGCGCCTTCTTCAGGGTCCACGGGTTGGAGGCGCCGCCGCGCACGGTCGGGTCGTTGGCGGTGATCAGGCACTCCACGCCCTCGACGACCCCGATGCCGGTCACCAGGGAGGCCCCTACGGCGTAGTCGCTGCCCCAGGCGGCGAGCGGCGACAGTTCGAGGAAGGGGCTGTCGGGGTCGACGAGCAGCTCGATGCGCTCGCGGGCGAGGAGCTTGCCGCGCTTCCGGTGGCGGGCGGTGTACTTCTCGCCGCCGCCGGCGAGGGCCTTGGCGTGCTCGGCTTCGAGGGCGGCGAGCTTCTCCTCCATCGCGGCGCGATGGGCCTGGTGGTCGGGTCCGTCGGTGTCGAGGGCGGAGGCGAGGACGGTCACTGGTTTTCCTCCGGTACGTCGGGCGGGAGGGCGGCGGCCGGTACGTCGGGCAGCAGGGCCGTCGGAATGTCGAGGTGGCGGGAGCGGAGCCATTCCCCGAGGGCCTTGGCCTGGGGGTCGAAGCGGGCCTGGGAGGCGACGCCTTCGCCGAGGATCCCGGCGATCGTGAAGTTGACCGCGCGGAGGTGGGGGAGGAGGTGCCGGGTGACGGTCAGGCCGGCCGTCTCCGGGAGGAGTTCCCCGACCTTCTCCACCGTGAGGGTGTGGGCCAGCCAGCGCCACTCCTCCTCCGTGCGGACCCAGACGCCGACGTTCGCGTCGCCGCCCTTGTCGCCGCTGCGGGCCCCGGCGATCAGGCCGAGGGGCGCCCTCCGGACGGGCCCCTCGGGGAGCGGCGGCGGGAGGTCCGGGTCGGGTACGGGTTCCAGCTCGCGGGTCTTCGGGGGCACGGGGAGTTCCCGGCGGGTCCCGTCGGGGAGGACGGCCGTGTGCGGGACCTCCCCGGCCGGTACGTACGCCGCCTCGAAGACCCCGTAGGGGGCGCCCTTGCCGGGCGGGGCGGTGACGTGGAAGCCGGGGTAGCTCGCGAGGGCCAGCTCGATGGCGGCCCCGGTGACGGTGCGGCCGACCTTCTCGGGGTCCCGGTCGCGGACGACGAGGCGGAGCAGGGCGCTCGCGGTCTCCTCGGTGGCCGCGTCGGGGCGGTCGGTGCGGGCGAGTTCCCAACGGACCTCGGAGGGCTTCGACGTGGCGAACGCGTCGGCGATCTGCTCCTGGAGGAGGGCCGCCTTGGCGTCGACGTCGAGGCCGGTGAGGACGAAGACGACCTCGTTGCGGAAGCCGCCGAGCCTGCTGAGGCCGGCCTTGAGGGTGGGGGGCGGGGCCTCTCCCCGGACGCCTTCGACACGGACCCGGTCGGGGCCCTCCTGGGTGAGCCGTACGGAGTCCAGGCGGGCGGTCACGTCGGGGCCGGGGTAGCGGGCGCCGGCCGTCTCGTAGAGGAGCTGGGCGGTGACCGTGCCGGTGTCGACGAGGCCGCCCGTCCCCGGGTGCTTGGTGATGACGGAGGAGCCGTCGGCGTGGAGTTCGGCGACCGGGAAGCCGGGGCGGCGCACGTCGTGGCCCCGGAAGAAGGCGTAGTTGCCGCCGGTGGCCTGGGTGCCGCACTCCAGGACGTGCCCGGCGACGACCGCGCCCGCCAGTTCGTCGTACGCCTCCGGGCCCCAGCCGAAGTGCCACTGCGCGGGCCCGGTGACGAGGGCGGCGTCGGTGACCCGGCCGGTGACGACGACGTCGGCGCCGGCGGCGAGGCAGGCGGCGATGCCGGCGCCGCCGAGGTAGGCGTTGGCGGTCAGCGCGCCTTGCCGCGGCGGCAGCAGGTCGCCCTCGACGTGGGCGATCCGGGTCGGCAGGCCGAGCTTCGCGGCGAGGGCGCGGAGGGCGTCGGCGAGGCCGGCGGGGTTGAGGCCGCCCGCGTTCGCGACGATCCGGACGCCGCGCTCGTGGGCGAGGCCGAGGCCCTCCTCCATCTGGCGCAGGAAGGTCTTCGCGTACCCGGCCGTGGGGTCCTTGAGCTGGTCGCGGCCGAGGATGAGCATGGTCAGTTCGGCGAGGTAGTCGCCGGTGAGGACGTCGAGTTCGCCGCCGGTGAGCATCTCGCGGACGGCGTCGAAGCGGTCGCCGTAGAAGCCGGAGGCGTTGCCGACGCGGAGGACGCTCTTCACGAGGCCTCCCCGGGAGTGCGGCCGCCGCCCGCCGGGCCCGCGAAGGCCTGGGCGATCCCGAGCCAGCGCTCGGCGTCCTCGCCGTCGGCGACCAGGGCGGTGTCGTCGCGGTGGACGCGCTGGGTGACGAGGAGGCAGAAGTCGAGGGCCGGCCCGGTGACCTTCTGGGCGGCGCCCTCGGGGCCGTACGTCCACAACCGGCCGTCGGGGGAGACGAGTTCGACGCGGAACGGCTCGGCGGGCGCCGGGACGCCCCGTACGAGGAAGGCGTAGTCGCGGGCGCGGTGGCCGATCCAGGCGACGTGCCGGAGGCGGGCGGTCGGCGTGCGGACGGCCCCGAGGGCGTCGGCGACGTCCTGGCCGTGCGCCCAGGTCTCCATCAGCCGGGCGGTGGCCATGGCGGGGGCACTCATCGGCGGCCCGTACCAGGGGAACCTGGCGCCGGACGGGACCGCGCGCAGGGCCTCCTGGAGCTGCTCGCGGCCGGTCCGCCAGCGGGCGAGGAGCTCGGCGGGCGGCAGCGCCGCGCCCTCCTCCGCGCCCTCGTCGACGAAGCGGTCCGGGGCCGTGAGGGCCTTCTCGGCCTCGGCGGCGAAGGCCTCGGCGTCGGTGGCGGCGAGGAGGGCGGCCCGGTCGGTCCAGGCGAGGTGGGCGATCTGGTGGGCGATGGTCCAGCCGGGGGCGGGAGTCTCGGCCCTCCACTGCTCCTCGCTCAACTCTCCGACGAGAGAGTCGAGTTCCTCGCTCTCCTCGCGCAGGTCGTCGAGGACGTCGACGGGGTCGGACACGGTGCGCTCCCCTCGGGGGACGGGCGGTCACGGGCCTTCGCGGAGGAGCATGCCAGCGCGACCAGAAACAATCAAGCGTGCTTGCTTGGTTCGGTTCCGGAGCGGTCGCGCGCCGAGATCCCCGCTCACCGGAGGCCGAGGCACTGCCTGCGGAACGCCGCGGGCGGCATGCCGTACGCCTCGCGGAACGCCCTGCTGAACGCGGACGCGTGGCTGAAGCCGCGCCGGGCGCCGATGACCTGCACGGGCAGCCCCTGGCACAGGGGGTCGGCCAGGTCCCGGCGGGCTCGCGAGAGGCGTTGCCGCTGCAGGAAGCCCGCGGCCGTCACTCCGCCGCCTTCCCGCTGGAACAGACGGTGGAGGTAGCTGACGGAGATGTGGTGCGCGGCGGCGATCGCGGGGACGTCCAGCTGCGGGTCGTCGGCATTGCTCCGGATGAAGGCCTTGATGCGGAGCGTCAGGGCGCGTCGGTGCGTCTCCGGGGGCAGGGAGCGGTCGGCGTCGAGGACGCCGGCGAAGAGCGAGGCGACGAGGTCGGCGAGGACGCCGCTCAGGCGCGGGCCGTCCGACGGCTGATAGGTGTGGCTGGAGCTCGTCACCTGGTCCAGGAACGTGGCGAGCAGGCCCCCCATGCCGTCCCGGGACGAGATGCGCCCGCCGATGACCTGACCGGCGATACGCGGGGGCATCGGCAGGAGGGCCTTGGGTATCTCGACGCCGATGAGCTCGAACGGCTCCCGTACGGAACTGATTTCGAACGGGCGCGAGGTATCACTGGTGTGGTAGTCGAAGGCGCCGTGCACGCGCGATTCCCCACCCATGGCGACCACCCCGGTCCCGCGCTTGACGAGCGACAGGTGATACGCCTCGGGGTCCGACTTCCTTATCAGCTTCGGCGTGCGGCGGAAGGTGAGGGGATTGCATTCCAGGGGATAGACGGTCACCTCGCCCAGCGAGATGTTTCGTTGGCTGACCCGGAAATCGTCGGCGTTCTCGGTCCACAGGTCCATGGGCGCGTGCGTCTCCGACATGACGGTCCGCCAGGACTCGAAGCGGTCGGCAGGCGGTAATGCGGAACTGCGGAATGTCCTCTCGGGAAGCATGCTCAGGGTCTACACGGGCGGGATGATCCGCTGCAAGGATCTCCGTGTGCGATGGCCGCCGGCAGGCCGTCGGGGAGCGGTGATCCGGACGATTCCTCCCGCTCGCCCCGTCATCGCAATCCGGAATTCAACCTTCCTGTGCGGCTGTGCGTCGGCAGCCCCGGCGTCGACCGTCCGTCAAGAAACCGTGCACCGCTCGCCAATGCCGTGGCCGCCCGGAATTGGAAGAGTCGGCGCATCGGTCCGAAGCGACGACGAGGACAGCCTTGAAGACGTACAAGAAATTGCTCCGCAATGTCGGCGCGACCCTGGGCGCGGGCGCCCTGGCATGGCTCGCGGTCGGCGGCATCTCCCCCTCGCCCGCCCAGGTGCCCTCGTCCGCGATGGCGGCGGTCGCCGACGAGGGTCCCGGCTACGCGATCGAGGACTTCGGCTACCCGAACGCCGACAGGATCCTCGCCGACCGGGGCATCAAGCTGAAGCGCGGAGACGGGCACATCACGCTCGCCGACTGCGCGAGCGCGACCGATCTGCTGGAGGTCTGGTCCCGCGCGAACGACAAGATCTGCTTCCGCGTCACCGGCACCACCGGCTGGCTGACCATGGAGATACCCGCGGTCTTCGCGGTCAAGGGCAACGGCTACACGACGCGGGTCGACATGACCACGGGGACCGAAGAGAAGACCTTCGACGTGAACAAGAACGCCTGGACGCCGGTCGGCGAGAGCGCCGACGAACTGGGCCGCGACTTCATGCTCATGGAGATCCGCACGTCCGGATGACACCGCCGGGCGCCGTACGACGACCCCGCACCGCCGGACGCCGTACGACGCCCCCGCACCGCCGGACACCCGTACGACGACCCCGCACCGCCGGGCGCCGTACGACGCCCCCGCACCGCCGGACACCCGTACGACGACCCCGCACCGCCGGGCGCCGTACGACGACCCCGCACCGCCGGGCGCCGTACGACGACCCCGCACCGCCGGGCGCCGTACGACGACCCCGCACCGCCGGACGCCCGTACGGCCGCCCCCGCACCACTCCTTGAACCCGTCGGTCGACGAGCCGACCCGCGCGACGGCGCTCGCCAGGCCATGACCCCGCGCCCGCGCCCTGCCATCGAAGGAACCCACGTGTCTGCACTCCGCCCGCGCGCCGCGCGGATCTCCGGCCTGCTGGCCACCACCGCCCTGCTGTCGACGGCCCTGATCTCCGCCACCCCCGCCGTCGCGGTGTCGGGGCCCGAGGCCGCCGCCGGCACGCACCCGTACGCCGTCCGGCTCACCCTCGGCGACGAGGCCGACTTCCGTGCCTGCACGGGCGCCCTCGTCGACCGCTTCTGGGTGCTGACCGCCGCGAGCTGCTTCGCCGCCACCCCGGGGACCGCGGTCCCGGCCGGCAAGCCGTTCCTCAGGACCACCGCGACGCTCGGCGACGGCAAGGCGGTCGAGGTCACCGAGGTCGCACCGCGCGCGGACCGGGACGCCGCGCTCGTACGACTCGCCACCCCGGTCACCGGGATCGCGCCCGCCCCTCTCGCCACCGAGGCACCGGCGACCGGTGCCGAGCTGACCGCCGCCGGCTTCGGCCGCACCAAGACCGAGTGGGTGCCGAACAAGCTCCACACCGGCACCTTCACCCTCGACTCCGCCACGTCCACCGCCCTCGCCGTCACCGGCAAGGGCGGCGACGCGATCTGCAAGGGCGACACCGGCTCCCCGCTCCTGAACGCATCCGGTCAGATCGTCGCGGTCAACTCCCGGTCCTGGCAGGGCGGCTGCCTCGGAGCCCCCGCGACCGAGACCCGTACGGGCGCCCTCTCCACCCGCACCGACGACCTCGCCGACTGGCTGCGGGAAGTCCGCTTCACGACCGCCTCGATCCGCAACGCGCTGAGCGACCGCTGCGCGTACGTCAGCTGGCGCACCCCCGAGAACCTGGCGCCGGCGCAGCAGGTGGACTGCGACCCGCAGTACTCCGACCAGCTCTGGAAGCTGGAGCCGGCCCAGGGCGGCTACCAGATCCGCAACCGCAACACCGACCGCTGCCTCATGGTCTCGTCGGCCACGCCGCAGGACGGCGTCCCCGTCAGGCAGTACGACTGCCACCCGGAGTTCGCCGACCAGGTGTGGAAGCTCCAGCCGGCGCCCGGCGGCGGCTACTCCCTCCGCAACGCGGCCACCGACAAGTGCATGTACGTCCCCTGGAACACCCCGGAATGGGGGGCGCCCCTCCTCCAGATCGGCTGCGACGCACAGCACGCCGACCAGGTCTGGAAGATCTGAACGTCCTGACACACCGGAAAGGCCGCCCTCGGCCGGTGCCGAGGGCGGCCTTTCCTCCCCCCGACTCTCCGTCCGGCCGGGCGCCGTCGTGTCTTCGCGCGGCCGGCCGGGCGCTGACCCCTAAGGACCGTCTTGGACACCACTCACTGGAGTCGGCGTCGTGTGCTGGAGGCCATCGCGGCCACCACGGCCGTCGCCGCCACCTCCAGCCTCGTGCTCAACCCGCTGGCCGCCTGGGCCGCCGACGCCCCGCCGGCCGACGGCGATCCGTTCCTGCTTCCGGACACCGAGCGGGCGAAGGTCGTCAGGGCCTGGCTGCTCGGCGGCAGGGCCGTCCGCGCCGCCGCGGCGGCCGCGCTCACCGGAACCGACGCCGACGTGCAGAGGTTCCTCGGGACACAGCTGGCCGGCGAAACGGCACAGGACAACCGCGTCGCGCTCGTGCGCGGCCTGGTGGGGGCCGGCCGGGGCACCCGCCGTGACACCGAAGCCGCTCTGAACGACGGGGACTCGGCCATCGCCGCGTTCCTCGGCGGCGGCTTCCAGGCCTCCGTCACGGAGGACCTGCGGGTGGCCACGGCCACCGTGATGAGCGTGGGCGGCAAGGCCGTGAACCGGGCCGGCAACGCCGCACTGAGCGACGGCGGCCGGCCGGCGCTCGAAACCTTCCTGGTGGACGGCCAGTTCACGGCCCGCCTCGAGGACATGCGCGTCGAGACCTCCAAGCTGATGGTGCAGGCGGGCCCGGAGGTGCAGAAGTACGCCGACCGGGCCCTGTCGGGCACCGCCGACGACGTCACGTGGTTCCTGGAGACCGGGCAGCACATCGCCCGCGCGCGCGACCAGGAGCGCGTGAGGATCGAGGAACTCGTCGCCGTCGTCCAGCGCGAGGGAAAGATCGCCGAGGCGAAGACGCAGCAGGCGGAGGAGTCGGCCGCCCGCGCCGTGGCGGCGGCGGCCGACGCCAGGAAGGCGGCGGAGAAGGCCGCGGCCGAGGCACAGGCGGCCCAGGACGACGTCGCCGCCGCCGGCCGCGCGGCCCGCAAGGCCGGCGATGCCGCGAAGGGCGCGGCCGACGCCTCGCGCGTCGCGATCAACGCCTCCCACGCGGCCGTCCAGGCATCCCGCCGCGCCTCCTACGCCGCCGCGGCCGCGAGCCAGGCGGCGGCCAGCGCGGGCTCGGCCGCGGCGGTGGCGTACCGGGCCGCGATCGCCGCGTCCAAGGACGCCTCCCAGGCGTCCGCCGCCAAGGACGCCGCCGTCGCCGCCCGCAACGCCGCGGCGAAGGCCCGGAGCGCGGCGCAGGCCGCCGACTACGCCTCCAACGCCTCCGCGCAGGCCGCGAGCGCCGGTGACGCCGCCGCGTCCGCGGCCCGCAACGCCTCCGCCGCCGCGAGCGCCTCCGCGCAGGCCGCGAACTCGGCCGGCGCGGCGCAGGCCGACGCCGCCGAGGCCAAGCGCCAGGCCCAGATCGCCGGCGCCAACGCCACCCTCGCCACCAACGCCGCCGGGACCGCGCAGGCCCTGGCGAACACCTCCACGGCGGCCGCCCGCACCGCCCGGGACGCCGCGAACAGCGCCGCCGGGCACGCGGAGAAGGCCGCCGCGGCCGCGGAATGGGCGGTCCAGTACGCCGGCCAGGCAGTGGAGTACGCGAACAAGTCCACCGAGTTCGCCAACGAGGCCACCCACGCCGCGAACACCGCCACCGACGCGGTCGCCAGGGCCGTCGAGGTGGAGAAGGCGGCCCGCGAGGCGGAGTGGCAGCGCCTGGACGAGGACACCCAGCGGGCGGTCGCGGAGATGCGCCTGCTCGTGCAGGCCGAAGCGGAGGAACGGGCCGCGTACGACCGCAAGCGGACCCAGGCCGAGCAGACCTCCGAGGCCACGAGGCAGCTCGTCGCCCAGGCCGAATCGGCCCTCAGGGCGGGGGACACGGCGGGCGCCACCGACCTCGGCCGCAGGGCGGCCCTCGCCCTGATGGAGTCCAGGAGCGGCTGGACCCAGCAGGCCGCCCGGTACGCCCTGGCCGGGACCGAGGCCGAGATCCACACCTGGATCGACGTCGACCGGCAGATCGCCCAGCGGCAGGACGACCGGGAGTCCGTCCTCTTCCTCTCCCGGATCACCACCCCCGCCGTCGCCCGCGCCGCGGCCGCCGCCCTCGACGGCGCCGACCCGGACGCGGCCGGCCGGTTCCTCGGCACGGGTGCCGTCCAGGCCGCCGCCGTGGACAACCGCGTCGCGGTCGCCCGCGTACTCGACGAGAACCCCGGCCCCGCGGTGCGGAAGGCGGCGAACGCGGCCCTGGACGCCGGGACCGCCGAGGCGGCGTACGAGTTCCTCACCGCCGGCTTCCAGAAGGCGCAGGAGGAGGACGACGCGGTGGCCACCGCGACCCTCCTCAGGACCGGAGGACCCTACGTCAGGGCCCACGCCCAGGCGGCGATGGAGGCTCCCGCGTGGATGCGCCGCAACTTCGTCGCCGCGGTGCAGCACAAGAGCGCGCAGCTCGACTTCGACTCGGCCACCCACATCGCCGCCATGCAGGGCGCGATCGCCGCGGCCGCGAAGATCGCCCACACGGCGCAGGAGGACGCCGCCCGCGCCCAGGAGGCCGCGGCCACCGCGCGCGACGCGGCCGCCGAGGCGCTCCAGTGGGCGGACAGGGCGACGGCGTCGGCCCAGCGGTCCGCCGCCTACGCCCAGCAGGCGAGCACCCTGGCGACCAGTGCCGAGCAGTCGGCCAAGGACGCGCAGGCCTCCGCCGGCCGGGCCGCCGAGGCATCCCGCAACGCCCGCCTCGCCGCACGGTCGGCGAACTACTCGGCCACCCGTGCCGTCCAGTCGGCGCGGAGCGCGGTCGCCTCGGCCAACGCCGCGCAGAGCTCGGCCGCCTCCGCCCGGGCCTCGGCACTGCGGGCCGGCCAGGACAGCGACACCGCCGCGGCCGCCGCCAGCCAGGCCTGGCAGATCGAGGGCCAGAAGCGGCAGGCCGAGGCCGCGGCGGCGGCCAGGCAGGCGGCCGCGGAGGCCGAGGCCGCCAAGGCGGCCGGCACCAACCAGTGCGACACGCCGGCCTACGACACCGTCGGGGGCGACCAGCCCGCGACGGGGAGCGCCGAGTGGTGGGCCGAGCACCTGCACACGGCCGGCATGGTCGTCGGGTTCGCGGGAGTCGGCCTCGGGCTCGTCGGCCTCGGCGTCGGCATGGTCTTCCCGCCCGCCGGTGCGCTCATCATGGCCGTCGGTTTCGGGCTCGGTGTCGGCGGCGCCATGCTCGACGCGGCCAGTGCGTTCTTCTACGGGATCGCTTACGGCTTCGACAGCGGTGAGTTCTGGAAGCAGGCGGGAATCGCGGCGCTGAGCGCCGCCACGCTCGGCGTGTCCAAGACGATCAGCCTCGCCGCGAAGGGGATCTCGAAGGGAGCCCACCTCGTCGCCCAGGTCTCGGAGGTGGCGCACGAGGCCGTCTCGCCGATCGTCAGCTGGATCGGCTCCATGTTCGACTGACGGCACCGGGACCTGCCCGCGGGCCGGCGGCACGCGCGCCGCTGGCCCGCGGCTTCGGGTATCGCCCCGTCATACCCGAGAGGTACGCCGGGAGCCCGTGCGTACTGCCTTCGGTATGACGTCGAATCCGTCCTCGTGGGGCCGTGTCCGGCCCGTTCCCGCTCCTAGCGTGGAGGGCATGTCGTCGTCACTGTTCTCCTTCACCGTCAAGGACTTCCGGGCCCAGTTGCGCCGGCTCGTGCTGACCGGTTCGGCCGTCGCCGTCGGGGTGGCCTTCCTCGTGCTCTCCGTCGGCGGGGCGGGCGCGCTCGTGCAGTCGTACGAGCAGTCCGCGGCCGCCGATGTGGGTGAGGCCGCCGTCCAGGTCGTGCCGGGCGGTGCCGAGGGGACGCTGCCGGCCGGGGCGGCGGCGCGGGCGGCGCGGGTGCCGGAAGTGACGGCGGTGGCGGAGCGGCTGGCCGGGCACGCGAACGTGATCGCCCCGTCCGGCCGCCCCCTCGACGACCGGGCCCTCGTCACCTCGATCGCCGCCGACCCGGACCTGCGCTGGCAGCGGCTCGACGCCGGACGCTGGCCCGAGGGGCCCGGCGAGGTCGCCCTCGACCGGGAGAGCGCGGAGCGCGTCGGCGCGGCGCCCGGCGGAACCGTACGGGTGACGAAGGCGGACGGCGGCACGGCGGACGTCCGGCTCACCGGGCTGCTCGACACCTCCGCCTCGCAGGCGCTCGGCTCGCAGCCCGCGATCGGCGTGCCGTACGCGCAGGTCAGGACGTACGCCACGGGGGTACGGGCCACCCACCTCGACCTCTCCGTCGCGCCCGGCGCGGACGCGCTCGCGGTGGCGAAGGCGGCCAAGAAGTCGCTGGGCGCGGGGGTGTCCGCGTACACGCACGCCGGTGCCGTGGACAACGCCCTCCAGGGCGGCAAGGCCATGTACGCGGTCGTCATGACCGCCGCGCTGTCCTTCGTCCTCATCGCGATGGCCGTGGCCCGCATGGTCGTCACGAACACCTTCTCCGTCGTCCTCGCCCAACGCGCCCGCCAGCTCGCCCTGCTGCGCTGCGTCGGCACCGACCGCGACCAGCTCCTCCGGATCATCCGCCGCCAGGGCCTCATGCTCGGCGTGCTCGCCTCCGCCACCGGACTCGCGGCGGGCGCGGCGGCCTGCGGGCTCGGCACGGCGGCCGTCAACGGGCTCGCCGACCTCGGGCCGGTCGAGGTCTCCCTCATGCCGGGCCCCTGGACCTTCGGTCTCGCCGGGGTCTTCGGCGTCCTGCTCACCCTGTGGGCCGTCCGCAGGCCGGCGCGGGCCGCGGCGGCGGTGCCGCCGGTCGCCGCGCTCGCCGCGAGCGGCTCGGCGAAGCTGCCGGAGCCGGGCAGCCGGGCCGTCCGCGAGGCGGTGTCGGTGCTGATGCTCGTCGCCGGCGCGGGGCTGCTCGTCCTCGGGGCGTTCGGCGGCTCGGCGGTCTCGCTGCTGGCCGTGACGGTCGGCGCGATCCTCACGTTCTTCGCCGTACTCCGGTACGCCCAGTACCTGTTGCCGCCGCTCGTCGGACTGCTCGGGCTCGCGCTGCGCCGCCCGCTCGGGACGGTCGACAGGCTCTCCGTGCAGCAGCTGCGGGCCAACTCCCGCCGTACCGCCGCCGCTTCCTCCGCGATGCTCGTCGGCGTGACCGTCGCCGTCTCCGCCGTGACCACGATCGGCGCGACCGAGGGCGGCCTGGACAGCATGCTCGCCAACCGCATGCCGGCCGTCTTCGCCCTCGACACGGACGCCGCCCGGGTCCCCGCCGACGCGATCGCCCGGCTGCGCGCCGAACGCGAACTGACCGTCACCCCCGTCCGTACCGCGACCCTCACCGTCGACGGCCGGAAGACGGTCGTCGCCGCCGCCGACCCGGCCGGGCTCAACCCGGACGCGGAGGGCGTCGGCGCGGCCCGGACGCTCAAGGACGGGGAGGCGATCACCTTCGCCCAGCGGCCGTCCCTGACCCTCGCGGGCACCCGGCTCACCGGCGTGACCGGCGCGTCGGCCCTCCCCTTCTCCCTCTACCCGGACGCCTCGGTGTACGTCACCGGGACCACCCTCGACCGGATCGCGCCCGGCGCCGCCGTCTCCACCGTCCTGATCAACCCGGCGGGCGACACCGGCCACGACGCGGCCCGCGCGGCGGTGGACCGGGCGCTGGCCGCGCACCCCGAGATCCGCATCGCGGACACCGGGTCCGACGCCGACCTCATCCGCTCCATGCTCGACCGGATGATGCTGGTCGTCACCGTCCTCCTCGGCTTCTCCATCGCGATCGCCGCGCTCGGCGTCGCCGCCACCCTGATGCTGACGGTGGAGGAACGCACCCGCGAGTTCGGGATGCTCCGCGCGATCGGCCTCGCGGGCGAGCAGCTGCGCCGGATGCTGACCCTGGAGTCGGTGCTGCTCGCCCTCACCGGGGCGGTCGCCGGAACGCTCCTCGGCCTGCTGTACGGAACCCTGGCCGCCCGTGCCGTCCTGGCGGGCCACGTCTCGCCGCTTGAGGCCCTCGCCTCCTCGGGCGGCACGGCCCTGACGATCCTCGGCATCCTCGCGGCCACCGTCCTCACGGGCGTCGCGGCCTCGGTCCTGCCGGCCCGCCGGGTCCGCCGCATGGTGGTCGTGGACGCGCTCCAGGCGGCCTAGTCCCTCGGCTTCCTCCGCAGGAGAGACGCCAGGGCCGTGACGCCGACGACGAGAACGAGGGAGCGCATCGGGAGGAGCGTGTCGGGGGCGTCGTCGATCAGGTCGATGCCGTTCCCGACGGCCGTGATCCAGGCGACCACCCCCACCAGCACCATCGGCCCCACCCGGCGCTCCCCCGCGATCCGCATCCCGATCCACAGGACCAGCGGCATGACGAGGAAGGTGTTGATGAGCGCCGTGGTGAACGCCTGGTCGGCGGAGTACCCGGGCCCGGCCCCGAGCGTCGCGGCCGCCTGACCGGCGAACGACAGGTAGAGCGTGTCGGACAGGATCAGGTGCGAGGCGGCGACTCCGAGGGAGGAGACGATCAGCGCCTTGAGGAGACGGGGGGCGAGGGGGGTGGGTGCGGACGGTGCCATGGCGCCGACTATACGCACGGTCTATACATGGCGCGTATAGACCCTCCCCCTCCGAAGCTCACGCGGTCGCCGGGAAGACCGTCGCCGCGTAGGCCGCGGCCGCCGGGGCGGGCTGGAGGGCGGCGTGGGCGGCGATGGCGTGGATGTCGCGCCAGGCGCGCTCCAGGCCGCCGCCCGTGATGAGGGCGCGGGCGCCGCCGGTGCGCATCAGGCGCTCGACCACGCCGACGAGGAGGTCGACGGCGACGGACGCGTCGCGCTGGTTGAGGGCGGCGGCCGCGGGAGCGGGAGTCGGCCCGTCGGCCCGGCCCGCGGCCGCCTCCAGGAGCAGGCGGGCCGCGTCGATCTCGGCGGAGCAGCGGGCCAGGGTCTGCTGGACCGTCGGGTCGTCGGCGAGCGGCCGGCCGTCGGGGAGGCGGCGCAGGCCGACGAGGAGGGTCCAGGCGTCCAGGGCGGCGCGGGCCACGCCGAGCGCGGGGGCGGCGAAGAGGAGGGCGGCGACCAGCTGGTACGGCACCCGGTGGCAGGGGGCCGCGTCGGCGCCGGTGACGCCGGTCACCAGGGCCTCGCGGAGGAAGGTGCGGTGCTCGGGCACGAAGACCGCCTCGGCGACGACGCTGTGGCTGCCGGTGGCGCGGAGCCCGACCGCGTCCCAGGTCTCGCGGACCCGGACCTGCTCGCGCGGGACCGCCAGGACCCGGTACCCCGGGGCCCCGTCCCCCGAGTGGTCGAGGGAGGCGAGGAGGACCCAGTCGGCGTCCTCGACCCCGCTGGCGAAGGCCCACTCCCCCGACAGGGTCCAGCCGCCGGGCGCCGGGGCGAGCCAGCCCGCCGGGGGCACGATCGCCGCCGCGATCCGCACGTCGGGCGAGTCGCCCCACAGGTCGCGCTGCCCCTCGGCCGGCAGGTGCGCGGCGAGGCGGCCGTGGGCGGCGAAGAGCACCGAGCACCAGCCGGCGGAGGCGCAGGCCGAGCCGACTCCGGCGACCGTGTCGAGCAGTTCGGCGAAGCTCCCGGCCGTACCGCCCCAGCGGCGGGGCACGAAGTGGCGGGCGAGGCCGGCGTCGCTCATCGCCCCGACGACCTCGGGGTGGAGCCGGCCGGTCCGCTCGGCCTCCTCGGCGTGGCGTGCGGCGGCGGCCTGGAGGTGACCGGCCCCGAGGGAGGCGGGGGCGAGGGAGGCGGCGGGGGCGTCGACGACGGTCATGACTCGTACTCCCATACGTGGAGGTTCAGTGGTGGTAGTGATGCGAGTAGAAAAAAATTCAGTCCGGAAGGTATTTTCTGAGAGGCCGTCATGAAGGACATCGACGGCTGCCACAGAGGAAAGGAGGCGAAGGCTCGGTGAGGCAACAGGACAGGGCCCGCATGACCTATGACCTGGTCATCGGCGCGGCGGCCGCCGAGTTCGCCCTGCACGGATTCGCGGGGACGAACCTGGCCGACATCACGGCCCGCACCGGACTGACCAAGGGAGCCCTCTACGGACACTTCTCCTCGAAAGCCGATCTCGCCGGTGAACTGACCCGCTCCTTCGAGGCGGTCTGGGCCGACGCCCTCGCCACCGCCGCCGGCGCGGCGGAGGAGGGCGGTGCGGCTCTGCCCGCCCTGCGGAGACTGCTCCTCGACCTCGCCCGCCGGGTGAACGGGGACCTGCCCTTCGCCGCCGGACTGCGCCTGGTCATGGACGCCGCCCGCGCCGAGGGAACCGTCCCCGTCCACCTCGGCAGGCTCTGCGAGGTCGTGGCGCTCCTCGTCCGCAAGAGCCAGGACGAGGGTTCCGTACGCACCGCCCACCCGGCCGACGTGCTGGCCCGGCTGGCCGTGGCCCTCCTGGTCGGTGCCCCTGCCGTGGTGACGGCGTCGGACGTGGCCGGTCCCGCAGAGCTGGTGAGCGAGGTGTGGGACGTCCTTGTGCCCGCGTTGTCGGGCTCAAGTGGCGCTTGAGCAGGAGGAGTCAGGATGGGGTCCGCATGCGGGAGGGCGCATGCGGACCTCACACCTGTGGAGCTCGCGCAACGTGGGGGCTCGCGCGGGTGGGGCGCGCGCAAGGTGGGGCTTGCGCGGGTGGGGGTCTGTGCGTGTGGGGGCTCGCGCGAGGTGAGGACTCGCACGGGTAAGGGCTCGTGCAACGTGGGGACTTGCACGTCCAGGGTTCGCGCGAGGCGGGGACTCGCACGGGCGGGGCTTGCGCACGTGGGGGTTTGCGCAAGGCGTCACGTGAAGGGGACGGCGTCACGGGACGCACCGGGATGACGAGGGGGCGCAGGGTTACGGAGACGTCCGGGCCCTCCGAGCCGCCATGGCGGCGGGGCTCTCGAACGGGCGGGGCTTCCCTGACGGGCCGCGGCGGCGGAAAGGTCCGCGCCCGGATCCGGAGCCTCAAGCCGCCTGTGACGCCAGGCTCTGCGCGGCCGCCGGGGCGGCGGGGGCCGGGGTCGCCGGCGCGGGGCCCGGCAGCCAGGACCAGGTGGCCCGCTCCGACGCCGGGGCGGAGATCGGCGCGTCGCCCACGAAGACCGGATGACCGACGGAGCGCAGCAGCGGCAGATCGCTCTCGTCGTCGGCGTACGCGTGACACTCCTCGGGGGCGATGCCGAAGGCCGTCATGATCCGGCGGACGGCCTCGGCCTTGGCCTCGCCGATCATCGGCGGGCCGGACAGCTCGCCGGTGAGCACGCCCTGAGAGGTCACCTCGGGCAGGGTGCACACCACGAGATCGGCGCCGACCTCCCGCGCCAGCGGGTCCAGGCAGGCGGAGAAGGCTCCGGAGACGAGGACGATCAGGTCGCCGGCGTCCCGGTGGCGGCGGAGCGCCTCGTACACGGGGGTGTGGAGCAGTCCGCCGGAGCGGGCCTTCTCGTACCACTCCCGCCCGCAGGCCTCCAGGTCGTCGAGGTGGCTGCCGGCCAGGAAGCGGAAGAAGGACCGGTTCACCTGCTCGCGGGGCACGCCCTCGCGGATCTGGCGCTGGAGCGAGGCGCGCGCCGCGGCGAGCCTGCGGGCGGCCACTTCTCCGTGCCCCCAGTACCGGGCGAGGAGGCAGGCCATGCTCTTGCAGGTGATCAGGGTCTCGTCGACGTCGAAGAACGCGGCCCGGGCGGGAGCGATGCTCATGCTCTGCCCCCTCTTTCGGCGAGACGGCTGTCGGCGAGACGGCTGTCGGTCAGACGGCTGTCGGTCAGACGGCTGTCGGCGAGACGGCTGTCGGCGAGACGGCTGTCGGTCAGACGGCTGTCGGCGAGACGGCTGTCGGCGAGGCGGCCGTCGGTCAGACGGTTGCCGGTGAGGCGGGCTTCGGCGAAGCGGCCGTTGGTGCCGGCCGGCAGGGCCATCCGGCGGTCCGTCGCACTACGGCCCTTCGCCGGGGCGGGGGCGGGGCCGGCGATCTCGTACTGCGCCGTCTCGACCAGGTCGAGGATCTGCTCCGCCAGCGGGCGCAGGCGCGCGCCGGCCGGGGTGAGTTCCACGGAGCGGTTGCCGCGCCGCTGGAAGAGCGGGGCTCCCATGTCCTCTTCCAGGCCCTTGATCTGCGCGGTCACCGCGGGCTGGGAGTAGTGCAGGTTGTGGGCCGCGCGGGTGAAGCTGAGTTCCCGGGCCACTTCGCGGAAGGCCCGTAAGTGCTGGAGTTCCATCCTTCTGCCTTTCTACGCTTGTCCGTTCTTCCCCTGAACGTGCGGCTGGACGTCGTGTCCGCAGCGTCACCCGCAGCGGGCCACGGCCGTGGCGAGGACGCGGGTGCCCTGGGTGGCGGAGAGGCGCACCCGGCCGTCCCCCGTCGGCGTGGCCTCGACGGCCACGGCCTCGGCCAGCTCGCCGAAGACGGCGAAGTCGGCGTCCAGCGAGGTCAGCGCCGCGCCTCCCGCCGTCTGTCGGGCGGCCTGCCGGAAGGCCTCCAGGAGCAGCATCCCGGGCACGTGGTCCGAGGGGTGCTCGAAGTAGCCGGGGTGCGTGGGGTCGACGTGCAGTCGCCATTCCCCGCAGTCGGCGGGCAGGGCCCGCGCCTCCGCCGCGGGGACGGGGCGCAGGACGCCCCGGTCGTCGTCGGCGCCCGAGGACGCCCCGTGGAGAGAGGTCTCCGGGCCGGCCGGACGGGTGGTCCCGGCGATCCGGCCGCGCTGCCGGAGCCGCCCGTACCGGACGTCGTCGATGACGATGACCCCGGCGGAGGCGCGGGCGCACTCCCGGCCCCCGACCTCGATCACCATGTCGAAGCGGGCGTCGAAGCGACGCGGGTTCCGCCCCCCGGCGGGCGTCACGACCTTGACGTCCAGGACCGCCGCGAGCGGGCCGCAGCCGACCCGGAGGGCGGCCGGGTCGCTGATGTGCAGCGACAGCGCCTTGAAGATGAAGTGGTGGCCGAGCGGCACGTCGAAGAAGCGGTGGCTCAGGAAGATTCCGGCCTGCCGTACGGTTTCGACGAGGAGCATGAAGTCGCACTGCCCGGTCCTCTCCGGGCGGTACAGCGCGTGGTTCCGGGGCAGTTGGGCGCCGACCAGGAAGCGGTCGGACCCGGCCACGGCGGCGTCGGTGAGGAAGACCTCCGTCACCGAGGCGCGGTGCACGAACCGGCGGGAGATCGTGCGGTCGAAGCTCAGGCCTGCCTTGGCGTCCCGGATCAGGGACTCCAGGGGCTCGACGGGCGCGAGCTGGTCGACGGATAACACGGTCTGCAGCACACCGATGGACATCCTTATCCCCCTCAAGGTGAAGCATCGTGGCGAAGAGGGACCTCCGTGGCCCCTCGACAGCAAGAAATATACCTTCGAGAATGTATATTGCAAGGCGTAGGAACGAGAGAGGCGGACAGGCAATGGCGACATCCCGAAGTGAGCCGAAGCAGGAGCGCGCCCGGCGCACGAAGAGCCACATCCTCCAGTCGGCGGCGGAGCTCTTCGCCGAGCGCGGCTACGCGACCGTGACCTTGCAGGACGTGGCCGAACGGGCGGAGATGACCAAGGGAGCGGTGTACTTCCACTACACGAACAAGGAGGCCCTGGCCGTCGCCGTCGTGCAGGAGCACTACGCGCGCTGGCCCGAGATCCTCAAGGGCGCCGAGGGCACCCACGCGAAGCCGTTCGACGCGCTCACCGCCGTCCTCGACACGGTCACCCAGGCCTTCGCGCGGGACATCGTCGTCCAGGCCGGCGCGCGGCTCCAGATCGAGCGGGCCCTCATCGACGCCGAGCTCCCCGAGCCGTACGTGGGCTGGGAGGACTACCTCACCCGGCTCATCACGGAAGCCCGCGACGCGGGCGAACTGCGGGAGGGAGTGGAACCCCGTGCGGCGGCCCGCGTCCTGGTCTCCGCCTTCTTCGGCATGCAGCACATCTCGGACGTCCTCAGCCGGCGCAAGGACCTCACCGAGCGGCACGAGGAGCTGCGGAGCGTCCTCCTCGACGGGATCCGCGGCTGATCAGCCGCGCGTGCCCGCCGTGAGAGACCGGAGAACGGCGTGGCCCCCCACGGTGGTGGGAGGCCACGCCGTACGCGTTCAGCGGGTCGGAACCGTCAGGACCTGCTGCCCGAGGCGACGGGCGCCTGAGCGGAAGCGGAGCTCGTAGCGGAAGCCGTGCCGGCGCCCGAACCGGAGGCCACGACCGGGGTCGGCGTGGCCGCGGCGGCCTTGGCGGCGACCTTGCGCAGGTACAGGTTGTTGAAGACCAGCGCCGCCGCCGTGAGCGAGGCGCCGACGATCTGCATGCCGGCCGGGACGACACCGGTCAGGGCGGAGATCACGAAGGCCGTGATCGGCACGACGTCCATGAAGAGGACGCCGTTGAGCGGGCCGAGGTAGCGGTTGCCGAAGTTCCAGCCGAGGACGCCGACGAAGCCGGCGATGACGCTCATGTAGGCCAGCTGCGGCAGGATCGAACCCACGGCGCCCGCCGTCGGGACCGGGACGCCGCCGGCGGCCAGGATGATCGCCGTGATCACGGTGGCGGAGGCGAGGCCGAGGACCGTGGTGATGGCCGTGTACTTGATCGGGGACCAGGTCGGGAAGTAGCTCGCGCCCGAGGTGTAGACGACCCAGCACAGCGCGGCGAAGAGCAGCAGCGCGTCGGCGCCGGCCGTCTTCGGGGAGGCGATCAGCGAGCCGATGTCACCGTCGGAGACGACGAGGATGGTGCCGACGAAGGACATCGCGATGAAGACGAGCGAGAACTTCGGCGGAACGACCTTCTTCAGGACCCAGTTCACCAGGAAGCCCATCATGGGCATGGTCGCCATCATGATCGAGGCGTTCAGCGCGCCGCGCTCGCCGATCAGGTCCTGGCCGAAGAAGACCAGGAACTGGAAGCCCGCGAAGCCGGCGGTGCCGAACAGCCAGGCCAGACCGATGCGTTCGCCCTTGAGCCGCAGCCCCGCCCTGCCCTCCCGGATCCGGAGGAAGACCAGGAACATCGCACCGGCGATGGTGTAGCGCATCACCGTGAAGGTGAAGGGGTCGATGTGCTTCAGGGTGGAGTCCATGAGGGGGAACATCGCGCCCCAGGACACCGTGGCCAGGAGGCAGAGGAGAACGCCCCGCGTGTACGTGTTCTGACTGTTCATGAGTCTTCCTGTCGGGCCTGAGGCGGCCAAGAGTGGGAGGTGGGGGAGGGAGGGGCGGGGCCGGGTCCCGCGGAGGGGTGAGGAACCCGGCCCCGGGTGTGACGTGGGGGGTCAGACTCCGGCCGGCTGCGGATCGCGGGACTCCGCGGGCTTGATGTCGAGCAGCGGCAGGACCGACTCCAGGAGCTGGGCGGCCCGGACCTTGCCGGTCGGGCTGTACGGGATGGCGTCGACGGGGACGACGTACGCCGGGAGGCAGGGCACCCGGCGGGCGCAGGCGGCGCTGACCGCCCGGTAGCCGCTCTCCTGCCGCTCCGGCGCGACCGGGGTGAAGGGCACGACGAGCACCTCTCCGGCCTCGGGCAGGCGCGTCCGCAGCACGGCGGTCTCCCGGACGCAGGGCAGGTCCATCAGGTCGGCTTCCAGGCCGAAGATGTTGACGTCGAGCGGCTTGCCCGCCTCGGCCTTCGCGACGCCGTCGTTGCGGCCGGTGAGTTCGAGCCGGCCCGCCTCGTCGACGAGCCCGCTGTCACCGGTGAGCAGGAAGCGCTGCGTACGGCCGCCGTAGTCGAGCGTCATGAAGTCGGGCTCGCTCGTCGCGTAACTGTCCATCAGCTGGTAGCTGGCGATGGCGACCCGGCCCCGACTGCCCTTCGGCAGCGGCTTGTTGTCGGCGTCGAGGACGACGACGGTGTTGCCCGGCATGGGGCGGCCGGAGCGGCAGGGCGCCACGTGCAGCTCCTCGGGGCCGATCATGACGTTCACGCCGGTCTCGGTCGTCCCGTAGTAGAGGTGCAGCACCGGACCGAGCCGGTCCCAGGCGTTGTTGATGACCCATCGGTTGAGGTGCCGGCCGCCGGAGAGGACGAAGTGCAGGCGGGAGGTCTTGTGCAGGTGCTCCGACTTCGGGTGGGCGACGACCCGGGCCAGGACGGGCGGCACCATGAGCGTGGTGGAGACGCCCTCGTCCTGGATGATGCGGATGAGCTCCTCGGCGTCGTCGTACGGGCCGAGGACGACGGTGCCGCCCAGGGTGAGGAAGATGCGCGCCCAGCCCGGCCCGGAGGCGTGGTAGAGCGGCACGGTGACGAGGTGGACGTCCTCTTCGTCGAAGGCGTACTGGTCGACGAGGTCGGCGAAGCGGCGGGCCTCGAAGGAGGTGCGGCGGATCACCATCTTGGGGACGCCGCTGGTGCCGGAGGTGAAGGAGAAGGCCTCGAAGGGCTGCTCCACCGGCTGCGGGTCGCCCGGCGCCGACACGAGGAGGTCGGTGAAGCTGACCGAGACGGTCTTGCCGTCGGGCAGGCCCTCGGGCTCGCTGTCGATGAATATGTCGAGTATGTCCCTGCCGCCCGGCCAGCCGCACTCCTCGACGAGGGCCCGCTGGGCCTTCGAGGTGATGACGACGGTCGGCTGCAGCTGGTCGAGCGCGGCGGCGGTGGCGACGGGTCCGGCGCTGTAGTCGAGTCCGACGCAGGGGACGCCGAGGGAGCTGACGGCGGCCATGGAGACCACCAGCTCCCAGCTGTTCTCGGCGAGGAAGACCGCGCGGGCGGGCCGGGTCTCGGGAAGCAGGTCCTGGATGGCGCAGGCCACCCGGCTGACCTTGTCGGCGAAGCTCGCCCAGGTCATGCGGGTCTCACCGTCGACGACGGCGACGCGCTGGGGCCAGCGGGCGGCGTGCTTGCGAATGTCCGCGAGCTTGATCATGAGTTCCCCCTCGGGATCGTTGGGCGGATCAGCTGGTGGCGACTGCGGTGGCGGCGGCCGTGACGGTGGCCGCGGTGGTGCCGGTGGCGGAGACGGCGGCGGCCGCGCCGGCGAGCTGCTGGGTGGTGCGCTTCTCGACGGTCAGGTGGTCGGCGGTGGCCGGTACGGAGCCGGTGACGGCGGCCTGGACGGCGAGCTCGCGGGCGGAGACGGTCGGGTTCCGCAGCGTGTAGATCTCGCATCCGCTGGAGCGCAGCTCGTCGATCTGGCTGAGCGTCCGCTCGCAGAGCTTCTCGCCGGGCACCGTGATGGGGATGCCGGGCGGGTAGGCGATGATGAAGTGCTCGGAGGTGCCCGTGGCCAGGGCCGCGGAGGCCGTCCGGTAGGTGCGCTGGATGGTGCGCAGGGCGTCGAGCAGGCGCAGCAGGGTGGCCTCGTCCACGCCGATGTGGATGTGGAAGAGGACGGCGTCGCCGCTCTCCCTCGCCACGTACAGCGCGTACTCGTCGAAGAGCATCCGGCGGAAGTCGGCCGCCGTGATGCCGAGGGCGCTGATGTCGACGAGGACCCGGGTGGGGTCGTCGCTGACGAGCTGCGAGGCGTCGGTGAGGTGGCCGTCGGGCCCGAGCGGGCGGTACGCGGAGAGCCTCGGGTCGGTGGCGAGCTCGACGCGCAGGGTGCTGGCGAGCTTCAGGGAGCGGCCGAGGAGCGCCTCGCCCTCGGTCTCGGCCTGGAGCCGCGCCAGGTCCAGGCTGGCGAGCACGGGCCAGCTGGGCGAGGTGGTGTGGTGCTGGAAGAGGGCCTGCGCGGTGCCCTCCTGGGCCTCGCCGTCGCCGATGAGGTGCAGGTAGGAGCCCTGGCGGAGCGCGGACATCGACTTGTGCGCGGAGTGGGTGACGGCCACGTTCAGGGCGAGTCGGGGGTCGGCGGCGCGCAGCGTCTCGACGGCGTGCAGGGCGGTGAGCGGGCGCAGCCGGGGGTGGAAGCGGTGGGCGGCGCCCCAGGCCTCGTCGACCAGGACGGAGACCCCGGGGTGGACGGCGGCGAGTTCGGCGAGGACGGTCGGCAGGTCGTACCGGACGCCGTCGTACGAGACGGCGGAGAGGACGACGGTGTCGAAGGGCCGGCCCTCGGAGGCCGCCGCGCGGAACATCTCCAGGAGCCGGGGCAGGTCGGCGTACGTCCGGGGGCAGCCGTCGCAGCAGCGCTGCATCGGTGCGTACGCGACCTGGACGCCGAGCGAGTTGAGCGCGAAGTGCACCGACTGGTGGCAGGAGCGGTCCGCGAGCACCCGGGAGCCGGGCTGGGTCAGCGCGGTCAGTGCGACCCGGTTCGCGGTGCTCGTCCCCGCGGAGAGGAAGAAGGTGGCATCGGCCCCGAAGCTCCGTGCCGCGAGGCGCTGCGCCTCCCGGAGCGGGCCCCTCGGCCGGAAGAAGGAGTCGAGCATCGTGCCGCTGTACGACACGTCGGCCGCGAGCTGCGCGACGCCGAACAGCGCCTCGTAGGTCTCCCGCATGTGGGAGTCGCGGATAGACCGGCCGTGCGAGAGCGGCAGCGCGTGGAACGTGGCGATGTCACGTCGGGCGACTGCCAGCACGGCGTCGGCGAGGGGGGTCCTGCCGTCCGGGTAGGCCCCGGAACGAGTCGGCAGTGCAGCCGACTCCGGAGTGGAGCTGGTGGATGCGGTCATGGACCCATGAAATAAAAACCTTCGCGAAGGTATCAACTATCATCAGTGAAGCTGATGGACGGCCGGCCCGACCTCCGGGCCGACCTGCGAAGATGCGGCTTCAACTACCCGCGGCTACCCGACGGCCCGACGCGGACGCGGGACGAGTTCGCCGCCGCAGTTGGGACAGACGCCCTCCATCGCGTCGGCACAGGGCACGCAGAAGCTGCACTCGTACGAACAGATCCGCGCGGGCCCGTCCTCCGCCAGGGCAGCCGTCTCACAGCGCTCGCACCGGTCACGCATCTCCAGGGCCATGGTCGGCTCCCCCTCCTCGTACGACTGAGAACGACTGAGAACAACTGAGAACGACTCCATGATCGACACCGGCACCCGACCCCCTCAACAGGCCGACGGCCAAAGATCGACGGAATCGGGTCAGTGCCTGACCAGGCAGAACGGATGCCCCGCCGGGTCCGCGTACACCCGCCGGCTCCGCGCACCGCCCCGTCGTCGAGCAGCTTCGCGCCCCGCGCGAGGACCTGCTCCTGGGCCGCGTCCAGGTCCGCGACACCGAAGTCGAGGGGGGAACTGCTGGGGGCGCCCGGGCCCGGCCACGTCGGCGGGCGGTGGTCGGCGACGCCCTGGAAGCAGAGGACGAGCCCACCGGGCGTGCGCAGCGTGGACCAGGCCTCGCCGAGGGACCAGCGGGGATCGGGCCGGTCGACGTCGCCACCGAGCACGGCCCGGTAGAACGCCGAGAGTTCACGAGGCACGGAACGGTCGAGGACGACGCACCGGAGTTCGGCGATCATGCGCGGATCACAGGCGCCCCGCCCTCCCGCCCGGACCCTGCTCCTTCCGCACCCCGCTCCTCCCGAAACCCCCTCCCCCGGGCCTCCCGACGGGAAGAATGGCCGTGACCGGAGCGACCAGGGGGGAGCGGGCGTGCCACAGGTGGGGGACGTGCTCGACGGGCGGTACAGGCTGGACGCGGAGCTGGGGGCCGGCGGCTTCGGCACCGTGTGGCGCGCCCGCGATCTGCGCATGAACCGCGAGGTCGCCGTGAAGACCGGGCTTCCCGGAACGGCGGACGAGGCCCGCCGTTTCGTACGGGAGGCCGAGCTCGCGGGCTCCCTCACCCACCCCAACATCGTGACCGTCCACGACTTCGCCCACATCACCCTCGGCGGGCGTGAGGTGATCTACCTGGTCATGGAGTTGGTGCGAGGAGAGAGCCTGGCCACGGTCCTGGGCCGGGGCCTCCCCGACTTCCAGGCCTCCCTCGCCTGGGCCGAGCAGATCTGCGCGGCCCTCGAAGCCGCCCACGCGGCGGGCATCGTGCACCGCGACATCAAACCGCCGAACGTGATCATCGGGGAGACGGGCCCCGTCAAGGTCCTCGACTTCGGCATCGCGAAGCACCAGCTCTCGCAGACCAACCTCACCGGCACCGGCACCCTCATCGGCAGCTTCGCCTACATGGCCCCCGAGCGCTGCCGGAGCGGCGCGGTGGACGGGCGCTCGGACCTGTACGCGCTCGGCTGCCTCCTGATGGAACTGTGGACCGGACGGCTGCCGTTCCTCGGCCGCGAGTGGGCGGAACTCTCCGTCCAGCACATGACCGCCCCGCCGCCCACCCCGAGCGCGTTCGCCCCCGCCCTCACCGCGACCGCCGACCGGCTCGTCCTCGACCTGCTCGCCAAGGACCCGGACCGCCGGCCCCCGCACGCGGCCGCCGTGGCACAGCGCCTCGCCGTCATCGCCCGCGAAGCGCGCGAAGCCCGCCCGGCCCACGGCTTCCCGGCGCCCCACGGCCTCCCGGCGGTCCACGCGCCACGACCCGAGCCGCAGCCCGAGCCCCGTGACCGCGCCGTCGAGCCGCCGCCCCTCCCTCCGTACACGCCCACCGTCCTCGACGGGAGCGCCGAGCCGGTGCGCGGCGCACTGCGCCGCCGGCTCGACCAGATCCTCGCCCTGCCGGACGACGCCGACGCGGGCGAGTTCCAGGAGCTCCTCGACGCACTGGTCCTCGAGGCACAGCGCGAGCTGGGCCCGGACGATCCGCTGACCACCGAGGCCGTCCTCGTCCGCGCCCGGCGGCTGTGGCGGCGCGACCCCGGGGACCCCGGCCTGTCCCGGGTCGTGCCCAAGCTCGTCCGGGTCTTCGGCGAGCGGGACCGGCGGACGATCGAGGCGCGAGCGCTGCTCCTCTCGTACGGGGCGGGCGCCGATCACGCCGGGCGCGAGGGCCGGGAGGCGGCGCGGGACGAGCTGCGCGAGCTCATCGGGGTCGCCACGCTCGCTCTCGGTCCGTACGACCCGGTCACCCTGCGCGCCCGGATCGCCCTCGTCACGAGCCTGTGCCGGGGCCTGTCCCGGGACCGGGAGGCGGACGTGAAGCGCCGCCGGGCCCTCCTGGAGCGGATCCTGCCCGACCTCGCGGTCGGCCTGCCCGCCGGCGACCCCGAACGCCTCCGCGTCCAGGCGACCGTGGCGGACGACGCGTACCTGCTCGCGGACTACCCGGCAGCGGCGCGGTACTACGACGAACTCGCGGCCCTCACGGGCGGCGACGTCCGCGACTGGCCCGCCCTCGACGTCCTCGCGCACGGCCGCAGCCTCGGCGAGTCCGGGGAGTTCACGCGCGCGGCCGACACCCTGACCCGGCTGAAGAACCGGCTCGCGGCCGAGCCCGGCCCGATGAGTCACCTCGTGGACGAGGTGCACCGCCTGGAGAGCCGCTACCTCCGCAAGGCCCGCCGCCAGGACCGCCCGGCCCGGAGCTGGTTCCGCTAGCGGGCGTCCTGCCCGTCGCGGCGGCGGGCCTGGGTCCGCACCGCGCCCATGCTCGCCCCGATGACCAGGGCGATGGCGAGGGCGTCGGTCGGGGACAGGGCCTGGTGGAGGACGAGGAAGCCGGCCGCCGCGGCGATGGCCGGTTCGAGGCTCATCAGGATCGCGAAGGTGGGCGCGGGGAGGCGGCGCAGGGCGAGGAGTTCCAGGGTGTACGGGAGGACGGAGGACATCAGCGCGACGGCGAGGCCCAGGCCGATCGTCGACGGGACGAGGAGCTTGTCGCCCGCTTCCACGATGCCGAACGGCAGGCTGAGGACGGCGCCGAAGGCCATCGCGAGCGCGAGCCCGTCGGCCTGCGGGAAGCGGCGGCCCGTGCGCGCGCTGAAGACGATGTACGCGGCCCACATGGCGCCCGCGGCGAGCGCGAAGCCCGCGCCGAGCGGGTCGAGGCGGTCGAAGCCGCCGCCCCCGAGGAGGACGACGCCGCCGAGGGCGAGCCCGGCCCACAGGAGGTTGACGAGGCGGCGGGAGGCGACGACCGAGAGGATCAGCGGGCCGAGGACCTCCAGGGTCACGGCGGCGCCCAGCGGGATCCGGTCCGCGGCCTGGTAGAAGAGCATGTTCATGCCCGCCATGGCGGTGCCGAACGCGACGATCGTCGCCCAGTCGGCACGGCCGTAACCACGGACCTTCGGCCGGCAGACGATCAGCAGCACGGCGGCGGCGAGCACGAGCCGCAGGGTGACGACCCCGAGCGCGCCCGCGCGGGGCATCAGGAGAACGGCGACGGCGGAGCCGAACTGCACGGACAGCCCACCGGCGACGACGAGCGCGACGGGCGCGAACCGGTGCCCGGACACGGACCGGACCACGGATCCGGCCGCCTTCGCCCCGGCCCCGGCCGCTTCCGGCCGTATCGCGTCAGCCGCCCGAGGCCCGGCGGCGGGCGCCACGGCCGGGGCCGCCTCCTTGACCTGACTGTCCACCGACGGCTCCTCACTCACCCATGCAAGTCCACTGAAGTGGACCCTCAGTCCAGAATAGTGCACCCCCCGTCCGGCTCATGGCCGGAATTCCCCTCCCCCGTCACGAACCACGCTACGAGCCCCCGCGCGGCACCGGAAATGCCGATTGCGCTGCGGTTATGCTCCGGACGCATGAGCATCGAGCTGCGCCACCTCCGCTGCTTCCTCGCCATCGCCGAGGAATCCAGCCTCACCAGGGCGGCCGCCCGGCTCCACCTCACCCAGCCCGCCGTCTCCCGCACCCTCGCCGCCCTGGAGCGGCACCTCGGCGCCCGCCTCGTCGACCGCTCCACCCACCACCTCGCCCTCACCGCCGAAGGCCGCGCCTTCCAGGACCGGGCGGCCGCCGCGCTCGCCGCCTTCGACGCCGCCGTCGACCCGGCCCGGCTGCGCCACCGCCCCCTGCGCCTCGGTCACGCCTGGTCGGCCTTCGGCCCGTACACCACCCCCCTGCTCCGGCGCTGGCAGCGCACCCACCCCGAGACCCCGCTCGAACTCCTCCGCATCGACGACCGCACCGCCGGCCTCGCCCGCGGCGAGGTCGACGCGGCCCTGCTGCGCGGGGCCGTCGAAGCCCCCGGCCTGGTCACGGCGGAACTCACGACCGAGAAACGGGTCGCCGCCCTCCCCGCCGACAGCCCGCTCGCGAACCGGCCCGGCCTCACCCTCGACGACCTCGCCACCGAGACGGTCGTCCTCAACACCGTCTCCGGCACGACCACCCTCGCGCTCTGGCCCGCCGCCGCCCGCCCCGCCGCCACCCTCACCGTCGCCAACACCGACGACTGGCTCACCGCCATCGCCGCCGGCCGCGGCATCGGCGTCTCCTCCGCCTCCACCGCCGCCCTCCACCCCCACCCGGGCGTCCTCTACCGCCCCCTCCCCGACGCGCCCCCGCTCCCGGTGGTCCTGGCCTGGCGCGACGCCTTCCCCCACCCGGCGACGGGAGCGCTGGTGACGATGGCCCGCGAGATCGTCAGCGAGGACTGACCGCGGCCTCCCGCCGCAGGGAACGCCAGACGTGCAGGGCCCAGGCGTGCTGCTCCGGCTGCTCGTACGAGCAGAACAGCCCGGCCGCCGAACCGTCCGGCTCCACCGCGTACGCCGTCAGCTCGTGCCGCGTCCGCCCCGTGTCCCGGGGCGTGAACCAGAAGGCGTACCGCACCCCGCCGTCCGGCAGACGCTCGGTGTGGTGCTGCCCCTCCGGCACCTCCGGGGCCCTTTCGAGGAGCGCGGCGAGGAAGCCCTCCGCGTCACGGCCCCGCTCGGTGTCCTGGAAGAGCCCCACGGCGACGCTGCGGTCCGGCCCCGCGAACTGGTCGGCCCCGTTCTCGAACCGCGCCGAGAACCCCGCCGTACGCTCCACCGACCACCCCTCGTCGAGATCGGTCCGCACGGCGACCGGCAGCGGGTGCGGGAAGCGGGCCAGCACGTGGTCGCGGTCCCAGGTCTCGCCGAGCAGCCGCACGGCCGCCGGCCCGTGCCCCTCCACGAGGTACGGCAGCTCCTCGGGGTCGGAGATCCGCCCCGTGAACTCCGCCCCGAGCACCTCCTCGCCCCACGGCCGTACGGCGTTCGCGAGCCGGCCGCGCACGACGAGCCCGGGATAGGCCGCCTCGTCGTCCCAGACGGCGGCGGCATGCCGGAACGACTCCTCGTCGACCTCCACCCACGCCCCGAGCACCAGCTCGGTGTCCCCGCTCAGCCGCACCGGCAGCAGACACCGCACGAAGAACCCGGCCCCTTCGAGGGCCAGCAGCGCACTCGGCCCCGGCGACCGCCGCGCCTCCTCGGGCAGCTCGAAGGCGACGTCGGGCAGCCCGAAGCGGACATCGACGCGCCGCTCGTCGGCGAGGGGCTCGCCACAGCAGGAACAGGAGACGGGGACAGCGGGAGATGCGCTCATCCCCGCACCCTAAGCAGGCCGGATCCACCCCCGCGCGGCGGCATCGCCGAAGATCGCGAGGCCGGGGCAGGGCCTGCCCACCCCCCTGAGCGGAACGAACCCGCCCCGGGTCACGCCAGCGACCGGGCCAGGTGGAGCAGACCGGCGCGCATCCGCTGTTCGCCGAGCTCCGGCAGGAGCGCGGCGACGTGATCGGCGGCCAGGGCCGCGAGCAGCGCGTGGGCGGCGTGGTCGGGGTCGGGTGCGGCGGCGAGCAGGATCGCCACGTGGCGATGCCAGAACCGGTACGCCCCGATCCTGTACCGGGCCCCGGGGGTGGCGGTCTCGGACATGCGGACCAGCGCCACATGCTCCAGCAGGTAGTCGAAGTAGGCGTCGAGGAACGCGGACAGGCGCTCCCCGTCCGGGGCCCCGGGGCCGAGCGGGGGCGGCCCGTGCAGGATCGCCTCCTGCAGGACGCGTTCACGTGCGTCGAGCAGCGCGGCGGCCAGCCCCGACTTGTCGCCGAACCGGCGGAACAGCGTCCCCTTGCCGACGCCGGCGGCCGCGGCGACCTGATCCATCGACACCGCCTCGACCCCCTGCTCGGCGAACAGCCTGGCCGCCGCCTCCAGCACCGCGACCCGATTCCGGGCCGCGTCCGCGCGCTCCTTGGGCGGCGGCGTCCGCAACAGCTCCAGAGGCATTGCATAACCGGACTGCGGTCCGGTACCGTCGTGAGTCATACCCGGACTGTAGTCCGATTCCCTTGGAGGTAGTGGCATGACCGCGCTCATCACCCGCGACGACCTGGAAGCGGCCATCAAGGCCGAGACCGTCACCGTCGTCGACGCCCTCGGCGGCGAGTACTACGCCCGGCAGCACCTTCCCGGCGCCCTGGCCCTCGCCCCGGCCGACGTCGACACCCAGGCCCCCACCCTGCTCCCCGACCTCGACGCCCCGATCGTCACCTACTGCTCCAACCCCGCCTGCGCCAACAGCGGCCAGGTCGCCGACCGCCTCACCCGGCTCGGCTACACCAACGTCCGCAAGTACCGCGAAGGCATCGAGGACTGGACCGAGGCCGGCCTCCCGACCGAATCCGCCTGACCCTCACCCCGGGGCGGAGACTCCGCACGGAGTCTCCGCCCGCCCTCGCCCCCGCACGGGGCCACAAGACCGAGTCGCCCGCAGGAACCTCCACCCGACACCCCGCCGGAACAGCCGTAAGGTCTGGTGACATGTCGTGGAGCGAAGCCGGGTACGAGGAGTGCCTTCACGGCGACCGACACCCGATCGAACGGCCCGAGTCGGCCGATCCGCCGGCGGAGTACCTCGCTCTCGACTGAGAGCACCACCCGCTCACGGCGAACAGCGGGGCCCGAATCCCGGCCACAGGACGGCCGCCAAGCGCCGCCGGACCACCCCTTCGCCTCCGCCGCGCCCCCACGCACTACCGCGACCGCTACCGCAACCCCGACGCGAAGGCCCCCCGTGGCACCCTGCGCGGCATCGTCGGGATGACCTTCCTCGACCAGCGCGACCAGCGGGTCCGCGACGAGACCTCCCACGACAGGCTGACCGCCCGGGCGGGCGTCCCCCTCACGGGGCTGCTCGCGAAGACGCCGGCGGCCTCCGCGAAGTACCCGATGAGCCTCGCGTCCAAGATGTCCGCGCTCGCGAACGACCCGGCCGCCATGAAGGTCCTGACGAAGGACCGCACTTCGGCGGCCAACCGGGTCAGCGTCCGTTCCTCGACGGTTACGCGAACTACGCCCCGGCCGTCGAGCCGCCGGACTTCGACGCCTGCCCCGTGCCGCTGTCCCGGCCCGCCGAGGACCGCTGGACCCCGCACCACCTCAGCGTGCCCGTCCTCTCCCGGATCACGAAGGTCCCCGTCGACACCGTCATGCTCGACGACGCCGGCCACTGTCCCCTCGAAGAACCCGGCCTCCAGCAGATGCGGGACGCCCTCGCGGACTTCGTCACCAAGAGCACCGAGAACACCGCCTGAGACGAACGCCCCACCGCCTCCCTACAGCCCCTCCTCCACCCCCTCCGCGAGCAGTTCCGCCAGGTGACGGGCCCGCGCGTCCGTCAGGTCCCCGATCTGCGTCCTGCACGAGAAGCCGTCCGCCAGGACCGTCGCGTCCCCCGCCGCGCGCAGGGCCGGAAGGAGTTGGTCCTCCGCGCACGCGACCGACACCTCGTAGTGGCCCGGCTCGAAGCCGAAGTTGCCCGCCAGGCCGCAGCAGCCGCCCGCCAATTCCCCCGTCAGACCCGCACGTTCCCTCAGTCGGCGGTCCGCCGCGTCGCCCAGGACCGCGTGCTGGTGGCAGTGGGTCTGGCCGGTGACCGGACGGTCGAGGCGGGGCGGGGTCCAGTCGGGGGCCAGGGCCTCCAGGGCCTCCGCGAAGGTGAGGACCGATGCCGCGAGGCGCGCGGCGCGCGGGTCGTCCGGCAGCAGCTCCGGCAGGTCGGTGCGGAGGGTCGCGGCACAGGAGGGTTCCAGGACGACCACCGGCCCCGCCCCTTCCCCCTCCCCCATCACGTCCAGCGTCCGCCGCATCACCTTCCGGGCCGCGCCCAGTTGCCCCGTCGACACGTAGGTGAGTCCGCAGCAGACCCGGCCCGGGGGAAGGTCCACGCCCAGCCCCGCGTCCTCCATGACCCGGACCGCGGCCTCGCCCACCTCCGGGGCGAGGTGGTTCGTGAAGGTGTCCGGCCAGAGGGTGAGCGACGGGGGACGGGTCGAGGCGCGGTCGGCGAACCACGACACGAAGGACACGTCCGCGACCCTCGGCATCGTCCGCTCCGGCGTCACTCCCGCGAGCCGCGCCGCGAACGGCAGCCCCATCACCGTGTTGAGGCCCCGCCCGAAGTGCGCCAGCCAGCCGGGGAGGCGGCCCATCGTCCAGTGCGAGCGGGGGCGGGCGAAGGGCCGGCGCGCGTAGTGCCGGTCCAGGAACTCCGCCTTGTACGCCGCCATGTCGACGCCCACCGGGCAGTCGCTCCGGCAGCCCTTGCAGGAGAGGCACAGGTCGAGGGCCTCCCGCACCTCCTCCGAGCGCCAGCCGTCGGTGATCACCTCGCCGAGCGCCATCTCGTGCAGCAGCCGCGCCCGGCCCCGGGTGGAGTGCTTCTCCTCCCCCGTCGCCCGGTACGAGGGACACATCACGCCCGGGCCCGTGCTCGGCCCCTCGACCCGGCACTTCGCCACCCCGACGCACCGGGCGGCGGCCCGCCCCACCCCCACCACCGGCAGGCCCTCGAAGCGGAGCCCCTCGTCCAGTCGCCTCGGCCGCACCAGCATCCCCGGGTTCAGGCCCCCGTCCGGGTCCCACACGTCCTTGACCGCGCCGAAGAGGCCGACGAGCTCCTCCCCGTACATCCTCGGCAGCAGTTCGGCCCGCGCCTGCCCGTCGCCGTGCTCCCCGGAGAGCGAGCCGCCGTGGGCGACCACGAGGTCGGCGACGGCCTCGGAGAAGCGGCGGAAGTCCCGCACGCCCTTCCCCGTCCACAGGTCGAAGTCGATCCGCACGTGCACGCAGCCGTCGCCGAAGTGCCCGTACGGGACTCCCCGGAGCCCGAAGTCGGCGAGCAGCGCGCGGAATTCCCTCAGATACGCGCCCAGGCGTGCCGGCGGCACCGCGCAGTCCTCCCATCCCGGCCAGGCGTCCCCGCCCCCCGGCATCCGGGTCGCCGTCCCCGCCGCGTCCTCCCGGATCCGCCACAGCGCCCGCTGCCCGGCCGGCTCCCGCACCACGGCCGCGTCCAGCGCGTCGGCCGCCCGGACCAGTTCGGCGGCGGCCGCCTCCCCGTCCACCTCGCAGAACAGCCACGCCGCCCCCTTCGGGAGCCCGGAAGCGCCCCGTACGAGATCGGCCGCCATCCCTTCCACCGTCAGGGGTCCGTACGGGAGCAGCCCCGCCGCCGCGTCCGCCGCCGCGCTCTCGTCCGCGTACCCCAGGACGACGAGGACCGGCTCGGCGGGCAGGGGGACGAGGGACACGGTCGCCTCGGTCACCACCCCCAGGGTGCCCTCGCTGCCGCAGAAGGAGCGGACGACGTCCCGGCCCCGCTCGGGCAGCAGCGCGTCGAGGGCGTACCCCGAGATCCGGCGCGGGAGCCCTTCCGGGTAGCCGGTCCGGAGGAGGGCGAGATTCCGGTCGGCGAGGTCGAGGAGTCCGGCGGGCGCGCCCTGTCCGTCCCGCCCCAGCGTCAACCTTTCGCCCCGGTACGTCACCACTTCCAGCGAGCGCACGTTGTCCGCCGTGGTCCCCCAGGCGACCGAGTGCGCCCCGCACGCGTTGTTGCCGATCATGCCGCCGAGGGTGCAGCGGCTGTGCGTGGACGGGTCGGGGCCGAAGGTCAGCCCGTAGGGGCGGGCCGCCTCCCGCAGCCGGTCGAGGACGAGGCCCGGCCGGACGACCGCCGTCCGCGCCTCGGGGTCCAGGGAGACGATCCCGCCCATGTGCCGTGTGAGGTCGAGCACGACGCCGGTGCCGGTCGCCTGGCCTCCGATGGAGGTCCCGGCGCCCCGCGCGACGACCGGGGTGGCGCCGTGCGCCCGGCACACCTCCAGGACGGCCGCGACGTCGGCGGCGTCGCGCGGCGCGACCGTACCGGCAGGCACACGGCGGTAGTTGGAGGCGTCCATCGTCGCGAGCGCCCTGGCGGTGGCGGAGAAATCGACCTCTCCGGCGACGGCCGCGCGCAGGGCGGAGGCGAGCTCGGACGCGTGTTCCTCGTGTGTTTCCACAAGCTCAGGATGTCCCAGTCCTCGTCTCATCGGGCGGACATCCGGCGACCGGCCCCTCCCCGACCCGATACTCTCCGCCTCGTGGCTGAGATCCAGATTCCCGCTGACATCAAGCCCGCCGACGGCCGTTTCGGCGCGGGCCCCTCCAAGGTGCGTACGGAGGCGCTGGACGCCCTGGCCGCCACCGGCACCTCCCTCCTCGGCACGTCCCACCGCCAGGCTCCGGTCAAGAACCTGGTCGGCGAGGTACGTGCCGGCATCTCCGACCTCTTCTCGCTGCCCGAGGGCTACGAGGTGATCCTGGGCAACGGCGGCTCCACCGCCTTCTGGGACGTCGCGACCCACGGTCTCATCGAGAACAAGTCGCAGCACCTCACCTTCGGCGAGTTCTCCTCCAAGTTCGCGAAGGCCGCCAAGCTGGCTCCCTGGCTCGCCGAGCCGACCGTGATCTCCTCCGACCCGGGCACCCACCCGGAGCCGGTGGCCGAGGCGGGCGTCGACGTCTACGCGTACACCCACAACGAGACCTCCACCGGTGTCGCCGCCCCGATCAAGCGGGTCGCGGGCGCCGACGAGGGCGCGCTCGTCCTGGTCGACGCGACCTCCGGCGCGGGCGGCCTCCCGGTCGACATCGCCGAGTCGGACGTCTACTACTTCGCCCCGCAGAAGTCCTTCGCCGCCGAGGGCGGCCTGTGGCTGGCGGCGTTCTCCCCGGCCGCCCTGGAGCGGGCGCAGAAGATCCACGCGTCCGGCCGTCACGTCCCGGAGTTCTTCTCCCTCCCGACGGCGATCGACAACTCCCTCAAGAACCAGACGTACAACACCCCGGCGCTCTCGACCCTCTTCCTGCTCAACGAGCAGCTGAAGTGGATCAACGGCCAGGGCGGTCTGGACTGGGCCGTGGCCCGGACGAAGGAGTCCTCGGACGCGCTGTACACGTGGGCCGAGGAGTCCAAGTACGCCTCTCCGTTCGTGACGGACGCGGCGAAGCGCTCGCAGGTCATCGGCACGATCGACTTCTCGGACGACGTCGACGCGGCCGCCGTCGCCAAGGTCCTGCGCGCCAACGGCATCGTCGACACCGAGCCGTACCGCAAGCTGGGCCGCAACCAGCTGCGCATCGCGATGTTCCCGGCGATCGACCCGGCGGACGTGCGGGCCCTGACGGCCTGCATCGACTACGTCATCGGACAGCTCTGACCTTCACGGTCGCACGAAGGGCCCGGCATCGGACACCGTCCGCGCCGGGCCCTTCGGCTATCCCTTCCGGAGCAGGCGCTTCACGCCGACCACGAGGACGGTGGCGCCGGCGAGGACGAGGAAGCCGGTGGTGACACCGCCCTTCCCGTCGTCGGCGGGGGCGGCCTGCGACGGGGACTTCGGCGCGCCGCCCGGCGTCTCCGCCGGCTTCCGCGACGGCCCCCCGGAGGTCCGGTCCACCCGCACCACCCGGCTGTTCCTGCCTTCCGAGCCGAACATGAAGGCCGAGCCGTCGGTCGTGTACGTCACCGACTCCGCCTGCCCCTGGAAGGGGGCGTTGACCGCCGTGCCGCCGTCGCCGAGGCGGCCGTCCTTCCAGGCGTACTCCTTGGCCGTGAAGTAGCCGCGCAGGACGAGCCGGTCGCCGTCCGGCGAGAAGGCGCCGTCGGTCACCCACGGCACGTCGTCGACGCGCCGGAAGACGTTCGTGCCGGACGAGGAGAGGTGCTCGGGGCCCGCGTACAGCCCGCCGCCGTCCTGGTTCTTGCTCGCGATGTACACCCGCCCGGTCTTCGGGTGGACCATCAGCGCCTCGGCGTTGCGGGCCCCGTCGGCGTACTTCACGACGTACTGCTTCGCCCGGACGGTCTGGTCCTTCAGCTCCTTCGGCTCGGGGAAGCGGTAGATCCACACGTGGTCCCAGGAACCGTCGAGGTTGTCGCCGATGTCGCCGACGTAGATGTCCCCGTCCGGGCCGACGGCGATCGCCTCCATGTCGCGGGGGGTGCCGACGCCGGTCATGGTCAGGGTGGCGACCGTCTTCCCCGTACGGGAGTCCACGCCGTAGATCAGGGGGGCGTCCTGGTCGTTGTGCGTCCAGTAGATCCCGGGGTGGGTCCGGCTCGCCGCGAGGCCGCTGGACTCGGTGATCCGGGGGTCCTCGATCGTGAAGTCCCGGTCGGGTTCCTGCCCTTCGGCACGGGCGTGGGCGGCCGGAAGCAGCACGAGGGCGGCGGCCGCGCCGAGGGCGCACAGAGCAGATCGCATGGGATCAAGCCTGCCACGGCGTGCGGGAAACCCCGGGAAACCCGCTTGACCAGCACCTCAACCACTGTCATGTTCGCGCTCATGCCTACCTTCCCCGCTCCCGACGGAACCCTGCTCGCGTACCACGTGTCCGGTTCCGGCGACCCGCTGATCTGTCTGCCCGGCGGCCCCATGCAGGACTCCGCCTATCTGGGTGACCTCGGCGGTCTCGACGCCCACCGCGCACTGATCCGCCTCGACCTGCGGGGCACCGGTGCCTCCGCCGTACCGGAGGACCCGGCCTCGTACCGCTGCGACCGGCTCGTCGACGACGTCGAGGCGCTGCGCGCGCACCTCGGGCTCGACACGGTCGACCTGCTCGGGCACTCGGCGGGCGCGAACCTGGCCGCGCTGTACGTGACCCGGCACCCGGAGCGGGTGGCCCGGCTGGTGCTCGTCACGCCGGGCGCGGCGGCCCCCGGGCTCGACACGACCGGGGAGGAGCGGCTCGCGGCGGCGCGGCAGGCGTGGCGCGAGGAGGAGCCCTGGTTCGGCCCGGCGTACGCGGCGCTCGAGGAGCTGACGGCGGGTCGGGGTTCCGCCGACACCTTCCAGGCCGTCGCACCGTTCTTCCACGGGACCTGGGACGAGGCGGCACGGCAGCGGCACGCCGACAGCCACCGGCAGCGGAACGGGGAGGCCGCCGGCGTCTACGCGAGCGAGGGCGCCTTCGAACCGGCCGCCACGCGCGCGGTGTTCGCGGAGTACGACCGCCCGGTCCTGGTCGTCGCCGGCGAGGGCGACGCGAACACACCGGTCCCGACGGCCACGGCGTACGCGGAGCTGTTCCCGGCGGCCCGGCTGGAGGTCCTGAAGGGCGGCGGCCACTTCCCGTGGCACGACGACGCGAAGTGGTTCGCTTCGACGGTCGGCGGCTTCCTGGCCTAGGCCTCCCACACCCGTGTCCCGGATCACGTCGAGGTCCGGGCCCGGGTCCGGGAAGATGTGACCATGCGTTTTCTGTTCGTCGGCGACAGCATGACCATCGGACGCGCCGGCGACTGGACCTGGCGTTACCGCATGTGGGAGCACCTGGAGGCGACGCTCCCCGGCGGGTACGAGATCGTCGGCCCGCGTTCCGGGCTGTACGACCCCGACGTCGACGCCCCGGCTTCGGAGGCGTACCCCGATCCGGCGTTCCCGGCCGGCGCCCGGCGGCATCTGGCGGGCTGGGGCGAGGGCTGGCTGCACATGGCGCCGGTGATCGGGGAGACGGTCGCGGCGACCGGGGCGGACGTGCTCCTCGTCTCCCTCGGCCTGATCGACCTGGGCTTCTACACGAACTGCGATCAGACGGAGGAGAACGTCCGGGCGTTCATCGCGGGCGCGCGGGCCGCGAACCCGCGCGTCCGGGCGGTCCTCCTGCCGGTCATCCCGAACATCCGCGCCGGCTACGACGCCGCCTTCGCCGCCGAGTGCGCCCGCTTCAACGAGCTCCTCGCGAAGGCGGTCGCCGACCTGGACACGGCGGCCTCGCCGCTGCTGCTCGCGACGATCCCGGAGTCGTACGACCTGCGGGAGGACACGTACGACGGCACGCACCCGGGCCCCACCGGGGAGCACAAGCTGGCCGCCGCCTTCGCCGACGCGATGCACCAGGCGTGGGGCGTGGGCGGCCCGTACGCCGGATAGGCGGATCAGGCGGCGCGGGTGAGCCGGTTGGCGAAGGTGGAAACGGTGTACGTGCCGATGCCGAGGACGACCTCCAGGGCGTTGCGCCGGGTGTAGCCGGCCTTCTCGAAGGCGGCGAGGTCCTCGTCGCTCACGGCGCCGGAGGAGGCGAGGACCCGGAGGGTGAACGTCCGGACGGCGGCGAGGCGTGCGGCGTCGGGGGCCGGGCCGAGGGCGGCCATCTTGGCCTCGTGCATGTCGACGCAGAGGTGGCACTGGTTGCGTTCGGCGACGGTCAGGACGACGGTCTCGCGGGAGTGCGGGTCGAGGGTGGTGGACTCGAAGATCGCACTGAGCTTGAGGAAGCCGTCGAGGGTCTCCGGGGACTCCTTGAGGAGGGCGACGGCGGCGGCGGTACGGGCGGACATGTCGACGGTTGCGGACAAGGCGGTTCCCCCAGACTAGAATGGACAACATGGTTGACCATGTCGCTGGAGAAAACGTAAACCAGGTTGTCGATATGGGCAAGGGAGCATCCCGGGGCGACACCCCCGGATACGAACTGCCCCTGCTCCTCTTCGGCGGCTTCCGCACCCTCATCGACCGGCTTCACGCCCGCCTCGCCGCCGAGGGCCACCCCGACGTGCGCCCGGCCCACGGCTTCGCCATGCAGGCCGTCGGCGCCCAGGGCGCCACCGCCAGCGACATCGGGCGGCGCCTCGGCGTCTCCAAGCAGGCCGCCGGCAAGACCGTCGACCGACTGCTGACCCTCGGCTACGCCGAACGCACCGACGACCCCGCCGACGCCCGGCGCAAACTCGTCCGGCTCACCCCGCGCGGCTACGACGCCCTCGCCCGCTCCGCCGCGATCTTCGACGACCTGCGGGCGGAATGGATGACGACCCTCGGCGCGGACCGCGTCCGCGCCATGGAGGCGGCCCTGCGGAACGTCGTCCCCGAGGAGACGGCGTTCCGCCTGGACGCCACGAGCTGGCTGGGAGCGCCCTAGGGGGCACTCACCAGGCGAAGGCCTCCGGAGACGGCCCCGGCCCGGGGAAGACCTCGTCGAGCCCGGCGAGGACCTCCTCGCTCAGCTCCAGCTCCAGGGCGCGCAGCGCGCCCGCCAGCTGCTCCGGGGTGCGGGGCCCGACGATCGGACCGGTGACACCGGGCCGGGTGAGCAGCCACGCCAGAGCGGTCTCGCCCGGCTGGAGGCCGTGCTTGTCGAGCAGGTCCTCGTAGGCCTGGAGCTTCGCCCGCGCCGCCGGGTCGGCGAGCGTGGCGGCCGCGCGCCCCTCAGTGCGCCGCTTGCCCTCGGCCTCCTTCTTCAGGACGCCGCCGAGCAGACCGCCGTGGAGCGGCGACCAGGGGATGACGCCGAGGCCGTACTCCTGGGCGGCCGGGATCACCTCCATCTCGGCGCGCCGCTCGAACAGGTTGTAGAGGCACTGCTCGCTGACGAGCCCGACCGAGCCGCGCCGGGCGGCGACCTCGTTGGCCTGGGCGATCTTGTACCCGGGGAAGTTGGACGAGCCCGCGTACAGCACCTTGCCCTGCTGGATGAGCACGTCGACGGCCTGCCAGATCTCCTCGAAGGGAGTGGCGCGGTCGACGTGGTGGAACTGGTACAGATCGATGTAATCCGTACCGAGCCGCTTCAGGCTGGCCTCCACGGCCCGCCGGATGTTCAGGGCGGACAGCTTGTCGTGGTTGGGCCAGGCCTCGCCGTCGGGGCCCATGTTCCCGTACACCTTGGTGGCGAGGACCGTGCGGTCGCGGCGGCCGTCGCCCTTGGCGAACCAGGAGCCGACGATCTCCTCCGTCCGCCCCTTGTTCTCGCCCCAGCCGTACACATTGGCCGTGTCGAAGAAGTTGAGCCCCGCGTCGAGGGCGGTGTCCATGATGGTGTGACTGGTGGCTTCGTCCGTCTGCGGTCCGAAGTTCATCGTCCCGAGGACGAGTCGGCTGACCTTGAGTCCGGTGCGTCCGAGCTGCGTGTACTCCATGGGCGCCAAGCCAACTGCTTCGAGCGCACTCGAAGCAAGGGACTTCCCACGGTGTGGGTCACTGACCGACCAGCGACGCCACCGCGATAATGGCGAACATCAGTACGAGCGCGCCGGCCATGATTCGGTTTCGGGTCTTCGGGTCCACCAGACGAGGTTAACCCGACCGCCCCTCCCGCCCCTCAAGGGGCCAGACGCCCACCGTCTCGTACCGGGGCCGCGCACCCGGCACCCCGCCCCCCGGCAGGTTCGACCGTACGAGCACCAGCTCCCCGACCTCCCACCTCGCCCCCTCGAACCCACCGAGCTCCTCCACGAAGGCCCCGAGCGGCGCCCCCTCCCCCCGCACCCGCCCGACGGTCAGATGCGCCTGATACCGACGGTGCTCGTCCATCGGCACCCCGGCCCGCCGCGCGGCGGCGTCGGACCGCTCGGCGAGGAGCCGCAGCAGCTCCAGATCCCCCGCGACCCCGACCCACAACGCCCGCCGCCCGAAATGCCCGCCGGCATGCAGCCGCAACGAGAACGGCGGCGTCCGATGCGCGGCCCTCTCCATCCGCACCCGCAGCTCGGGCAGCAGCTCCTCCCCGACCTCCCCCATGAAAGCCAGGGTCAGATGCCAGCCGTCCCTCGACGTCCACCGCAACCGCTCGGCCCCGGACATCCGGTGCAGCCGGTCGACGACGTGACCGAGCTCGTCGAGACACTCCGAAGACGGCACCACGGCGGCGAAAAGCCTCATGTCAGAAGTCTGGCACCGACTAACGTCTCCGGCATGAAGATCCGCAAGGGCACGACAGAGGACCTCCCCGCGATACTCGCGATACTCGACAGCGCCGTGGTGTGGCTGAACGGCAAGGGAATCACCGCCCAGTGGGGCACGGAGAGCTTCTCCGAACGACCCAAGGCGGTGGAACAGGTCGAGCGGACGATGTCCGAGGGCGACCCGTGGATCGTCGAGATCGACGGCGTACCGGCGGGCACGATGACGCTGACGCCGCACCCCGGCCAGTACATCGCCCCCGCCGACGAGCCGGAGGTGTACGTCCGCCTCCTGGCGACGGACGCCCGCTTCCACGGCCACGGGGTGGGCGCGGCCCTCCTGGCCCACGCCGCCGAAGAGACCCGGCGCCAGGAGATATCCCTCCTCCGCGTGGACTGCTTCGCGGGCAGCGAGGGCCGCCTCATCGCGTACTACGAGGGCCAGGGCTTCACCCGCACCACCACGTTCAAGGTGAACGACTGGCCGGGCCAGGTACTGGAACGGCGGGTCTGAGAACGACGGCGGGAGGGGCCGGGGCCGGAGCGGGGGAGGGGGTGTCCGGACGTTCAAGCGTCTTGAGCTCGCGCGCAGCGCGGTGAGACGCAGTCCGGACACCCCCTCCCCCGCGGAGGCCCCGGCCCCGGCGGACCACCGAACCCGGACCACCGAACCCCGACCCCCGCAGCCGCCCGCCAAGGGCTACGCGGCCGTCGCCAGCCGCTCGCGCGCCACGAACCGCACCTGCGGATGCCCCCGATGCCAGCCCATCGCGACCTTGAGCCCACCGACCCGGGCGAGGACCAGACCCACGGCGACCGCCGCCGCCAGCGAGATCACGCCACCCGTGGCGAAGCCGACGCGCGCGCCGTACGTGTCGGTGACCCAGCCGAGGAGCGGGGCCCCGATCGGCGTACCGCCGGCGAAGACCATCATGTAGAGGCTCATCACCCGCCCCCGCATGGCGGGGTCGGTGGCCATCTGGACGGCCGAGTTCGCGGTGATGTTGACCGTGAGGCCGATCATGCCGATGGGCACGAGCAGCAGCGCGAACAGCCAGAACGCCGGCGACAGGGCCGCCGCGATCTCCAGGACGCCGAAGACGCCCGCGGCGATCACCAGCATCCGCAGCCGGGTGGAGCCGCGGCGGGCCGCGGCGAGGGCGCCCACGAGGGAGCCGGCCGCCATGAGGGTGTTGAGGAGGCCGTACGAGCCGGCACCGACGTGGAAGACCTCGCCGGAGAAGGCGGTGAGCCAGATCGGGAAGTTGAACCCGAAGGTCCCGATGAAGCCGACGAGCACGATCGGCCAGATCAGGTCGGGCCGCCCGGCCACGTACCGCAGCCCCTCCCGCAGCTGCCCCTTGCCGCGGGAGACGCGCTCCACCTTGTGGAGCTCGCTCGTCCGCATGAGCAGCAGGCTCACGAGGGGTGCGAGGAAGGAGAGGCCGTTGAGCAGGAAGGCCCACCCGCTGCCGACCCCGGCGATGAGGACACCGGCGACGGCGGGCCCGACGAGCCGCGCGGTCTGGAAGTTCGCGGAGTTCAGGGAGACGGCGTTGCGGAGCTGCTTGGGGCCGACCATCTCGGAGACGAAGGTCTGCCGGGCGGGGTTGTCGACGACGGTCACCATGCCCAGCAGGAACGCGATCACGTACACGTGCCAGACCTGGACGGATCCGGAAAGCGTGAGGGCGGCGAGCGCGAGCCCGCACAGCCCGAGGGCGGCCTGGCTGACGAGCAGCAGGCGCCGCTTCGGGTAGCGGTCGGCGATGACGCCGCCGTACAGCCCGAAGAGCAGCATCGGCAGGAACTGCAGGGCCGTCGTGATGCCGACGGCGGCGGCGGAGCCGGTGAGGCTCAGGACCAGCCAGTCCTGGGTGATCCGGGCCATCCACGTACCGGTGTTGGAGACGATCGCTCCGGTGAAGAACAGCCGGTAGTTCCGGATCCCGAGCGAGGAGAAGGTCTCTCCGAAGAGGCTTCCTCCCCGCCCGCGGGTCTGGGGGGTGGGTTGATGGACGGGTGCGGAGTCTGCTCCGTGTCCCGTACTCAAAGTGCGTCGCCTCCTTGGCGCCTCGGTTACAGGTGCGCGAGCTTCTCCAGGACCGGGGCGGCCGCGCGCAGCTTCGCCCATTCGTCCTCGTCCAGGCCTTCGGCGAGGGCGGCCAGCCAGGCGTTCCGCTTGCGGCGGGACTCTTCGAGCATGGCTTCGGCCTGCTCGGTCTGGCTGACGACCTTCTGCCGTCGGTCGTCGGGGTGCGGCTCCAGCCGGACCAGTCCCTTGGCTTCGAGCAGCGCGACGATGCGGGTCATCGAGGGCGGCTGGACGTGCTCCTTGCGGGCCAGCTCACCGGGGGTGGCGGAGCCGCAGAGCGACAGGGTGCCGAGCACCGACATCTCGGTGGGGCTCAGCGACTCGTCGACGCGCTGGTGCTTGAGGCGTCGGCCCAGTCGCATGACGGCGGAGCGGAGCGCGTTCACGGCGGCGGCGTCGTCGGCGGTGCCGTGGGACAGGTCTGGCATGTTCGTTAGCCTAACTCATTACTCTGCCTAAATACCAACGGGAGGGGACGGGGGTAGCACGCATCACACCCACCCCACCCCACGCGCACCCCCCACACCCCCCGCACACCCCTACCGAAACGGCGGCGCGAGGCCCCGCAGATCACGCTTCGGCATCCATGTATCACCCAAACGAGTGAGTCGGATCCAGAAAGTGACGCAAAGGGGCCCCGGCTGCCCCGACCCTGACGGCATGGGATCGACAGTGCTCAGCCTGCGCATCGACGGTGAGCTGCTCGACCGGCTCAGGAGTCACGCCGCGAAAAGAGGAATGAGCGTCCAGGACTACGTGGCCCGGACGCTCATTCGAGAGGACTTCGACGAGCGGTTCAAGACCGCCGTCGACGAGACGGAGAAGTTCTACGGGGCGGCCGACGCGCCCCGCGATCACGTGAGGCCGAGCGCCGGCATCGCGTAGTAGAAGACGAAGACCGCCGACACGACGTACATGGCCACCGGGACCTCACGGCCCCGGCCGGCCGCGAGCCGCAGCGCGCTGAAGGCGATGAAGCCGATGCCGATGCCGTTCGTGATCGAGTACGTGAACGGCATCATCACCATGGCCAGGAACGCCGGCACCGCGATGGTGAAGTCGCTCCAGTCGATGTCCTTGATCGACCCGGCCAGGATCAGGAAGCCCACCGCGAGCAGCGCGGGGGTCGCCGCCTGCGACGGCACCATGGTCGCGAGCGGCGTGAGGAACAGCGCCACCGAGAACAGCGCACCGGTCACGACCGAGGCGAGACCCGTACGGGCTCCCTCGCCGACGCCCGCCGTGGACTCCACGAAGCAGGTGGTGGCCGAGGAGGAGGTCGCACCGCCGGAGGCGACGGCCAGGCCGTCGACGAGGAGGACCTTGTTGATGCCGGGGAAGTTGCCGTCCTTGTCGATCAGCTTGGCCTCGTCGCCGACGCCGAGGATCGTGCCCATGGCGTCGAAGAAGCAGGACAGCAGGACGGTGAAGACGAAGAGGACGCCGGTGAGGACGCCGACCTTGTCGAAGCCGCCGAAGAGGCTGACCTTGCCGACGAGGCCGAAGTCGGGCGAGGCGACGGGGTTGCCCGGCCACTCGGGGGTGGTGAGGCCCCACGACGGAACCTTCGCGACGGCGTTGATCACCATGGCCACGAGCGTCATGACGACGATCGAGATCAGGATCGCGCCCGGCACCTTGCGGATGATCAGCGCGAGGGTGAGCAGCGTGCCCAGGATGAAGACGAGGACCGGCCAGCCGGTGAGGTGGCCGTCGCCGCCGAGCTGGAGCGGGACGGTGGTGTGCGCGGCGTCGGGGATGCGGGAGACGAAGCCCGAGTCGACGAGGCCGATCAGCATGATGAAGAGGCCGATGCCGATCGCGATGCCCTTGCGCAGGCCGACCGGGACGGCGTTCATGACGCGCTCGCGCAGACCGGTCGCGACGAGCAGCATCACGACGATGCCGGCGAGGACGACCATGCCCATGGCGTCCGGCCAGGACATCTTCGGCGCGAGCTGGAGCGCGACGACCGTGTTGACGCCGAGGCCGGCGGCGAGGGCGATCGGGACGTTGCCGATGACACCCATGAGGAGGGTCGTGAACGCCGCCGTGAGGACGGTGGCGGTGACGAGCTGGCCGCTGTCGAGCTGGTGCCCGTACATGTCCTTGGCGCTGCCGAGGATGATCGGGTTCAGCACGATGATGTAGGCCATCGCGAAGAAGGTGGCGAAGCCGCCGCGGATCTCGCGGGCCACGGTGGAGCCGCGCTCGGAGATCTTGAAGTAGCGGTCGAGTCCGGAGACGGGGCCCTGGTCCTGGTCCTGGGGGGTCTCCGGGGGCGTGGCCTTGGCGGTGGCCGTCGTACTCATGGGGGTTCCTCTTCGGAAGGTCAGAGAAGTCCTTTTTTGGCGGTTCATACGAGTGGAACCCGCCAGAGGCAAACCGTTTCAGTATGAACACATGAACGAGCGAGCGTCCATCTCCGCGCGTAGATACGAAAAGGGGCCACCTAGACTGGGCCCCATGGCGAAGTGGACACCGAAGCACGAGGCACCCGAGCCCCTCGAAGGGCCGGTCGTCGCCACCATCACCGGCGGAACGATCCTCTGGTTCGTCCTCTTCCTCGTCCAGGTCCCGTTCTACGGCTGGTTCGCCGACCGCGGCATCACCTCGTGGATCTGGACCTGCCTGGCCGGAGCGGGGCTCGGCCTCATCGGCATCTGGTACGTGCGGAAGCGGGACGCGGCGATCAAGCGCCACGCGGCGGCGCAGGCGGCGGAGACCCCCGAGGCCCACCCCGGCGCGTAGCACCGGGGAACGATCCCCCTCCTCCCCCGGTCCGGTCTCCCCCTCCTCGGCAGGTGAACGGCCGGAACCGGTCGTACCGTCGAGAACATGACTCAGCGGTCGAAGATCGACACGGACGGCGGCAGGCCCGGAGCCGGGACGGCGACGACCGGGCCGCCCGTCGTGCACCGCCCCGCCGGACTGACCTCCGCCGAGGTCGCCGAACGCATCGCGCGCGGCGAGGTCAACGACGTCCCCGTACGGAGCTCCCGCTCGACCGCGGAGATCGTCCGCGCGAACGTCTTCACCCGCTTCAACGCGATCATCGGCGTGCTGTGGGTGATCATGCTGATCGTCGCGCCGATCCAGGACAGCCTCTTCGGCTTCGTGATCGTCGCCAACACCGGCATCGGCATCATCCAGGAACTCCGCGCCAAGAAGACCCTCGACGGACTCGCGGTCATCGGCGAGGCGAAACCCACCGTCCGGCGCGACGGAGCGGCCGCCGAGATCTCCACCGGCGAGATCGTCCTCGGCGACCTGATCGAGCTCGGCCCGGGCGACAAGGTCGTCGTGGACGGCGAGGTCGCGGAGGCCGACAGCCTGGAGATCGACGAGTCGCTCCTCACCGGTGAGGCGGACCCGGTGGTGAAGAAACCGGGCGACCGCATGATGTCCGGCTCGTTCGTCGTCGCCGGCGGCGGCGCCTTCACCGCCACCAAGGTCGGACGCGAGGCGTACGCCGCCCAGCTCGCCGAGGAGGCGTCCCGCTTCACCCTGGTCCACTCGGAGCTGCGCACGGGCATCTCCACGATCCTCAAGTACGTGACGTGGATGATGGTCCCGACCGCGATCGGCCTCGTCATCAGCCAGCTCGTCGTCAAGAACAACGACTTCAAGGAAGCGATCGCCCGCACGGTCGGCGGCATCGTCCCGATGATCCCCGAGGGCCTCGTCCTCCTCACCTCGGTCGCCTTCGCCGTCGGCGTGATCCGGCTCGGCCGCAAGCAGTGCCTCGTGCAGGAGCTGCCGGCGATCGAGGGCCTGGCCCGGGTCGACGTGGTCTGCCTCGACAAGACGGGCACCCTCACCGAGGGCGGCATGGACGTCACGGACCTCCACCCCCTGAACGGCAGCGACGAGACGTACGTCCGGAAGGTCCTCGGCGCCCTGGGCGAGTCCGACCCGCGCCCGAACGCCTCCCTCCAGGCCATCATCGACGCCTACCCGGACACGGTGGAGTGGCGCTGCACCGAATCGCTGCCCTTCTCCTCGGCCCGCAAGTACAGCGGCGCGTCGTTCAGCGAGGGGAACGGCGAGAACTCCACCTGGCTCCTGGGCGCCCCGGACGTCCTGCTCGAGCCGGACGACCCGACGCTCCCCGAGATCGACCACCTCAACGAACAGGGCCTGCGGGTCCTCCTCCTCGCCCGCACGACCCACGACCTCGACTCCCCCGACGTCACGGCCGACACCCGCCCCACGGCCCTCGTCGTCCTGGAACAGCGCCTGCGCCCCGACGCCGCCGACACCCTCGCCTACTTCGCCGACCAGAACGTCGCCACCAAGGTCATCTCCGGCGACAACGCGGTCTCGGTCGGAGCGGTGGCCGGGAAACTGGGCATGCCGGGCGCGGAGGACACCGTGGACGCCCGGCACCTGCCCACCGACCGGGAGGCCATGGCCGAGGTCCTCGACGAGAACGCGGTCTTCGGCCGGGTCACCCCCCAGCAGAAACGGGACATGGTGGCGGCCCTCCAGTCCCACGGCCACACCGTCGCCATGACGGGCGACGGCGTCAACGACGTCCTCGCCCTGAAGGACGCGGACATCGGCGTCTCGATGGGCTCGGGCTCGGAGGCGACCAGGGCGGTGGCGCAGATCGTCCTCCTGAACAACAGCTTCGCCACCCTCCCCTCGGTGGTGGCGGAAGGCCGCCGGGTCATCGGCAACATCACCCGCGTCGCCACCCTCTTCCTCACCAAGACGGTCTACTCGGTCCTCCTGGCGATCCTGGTGGTCGTCTCCCAGGTGGAGTACCCCTTCCTCCCCCGCCACCTCACGCTGCTCTCCACCCTCACCATCGGCGTCCCGGCCTTCTTCCTCGCCCTCGCCCCCAACAAGGAACGCGCGAAACCGAACTTCGTTCGCCGGGTGATGCGGTACGCGATCCCCGGCGGCGTCATCGCGGGGGCCGCCACCTTCACCACGTACCTCCTGGCCCGCCACCACTACACGGGCGAGGACGCCCTCGGCGCCGAGACCAGCGCGGCCACCCTCACCCTCTTCCTCGTCTCCATGTGGGTCCTCGCGATCATCGCCCGCCCCTACACCTGGTGGCGCATCACCCTCGTCGCCTCCATGGCCGCCGCCTTCCTCCTCGTCCTCGCCGTCCCCTGGCTCCAGGACTTCTTCGCCCTGAAACTCGTCGGCGTGACGATGCCGTGGACGGCCGTCGCGATCGCGGCGGCGGGCGCGGGCCTGCTGGAGCTGGCGTGGCGGTGGGTGGACAGGCGGTTCCCGGCGTAGCGGCGCCGCTCACCCCGGGCTTCGCCGCACCTCCGGCAGGGCGTGGCTGTAGTGCGGGGCGCCGCGTTCCAGCGCGATGTGGGTCAGTCGGACGTTGTCGACCAGCGGGCGCAGGTCGCCGTCCCCGACGGTCGTCGTGCCCGCGAGCGTGACCTCGCGCAGGGACGGGTGCGCGGACAGGGGCCGGAGCGAGTCGAGCCTCCCGCAGTTCTCCAGCACCAGCCGCCTCAGCCGCGGCAGCCGGGCGCCGAACCCCACCGACGAGGTCTTCGCGCCGACGAGACGGATCTCCTCCACCCGCTCGCACGCGGCCAGGTTCTCCGTGTCCGACAACCGGCCGTCGTAGATCCACAGGGCCGTCAGCTCCGGCATCCCCTCCACGCCCGCCAGCGAGAGCCTGCCGCCGCGCGTGCACTCGATCCGCACGAACCCCAGCCGCGGGTGCGCGCCCAGCAGCCCCAGCGAGCCGCTCCGCCAGCCCGACAACGTCAGCGCTTCGAGGCCGGGCAGACCCGCGACGCCCGCCGGACCGACGCCGACGGGCATCTCCAGGACCCTCAGCGCCGACAGCCCGGACAGATCCACCCGCCCCTTCTGCCCGCTGCCGATCTGGAGGACGGCGAGGTCGCGGCAGCCGGCCACCGGCCCGAGGTCGGAGACTCCGAGGCCGAGGCGCAGCGAGCGGAGGCCCGGGACCATCGGCACGAAGGACAGGTCCGCCGGCGCCCCGGGGCCGGGGCGGCTGACGAACAGCCCGTCGCAGCCGCCCGGCCGGAAGTACTCCTCGTACTCCGGCCGCCAGGCCTCGCCGACCAGCTGCATCTCGGTGGTGCCGGACGCGAGCGTACGGACTTTCATCGCCGGGCTTTCATCGTCGAGCTTTCATCGTCGAGGCCTTCCGGGCCGTTCCCGCGACCTGGGCGTCTAGTCGAACCAGCGGTCCCGCGCCAGTTCCGCCGTCCTCGTCGGGTCCTCCAGGAGGGCGGCGACCTCGAAGCGGCGGGGCCACTGGCCGGCCGCCCAGGCGAGGCCGGCGGCGACGCCCTCCAGGGTGGCGGCGTGGACGACGCCGTCCGGGGTGTGCCGCCAGTCGAGCTCGGTGCCGCCGGCGCGGAGTTCCTCGTGCTCGATGTACGAGGAGGGGGTCGCCGGGCCGAGGAGGGCGTGGACCGACGCCGGGACCTCGTGCTCCTCGCCGACCGTCGTCACCTCCGCCTCGACCGCCTCGCTCAGCCGGCGGATCTGGAAGAGCTCGGCCAGGTCGTCCGCGCGGGACGGGGAGACCGGGAGGAGCGGCAGGCCGCCGGCCAGCGGGAGGAGGTCGGGGGCGTCCGCCACCAGGGCCTCCGGGGCCTCGACCACGACCAGGGCGCCGTCCACGACCGCCCGCAGGTCGTCGGGGAGCGTCACCTGCTCGGGGTCCAGGTCCGCCAGGGCCGTGTACAGGGCGTGCAGCTGGGGTGCCGTCACCTCCCGCGCCGGGTCCGCCAGCCGGGCCAGGAGCTCCGCCGCACCGCCCGGTTCGTCGAGGAGGGCCGCGACCGAGGTGCGGACGCCCAGGGCGCGGAGGACCTGCTCGTCCTCGAAGCCGGTCGCGTCGGCGGAGTCGTACAGGCCCGCGAGCAGCGGGTCCGAGCCCTCCGCGCGCAGGCCCGCCGGGCGGCGGCCGTCCAGGACCGGGTGGTCGCGCAGCCACCAGGCCGTGTACGGGCGGACGGTCTCCGTCCTGCCGTCCGGGAGGAGGACCCGTACGGACTGCGTCAGGGCGTCCCGCAGCGGCGGCTGCGCCAGGAGCGCGAGGGCCTGAGGCCAGGCGTCGTCGTCGACCAGGTCCAGGTCCCGTACGGCCACGATCTCCGTCGCCACCGGCGGCACGTGCGTCGGGGGCAGCCGGTCGAGGACGTCCTCGCACCACACGTCGACCGCGTCGAGGAGCCCGGCGTCGTCCGGCTCCGGATAGTCGCCCTCGCGGGGCTCGACCTCGTCCGGGTCGAGGACCAGGTCGGTCGCCCGGACCAGCGTGAAGTTCGCCAGGACCCCGCACGCGGCGAGCGGCTGCTCTCCCCAGCGGGCGGCCAGTTCCGCGTCGACGAAGGCGAGCTCGTCCTCGCGCATCACGGACGCGAACGCCGAGCCCGGCAGGACCAGCTCGCCCGCCGGGGACAGCTCCCCGTCCTCGTCGGGGAGGGCGAGCGCGCCGAGCCACGGCTCCTCGCCGGGGTCGAGCTCCGCGTCCCGGACGAGCGCGAGGACGGTCTCGGCCAGTTCGTCCGCGTCGAGGGCGTCGGCCTCCTCGTCCCAGACCTCCCCCGCGTCGAGGGACGCCGCGACCGCCGCCCGCACCTGCGGGGTCGTCAGGACCGCGCGGGGCGTCGCCGGCAGGGCGCCCAGCTTCTCCAGGAGCGGGTGGGCCGCCTCCGGGTGCGCCACCTTCAGGCCCAGCCGGGTCAGCTCGGCCGGCGTGCGGTCCTGCGGCAGGAGGACCTGGCGGGGGCCGATCGTCGTACGCACCCTGGCCCCCTCCTCGGTCTCCGCGAGCGGCACCGGAAGGCCCGTCAGACGGTCCGGGTCGACGCCCGCGAGCGAGTCGTACAGCCGCCACCACCACGTCGCCGCCCGGTCCACCCCGGCCAGCCGGTCGATCGCCTCGGTCAGCGGGACCCGGCCGACGCCGAGCGTACGGAGCTCGGGGCGCCGCTCGAACCCGGCGGGAAGCAGCGTCGGGAAGACCTCGGCGAGGACGTCGACGGTCTCCGCCCCCGCGCCCTCCACGACCTCCGCCTCGATCGGGCGCAGCGCCGGCAGCTCCTCGGACGGCGCGGCCGGCGCCAGGAACGCCACCCTCGGCAGCCGGTCCAGGATCGCCGCGCGCAGCGCCCCGTCGATGTGCCCCTTGCCGAGCGGGCCGGGGACCAGGTCGAGGGTCGCGGTCGTCACCGGCTGCCAGTCGGCGAGGAGTTCGGCGTACGCGTCGGCCGCCCGCTGCACCAGGAAATCGGTCAGCGGCCCCGGCGCCGGGTGCCGGCGGGCCGTGTCCAGCGGAAGCGACGCGATGAGGAGGGCGGGGATGCCGAGGGGCTCGTCGGTGGGGGTCGGCGCGTGCACGACGGGAGTGGTCCGCGGGTACTTCGGAGCCCCCTCCGCATCCACCGGTACGGCCCAGGTCACCGACCAGTGCGGGCGGAGCCGCTCCTCGACCGGACGGTCCTTCAGGAGCCCCGCGTCGAGGGGGCCACCGTGACTGACGGTCCGCCAGCGGTTGCCGCCGGTCGCGGAATCGTCGATGCGGACGTACCCGTCCTCCTCGGAGCGGCGCAGGGTCCGCACGCCCCCGGCCGTCTCCACGACGACCTCGGAAAGACCCGGAAGAGTGAGCAGCAGAGCGTCGTCCACGGACGCGAGCAGCCGCTCCGCCAGGTCCTCGGCCGCCGTGTCCCGCAGCGGGAGGACGACGACCGTGTCGTACCCGTCGGGCGCGGTGCCCTCGGCGGGCAGCGGAAGCCGCAGCAGGGGTACGTGGCCGTCCCGGCGGCGCAGTTCGTCCCCGAGGCCCGGGCTGTACCGCGCGGCCTCCGCCGCCAGCTCGCGCGCCTCGGCCAGGGACCAGCGGACGCCTCCGTGCCGCCCGAGGACGGCCGGCTCGTCGCTCACCGCGAGGACGGCGGCGAACCCGACACCGAAACGACCGACGGCACCGTGCGCCTGCTCGCGCTTCGCGGACGCCCGAAGGGTCGACAGCGACTCCGCGCCCGCGGCGTCCAGCGGAGCCCCGGTGTTCGCCGCGGCGAGGACCGCCGGGCCCTCGTGATCCGCCGGGTGCAGCGTCAGACGGAGACGGCCGGTGACACCCGCGCGGTGCGCCGCGTCGGCGGCGTTCTGCGCCAGCTCCACCACCAGGCGGTCCCGGTAGCCCCCGAGCGCCAGGTCCTCCTCGGCGTTCGCGTCCTCCCTGAACCGCGCCGGACTCGCGCCCCACGCATCGAGCACCCCCCGCCGCAGCCGCGCCGTACCGAAGGGATCGGTTCCGTCGGTCGTCGTCCTGACGCTGACGCTCACGTCTGACTCCTCTGCGGGGCTGTCGTTCCCGGACCGTTCAGCCCGGGGCCCGAAGGTACCGCGCGCCGCGCCGCACGGGCGCCGGGGGCACGTCAGGGGGCGGGGGCGCGCGGGGTCGTTCACCGCGCGAACACCCTGACCTGTGGCGATGCGGCTGCGGAGGCTAGGTCTTGGGCGGCCGCCCCCCGTGGGGGGGGGGGGGGGCCCCGGGGGGGGCCCCCCGGCCCCCCGCGGGGGGGGGGGGGGGGGGGGGGCGGGGGGGGGGGGGGGGGGGGGGGGGGGTGTTTCCGTACGCCCGGGACCAGGCGGCGCTGATGTACGGCTTCGGGTTCGTGTGCGCGGTCGAGACGGTCGGCATGTCGTACCTGCTGGC
>NZ_JBIAMJ010000016.1:0-200385 GCF_042874035.1 Streptomyces sp. NPDC004284 | reverse complement strand
CCAGGTCGCCCGCCTCGGCGCGACCGGCGTCACCGTCCCCGCCGGCGCCACCGTCGAGGTCCCGCTCGCCCTCGACCCCGACGCCCGCCTGGAGCCCGGACAGTACGGCGACGTCACCGGCCGCGTCCTCGCCACCGGCCCCGGCGGCATCCACGTCTCCACCCCGTTCTCCCTGTACGTGGAGCCCGAGACCGTCACCCTGCGGGTGAAGACCGTGGACCGACTCGGCAAGCCGGCCACGGGCGCCTCCTCGCTGGACGTCGTCAGCACCGACACCGCCAACGGCGAGCGCCGCTACAACGGCGGCGCGGCGGAGCAGACGTACCGGCTGCGCGCCGGCAGCTACTTCCTGTCCGGCTACGTCGTCACCCCCGACGCCGGCGAGGGCGCCGGGCTCGTCGACTCGATCACGTACCTGGGCCGCCCGCAGATCGAGCTGACGAAGGACACCACCGTCGTCCTCGACGCCCGCAAGGCGCACCGGCTGCGGCTGCGCACCGACCGCCCGACCGAGGTGCGCAGCGGGATGCTGGCCTTCGCACGGTCCTGGGACGACACCTGGGGGCACTCCGGGACCCTCTCCGGCGGCCGGACCGTCCGCGGCTACTACGCCTCCGTCGAGGGCGAGGCGAGCGACGGGGACTTCGAGTTCACCAGCTACTGGCGGGCCGCGGCGCCGCAGATCTCCGAGTTCGCCGTCGCCGGGGGCGAGAGCCTGCACCCCGTCACCGCCTCGACGGGCTCGGTCAACCTCGACGGAACGGGCGAGGCGCCCCTCGTCGACGCCAAGTCCGGCACGGCCGAGGAGGTCGCGGCCGCCGGTGTCCAAGGCAAGATCGCCCTGGTCCGGATCGCGGACGGCGCGACGAGCGTCTCCCTGCAGGCCCGCAACGCCAAGGCCGCGGGCGCCAAGGCCGTCCTCGCCTACCGCACCGCCCCCGGCCGCTGGCTGCCCGCCATCGGCGCCACCACCGAACTCCCGGTCCTCGCCGTCGAGTCCGCCGAGGCCGGGGCCCTGCTGGACCGGCTGGCGACCGGCGGGGTCACGCTCCGCTGGAAGGCCACCGCGAAGAGCCCGTACACGTACGCCCTCGCCTTCCCGCAGCGCGGCGAGATCGACGAGGACCGTGCGTACCGCGTCGACGACGACCGCCTCGGCCGGAACACGTCGACGTACCACTCCATGGGCGTCGCCACCGACTACATCGACGCCGTGCTGGCCGGCCGACCGGACGGCTCGCGGGTGCTGCTGCCCTTCGACAGCGTCGCGGTGCCCGGCACCCGGACCGACTTCCTCACCCCCGGCGACACCACCTGGCAGCGCTACCTCTCCAGCAGCTTCCCCTGGGGCGAGGCCATGATCGCCGCACCGCGCGCGTACACGGTGGGAGAGCGGCGCGACGAAGCCTGGTACGACGGCGTCGTCGCCCCGCGCGCCCCGATCGACCCCTCCGGCGCTCCGCGCCTGGCCGCCGAACGCCAGGGCGACCTGATCGGCGTCTCCACCGCGATGTGGGGCGACGGCGCCCACTACGGCGAGGCCGGATCGTTCGGTGACATCGGCAACCTCCGTCTGCGCCGTGACGGGCAGGAGATCGGCCGGTCCGTCTACCCCTACGGGGTCTTCGACGTCCCGGCGGAGGAGGGCTCGTACGAACTCGAGCAGTTCGTCCAGAAGATCAGTGCGCCGGCCAAGGTCTGGCAGCGGTCGACCTCGGTCGACACCGTCTGGCGGTTCCGCTCCGCACGCGACGAGAACGTCTACTCCCAGGCCGTCCCGCTCCTCTTCCCCCGGTACGAGCTGCCCGAGGACGGCGCCAAGACCCTCGCCGCCGAGGCAGGCCAGAAGATCACCCTGACCGCGACCGGCCACGGCGGTTACACCCCCGCGGCTCTCGTCTCCGCCACGCTGTCGTACTCGTACGACGGTGGGACGACCTGGACCGAGGCCCCGGTCGCCCGGCGCGACGGCGTGTGGACCGCGACCGTGGACCACTCGGCCGCCTCCGGCAGGCAGGTCACCCTGCGGGCCGAACTGACCGACGCGAACGGCAACTCCGTCCGCCAGACGGTCACCCGCGCCTACGACGTCCGCTGATCCCGAGGCCCCGCCGGGCGTCCCCCCTCGTGGGGGGCGCCCGGCGGGGCTCCCGTCTCGGTCCGCGGCGAGCAGGATCGGGAGGGCCGCCGTGAACGCTCCGGTGAGCAGCGGGGCCGGAGTGCCCGGCGTCGAGGACCACAGGCCCGGGCCAGGACCTCCGTCCGTACGCGCGCGTGCTCCTGGCCCGGCCGTAGCCGCCGGGTCGGACCGTGCGGGAGGCCCCCGGGGGCCCGCGTCCGATTCGTACAAGACCGGCCGCGCACACCCTGCCTACCGTGCCCTCATGGACACAGCACCCCGTATCACTCCCCGTTTCGACCTGGTCGGTCTCGTCGTCTCCGACATGGCCGCCTCGCTCGCGTTCTACCGGCGCCTGGGCCTGGACGTCCCGGCCGGGGCCGAGTCCGCCCCGCACGTGGAGGCGGTGCTGCCCGGCGGGCTGCGGATCGCCTGGGACACGGAGGACGTCGTCCGTTCCTTCGATCCCGGCTGGACGCGGCCGACGGGCGGCAACCGCGTCGAGCTCGCCTTCCGGTGCGGGGCGCCGGAGGAGGTGGACGCGGTGTACGAGGAGCTGGTCGCCGCCGGGTACCGGGGGCACCTGAAGCCCTGGGACGCCGTGTGGGGGCAGCGCTACGCCGTGGTCCTCGACCCGGACGGCAGCGGCGTCTCGCTCTTCGCGGCCACAGAAGCCGCGTAGGCGCTCAGGGTGGTTCCCGCCAGGGCCCGGGTCTCGCGGGCGAGGTGGGCCTGGTCGGCGCAGCCCGCACGCAGGGCGGCCTCCGCGTACGGCACCCCGGCCCGGACGAGGGCGAGCGCGCGCTGGAGCCGCAGGACGCGGGCGAGGGTCTTGGGCCCGTAGCCGAAGGCGTCCAGCGAGCGCCGGTGCAGCTGCCGGGCGCCGAGCCCCACCGCCTCGGCCGTCTCGGCGACCGCCCGGCCCGCCGCGAGGCGCGCCACGACGGCCCGCAGCAGCGGGTCCGGCGCGGCGGCCCTGCTCAGGGCGAGCGCCTCCAGGGCGGCGGCCGGATCGGGGGCCTCGGCGATCCGCTCGCCGAGCCGCCGCGCCTCCGCCTCGCCCCACAGCGCGCCGAGGGCGACCCGTCGGTCGCGGAGTTCATGGGCGGGGACGCCGAAGAAGCCGGGGGCGTCGCCCGGGGCGAAGCGGATGCCCGCGTACCGCGCGGCGAATTCGCCGGGCACGTACGCGCGTGTGTCGGGTCCCGCGACGAGGAGGCTCCCGTCGGCCCAGATCAGGTCCATGCACCCGTCGGGCAGCACGGGCCGTTCCGCCGCGGGGCCGGCGGCGGTCCGGGTCCACAGCACGGCTCCGTCGAGCAGGGCGGGGCGCTCCTCGTACCCCCTTCGAGACCAGGGCCTGTCCGCCTCTGATCCGCCGGACAGGCCCTGGTTCATTCCTTCTCCCAGCCCGAGTGGAGGCGGGACTTCACGTCGTCCGGGGGCAGGAACCTGGACCAGCGCTCGGGGAACTCGGAGGGCATGTCCGGGTCGTCCTCGTCGACGTCGTCCGCCTCGGCGCGCACGCGGGCGACGAGTTCGGCGGCCTGGACGGCGCGGGCCCGTTCGTTGGCCTCGCGGGCGGCGGCGGTGGCGACGGAGGGCCAGACGCGGTCGATGGCGGCGTTCACGGCGGCGCCGACGAGGACCGCGAAGGCCGAGATGCCGATCCAGAGGAGGACGGCGATGGGGGCGGCGAGGGAGCCGTAGATGGTCGGGCCCTCGACCTGGCTGGTCAGGTAGATCCGCAGCAGGAAGCTGCCGAGGACCCACATCCCGAGCGCGACGAGGGAGCCGGGGATGTCCTCGATCCACGGCGACCTGACGGGCACGGACACGTGGTAGAGCGTGGTGAGGAAGGCGATGGAGAGCAGGATGACGGTCGGCCAGTAGAGGACGGCGACGACCTCGGTGCCCCCGGGGACGAGTTCGACGATCCGGTCGGGGCCGACGACCGCGAGCGGCAGCACGACGGCGCCGATGAGCAGCGCCACGATGTAGAGGAGCAGGGCCAGGAGCCGGGTCTTGACGATGCCCCGGTGCCCGTCGAGTCCGTACATCACGGTGATCGTGTCGATGAACACGTTCACCGCGCGCGAGCCGGACCAGAGGGCGATGGCGAAGCCCAGGGAGATCAGGTCGGGCCGTTTGCCCCGGGTGATGTCGTCGAGGAGCGGTTTGGCGACCTCGTGGACGCCCCGGTCGGAGAGGACCGTGCCGGCCGCGTGGAGGATGTTCTCCTGGATGCTGGCGACGGTGTCGGTGTTGGTCCAGTCGTCCGCGTATCCGAGGACCGCGATCAGACCGAGCAGCAGCGGCGGCAGGGACAGCAGCGTGAAGAACGCGGCCTCGGCGGCGAGGCCGAGGATCCGGTACTCGATGCACGAGTTGACGGTGTCCTTGAGGAGCAGCCAGATCATCTTCCGCTTCGACACGTTGCGGTAGAGGACGCGCGCGCGGTGGAGCCTGCTCCAGGGCCGCCGCTCCGGCCGTTCGGGTGTTTCTCTTGCTGCCTGCACCTGCTTACCGTATCGGCATGGCAGCGAGCACCCACACCGTGACCAATCAGGCACCGCCCCTGACGGGATATGACGTCTTCACGAGCGACCGGGCTCTGCTGGAGGCGGTCGAGCGGCATCTCGCGCCGGAGGTGCTGGCGGAGGCGCGGGGGGAGCTGGAGCTGCTCGGGCGGGCGTGCGGTTCGGAGCAGGTGCGGGAGTGGGGGGAGCTGGCGAACGGGAACCCGCCTCGGCTGCGGACCCATGACCGGTACGGCCGGCGGATCGACGAGGTGGAGTTCCATCCGGCCTGGCACCGGCTGCTGGGGCGTTCGGTGTCGGCGGGGCTCACGGACGCGTGGGGGCGTCCGGGTGGTCACGTGCGGCGGGCCGCGGGGTTCCTGGTGGTGTCGCAGGTGGAGGCGGGGCACGGCTGTCCGCTGTCGATGACGCATGCGGCGGTGCCCGCGCTGCGTGCCGAGCCGGAGGTGGCGGCGGTCTGGGAGCCGGCGGCGCTGTCGCACGTGTACGAGCGGGAGCTGCGTCCGGTCGCGGAGAAGCCGGGGGCGCTGCTCGGGATGGCGATGACGGAGAAGCAGGGCGGCAGCGACGTCCGGGCGAACACGACGGAGGCGCGGCCGCTGACGGCCGAGGGCGAGTACGTGCTGACGGGGCACAAGTGGTTCTGTTCGGCGCCGATGTCGGATGCCTTCCTGGTGCTCGCGCAGGCTCCGGCGGGGCTGACCTGTTTCCTGGTGCCCCGGGTGCTCGCGGACGGTTCGCGCAACGCGTTCGCGATCCAGCGGCTCAAGGACAAGCTGGGCAACCGGTCGAACGCCTCCGCCGAGGTGGAGTTCGACGGCACGACCTGGGCCCGCCGCGTCGGCGAGGAGGGGCGCGGGATCCGCACGATCATGGGCATGGTGGCGGCGACGCGCCTCGACTGCGTGCTCGGTTCGGCGGCGCTGATGCGGCAGGCGGTGGCGCAGGCCGTGCACCACGCCTCGTACCGCTCGGCCTTCGGCGGGCTGCTCGTCGACAAGCCCCTGATGCGGAACGTGCTGGCCGATCTGGCGCTGGAGTCGGAGGCGGCGACCGCGCTCGGGATGCGGCTCGCGGCGGCGTACGACGCCGGGACCCCGGAGGAGTCGGCGCTGCTGCGGATCTCCGTGCCGGCGGCGAAGTACTGGGTGACGAAGCGGTGTGTGCCGATGGTGGCGGAGGCGCTCGAATGCCTGGGCGGCAACGGGTACGTGGAGGAGTCGGGGATGCCCCGGCTGCTGCGGGAGTCGCCGCTCAACTCGGTCTGGGAGGGCTCGGGGAACGTGCAGGCGCTGGACGTCGTGCGGGCGCTGCGGACCGAGCCCGCCGCGCTCGACGCGCTGCTCCGTGAGGTCGGGGCGGCGCGGGGCGCGGACCACCGGCTGGACCGGGCGATCCGGGGTGTGCTCGTCGAACTGGCGGACCTGGAGGGGATCGAGGCGCGGGCGCGGCGGTTCGCGGAGCGGCTCGCGCTGGTGCTCCAGGGGGCGCTGCTCGTGCGGTGGGCTCCGCCGGAGGTGGCGGACGCGTTCTGCGCGGCGCGGCTGGGCGGGGACGGCGGCGCGGCCTTCGGGACGCTCCCGCACACGCTGGACCTGCGGGCGCTGGTGGAGCGGGCTCGGGTGGAGGTCTGAGCCGGGGCGGGCTGTGCCGCGCGTACCAGGGGTGGGCCTGACAGGGGTTCATGTCGAGGCCGGTACGCGCGGAAAAGCGGGGGTGGTGCTGCGCCGACACGGCACCACCCACCGCTCTCGCCACCCTCGCGCAGGGGGGCGGTCGGTCGCCAGAGTTGCAAAGGGTTGCAGGATTACCCGAACCGGGCCTCGCCGGGCGGTCCCGGACGGCACGATGGGCACCGACACTCCGGACATCTGCCCCGTGCAGAACCGATACAGCACCTCGGGTGGCTGGGAGAGACCGATGAACGACAAGCAGCTCGACATGAAGCGGCTCGCCACCATGGACGCCACCCAGGCCAGCCGGCTGCTGCACCGCGTGCGCGAGGAGACGCTGGCCGGCCGCCGGCCGCCGATCGCGCCCCGCCCGGTGATCGACGCGTCCTGGCAGCGGATGGCCCGTCTCGGCCTCGACCCCGACCGGGGCACGAGCACCGTGCTGCTCCGGCGCGACGAGCTGGAGCACCGGCGCAGGAGCACGCTCCTCTCCGAGGTCATGCAGACGCTGAGCGGCGGGCTCGCCGGCATCGCCGACGCCTCCCTCCAGATCATGGTGGTCACCGACGAGCACGGCCGGGTGCTGTGGCGTCAGGGGAACTCCGCGGTGCTGCGGCAGGCGAACGGCATCTGCCTGGAGGAGGGCGCGGCCTGGGACGAGCACGCCACCGGGACGAACGCGGTCGGCACGGCGCTCGCCATGGGCCGGGCGGTGCAGGTGCACTCCGCCGAGCACTACGTGCAGGCGCTGCACAACTGGACCTGCGCCGCCGCGCCCGTGCACGATCCGCGCGACCAGCGGCTCCTGGGGATCCTGGACGTGAGCGGTCCGGCGTCCAGCTTCCATCCGGCGATGCTGGCCCTGGTGGGCTCGGTGGCGCAGCTCGCCGAGGCGGAGATGCGGGAGCGGCACCACCGGTCGATCGAGCGGCTGCGGGCGGTGGCCGCGCCGATCCTGTGCCGGGTGGGCGGCCGGGCCGTCGCGGTGGACGCGCACGGCTGGACGGCGGCGGTGACGGGGCTCGCGCCGGTGGACCGGATCCCGCTGCCCAAGTCGTTCGGGGCGGGCCGGGTCTGGCTGCCCTCGCTGGGGGTGTGCGCGGTGGAGCCGCTGCCGGGCGGCTGGCTGCTGCGGGCCGAGGAGGAGGCGCGGCCCGAGGAGCCGGGCACGGAGGCGGCGAGCCGGGTGGTGCTCGACCTGAGCCGGCCGCGCCGCTGGACGGTGGCGGTCTCGGGGGTGGCGGGCAGCTGGCAGCAGGAGCTCAGTCCGCGGCACGCGGAGCTCCTCTACGTCCTGGCGCTGCACCGGGACGGGCGGACGGCGGCGGAGCTGGCGGACGACGTGTTCGGGGACCGTACGAGGACGGTGACCGTACGGGCCGAGATGTCCCGGGTGCGGCGGAACCTGGCGGGGGTCCTGGCGCACCGCCCGTACCGCTTCCGGGAGGAGGTCGAGGTGGAGGTCCTGCGCCCGGAGTCTCCCGAGGACCTGCTCCCCCATTCGACGGCCCCCGCCGTCCGCGCCGCGGCCCCCGCCTGACCGGCCCTAGGAGGCGAGCTTCTGGAAGAGGCCGCCGATCTCGGCCTGGGTCGCGACCAGCGGCAGGGTGTCGAAGTACAGCTCCCACTCCCCGCCGGGGCCGAAGCGCTCCACGATCCCGAAGGGGATGCCGGTGCGGAGCTTGTCGCCGTCGCGCACGGAGGCGGTCCCGTGCCACTCCACATAGGTGGTGGTCTCGCCGACGGCGACCTGGCCCGCCTTGAGGTCGAGGTCGGCGGTGGAGAAGAGGCGCTCCAGGTAGGCGCGCTTGCCCGCCTCGGAGACGAGCGGGGCGGCCAGTCCGGGTCCGCTGAGCCGCGCGCCCCCGGCGCGGGCGAGGAGGGCGTCGGTGTCCCCGGCGTTCCAGGCGGCGAGGCGCTCCGCCGTCTCCCCGGCCCGGGCCCGGAAGCCGGCCCCGGACCGGAGGTCGGTCCCGGGTCGGGGGTCGGCCTCGGGTCGGGGGTCGGCCTCGGGTCGGGGGTCGGCCCCGGACCGCTCTCCGTCCCCGGCCGGTCCCGCGTCCGTGATGCCCGCGAAGAGCGGGGTGGGCGCCGCCTCGGGCAGGGTGTCGCGGAAGAGGACGGCCCGGTCGTAGTAGCGGCGGGCCTGGAGGGTGCGGCCCTCGTCGCCGAGGACGTTCCGGGCGATCTGCGGGTAGGCGATGGTGCGGCCCTTGAGGGTGACCTGGTTCCACTGCCCGAACATCACGGTGCTGCCGTCGGCGACCACGTCCGTGCCCCGGTAGGTGAGGCCGGGTGCCAGGCGCAGGGAGCCGGTGATGGAGGTGCCGATCGTGGTGCGGCCGCGCTGCGGGTCGCTCCCGGCCTCCCAGAGGGTGGCCTCGGGGTCGAAGATGTCGAGGTAGGCCCGGACCCGGGGGTGGTCGAGGTCGCCGGCCACGGGCGGCGTGCCGGTCGGCATCTCGCCGAAGGTGATCTGCCTCTCCATGAAGGCGCAGGCGTTGGGGGTGATGTGCCCCTCGAGACGCTCGACCTTCTGCCGCGCCGCCGGGCAGTCGCCCCGCGCCACCGTGGCCGCTCCGCCCGGCAGCGCCTCAGCCGTCGTCACGGTGACCGCCGCTCCGGCGACGAGCGCCGTCGCCATCGCGATGCCCGCCAGTCCACGCCGACCCGTACCCATGTCGTGCTCCTCGTGTCGTCGAACGCCGGGTGCGGCCGCGTGCCGTCCCGGTGCGCTCACCCTGCCGGGAGGGCGGTGCGGGGGTCGATTACCTCCGAGGTCATGCACCTCCGGGCCCTTGTCCGCATGGCGGACAACCTGTCCGCCGACGCCGAACGGGGGTGGGAATCCGGCGCTCCGCATGATGCGATGACCCCATGAGCATCACTCTCACCACCTGGTCCCTCGAACAGACCTCGCCGTCCGACCTCCGCCCCTCCCCCGCCCCCGAGGGCGACGACATCACGATCGCGCGGGCCGAGGTCCCCTCGCCGGAGTACAGCCGCTTCCTCTACACGGCGGTCGGCGGCGACATCCGCTGGAACGACCGCCTGCCGCTCACGTACAAGCAGTGGCTGGAAATCGTGGAGAAGCCGGGGGCCGAGATCTGGGTGGCGTACGACCGGGGGACGCCGGCCGGGTACGTGGAACTGGACCCGCAGGCCGACGGTGTCGTCGAGATCGTCTACTTCGGCCTGATCCCCGCCTTCCGGGGGCGCCGGATCGGCGGCCACCTCCTCTCCTTCGGGACGGCGCGCGCCTGGGACCTGGCCGAGCGCTGGCCGGACCGGGAGGCCACGAAGCGCGTCTGGCTGCACACCTGCTCGCTCGACGGCCCGCACGCGATGGCCAATTACGAGCGGCGCGGTTTCCGACTCTTCGACACCAAGGTGGAGGAGGTCGAGGAGTCGGAGACCCCCGGCCCGTGGCCCGGCGCGCACGCCTGAGGCGCGCGCCGCCCCCCACACACCGCACCTCCACCGCACGTACCGATCGCACGCGCCGACCGCGCGCACCGATCGCGTGAAAGGGGCCCCGCCGGGGCCCCTTTCACGTGACCCACGACACAGCGTCTCATTCATCGAGACATCTGCGTCCGAATAATGGACGATGCTGGACTGGGTCCAAAGTCCCGTGACACGCTTCCGTCATGTCTGGAACTGGAATTGCCTTGGTGAGTCGGCGGCACGTCGACCTCGGCCGCATGTCCAGCGCCATCTGTCCGGCGCGCTGAGAGAACCAGCACCGCCGCGATCTCCCGACAGCCCGACTCTGCCCCACCCTGCTGCGCACTGACGCGCCCACCTCTGACCTGAGCGCGAGTGTGCAGGTCAGAGCCGCCCTCTCGCAGTCCCGAAGGACGAAACGCCATGGCCGCCACCCCGGAAAACCCCACTCCCGCCGCCGCCCGCCGCAAGGCCGGGCGCCACCGTGGCGAGGGTCAGTGGGCCGTGGGTCACTTCACCCCCCTCAACGGCAATGAGCAGTTCAAGAAGGACGACGACGGTCTCAATGTGCGGACACGTATTGAGACGGTCTACTCGAAGCGTGGCTTCGACTCCATCGACCCCAATGACCTGCGCGGACGCATGCGTTGGTGGGGCCTCTACACCCAGCGCAAGCAGGGTCTGGACGGCACCAAGACGGGTGTCCTGGAGCCGGAGGAGCTGGACGACGAGTACTTCATGCTCCGGGTCCGCATCGACGGCGGCCGGCTGACCACCGAGCAGCTCCGCGTCATCGGCGAGATCTCCGAGGAGTTCGCCCGCGGCACGGCCGACATCACGGACCGGCAGAACGTCCAGTACCACTGGATCCGCATCGAGGACGTCCCCGAGATCTGGAACCGCCTGGAGGCGGTCGGCCTGTCCACCACCGAGGCCTGCGGCGACACCCCGCGCGTCATCCTCGGCTCCCCCGTGGCCGGCATCGCCGAGGACGAGATCATCGACGGCACCCCCGCCATCGAGGAGATCCACCGGCGGATCGTCGGCAACAAGGACTTCTCCAACCTGCCCCGCAAGTTCAAGTCCGCGGTCTCCGGCTCGCCGCTGCTCGACGTGGCGCACGAGATCAACGACATCGCCTTCGTCGGCGTGGAGCACCCGGAGCACGGACCCGGTTTCGACGTGTGGGTCGGCGGCGGTCTGTCCACCAACCCGAAGCTCGGCGTCCGCCTCGGCACCTGGGTCTCCCTCGACGAGGTCCCCGACGTCTACGAGGGCGTCATCTCGATCTTCCGCGACTACGGCTACCGCCGGCTGCGCAACCGCGCCCGTCTGAAGTTCCTCGTCGCCGACTGGGGCGCCGAGAAGTTCCGCCAGGTCCTGGAGGACGAGTACCTGAAGCGGAAGCTGACGGACGGCCCCGCCCCCGCGGAGCCCGCCGGCCGCTGGCGCGACCACGTCGGCGTCCACAAGCAGAAGGACGGCCGCTTCTACGTCGGCTTCGCGCCGCGCGTCGGCCGGGTCGACGGCGCCACCCTGACGAAGATCGCCGAGGTCGCCGAGGCGCACGGCTCCGGCCGGGTCCGCACCACCGCCGAGCAGAAGATGCTCGTCCTCGACATCGAGGAGGCGCAGGTCGAGTCCCTCGTCTCCGCCCTGGAGGCGCTGGACCTGCGGGTCACCCCCTCGCCGTTCCGGCGCGGCACGATGGCCTGCACCGGCATCGAGTTCTGCAAGCTCGCGATCGTCGAGACGAAGGGCCGCGGCTCCTCGCTCATCGACGAGCTGGAGCGCCGCATCCCGGAGTTCGACGAGCCGCTGACGATCAACATCAACGGCTGCCCGAACGCCTGCGCCCGCATCCAGGTGGCGGACATCGGCCTCAAGGGCCAGCTGGTCCTGGACGACGAGGGCAACCGCGTCGAGGGCTACCAGGTGCACCTGGGCGGCGCGCTCGGCCTGGAGGCCGGCTTCGGCCGCAAGGTCCGCGGCCTCAAGGTCACGGCGGCCGAGCTCCCGGACTACGTGGAGCGGATCCTCAAGCGCTTCCAGGCGGAGCGCGAGACCGGCGAGCGCTTCGCGACCTGGGCGGCCCGCGCGTCGGAGGAGGCACTTTCGTGAGCGAGCGAGCCGCGCCGTTCCACTGCCCCTACTGCGGGGACGAGGACCTGCGTCCCAACGAGCAGGGTCATGGCGCCTGGGAATGCGCCGCGTGCAGTCGAGCCTTCCAGCTGAAGTTCCTGGGGCTCCTCGCCCCGGCGACTTCGGTCAACACCACTGGGAGGGAACACATATGACGATCACTCAGGAAACGGCCGCGGCCGACCTCAAGGCACTCGCCGAGCAGGCCGGCCGTGATCTGGAGGACGCCTCCGCGCTGGAGATCCTCCGCTGGGCCGTGGACACCTTCGGCGACCGCTTCTGCGTCACCTCCTCCATGGAGGACGCGGTCGTCGCCCACCTCGCCTCGCGCGTCAAGCCCGGCGTGGACGTCGTCTTCCTCGACACGGGCTACCACTTCGAGGAGACCATCGGCACCCGCGACGCCGTGGACGCCGTCATGGACGTCAACGTCATCACCCTGACCCCGCGTCAGACCGTGGCCGAGCAGGACGCCGAGTACGGTCCGAGGCTCCACGACCGCGACCCCGACCTGTGCTGCGCGCTGCGGAAGGTCAAGCCGCTGGAGGAGGGCCTCACCGCGTACGGCGCGTGGGCCACCGGCCTGCGCCGCGACGAGTCCCCGACCCGGGCGAACACCCCGGTCGTCGGCTGGGACGAGAAGCGGCGGAAGGTCAAGGTCTCCCCCATCGCCCGCTGGACGCAGGACGACGTCGACGCGTACGTCACGGAGCACGGCGTCCTCACCAATCCGCTCCTCATGGACGGGTACGCCTCCGTCGGCTGCGCCCCCTGCACCCGCCGCGTCCTGGAGGGCGAGGACGCCCGCGCCGGCCGCTGGGCGGGACGGGCCAAGACCGAATGCGGGCTGCACGGATGACGGACCATCAGAGACTTCAGGAGAACCACGTGACCGGTGCCACCATCTGGCTCACCGGCCTGCCGAGCGCCGGGAAGACCACCATCGCGTACGAGCTGGCCGGCCGCCTCCGCGACGAGGGCCACGCCGTCGAGATCCTCGACGGCGACGAGATCCGCGAGTTCCTCTCCGCGGGCCTCGGCTTCAGCCGCGAGGACCGGCACACCAACGTGCAGCGGATCGGCTTCGTCGCGGAGCTGCTCGCCTCGCACGGCGTGAAGGTCCTGGTCCCGGTCATCGCCCCGTACGACGACAGCCGCGAGGCGGTCCGCAAGCGCCACCAGGCCGAGGGCACCGCCTTCGTCCAGGTGCACGTGGCCACCCCGGTGGAGGTCTGCTCCGTCCGCGACGTGAAGGGCCTCTACGCCAAGCAGGCCGCGGGCGAGATCTCCGGCCTCACCGGCGTCGACGACCCGTACGAGGCGCCCGAGAACCCCGATCTCCGGATCGAGTCCCAGAACCAGACCGTGCAGGAGTCCGCGGCGCAGCTCCACGCGCTGCTCACCGAGAGGGGTCTGCTGTGACCACCGTCGCCCATGCCCACGACACCACGGACAGCCCGTTCGCGCTGTCGCACCTCGACTCCCTGGAGTCCGAGGCCGTCCACATCTTCCGTGAGGTGGCGGGCGAGTTCGAGCGGCCGGTGATCCTCTTCTCCGGCGGCAAGGACTCCATCGTCATGCTGCACCTGGCGCTGAAGGCCTTCGCCCCCGCGCCGGTCCCCTTCACGCTGCTGCACGTGGACACCGGGCACAACTTCCCCGAGGTCATCGAGTACCGCGACCGGGTCGTCGCCCAGCACGGGCTGCGGCTGCACGTGGCCTCCGTGCAGGAGTACATCGACGCCGGCAAGCTCCGCGAGCGCCCCGACGGCACCCGCAACCCGCTGCAGACCGTCCCGCTGACCGAGGCGATCCAGCAGCACCGCTTCGACGCCGTCTTCGGCGGCGGCCGCCGCGACGAGGAGAAGGCCCGCGCCAAGGAGCGCGTCTTCTCCCTGCGCGACGAGTTCTCGCAGTGGGACCCGCGCCGCCAGCGCCCCGAGCTGTGGCAGCTGTACAACGGCCGGCACGCCCCCGGCGAGCACGTCCGGGTCTTCCCGCTCTCCAACTGGACCGAGCTGGACGTCTGGCAGTACATCGCCCGTGAGGGCATCGAGCTGCCGGAGATCTACTTCGCCCACGAGCGCGAGGTCTTCGCCCGCAACGGCATGTGGCTGACCGCCGGCGAGTGGGGCGGCCCCAAGGACACCGAGACGGTCGAGACGCGGCTCATCCGCTACCGCACCGTCGGCGACATGTCCTGCACCGGCGCCGTCGACTCCGACGCCACCACGCTGGACGCCGTCATCGCCGAGATCGCCGCCTCCCGCCTCACCGAGCGGGGCGCCACCCGCGCCGACGACAAGATGTCCGAGGCCGCGATGGAAGACCGCAAGCGCGAAGGGTACTTCTAATGAGCACGTCCACCGAGCAGTTCGCCGACGTCTCGGCCACCACCCTGCTGCGTTTCGCCACCGCCGGGTCCGTCGACGACGGCAAGTCCACCCTGGTGGGACGGCTCCTGCACGACTCCAAGTCGGTCCTCACCGACCAGCTGGAGGCCGTCGAGGCCGCGTCCATCAAGCGCGGCCAGGAGGCGCCCGACCTGGCGCTCCTCACCGACGGCCTGCGGGCCGAGCGCGAGCAGGGCATCACGATCGACGTGGCCTACCGCTACTTCGCGACCGCCCGCCGCCGCTTCATCCTCGCCGACACCCCCGGGCACGTGCAGTACACCCGGAACATGGTCACCGGCGCCTCCACCGCCGAACTGGCCGTGGTCCTCGTCGACGCCCGCAACGGCGTCGTCGAGCAGACCCGCCGGCACGCCGCGGTCGCCGCGCTGCTCCGCGTCCCGCACGTGGTCCTCGCCGTGAACAAGATGGACCTGGTCGACTACCGGGAGTCCGTCTTCGCCGCGATCGCCGAGGAGTTCACGACGTACGCCTCCGAGCTCGGCGTCCCGGAGATCACCGCGATCCCGATCTCGGCGCTCGCCGGCGACAACGTCGTGGAGCCGTCCGCCAACATGGACTGGTACGGCGGCCCGACGGTCCTGGAGCACCTGGAGACCGTCCCGGTCAGCCACGACCTGACGGCCTGCCACGCCCGCTTCCCGGTGCAGTACGTGATCCGCCCGCAGACCGCCGAGCACCCCGACTACCGGGGCTACGCCGGTCAGATCGCGGCCGGTGCCTTCCGCGTCGGCGAGGAGATCACCGTCCTGCCCTCGGGCAGGACGTCGACGATCACCGCGATCGACGCGCTGGGCGAGTCCGTGGACATCGCCTGGGCCCCGCAGTCGGTGACGATCCGGCTCGCCGACGACATCGACATCTCGCGCGGCGACCTGCTCGCGCCGAGCGGCGACGCCCCGGCCACCAGCCAGGACGTCGAGGCGACGGTCTGCCACGTGGCGGACCAGCCGCTCACCGTCGGCCAGCGGGTCCTGCTCAAGCACACCACGCGCACGGTCAAGGCGATCGTCAAGGACATCCCCTCGCGGCTGACCCTGGACGACCTCTCCCAGCACCCGAACCCCGGGCAGCTGGTCGCCAACGACATCGGCCGGGTCGTGGTCCGCACGGCCGAGCCGCTCGCGCTCGACTCGTACGCGGACTCCCGCCGTACGGGTTCGTTCCTGCTGATCGACCCCGCGGACGGCACCACGCTCGCGGCCGGCATGGCGGGCGAGTCCTTCGCCACGGCCAAGGCCGTCGCCGCGGTGGACGAGGAAGAAGGGTGGGACTTCTGACATGAGCCAGAACGCTTACGCCACCTTCGCGAAGGAGGGCGGCCGGGTCGGCTCCGGCGCCCTCGGCGCGGGCATGGGAGGTGTCGCGCGATGTGCGTGCTGACCTCGACGTACCGCGTGTGCGGTGCGCACCGGCTCCACCCGCACCACCTGCTCCACCCCGAACGACATAAACGCAGACTTCGCTGAGAAGTTGAATCGAGGGGAACACCACCCGTGCCTGCCACCACCCGTACCACCCTGCGCCGCGGCCTGGCCGCCGCTGCCGCTCTGCCGCTGCTGATCGGCGCGCTCGCCTCCTGCGGCTACGGCTCCGAGGCCAAGAACGACGACGCCCCGAAGAAGGTGGCCGCCGAGGGCGAGAAGCTCTCCGCCGACACCGTACGGCTCGGGTACTTCCCCAACCTCACGCACGCCACCGCCCTGGTCGGCGTCCAGGAGGGCATCCTCCAGAAGGAGCTGGGCGGCACCAAGCTGGTCCCCACCACCTTCAACGCGGGCCCGTCCGAGATCGAGGCGCTGAACGCCGGCTCGATCGACATCGGCTTCATCGGCCCCTCGCCGTCCATCAACGGCTTCGTCAAGACCAAGGGCACCAACCTCCGCATCGTCGGCGGCGCCGCCTCCGGTGGCGTGAAGCTCGTGGTGAACCCGGCGAAGATCAAGACCCTGGACGACCTCAAGGGCAAGAAGATCGCCACCCCGCAGCTCGGCAACACGCAGGACGTGGCCTTCCTCAACTGGATCTCCGAGAAGGGCTGGAAGGTCGACGCCCAGAGCGGCAAGGGCGACGTCTCCGTGGTCCGCACGGACAACAAGGTCACCCCGAACGCCTACTCCTCCGGCGCCATCGACGGCGCCTGGGTGCCCGAGCCGACCGCGTCGAAGCTGGTCAGCGAGGGCGCGAAGGTGCTGCTCGACGAGTCCGACCTGTGGCCGGACAAGAAGTTCGTCATCACGAACATCATCGTGTCGCAGAAGTTCCTGAAGGAGCACCCGGACGTCGTCGAGGCGTTCCTGCGCGGCTCGGTGAAGACCAACGAGTGGATCAACGCCAACCAGGACAAGGCGAAGGCCTCGGCCAACGCCAAGCTGAAGGACCTCTCGGGCAAGGCGCTCGGCGCGAAGGTGATCGACGCCGCGTGGCCGTCCATCGGCTTCACCAACGACCCGCTGGCGGCCACCCTGCAGACCCAGGCCGACCACGCGGTGAAGGCCGGTCTCCTGGAGAAGCCCGAGCTGTCGGGCATCTACGACCTGAAGCCGCTCAACAAGGTCCTGAAGGCCGCGGGTCAGCCCGAGGTCTCCGACGCCGGTCTCGGCGCGAAGTAACAGCCCGCAGCTGATCCCCAGGAGGTGACGACCATGGCCACGACCGCGACGCTCGCCAAGGCCGAGGACCGTGCGGCGGTGACCCATGCCGCCCGCATCGAGCATGTCTCCAAGTCCTTCGGCGGACCCGCCGGCGGGCAGCTCGTCCTCGACGACATCTCGCTCGATGTCGCCCCCGGCGAGTTCGTCACCCTCCTGGGCGCCTCGGGCTGCGGCAAGTCCACGCTGCTCAACCTGGTCGCCGGGCTCGACCGGCCGTCCGCGGGGTCCATCGAGACCCCCGGCGGCCGGCCGGCCCTGATGTTCCAGGAGCACGCCCTCTTCCCGTGGCTCACCGCGGGCAAGAACATCGAACTGGCCCTGCGGCTGCGCGGGGTGCCCAAGGCCGAGCGCCGCGGGGAGGCCGAGCGGCTGCTCGACCTCGTCCGGCTCGGCGGCTCGTACGACAAGCGGGTCCACGAGCTGTCCGGCGGCATGCGCCAGCGCGTCGCGCTGGCCCGCGCGCTCGCCCAGGACAGCGACCTGCTCCTGATGGACGAGCCGTTCGCCGCGCTCGACGCCATCACCCGGGACGTGCTGCACGACGAACTGACCCGGATCTGGCGGGAGACGAAACTGTCGGTGCTCTTCGTCACCCACAACGTGCGCGAGGCCGTGCGGCTGGCCGAGCGCGTCGTCCTCCTCTCGTCCCGGCCCGGCCGGATCGCGCACGAGTGGACGATCGACATCCCTCAGCCGCGCCGCATCGAGGACTCCGCCGTCGCGGAGCTGTCCCTCGAGATCACCGAGCACCTGCGTGGGGAGATCCGCCGTCATGGCCAGCACTGACATCACACCGAAGACCGACGACCTCGCCGGCCTCGAAGCCGGCCTGGACGCCCTCGACAGTGTGCAGGTCCGGCGGACCCCGGTCCGCGAGGTGCTGGTCAAGAAGGTGTTCCCGCCGTTCGTCGCCGTCGCGCTCGTCCTGGTGGTCTGGCAGCTGCTCGTCACCCTGAAGGTGACGGACGAGTACAAGCTGCCCGCCCCGTCCGCGGTGTGGGACAGCCTGACCACGATGTGGCTGGAGGGCACGCTCCTCCAGGTCCTCTGGACCAGCGTGTCCCGGGCCCTCTTCGGCTTCCTCCTGGCGCTCGCCATCGGCACCCCGCTGGGTCTGCTCGTCTCCCGCGTGAAGTTCGTGCGCGCGGCGATCGGCCCGATCCTCGCGGGCCTCCAGTCGCTGCCCTCGGTGGCCTGGGTGGCGCCCGCCGTCCTGTGGCTCGGCCTCAACGACAGCATGATGTACGCGGTGATCCTGCTGGGCGCCGTCCCGTCGATCGCCAACGGCCTCGTCGCCGGCGTCGACCAGGTCCCGCCGCTCTTCCTGCGGGCGGGCCAGACGCTCGGCGCGACGGGCCTCAAGGGCGCCTGGCACATCGTGATGCCGGCCGCGCTCCCCGGCTACCTGGCCGGTCTCAAGCAGGGCTGGGCGTTCTCCTGGCGCTCGCTGATGGCCGCGGAGATCATCGCCTCCTCGCCGGACCTGGGCCTCGGCCTCGGCCAGCTCCTGGAGAACGGCCGCAACAACATCGACATGGCCGGCATCTTCCTGGCGATCATCCTGATCCTGATCGTCGGCATCGCCATCGACCTGCTCATCTTCAGCCCGCTGGAGCGCGCGGTCCTGCGCCGCCGCGGCCTGCTCACGAAGGCCTGACCATGAACCGCCCCGTCCTCCTCGTGATCGCCCACGGCAGCCGCGACCCGCGGCACGCGGCGACCGTCCGGGCGCTGGTGCGCCGGGCCGGTGCGCTGCGGCCGGGGCTGCGGGTGGAGACGGCGTTCCTGGACTTCAACCTGCCGTCGGTGCCGGGCGTCCTCGACCGGCTCGCGGCGGACGGGGTACGGGAGGTCGTGGCCCTGCCGCTCCTCCTGACCCGGGCCTTCCACGCGAAGGCCGACATCCCCGCCGTCCTGCGTCAGGCTCCCCCTAGGACTTCGTCCTGGGGGGACCCCCGCCCGTCCCTGACCGTCCGCCAGGCCGAGGTCCTCGGCCCTTCGCCACTGCTGATCGCGGCGGTGGAGCGGCGGCTCCACGAGGCCGGGCTCACGCCCGGCGACAAGGGCACGACCGGGGTCGTGCTGGCCTCGGCGGGCTCCACAGACCCGGAGGCGATCGCGGTGATCGCAGAAACGGCGCGGGAGCTGCGGCGCACCGGTTGGTGCTCCGTGCGGCCCGCGTTCGCCTCCGCATCCCTTCCGCGCACGGAGGACGCGGTCCGTGCCCTGCGCACGGACCCGGGCGTCCGCCGGGTCGCGGTGGCCCCTTATGTCATCGCCCCGGGCCGCCTCCCGGACCGCATCGCGACGGGCGCGGCCGGGGCCGACGTCCTCGCGGACGTCCTGGGCCCCTCCCCCGAGCTGGCCCGTCTGCTCCTGGAGCGGTACGAGGCGGCGAGCCGGCCGGTCGCCCGGACCGCCTAGAGCTTCGGGTTCCGGCCGCCGGCCGCGAGGGCGCGGACGAAGGCCGGAGCGTCGTCGGGCACGTCGACGGCCGCGGCGAAGCCCTCGTACTGGCGGTAGACCTCGGCGTGCTCCTCGACGACGCCGAGGACGAAGGCCGCCGTGTCCTCGGGGACCGTGAAGTCCTGGCCCGTGGAGCGGGCCAGGTCCCAGCCGTGCAGGGCGAGTTCCTTGACGAGGAGCGAGGCGATCGTGGTGGCCGGCATGGTGGCGAAGCCGGTGTCGACCTCTCCGTCCCAGACGCCGGGCCGCTCCCAGGCCGCCAGGGCCCGGTCGAGCTGTGCGGCGTACGCCTCGGCCCAGCCGTCCTCGCCGGCGAAGTCCCGCTCGGTCGTCTCCTCGGGGAGCTTCGTCCGCAGGGCGCGGTGTTCGAGGCCGTGGGCCGAGTAGAGGACCAGGTGGTTGGCGAGTTCGCGGACCGTCCAGTCGGCGCAGACGGACGGGGTGCCGAGCTGTTCGGCGGTGACGCCGCGGGCGACCCGGCTCGCTTCGGCGGCGCAGACGGTGAGGTGGGTGTGGATCTCGTTCATGCCGTCGACGGTACGGAGCGGCCGGGCGCGGGTCTTGAACTTTCGCGACAGGGGCCCGGTCAGCTGAAGTCGAGGCCGCCGGTGCGGGTGCGCTTGACCTCGAAGAGGTCGGGGTGGGAGGCGAGGACGCGGAAGCTGTCGAAGAGTTCGGCGGCCTTCTCGCCGCGCGGGATGGCGCGCAGGACGGGGCCGAACCAGACGGTGCCGTCGACGTGGATCGTGGGGGTGCCGACGTATCCCTCGGCCTCGGGGTCCTTGCCCGCGTCGTGGCTGCGGCGGACGGCCTCGTCGTAGGCCGGGTGGTGGGCGGCGGCGGCGAGTTCGGCGGGGAGTCCGAGCTCGGCCAGGGATGCGGCGACGACCGCGTCGAAGTCCTTGTTGTCCTGCTCGTGGATGCGGGTGCCGTACGCCGTGTAGAGCGGGCGCAGGATCTCGTCGCCGTACTTCTCGGCGGCCGCGGCGGCGACCCGGACCGGGCCGATGGAGGCGTCGACGAGCTCGCGGTACCAGTCGGGGAGTTCGTTGCCCTCGTTGTGGAAGTACAGGCTCATGACCTTGAAGCGGAGGTCGATGTCCCGGTGGCGCTCGACCTCCAGGATCCAGCGGGAGGTTATCCAGGCGAAGGGGCAGGCGGGGTCGAAGTAGAAGTCGACGGTGGGGCGGGGCGTGGTCTCGGTGCTCGTCATGGGAATGAATCTACTGGGGAGTTGGCCCGCTGCCACGGGCCATTCGCCGGCCGCTCGACTGGGCCACTTCGTGGTCAGTCCTCCCGCGTCATCTCGACGAGCTTGACCACGGTGTTCCAGTTCCGGCCGGTGGCGACGAGGCCCTTCACCACGGACGGGCGGGAGACGGCCTCGCCGAGCTTGGAGTTCCCGAGGCCCTCGGGGGTGTAGAGGTAGAGCACCCGGTCGCCGAGGGCAAAGTCCTCGGGGAGGTGGGCCTCGCGGTCGATGGCGGCGAAGCGCCCGGGGTCGGCGGGCTCGGAGTAGTAGATGGCGTGGAGTTGCTTGCCCTGCAGTTCGGCGGCCGGGAAGGGGCAGGCGTCGGCGACGGCGGCGAGGTAGTCGCCGTCGCGGACGAGGCAGTCGACGCGGAAGCCGAAACGCTCCTCGATCGCGTCCTCCAGCGCGGCCCTGAGCTCGTCCTCGCCCGCGCCGGAGTCGGTGGTGAAGACGGCGTTCCCGCTCTGGAGGTAGGTGCGGACGTCCGTGTGGCCGAGGCCTTCGAGGAGGTCGCGGAGCTCCGCCATGGGGACCTTGCGGCGCCCGCTCACGTTGATGCCGCGGAGCAGGGCCGCGTATGTCTTCGTCATGGGCCCCGATCCTAAGGCGGCCACCGCGCCTCGTGGGGGGCGGCGCGGTGGCCGGTTCGAACACTGTCCGATGGAGGGGGTTCGGAGAAGACCCTTCACCCATCTGTGACTTATTCAACAAGGTTTCGTAATGACTAATCCGTCATCTGCGTTGATAGCGGGCGAGGACCGGGAGCTGCGTGGATGGGAGACTTTGGCGCAAAGACACGGGTGAGGGAGAGGTCGATGGACGAGGCGCGGGCGCGGGAGATCCTGGACGGGGCGGGGCTGCCGGTCGCGGGGGCGCGGCTGCTCGCCCTGGGCGAGAACGCGGTCTTCGCGGTGGGCGATCTGGTGGTGAAGGTCGGCCGGGACGCGGAGCTGTTCGAGCGGGCCGGGCGGGAGCTCGCGCTGGCGTCCTGGCTGGCGGAGGCCGGGGTTCCGGCGGTCCGGGCGGCCGAGGAGAAGCCGCGCCTCGTGGACGGGCATCCGGTCACCCTCTGGCACCGGCTGCCGGAGGCGGTGCGGCCCACGGAGCCCCGTGACCTCGCGCCGCTGCTGCGGGCCGTCCACGCGCTGCCGGAGCCGGTGGGGTTCGCGCTGCCGCGCCGTGAGCTGCTCGGCGGGGTCGAGCGGTGGCTGCGGCTCGCGGGGGACGCGATCGATCCGGCGGACGCGGCCTTCCTGCGGGAGCGGCGCGACTCCTTCGCCCCGGCGGCGGCCGCGCTCACCCCGCACCTGGCCCCGGGCCCGATCCACGGGGACGCCCTCCCCCGGAACGTCCACGTCGGGCCCGACGGCCCGGTCCTGGTGGACCTGGAGACCTTCTCGTCGGACCTGCGCGAGCACGACCTCGTGGTCCTCGCCCTCTCCCGGGACCGGTACGGCCTGGACCCGGCGGCGTACGAGGCCTTCACCGGGGCGTACGGCTGGGACGTCCGGGAGTGGGAGGGGTGCGCGGTGCTGCGCGGCGCGCGGGAGACCGCGAGCTGCGCGTGGGTGGCGCAGCACGCCCCGGCGAACCCGAAGGCCCTCGCCGAGTTCGAGCGGCGGGTGGCCTCGCTGCGGGACGGCGACCCCGAGGTCCGCTGGTACCCCTTCTGACATCATGGTGTCCGGCGAACCGGCCGGTGGAGAACGGGGTGTTGAGATGCGGGTCGAACTGTCCGAGGTGACCCTCGACGTCGAGGTGGGCGGGGAGGGACCGGCCGTGCTGCTCGTGCACGGCTTCCCCGACAGCCACCACCTGTGGCGGCACCAGGTCGCGGCGCTGAACGCGGCCGGTTTCCAGACCGTCGCCCCCACGCTGCGGGGCTTCGGCGCCTCCGACCGCCCCGAGGGCGGCCCGGAGGCGTACCACCCGGGCAAGCACGTCGGCGATCTGATCGAGCTCCTGGCGCACCTCGGCCTCGACCGGGTCCACCTGGTGGGTCACGACTGGGGTTCCGGCATCGCGCAGGGCCTGACCCAGTTCTTCCCGGACCGGGTGCGGAGCCTGAGCATCCTGTCGGTGGGGCACCTGGGGTCCGTCCTGGGGGCGGGCTGGGAGCAGAAGCAGCGCTCCTGGTACATGCTGCTGTTCCAGCTCGCCGGGGTCGCCGAGGACTGGCTCGCCCGGGACGACTTCGCCAACATGCGGGAGATGCTGGGCGAGCACCCGGACGCGGAGTCCGTGGTCGAGCAGCTGCGCGCGCCGGGCGCGCTGACGGCCGCGCTGAACGTCTACCGCGCGGGCCTGCCGGCGGAGGTCCAGTTCGGCGCCGGCCTGCCGCTGGTGCCGCTGCCGGAGCAGGTCCCGGTGATGGGCGTGTGGTCGACCGGCGACCGCTTCCTCACCGAGCGCTCGATGTCCGGGACGGGCGAGTACGTCGCCGGGTCCTGGCGCTACGAGCGGGTCGAGGACGCGGGCCACTGGCTCCAGCTGGACCAGCCGGAGATGGTCAACGAGCTGCTGCTCTCCTTCCTCAAGGAGAACTAGGCCCCTCGAGGAGGACTAGGGCGCGGACAGGGCCGCCGACCGCAGGGGCCACGTGGAGTCGACGACAGCCTCCGCGTCGCCCTTGCGGCGCAGGAAGTCCTGGAAGTTCTCGGCCCAGGCCCGGTACCAGCCGATCTGCCGCTCGTGCAGCTCGGCCGGGTCCAGGGCGGCCACCTGGGGGTGCCGCTCGGCTATCGCGACGGCGACCCGGACGGCGGCGAGCGCGTCGGCGGCGGCCTCGTGGGCGGCTTCGAGGACCACGCCGTACTCCCCGCAGACCGCTTCGAGGGTCCGCTTGCCGCGCCGGTAGCGGTCGACGGCCCGGTCGATGGTGTACGGGTCGACGACCGGGCCGATGGCCGTCCCGCCGAGCCGCTCCTCGAGCGAGGGCAGCCCGTGCCGGCGCAGCTCGGCGGCGAGGAGCGTGAGGTCGAAGGAGGCGTTGTACGCGACGACCGGGACGCCGTCCTCCCAGTACGCGGCGAGGGTCCGCGCGATCTCGTCGGCGACCTCGCGGGCCGGGCGGCCCTCGGCGGCCGCGCGCTCGGTGCTGATGCCGTGGATCGCGGAGGCCTCCTCCGGAATGGGAACGCCCGGGTCCGCGAGCCAGTCCCGCCGGCTCCCGACCTGCCCCCCGCCGTCGACCTCGACGATCGAGGCCGTGACGATACGGGCCTCCAGCGGTTCGGTGCCGGTCGTCTCCAGGTCGAAGCCGACCAGCGTGTCGCCGTGCCAAGCCATCGGGTCCTCCTTACGTGATCTCCCCCGTGGTGTGACCACCCTCGCACGCGCCACTGACAACGTCCTCGGCTGCCCCCGCCGGATGCGCCCTCCGGGGGTCAGGAGACGGGCCGGGAGTCGAGCCAGACCGACTCGAATTCCTCCCGGTACGTCTCGAAGAGCCCGTGATCTCCGTCACGGGACGTCTGCCCGTGACGGACGACGTTGCGTCCGCCGCCGCGCAGGACGAGGACGGGCGCCTCCATGCCCCGGGCCCGGCGCAGATAGGACTGGACGACGCCGACGCCGTCCGGCCCGTCGCCGTCCACCAGGTAGGCGGTGAAGCGGGGGGTCTCGTCGAAGACGTGGATCTGGAAGGCGCCCGGGTCGCGCAGGCTCGAGCGGACCCGCCGCATGTGCAGGATGTTCATCTCGACCGAGCGGCTCAGCTCGCCCTTCTTCAGGCCGAGTTCGCGCTCGCGGCGCTTGACGGCGCTGCTCGCCGGGTTGAGGAAGAGGAGCCGGGTCCGGCAGCCGGACTCGGCGAGCCGGACCATGCGGCGGCCGGAGAAGTTCTGCACGAGCAGATTGAGGCCTATGCCGGTGGCGTCGAGGCGGCGGGCCCCGCCGAAGAGGTCCTCGGCGGGCAGCTGCCGCTGGAGCCGGACCCGGTCGGGGTGGACGGAGACGACGTCCGCGTACCGGTCGCCGACGAGGTCCTCGACCGCGTCCACGGGCAGCCGGTCGGCGGAGGGCACTCCGGCGCCGCTGCCGAGGATCTCCAGGATGCGGGCGGAGGCCCGCTCGGACTGGGCGAGGACGGTCAGCGACAGCGCCCGGTTGCGGGAGACCACGTTGCGCGTGACCTCCAGCTCGTCGAGGGCGAGCTCGACCTCGCGCCGGTCGTCGAAGTAGGGCTCGAAGCACGGCCAGTGCTGCACCATCAGCTCGCGCAGCTGGGGCAGCGTGAGGAAGCTCAGCACGTTGTCGTCGGCCGGGTCGAGGAGGTAGCCCTTGCGGCGGGAGACCTCGCGGACGGCGACCGCCCGCTGGACCCATTCCTGGCCGGCCGGTCCGGCGGCGGCCACCACCCACTCCTCGCCGTGCACCGGTTCGTACACGGGCCGCAGGACGGCGGCGACCACGGCCCGCAGCCGCTGTTCGACGAGGTTCAGCCAGATGTAGGCGCGGCCCGCGCGCTGGGCCCGGGTGCGGACCTCGCCCCAGGCCTCGGCGCCCCAGTCGAGCTCCGCCCCGATCTCCACCGGCCGGCCGACCGTGACCGTGCCGGGCGGGGCGCCCGCGCCCGGCGGCAGGACGACACCCGGCGGCACGGCCGCTCCGGGCGACGCCTCTGCGGGGTCGGCCGAGTCCCCCTCGCGCCCCGCGTCACCTGAGGGCAGCTCCAGACCTCCCGAGCTCACCCGCGCACCGCCTTCTGCTCCCGGACACCCGTTCCGGCGGACTGGATGACCATGTGACAACGATCAAGGAAGGGTACTCCGCGAGCGGAGGGCGGTGCAGCAGGATCGTCAGGCTGCTTCCTCAACTCCCGAGATCGGGCTGCCCGTTCTGGGAGGCGAGATCGGCCGGAGTGAGCGGATTCATAGCGGTTACGTCCCTGGGCACGAGCTGGAAGCCCTGCCAGTGGACGGGCATCGGCTGCTGGTCCTCGTCCCGGGCGATGTGGTGGAACCCGATGTTGACCCACACCGACGGTTTGGTCAGGGTCTCGCCGTTGACCCATTTGTCGACACTGTCCGGGGCGCCCCGACCGCAGTCGCCGATGTTGTTGCTCGCGAACTTCTCGCAGGCGCGGGACTGGGTGAAGTACACGCCGTGCTTGGTGAAGCCGCGGCCCGCGTGCGTGTCGGTGTGACCGGGCACGATCTCGTACGAGCGGGCGTGGCCGTCGGCGTTCTTGCCGGTGCCGCTGACCACCCGCCACCAGCGCATGTTCTTCGCGTCGCCGGCGAGTTCCTTGGTGACGGCGGTCTTCGTGGTCTTCACGGTGGGTCCGCCGCCGCCGGTGGGCGCGGTGACGGTGGAGTCGAACTGCTCGATCCGGTCCTTGGTGGAGCCGTCGAGGCCGAAGTCGAGCTTCCAGAAGACGTTGTGGGCGTGGCTGGTGGCGTAGCCGCGGGCACCCTTGCCGAGGGGCCAGCCGCGGCCGTCGGTGGCGTTGTAGTCGACGGGCGAGAGGCTGCCGGTGGCCCCGACGTTGGCGCCGATGGTGCCGTCGGCGGTGAAGCGCCACTCGGTGATGTACTCGTACCAGCCGACCTTGTTGACGGTGTAGACGAGCAGGTCCTTGGCCTGCGCCGCCCAGACCTTGGAGCCGTTGTCGCTGGCCATGCGGTACGCGTGCCCACGCGCCCGCGTGGTGGTGCACAGGCCCTTGACGTCGCCGACGTCGGTGACCTTGACGGTGGTGAGGGTGCCGCCGGGGCACTCGGTCGGCTTGAGGTTCTGCAGGCCGTAGCCGAAGCCGGCGCCGGTGAGGTCGTCGTACTCGGCGCCGCCGTCGTCGTAGGGCACGTGGATCTGGGCGAGCCGGGCGCTGTCGAGGACCTTGATGGGGGCGGCGGCGCCGGGCGGCTGGTAGGTGATCTTGTCGAGCGTGAGCCCGGCGTCGGTGTCGTAGCGCCAGCACATGCGCCAGGTCGTGCCGCCGTCGAGCTTCTGCGTGATGCGGTACGCGGCCGAGCAGTCGGGCGTGGTGGGTGACGGCGCCCGCGTCGGGGCGGGGGCGGCGGTCGCGGGTCCGGCGGCGGCCGTGGCGGTGCCGAGCAGGACGGCGGCGGCCAGGACGGCACCCCGCTTGCGGGTGCGCGGGTCGAGCTGGATGGACATGGGGACGTGCTCCCTCGTACGTGTCGTGGGGCCGGGGACCGGGGCGGCGGTGGTCAGCCGACGCGGGTGACGGTCCTGGCGGAGAGGTCGACGATCAGGTTCCGGGTGTCGATCCAGGCGCCGTTGAGGACCTTGGTGACGAGCCGGACGCACCGGTGCTCCCCGCAACGGGAGAGCTGTGCGGGCACGTTGGTCTCGCGGTAGGTGCGGTAGACGTCGCCGTTGAACCACAGCTGCCGGCTGGAGGTGAGCTCCTTGCCGGTGGCGTCCTCGTAGTCCTCCTTGACGCCCTTGCCGAGCGGGCTCGCGAGGATCAGCTCCAGGGCTTCGCGCAGCTCGTCGGGGTGGGCGGAGGGCTGGACCCCGCGCTGCGCACCGGACTTCTCGACCTTGCCGGTGTCGAGGTTGACGGTCTTCGTGATGAGCTCGTCCCGCCCGTAGTCGTAGAGGCGGACCTCGGCGCGGCGCGACGCGTCGCCCGGCACCGGGTCGGCGAGCCGGGTGCCGAGGCGCTGCGGGCCGCGGCCGCCCGTGACGTCGTGCTGGGCGGAGGCGGCGGGCGGGGTCAGCGCCAGTGCCTCGGCCCGGGCGAGCTCGTCGTCGGTGAGCGGGTCGCTGCCGACGCCCTTCTCCCCCTCGGTCGCGGGCGGGATCACGGTGGCCGGCGGCGGCGCGGAGCCCGCCGTCCGCCCGTCGGCCCCTCCCTGTCCGGAGGCGTCGGCCGCCGGCGTGCCGGCCGCTCCGGCGATCCCGGTCGGTCCCCCGGTTCCGGCCGCTCCGGCCGCCCCGTTCGCTCCCGCCTGCCCCGGCAGGCTGATCGCCACCGCGACGGCGGTTCCCGTCACCGCCATGGCCGCCCCTGCCACCACCTTCCCCAGGTGGCGGCGAACTATTTCGTACACATTTCCCCCTCTATCCCCCTCATGGTTGCGGTCACCCGGTAGGACGGGGCGAAGTCCTAGGAGGTTGCGACTCTTTCGGGCAGGATCTGACGGAATAACACCCGTAAAACCCGGACAGAAGAGGAAGAGTCGTATCCATGCAGGTCTGGCCGGGACAGGCGTACCCCCTGGGCGCCACCTATGACGGAGCGGGCACCAACTTCGCGGTCTTCTCGGAGGCCGCCCACAGGATCGAGCTGTGTCTGCTGCACGACGACGGCTCGGAGACGGCGGTGGAGCTGCGCGAGACCGACGCGTTCGTGCGGCACGCCTATCTGCCGGGCGTGATGCCCGGTCAGCGGTACGGGTTCCGGGTGCACGGCCCGTACGCGCCGGAGCGCGGGCTGCGCTGCAACGCGGCGAAGCTGCTGCTCGACCCGTACGCGCGCGCGGTGTCGGGGCAGGTGAAGTGGGGGGAGGCGGTGTACGGGTACCCGTTCGGGCGGCCCGACGCGCGCAACGACCTCGACTCGGGCCCGCACACGATGACCTCGGTGGTCGTGAACCCGTACTTCGACTGGGGCGACGACCGGCGCCCGCGCACCGAGTACCACCACACGGTGATCTACGAGGCCCATGTGAAGGGCCTGACGATGCTGCACCCGGACCTTCCGGAGGAGCTGCGCGGGACGTACGCGGGGCTCGCGCACCCCTCGGTCATCGGCCACCTGAAGGAACTGGGCGTCACCGCGCTCGAACTGATGCCCGTTCACCAGTTCGTGAACGACCACCGGCTCGTGGACGCGGGGCTCTCCAACTACTGGGGCTACAACACGATCGGCTTCTTCGCCCCGCACAACGCCTACGCGTCCTGGGGCGACCGGGGCCAGCAGGTCCTGGAGTTCAAGGCGGCGGTCCGGGCGCTGCACCAGGCGGGCATCGAGGTCATCCTCGACGTGGTCTACAACCACACGGCCGAGGGCAACCACCTGGGCCCGACGCTCTCCATGCGGGGCCTGGACAACCCCTCGTACTACCGGCTCGCGGACGACCCCCGGTACTACACGGACACCACCGGCACCGGGAACTCGCTGCTCATGCGCTCCCCGCACGTGCTCCAGCTGATCATGGACAGTCTGCGGTACTGGGTGACCGAGATGCACGTGGACGGCTTCCGCTTCGACCTGGCGGCCACCCTGGCGCGCCAGTTCCACGAGGTGGACCGGCTGTCCTCGTTCTTCGACCTGGTGCAGCAGGACCCGGTGGTGAGCCAGGTGAAGCTGATCGCCGAGCCGTGGGACGTGGGCGAGGGCGGCTACCAGGTGGGGAACTTCCCGCCGCTGTGGACCGAGTGGAACGGCAAGTACCGGGACTGCGTGCGGGACCTGTGGCGGGGCGAGCCGCGCACGCTCGCCGAGTTCGCCTCCCGGCTGACCGGATCCTCCGATCTGTACCAGGACGACGGGCGGCGGCCGCTCGCCTCGGTCAACTTCGTGACCTGCCACGACGGTTTCACCCTGCGGGACCTCGTCTCGTACAACGACAAGCACAACGAGGCGAACGGCGAGGGCAACCGGGACGGCGAGAGCTACAACCGGTCCTGGAACTGCGGGGTGGAGGGCGAGACCGGGGACGTGGGGATCGTGGAGCTGCGCGCCCGCCAGATGCGCAACTTCCTCGCCACGCTGATGCTCTCGCAGGGCGTGCCGATGCTCAGCCACGGCGACGAGTTCGGGCGGACGCAGGGCGGCAACAACAACGCGTACTGCCAGGACAACGAGGTCTCCTGGGTGCGGTGGCCGAAGGAGAACAGCGAGGCGGAGGCCACGCTGCTGCGCTTCACGCGCGCGATGGTCCGGCTGCGCCGGGAGCATCCGGTCTTCCGGCGCCGCCGCTTCTTCCACGGCCGGCCGGTGGAGGGCACCCACGACGAGCTGACCGACATCGCCTGGTTCACGCCCGAGGGCGAGGAGATGACCTCCCGCGACTGGCAGGCGGCGCACGCCCAGGCGCTGACCGTCTTCCTCAACGGCAACGCCATCTCGGAGCCGGGACCGCAGGGCGAGCGGATCGCCGACGACTCCTTCCTGCTGATGTTCAACGCCTCCTCGAAGGAGCTGGAGTTCTCGGTCCCGGACGGCCACGGGCGCTGCTGGCGCATGGTCGTGGACACCTCGGACCCGGAGGGCATGCCGCCGCAGGAGGGCCCGGAGCTGGCGGGCGGCGAGCGGGTGTCGCTCGCGCCGCTCAGCCTGACCGTTCTGCGCCGGCCGGCCTGAGGTCCCGTACGGGCCCGGCCACCCGCACCGACCAGGAGAGGGCCGCGCAGGCCGCGGCCGCCCCCACCGCCACCGCGAAGGCGGCGGGGGCGCCCTCGCCCTCGGCGAGCCGGCCCGAGACGGCGAGGGCGAGGGCCTGACCGCCCACGATGCCGCTGGTGAGGAAGGCCATCGACTCGGCGAGCCGGGCGGCCGGCACGGTCCGCTCGGTGAGCCCGAAGACGGTGATCAGATGCGGGGCGTAGGCGGCGCCGAGGACGACGACGACCGCGTACAGCGCGCCCAGGGAGCCGACGAACGGCAGCGGTACGGACAGGACGACGAGCCCGGCGGTCGCGGCCCGCCAGCGGGTCGTGAGCCCGATCCGGGCGGGCACGGCGGCCATGGAGAGGCCTACGGCGGCGCTCATGACGCCCATGGCGGCGTAGACGAGCCCGGCCTGGGCGGGGACGCCGAGCCGCTCGGTGAGGGCGGTGATCCCGGCCTGCGAGGCGCCGAACATGGCGCCCTGGAGGACCATCGTGGCGCGCAGGGCGTACGCGGATCCCGGCAGCCGCGTCCGTTCGGCGGCACTCGTACGGGTGGATGTCACCGGTGCCGCCGCCCGGGCCGTCGGATGGAGGGCGAAGGCCGTCCCGCAGGCGGCCAGCAGGAGCGCCGCCAGGAGCAGCGCGGCGGCCGGGTGGGCGAGGGCGGCGGCGAGGCCGACGAGGGCGGGGCCGAGGACGAAGGAGACCTCGTCGAGGGTGCCCTCGAAGGAGAGCACCGCGCCGACGAGCCGGTCGTCCGCGCCGGAGCGTCGGGCGAGGGCCACGGAGCGGGTCCGGGCGAGCGGCCCGACCTGCGGGACGGTGGCCCCGGCGAGCGCCCCCAGCACCATGAGCGGGCCGGTGGCGGCGCCGGCGAGGGCGGCGAGGACCAGGGCGGTGACGGCGACCGCGTTGGCGAGGGAGGCCGCGAGGACCACCCCGCGCTGGCCGTGCCGGTCGGCGAGCCGGCCGATGACGGGCCCGGCGACGGTCTGCCCGGCGGCGAGCGCTCCGCCCGTGAGCCCGGCGGTGGCGAGCGAGCCGCTCGTCTCGGCGACCAGGAGGAGGCTGCCGAGCTGGCACATGGCGGTGGGCAGCCGGCCGAGGAACGAGACGACGGGCAGGGCCGGTCCGAGCAGGGACAGCGTGTCGCGATACATCCGGAGCATCACGCGAACGTAACGCGATGCACTCGAACGGGTGCATGGGGCGATGACACAGAAGCCTTCCGGCGGGGTACGTACGTTCGCATGACGCCCATTCCACCCACGTCGACCTACCGGCTCCAGCTCCAGCCGGAGTTCCCGTTCGCGGCCGCCGAGCGCGCCGTGCCGTACCTGGCCGGCCTCGGCGTCTCGCATCTGCACCTGTCCCCGGTCCTGGAGGCGGTGCCCGGCTCGACCCACGGCTACGACGTGACCGACCACGGCTCCGTACGGGCCGAACTGGGCGGCGAGGAGGGGCTGCGGGCGCTCGCGGCGACCGCGCGGGCGCACGGCCTCGGTCTGGTCGTGGACCTGGTGCCCAACCACATGGCGGCCTCCCCCCGGCACAACCGCGCGCTGCGCGCCGTCCTCAGAGACGGCCCGGACTCGCCGTACGCCCGCTGGTTCGACATCGACTGGCGGGCCGGGGACGGGCGGCTGCTGCTCCCGGTGCTGCCCGCGCGGCTCCCGGAGGTGCGGGACCGGTTCCGGGTCTCGGGCGGCTCCCTGCACCTGGACGGCCAGGAGTTCCCGCTCCGCCCGGGCACCGAGGACCTGCCGCCGGACGAGCTGCTCGACGCCCAGTGGTACCGGCTCGGCTGGTGGCGGCTGGCCCGCACCGAGCTCAACTACCGGCGCTTCTTCACCGTCTCGGAGCTCATCGGGGTGCGGGTGGAGCACCCCGAGGTGTTCGCGGCGAGCCACGCGAAGATCGTGGAGCTGGTCGCGGACGGGGTGATCGAGGGGCTGCGCATCGACCACCCGGACGGACTCGCCGACCCGCAGGGCTACTTGGAGGACCTGGCGGCGGCGACCGGCGGGCGCTGCTGGACGGTCGTCGAGAAGATCCTCACGGGCGCGGAGACGCTGCCCGCCGCCTGGCCGGTCGCGGGCACCACCGGGTACGACGCGCTCCGGCAGCTCGACGGGGTGTTCACCGACCCGGTCGGAGCCGACGAACTCACCGATTCCTACCGGGAGTTCGTCGGCAAGGCCGGGGACCGGGGCGGCCACTGGGAGGCGACCGGGCGCCGCGCGGCGTACGAGGTGGTCACCCATGACCTGGCGTCCGAGACGGCCGCGCTGACCCGGATCGCCGGCCGGATCTGCGCCGCCGACCCCGCGCTGCGGGACCACGCCCCCTGGGCGCTGCGCACCGCGATCCGCGAGCTCCTCGTCCGCGTCCCCGTCTACCGGACCTACCGGACCGGCGGCAAGGAGGTGCTGACCCCGGAGGCGGCGCGCGGCGCGAAGGCCGCGTTCGCGGTGCCGGAGGAGGCGACGGCGGTCGACCTCGTACGGGACCTGGCGCTCGGCACGCTCGGCAACGGTCCCGAACACCGTTCTTTCCGCGCGCGGTTCGCGCAGACGTCCTCCGCGCTGCGGGCCAAGTCCGTGGAGGACACGGCCTTCTACCGGTACACGCCGCTGCTCTCGGCGAACGAGGTCGGCGGGGACGCGGGCCGTCCGGCGGTGCCGGTGGAGGAGTTCCACGCGTACTGCCTGCGGATCGCCCGGGACTGGCCGGGCACCGGCACCGTGCTCTCCACGCACGACACCAAGCGCAGCGCGGACGTCCGGGCCGCGATCGCGGTGCTCGCCCAGTGCCCCGAGGTGTGGGCGGAGCTCCTCGCGGAGGTCTCGGGGGTGCCCGCGCCCGATCCGCACGTGGCGTGGACGGCCTGGCAGACGGCCTTCGGCTTCGGCACCCCGGACCCGGACCGGCTCGGCCCCGCGATCCTCAAGTCCGTACGGGAGGCGGGGCTGCGGACCAGCTGGACCGAGCCGGACGCGGCGTACGAGCGGGCGGTGGCCGAGTTCGCGGCGGCCGGGCCCGGCCGGATCCCGCTCCGGGCGGCCTCGGCGGCGGCCTTCGCCCTGGAGCCGCACATCCGGGCGCACGCCCTCGGCGCGGCACTCGCGCAGCTGACGATGCCGGGGGTGCCGGAGCTGTACCAGAACACGGAGCGGGAGTACCGGGCGCTCGTCGACCCGGACAACCGGGCGCCCTTCGCGGTCGGCCCGGACGACGAGCGCACGGCCCTGGTCCGGGCGGCGCTGCGGCTGCGGCGCGCGCATCCGGAGGCCTTCGGCCCGGGCGGCACGTACGTCCCGCTGGCGGCGGAGGGCCCGGCGGCCGCGCACTGTCTGGCCTTCGCCCGCTCCGGCCGGGTGATCACGGCCGTGACCCGGCTCTCCCTGCGGCTCGCCCGGGCGGGCGGCTGGCAGGACACGGAGCTGGTGCTGCCCGAGGGGCGCTGGACCGACGCGCTCGACGGCGTGCGGGAGTTCACGGGCGGCCCGGCGACGGAGGTCAAGCTGGCGGAGCTGTTCGCGGAGCGGCCGGTGGCGCTGCTGGTCCGGGGGGAGTGAGTCTTGATGCCACGGCCATGACAAGCTGACGATCATGACGAAAGATCAGACCGGGCGGATCATCGGCGCCGCGTTCGGACTCGTGTTCATCCAGGCCAACGCGGTCGCCCTGCCGACGGCGGTCGCCGCGCCGCTGCGGCTGCTGTCCCTCGCCGCGTTCCTCTGGGTGGCCGTCCTCGGGCGGCGCGGCCGGGCGACGGCGACGGCACCGGCCGAATCCGGCACCCGGTTCGGCCGGCGCTACTGGTACGTGGTGGCGGTCGAGGTGGCCGGCCTCGCGGCCGGACTCTTCGTGATCGCCCGCGTGCTGCACACCCCGGCGGCGTCCGTGGGCTGGATCGCCTTCGTCGTCGGCGTGCACTTCTCCGGCCTGGCGGTCGCCTGGCGCAGGCCCGCGCTCCATGTGCTCGGAGCCTCGATCGCGGTCTGCGGCGCGGCGGGCGTGGCGCTCGCGGCCTTCGACCTCCCGGTCGTCGCGGTCAGGACCGTCGCCGGGGTCCTCCCCGGCGTCCTGCTGCTCGCCTCGGTGCTGCGGCCGGGCCGCACGAGCCCGGCCGCGGCCGAGGTCAGGAGCGGGACGCCCGCGTGACCCAGCACTCGGTGTACTCGGAGGCGTCGCCGGTTCCGGGGTACCGGGTGGACACGTCGACGCTCTTGGAGGCGCCCGCGGCGACCGCGACGGCGGTCGTCCTCGCGGTCGCCGGGGTGACGCCGGCGCCCGTGTCGCCCTTGAACTCCGTCGTGAAGTCGTAGTCGTAGTCGAACGTGTTGTCGTTCTTGATGGTGACCCGGGCGACCAGGTTCTTGCTCGCCGGGTCGTACGTGCACGAGTCGATGGTCAGATCGCGAACGGCCTTGTCGGAGCTGCCGGTGCTGCCGGACACGGAGCCGCTGTCCGAGGTGCTGTCGTTGTCGCTGTGGTTGCTGCCGCTGCTGTGGCTGCCGGAGCTGTGGCCGCCGCCGCAGCTGCCGCCGTGCGAGCCGCGGGCACCGGTCAGGGCGACGACCGCGATGCCGAAGACGGCGATGGCACGGACATGGCGCATGTTCATATGTAAATCCCCGTGAAAAGTGGCGGTTCGAGCGTCCGTTTGACGGGCGCACGTCACCCTAGCAGCGGGGGCGGGGCCCCTCAGCCGCCCGGCCGGACGATGAGACTGCGGGGAGCGCGGGTGATGAGGCCCGTGGACACGGGACGGAAGCCGTCGGCGAGGCGCAGGCGGGGCATGGCCGTGAAGAGGGCGCGCAGGGCGTACTCGGCCTCGAATCCGGCCAGGAGGACCGCCGGGCAGAAGCCCGCCCCGTAGGTGAGCTGGCCCGGGTCGTTGCGAAAGGGATCGAAACGATCGGGCGCGCGGAAGCGCTCCGGGTCGCGTCCCGCCGAGCCGACGAGCAGGGCGACGGACGCGCCCGCCGGCACGACACCGCCGCTCACCGGCACCTCGGCGGCGGTGCGGCGCACCGCGATCTGCACGGGCGGGTCCCGGCGCAGCGACTCGGTCCAGGCGCGGGAGACGAGTCCGGCGGGCGCGTCGCGGAGGGCGGCGACCTGGTCGGGATCGGCGAGGACGTTGCCGAGGAAGGAGGCGAGCGCCTTCTCCCGTACGGCGATCTGGGCGCCGCACTCCCCCGCGAGCGCGCCCGCCGCCCGGCCGCGGACGAGCCGCATCATGTCGCGGTAGGGCACGCCGACGGCCGCGGCGACGGTTCCGGCGGGCAGCCAGTGGCAGAAGTCGGCGACCAGGTCGGCCTGGGGCCGTTCGGCGATCCGGCGGGCCAGGACGTAGGCCGTTCGTTCGGTGACCGCGCGCAGGGTCTCGACGTCGACGTCGACGTGGGCCCGCGCGCAGGGCGGGTCGCCGGGCCGGTGCCCGTGCGTGAAGCGTTCGTCGGTGAGGGCGGCGGCCACGTCCGCGTACCGGCTGAGGACCCAGGCCCGCAGCAGCGGGTCGTACGTGAGCGGGAACTCCTCGCGCAGGGTGCGGTGGATCCCGTGCGGGTCGCGTGAGGCGCCGGGGTCGAGGGGGCTGGGCGCGACGGTCCGCCCGCCGGGCGGGACGGGTCCGGCGGCGGCCCGGTCGGCGAGGGTCCGGACGCGCCCGGGGGCGGGGGACCCCGGGGCGGCTCCGGCCGGCGGCGGCGCCGGTGCCATCGACGGCAGTCGTGTCCAGGGGTCCCCGGAAGGCAGGCCGTTCCCCGTGCCCCGCTTCGGCTCGTCGCTCATCGCGCCCCCTGTCGGTCGGCGGTGGGTGCCGCGGCCGGAGATCGTGGCGCGCGTCTGCCCAGCCCATCATCGCGCGGGCCCCACCGCCCGCCGCGTACCGCCGAACGGGTGAACGCCCACGTCGTGCGATTCAGCCCACGCCATGCGATGCGGACTCGGCCCACGCCGCGCTCGGGCTCAGCCCACGTCGTGCTCGGGCTCAGCCCACGTCGTGCTCGGGCTCGGCCCGCGTCGTGCGATTCAGTCGTGCGACAGCCGGAAGGACATCTGGCCGAAGCCGACCACGTCCCCCGGCCGGACCGCCACGGCGCCGGTGACCCGCCGCCCGTTGACGGTGGTGCCGTTCGTCGAGCCGAGGTCGCGCAGCACCCACGTCCCGCCCTGGAGCGAGAGTTCGGCGTGCAGCCGCGAGGCCGTCTCGTGGCTGAGCCGCAGGCCGTTGACCGGGTCGCGGCCGATCCGCAGCGGATACGGGCCGGGGTGCGGAAGGAGCAGCTTCGGCAGCCGCTCGGCGGTCCAGGCGCGTCCGATCCGCGCCGTGAACGCGGACATCTTCTCGACCGCCCCGACGACGCGCCGGGTCCAGGTGCCGTCGGTCCTCAGGTCGGCGGTGAGCAGGGCGAGTTCGTCGGGCCGGCGGGCCTGGAGCGCGCGCTCCATCCGGAAGAGGAAGGTGTCGTGCGAGAGGCGGCCCTGAGCGGCGCCCTCACGGAGCAGCCCCAGCGCCCGGTCCCGCTCGGCGTCGGTCAGCCGAGGGGAGTTCGCGGGAAGCTCGAAAGGGGTCGTCACGCGAGTGATTGTCCGCCGGTCGGGCCCGAGGTGTCCAGAAGGACCCCGGACCTGGGGAAACTCCGTACCGGTACGGCGACATCGCTGTTACGGTCTGCGGGCTCGACGACGACAGACTTCCCGGGGGAACCACGACGTGACCACGTCTTCCGCACCGTCCACCACCGACCTCACCGTCCGCCCGCTCACCGGGCCGGAGGAACTCGACCTGTTCCTCCGCCTCACGTACTCGCTCGACCACGAACTCGCCGACGACCTCGCCACCGGCCGCCGTCTCCCCGGGTGGATGTGGGTGGCGCTCGACGGCGACCGGCTCCTCGGCCGGCTCTCCTGGTGGACGGGCACGCCGGGGGCCGAGCCGCAGGCGCTCGACTTCTTCGACCTCGCCCCGGAGCTGGACGCCGAGGAGCGCGCCGAGGTCGGTCTGCGGCTCCTGGAGACGGCGACGGCCGCGGTGGTCCCGGCGGGGGCGCGGCGCCCCGAGTTCGGACGGTTCATGCCGGCGGACTGGCGCGAGGTGCCGGAGACCCGGTCGCTCCTGGAGTCGGTGTTCTCCGTCCTGGAGCGCACGGGCGCGCGCCCGCTGGTCGAGCGGCTGCGTCTGGAGTGGCGGCCCGGCACCCCCGTACCGGAGCCGAAGGGCCGTCTGGAGTTCCGTCCCGTGCGGGACCGGGAGGATCTGGTCGCGCTGATGACGCCGGTGATGGAGGGCACGCTCGACGCGCACGGGCAGGCCGATCTGGCCTCGGGCCTGTCGGCGCGGGAGGCGGCGGAGCTGCACTTCGACGAGGAGCTCGGGACCTACTCCTCGCCCCGCGCGTGGTGGCGGGTCGCCCAGCTGCCGGAGAGCGGCGAGCCGGTCGGCTTCGTCGTCCCCGCGCGGAACAACTACCACCACACGATCGCGTACATCGGTGTGCTGCCCGCCCACCGCGGGCACGGACACGTCGACGACATCCTGGCGGAGGGGACCCGGGTCCTGGCCGCCGCCGACGTGCCGCGGATCCGGGCGGCGACGGACCTGGGGAACGTGCCGATGGCGGCGGCGTTCGCCCGCGCGGGCTACGTGACGTTCGAGCACGCGATCAACTACGTGTGGGACGTGCCGGGCGCGTCGGGGTCCTGACTGCCAGGATGGTCGCGGTAGCCGTGCTGGAGTGACCGTCGACGAGGGGATTCCCGTGCTCTTCGAGGTGTGGGCGCCGAGCGCCCGTGACCGGGTGACGCTGGAGCTGAACGGCTCCGACCATCCCCTGGACCGGGACGCGGAACGGGACGGCTGGTGGTCGGGCGTGGTGCCCGCCGGGGACGGCGACCGGTACGGCTTCTCGCTCGACGGCGGGCCCGTGCTCCCCGACCCCCGCTCGCGCCGGCTGCCCGACGGGCCCGACGGGCTGAGCGCGGTCGTCGACCACTCGGCGTACGCCTGGCGCCACGAGTCCCCGCGGCTGCGGCTGCGCGGCGCCGTCCTGTACGAGCTGCACGTCGGCACCTTCACCCCGGAGGGCACGCTCGACGCGGCGGCCGCGCGCCTCGGGGAGCTCGCGGGCCTCGGCATCACCCATGTGGAGCTGATGCCGCTGTGCCCGTTCCCCGGGGTGCGGGGCTGGGGGTACGACGGGGTGGCGCCGTGGGCGGTCCACGAGCCGTACGGCGGTCCGCAGGCGCTGAAGCGGTTCACGGACGCGGCGCACGGGCTCGGCATGGGCGTGGTCCTCGACGTGGTGCACAACCACCTGGGCCCGTCGGGAAACCATCTCCCGTCCTTCGGGCCGTACTTCACGGACACCCACCACACGCCGTGGGGCGCGGCGGTGAACCTGGACGCGCCGGGCTCGGACGAGGTGCGGGCGTACTTCCTGGGGAGCGCGCTCGCCTGGCTGCGGGACTACCGGATCGACGGGCTGCGGCTCGACGCGGTGCACGCCCTCGCCGACACGCGGGCGCTGACCTTCCTGGAGGAACTCTCCGCCGCCGTCGACGAGTTGGCGAAGGAGCAGGGCCGCCAGCACTTCCTGATCGGCGAGTCCGACCTCGCGGACCCGCGCACGACGACCCCGCGCACGCTCGGCGGCCTCGGTGTGCACGCCCAGTGGAACGACGACTTCCACCACGCCCTGCACACCGCCCTGACGGGCGAATCGCAGGGCTACTACGGCGACTTCGCGCGCGCCCCGATGGCGGCGCTCGCCAAGACCCTCACCCGGGTCTTCTTCCACGACGGCACGTACTCCACCTTCCGGGGCCGCCACCACGGCCGTCCGGTGGACCGGGAGCGCACCCCCGCCCACCGCTTCCTCGGCTATGCGCAGACCCACGACCAGATCGGCAACCGGGCCCTCGGCGACCGCCTCTCGGCCTCGCTCTCCCCCGGCCTGCTGGCCTGCGCGGCGACGCTCGTCCTGACCGGCCCTTCGGTGCCGATGCTGTTCATGGGCGAGGAGTGGGGGGCGGGCACGCCCTGGATGTACTTCACCGACCACACCGACCCGGAGCTCGCGGAGGCCGTACGGCGGGGCAGGAAGCGGGAGTTCGCGGCGCACGGCTGGTCCGAGGACGAGGTCCCCGACCCGCAGGAGCCGGCCACCCGCGACCGCTCGGTCCTCGACCGGACCGAACGCGAGCGGGACCCGCACAAGCGGCTCCTCGCCTGGCACCGCCAGCTCATCGCGCTGCGCCGCACCCTGCCGGACCTGACGGACCCGGACCTGGCGGGCGTGAAGGTCGCCTTCGACGAGGAGGCCCGCTGGATGGTCTTCCGGCGCGGGGACCTGCGGGTGGCCGTGAACATGGGCGGGGATCCCGCGGTGATCCCGCTCGGCTCCAACGGCCGCGACCGGGTCCTGGCCTCCTGGGACCCGGTCGACGCCCCGGCGGCGGACGGTGTCCTCCGCCTCCCGGCCGAGTCGGCGATCGTCCTGACGGACGGCTGATCCGGCCGGTACGGCGCTACTCGACGATCGCCATCTCGCGCGGGGTGTTGTTGAAGCGGCGGCCCCCGCCGTCCTCCGTGGCCGTGACGATGTCCTCGATGCGGACGCCGAAGCGGCCCGGGAGGTAGACGCCGGGTTCGATGGAGAAGCACATGCCGGGGACGATGGGGAGTTCCTCGCCCTCGATCATGTACGGGGGTTCGTGGGTGGTGACGCCGATGCCGTGGCCGGTGCGGTGGATGAAGTACTCGCCGTAGCCGGCGTCCGTGATGACCTTGCGGGCCGCGCGGTCGACCTCCTGGCAGGCGACGCCGGGGCGGACGGCCTCGAAGCCGGCCTGCTGGGCCTCGCGGACGAGGTCGTGGACGCGGCGCTCCTCGTCGGTGGGTTCGCCGACGTGGACGGTGCGGGTGGTGTCGGAGCCGTAGCCGTGCTTGAGGCCGCCGAAGTCGAGGACGACCATGTCGCCGCGCTCGATGGTCCGGTCGCCGGCCTCGTGGTGCGGGTTGGCGCCGTTGGGGCCGGAGCCGACGACGGTGAAGTCGACCTGGGAGTGGCCGAACTCCATGAGGAGCCGGGCGAGGTCGGCGGCGACGTCGGTCTCCTTGCGGCCGGCGAAGCGGACCTTGAGGATCTCGCCGTACGCCTGGTCGGCGGCGGCCCCGGCGGCCGCGATCCGGGCCAGCTCGTGGGCGTCCTTGACGCCCCGGAGCATCGGCAGGGCCTCGGTGAGGGAGACGTACGAGGTGCCGGGCAGGGCCTGCTGGAGGCCGAGGAGGTGCATGGCCCAGGCGTTGTCGCTGACGCCGAAGCGGCCGTCGGCGTCGAGGAGGGGGGCGGTGACGGCGTACGGGTCCGTGCCGTCGGTCCAGTCGCGCAGGGCGAGCGCGGCGGAGCCGACGGCCTTCTCGGCGTCGGGGGCCTCCAGGGTGGGGACGACGAGGACGGGTTCCTGGCCGGCGGCGAGGACGAGGACGGTGAGCCGCTCGGTGATCGCGGTCGGCTGGTAGCCGGTGAGGTAGACGAGGTCGGGGCCGGGGGCGACGAGCACGCCCGCGAGTCCGGCGTCGGCGGCGGATTCGGCGGCGCGGGCCATCCGGGCCCGGTAGTCGTCCGCGGTGAAGGGCACGACCTGTTCCGACATGGTGGCTTCTCCTCGACGTCTTCGTCTGCGTCCGGTGCGACGTACAGCATCCTGCCGGGCGGGGGCGCGGGCCGCGACCGGATACCGGAGCGGGGTGACCGGTCAGCGGCGGTCGGGGCCCTGCGCGATGAGCCGTTCCAGGAGCGCGTGGAAGTCGTCGCCGACGACGATCCGCAGCTCGCCGTGCTCCTCGTCGTGCTCGCTGAGCTGGGTGAGGGTGCCGCCGCGCCACCAGAAGACGTACGGGCTGATGGCGCCCGGCACGTCCTCGTACCCGGCGGCGGCGAAGGAGGCCATCGCGCCGAGGGCCGGGATGATCGAGGTGTCCCGGATGGGGTGGAAGGCGAGCTGGTGCCGGAAGGGCAGGGCGACGAGGGCGCCGTGCTCGCCGAGCGGGAGGCCGGTGACGCGCCGGACGACGCCGTCGAGGTCGAGGACGCGGCTGGCGGTGTAGAAGGAGTCGCCGAGGATGACCTCGAAGCACATGCCGTCGGCGTCGCGGACGGTCTCGTGCTCCTCGACGGGCAGCCCGCGCAGGTTGCGCAGGGCCCGGTCGCGGAGCTGCGCGTGGTCGCCGAGCCGTTCGAGGGCCTCGTCGGTGAGCATCATGACGCTCTCCGGCAGGTCGAGGGCGAGGACCTCGTAGAGGTTGGGGGCGACGGTCCTGGCGTAGCCGAAGGCGCCGGCGTCGATGCCGTCGCCGCTGACGACCCGGGGGTAGAGCTGGGCGCGGATCTGCTCGGGCGGCAGGGTGTCGAGCGCGGAGGGGCCGTCCATGGCGCGGACGACGAGGCCGACGTGGCGGTGGATCAGGCCGGGCCAGACGCGGGGGCCGCGCCGGTCCTGGTGGCAGACGGCGGCGAGGTTGCCGAGGCCGAAGCGGCGGGCCTTGTCGTCGACGACGTGGCCGGCGTAGACGGTGACCTCCAGGCCGAGTTCGGCGAAGGTCTCGCGGACCCGGCCGCGGAAGAGCGCGGCCTCGCGCTGGGAGAAGTACGCGAACTCGGGGTCCCTCGGTGCGTCGTCGCCGTCCCGCCTGGGTCCTCGTCGCAGCCACCCCACGCCCGTCCGCCTTCCGTCGCCGTTGGGCACAGGGTAGCGACTGCGGATGTCAGCGCTTGAGCCGTCGTACGAACTCGGCCACGGGCCCGGAGGGTTCGCGGCCCGCTCCCGCCGGGAGGAGGAGTTCGGTGCGGTGGACGAGGCGGGGCGCGACCAGGGGGACGGCCGCCGCGCCGGGGACGCCCCGCGCGGCGGGCAGCGGCAGGAGGGCCAGGCCGTGCCCGGCGGCGGCGAGGGCCGCGAGGGTGCGGGTGTCGGTGCCCTCGTAGCGCAGGGCGTCGCGGAAGCCGCGCCCGGCGGGCCCGCCGTGGACGGCCCGCAGCCGGTCGAGGGGGATGCCCGCGTCGGGCGCGTCCAGCCAGCGGGCGTCGACGAGGTCGTCGAGGCGGAGGCCGGGGCGTCCGGCGAGCGGATGGTGGGCGGGCAGGACGACGACGAGCGGTTCCTCGGCGACGCCGGTCGCGGCGAGCGGGGCGACGTCGGTGAGCCGCAGCGGGTCGCTGGGGGACGCGATGCCGTCGACGAGTCCGGCGTCGGCCTCGCCGGTGGCGACGGCGGCGGGCACCCGCTCGCGGGGCAGCCCGCGCAGGGTGGCCCCGGTGGCGGGCAGGGCGGCGAGGGTGTGGGGGGTGAGGGCGAGCGGGGAGGCGGCGACGTCCAGGGTCGCGCGGGGCGCGGCGGCGAACCGGTCGAGGTCGGCGCGGGCCGCGTCGAGGCGGAGCAGCAGCGCCCCGGCGTGTTCGAGGAGCCGTTCCCCGGCCGGGGTGGGGGCGACGGGCCGCCGGGTGAGCAGGGGCAGTCCGAGGTCGGTCTCCAGGGCGGCGATGTGCTGGGAGACGGCGGACTGGGTGTAGCCGAGGTCGCGCGCGGCGTCGGAGAAGGACGCGAGGCGGGCGACGGTGACGAAGGTGCGGAGGAGGTGCGGGTCCATGCGGCGGTCAGGACCCGAAGGGGGTCTTCAGGAGGTCCTTGGCGTAGTACGCGAGGGAGCGGTTGTAGCGGGGCAGGAGGGGTGCGAGGGCGCCGAGGGCGAGGGAGGCGGCCTCGCGGTCGCGGCCGGTGTCGGCGAGGGCGAGGGCGAGGAAGGCGTCGACGGCGCCGGAGAGGGCCTGCTCGTCGGCGTCGAGCTGTTCGGCGGGGAGGGCGCGCTCGGCGGTGAGGAGTTCGACGCCGAGGTCGGGGCGGCCGAGGTTGCGCAGGCTGCTGGCGAGCTGGATGACGGCCCGGCGGCGGCGCAGTCCGGTGAGGCCGAGGTCGAGGGCCCGCCGGTAGTGGACGACGGCCTCCTCGGGCATGCCGGTGGAGTCGTGGGCGGCGCCCAGCTCGAAGACGGCGGCCGCGTCGTCGGAGGACCGCTCGGCGGCGAGCTCGGCGACGCGGGCGCGGAAGTCGGCGGGCTCGTGCTCGTCGAGGCGCTCCCAGAGGGCGGTGACGCGGGCTTCCCAGTCGTGATCGTTCGTCATGCGCCCACCCTAGCCGGAGGGGCATAAGCATCCGTGATGGAAAGTGCAGCAATCATCGTTGGACGTGAACGAGGGGCGCCGCCCAGCATGGTGGCCATGACCACGAACACGCACACCCCCCGGATCGCCCTGGTCGGCGACCGCTCCCCGCACGTCCGCTCGCACGTCCGCATCCCGGTCCTCCTGGACGCCCTCGCCGAGCGGGACGACCTCGCCCTCGACGCGTACTGGATCCCGACGGTCGACGCGGAGGCCCCCGGCGCGGTGAAGGGCTTCGACGCGGTGTGGGTGCTGCCGGGCAGCCCGTACGCGAGCGAGGCGGGGGCCCTGGCGGCGATCCGTACGGCCCGCGAGGACCGCATCCCCTTCCTCGGCACCTGCGCCGGCTTCCAGCACACCCTGATCGAGTACGCGCGGGACGTCTGCGGTCTGGAGCGGGCGGCGCACGCCGAGAACGACCCCGCGGCCGACCCGGACGACCTGCTGATCGCGCCGCTCGCCTGCTCGCTCGTGGGCCACGAGGGCGTCGTACGGGTCACCCCGGGCTCGCTCGCCGAGAGGGCGCTCGGCGCGGAGCGGACGACGGAGCGGTACCACTGCAACTACGGCGCGGACAGCCGCCACCTGGACACCCTGCGGGCGCACGGCCTCCGCTTCACGGGCGCCGACGAGGAGGGCGGGATCCGGATCGCCGAACTCCCCTCGCACCCCTTCTTCCTGGCGACCCTCTTCCAGCCGGAGCTGTCGGGCGACGGCACCCGCCCGCACCCGCTGATCCGGGCGCTGGCGGTGGCGGCGACGGAACACGCGGGCGTCGGAGTCCTCCAGGCCCGCTAGACCCCGTCCGTGGATCATGCTCCGACGGCCGGCCGTAGGCTGTCGGCATGCTACTGATCCACGACGGAATGACAGCCGCCGATGCGCCCGTCCCGCGCACCGGCGGCCTCCCGCTCGTTCCGGACGGCTTCGTCTGGCCCCGGTGCCGCACGTGCGACGGGGCCATGCAGTTCCTCGTCCACCTACCGCTGCCGTTCGGCGTGGTGGCGGTCTTCTTCTGCCAGAACGACCCCGGCATGTGCGACGACTGGGACGCCACCTCCGGGGACAACGCCGCCTTCCTCTTCCGCGGCGACCTCTCCCCGGCCACCGCCCCGCCCCACGGCGAGACCACCCTCGGCGCGGTCACCGCCCTCCTCCCCCACCCCGAGCACACCCCCACCCGCCGCCCCGTCCTGGGCCGCCTGGGCGGCACCCCGGACTGGCTCCAGGACGACGAGACCCCCGTCTGCCCCGCCTGCGCCCGCCCCATGGCCTTCACCGCGCAACTGGAGGAGGGCCACGACTACGCCACCGCCGCCAACTTCGGCGGTGGCGGCCTCGGCTACGTCTTCAGCTGCCAGCACTGCGGCGAGGCCGCGTTCCTCTGGCAGCGCTGAGACCGCGGGACGGTCACACCCCCAGTGCCGCCGTGACACGACGGAGCCCGTCGACACCCCGGTAGTGGTGGCCGGTCAGCCCGGCCACCCGGGCGGCGGCCACGTGGCCGGCGGTGTCGTCGACGAACAGACACCGGTCCGCTTCGGCACCGACGCTCCGGGCCGCGATCTCGAAGACCCGGTGTTCGGGCTTGGCGACTCCGACACGGGCGGTGTTGACCACCGCGTCGAAGGCATCGGCCAGGCCAAGGGCGGCGAGATCGGCCTCCAGCCGTGTGGTGGCGTTCGACACCAGGACCACGGGCACCCGGCCACGGACCTCGGTCAGGAGTTCCAGGACGGCGGTGTCGACGCGGCCGGTCGACGCCGACCAGTCGCCGACGAGGCGCTGGGCGCGGTCCGGGGAACCGCAGACCTCGGCGAGGTCGTCGGCGACCCGCCGCCGCCACTGCTCGTCGCTGATCCGCCCCGTGACGGCCGCGTCCAGAAGCGCGGGGCGGAAGGCGGCACGCGCGAGCGTGCCCTCCGCCAGTCCGGCCGCCCGGTCGAGCGCGGTCATCCCGTCGGGGTCCCACAGGCGCAGGACCCCGTCGAAGTCGCACAGCACGGCGTCGATCGGCGAATCGCTCATGCACCCGATCTTGTCAGACGGCCCCGAGCAGCGGATTCACCGGGCCGTCGGACGAAGAGGCGGGCGCCGCAACCGGGTTGTCACGGTGTCGAGACCTGGAAGCAGGCCACGTCGTACTGGGAGACGGAGTGGGGGTTGACGGAGTTCTGGGGCTGTTCGCCCGCGTAGTGGGTGCCGGCGGTGCCGTCGGGGTTGAAGGCGGAACCGGGGGCGGACTGGGACTGGCCGGGGCGGGTGGGCTGGTCTTCGCAGGACTGGTTGGGCTGGCCGGCGAAGGCGGGGGCCGCCGAGACTCCCGCGGCGCCCGCCAGGAGGACGGCGGAGGCCAGCGCGAGGGCCGTGCGCTTCAGGGGATTCATGATCACCCCTCCTTTCACGGAGTGCCGGGGCATCCGGTGCAGGGGTTCCTGTTCAGTGGTACGTGCGCCGCGCGGAAAGGGATTGCCCGTCGGCCGCCACTAGGCGGCGTCGGGCTGTTCCTGGGTCGCGCGGGCCGTGTCGGGGTGGGGGCGGCGGGTGCGTTCCGCCCAGGCGGCCACCGGCGGGCCCGCCGCGCCGACGGCCGCGAAGAAGGCGCCGAGGAGCAGCCAGCCCGTGTGTCCGAGGCCGAGGACGACGGTCGTGAGGACCACCGGGGCGACGGCCTGTCCGGCGGCGAAGCCGATGCCGAAGAAGCCCTGGTACTGGCCCTGGGCGTGGTCGGGGGCGAGGTCGAAGGCGAGCGTGTAGCCGCCGGAGGACTCCCAGACCTCTCCGAGGCTGTGGACGCAGACGGCGAGGACGGCGAGGACCGGCGCGACCCAGACCGGGACGTCCGCCGTGAGGGCCATCAGGGGGCAGCTGACCAGGAAGAGCAGCCCGGCGATGCGGAACGCCCGGCCGCCCTGGCGCGGTGTCTCCACGCGGGAGCCGATCCTGCTCTGGAGCAGGACGCACACCCCGCTGTTGACCGCGTAGACCGCCGCGACGGTCCAGTGGGGGGCGTCGGTGTGGGCGGAGAGCCAGATCGGCAGGAGCAGGGAGACGGTCTGGTACTGGAGGCCCATGGCGCCGTAGAGCGCGGTGAAGGTCACGTACGGCCGGTCCTTCAGGACGGCCCAGCGGTGGTGCTCCTCGGGCCGGGGCAGGGGCCGGTAGTTCGGGACGCCGAGGAGGGCGACCAGGGCGGCGCCGGCGAAGCTGGCGGCGTTGGCGAGGATGAGCACGGTGTACGCGGCGCGGGTGTCGACCGAGACGGCGAAGGCGGCGCCGAGGGTGCCCAGGACCACGCCGAGGTTCACGAACGTGCGGAGCCTCGCCCGGAACGCGGCGGGACGTTCGCCGCCGGCGCGGGCGACGAGCGCGCCGCCCGCCGCGCCGCCCGCCGTCGCCGCCAGCCGGTCGAGGGTGGCGACGAGCGTGAACGTGAACCAGCTGTCGATGAGGACGAACGCGGCCATGGTCACGGCCTGGACGACGAAGGCCGTCAGGCAGACCGTGCGGGGCCCGTACCGGTCGGCCAGGTTCCCGGCCGGGATCCCGGCGAGCAGTCCGACGAGCCCGGCGATCGTGAGGCCGAGGCCGACCTGCGCGGCGGGCAGGTGCACCACCAGCGTGAAGTAGAGCACCGAGGCGGTGTTGAACAGGCCGTTGCCCACCCGGCTGATGAAGCTCGAGACGATGAGGGCGCGCTGCGGACCGCTCGACCCCGTTAAGCCGGATGTGCCAGATATGCGGAACCCCGCGCGTTTCCCGATCATGCCGAGCAGGCTAACAGCGCCCTCCGCGCACCCCCGGACCGTCAGAGACGGGGCAACTGCCCGTCCATCAGCGCCCGCAGCCGCTCCGCGTCCTCGGGCGCGCGCAGCCCGCGCAGCGGCAGCACCTCCACGAGCAGGATGTTCGGGTCGCGGCTGAGCAGGACGAGGTGGTCGCGGGTCTCACGGTAGCCGCGGAAGACCGACCAGCGCTGGAGGAGCGTCACGTGCGCGGTCTCGGCCGTGATCCCCTGCTCGCCCACGGACGTGCGGTACTCGCCCTGCCAGGAGACCGTACGCAGCGCGTGGTGCGCCTGGAGGTGGGGCATCGCCCAGATCAGGACGGCACAGAACACGGCGAGTACGAACGACACGGCGGAGGCCTGCCGCGCCGCCAGGGACAGCAGGGCGGCCGCGCCGAAGAGCGCCGTGAAGCCCCACCGGACGAGGTGGAGGCGGCGGAGGCGCTCGCGCACCAGGATCCCGGCGAGGATGTCGGCCCGCGTGGGCCGGTAGGTCAGCTCGATCATGTCCACGTCCATGGGACGGGGATCGTAGCCGTACCGCCGCCCCGCCCTCACGGCCAGGGGGGCACGGTCCCTCAGCCCATCCTCACGACCAGGTGGGCGCGGTCCCTTCCGAGGGCCACCAGCCGGGCGTTGACCTCGTCGGAGTCGTGGACCCAGCGTTCGGCGTGGGCCCGGTCCTTGCCGAAGCGGACGTGCCGCTCGACGAGCCGGGGGACGCGGCGGCGGGCGTCCAGGTCGAGGTACCAGGCCTCGTCGAGCAGGGGCAGGACGCCGGCCCAGGCCCCCTCGTCGTGCAGCAGGTAGTTCCCCTCGGTGACGACGAGCGGCACCTCGGGCGCGACGGGGATCGCCCCGGCGACGGGCTCCTCCAGGGAGCGGTCGAAGGCCGGGGCGTAGACGGTGGTGCCGGGGACGGGGGTACGGAGCCGGACGAGGAGCGCGGTGTACCCGGCGGCGTCGAAGGTGTCCGGCGCGCCCTTCCTCCCGGCCCGCCCGAGGCGCTCCAGCTCGGCCTGCGCCAGATGGAACCCGTCCATCGGCACGAGCACGGCGAGCCCGTCGAGCCGGGCGACGAGCCGCGCGGCGAGCGTGGACTTCCCGGCGCCGGGCGCCCCGGCGAGCCCGAGGACCCGCCGCCGCCCGGGCGAGGCGAGTCCTCGCGCCCGGGCGGCGAGCCGGTCGAACTCCTGCGCGTCCATGCGGGGCATTGTCGCATCGGGGCCCCGCACCGGACGTTCAGCCGACGGGGGCCGACTGCACCAGGTGCGGGGTCGAGCGGTGCAGGCCCCGGCGGTCGTACAGGCGGGTGAAGACGAGGCCGAGGACGAGCGAGACGGCGAAGCCGATGCCGACCATGGTCCAGGCGCGGCCGAGTCCGGCGTCGGTCTGGGCCCCGAAGTAGAGGATGGACCGGACGCCGTCGACGACCTGCCGGAACGGTTCGAACTCGGCCAGGAAGCGGTAGAAGTCCGGAAGCGCCTGGATCGGGATGGTGGCGCCGGCCGACGGGATGGCCAGGCCGATCAGGACCAGCATGGAGACGATGGGGCCCGGGGTGCCGAAGACGGCGAGCAGGGCGAGCGCGGTGACGCCCATGGCGGCCGTGGCGCAGGTCCCGAAGAGCCACAGCATCGGCAGGTGGGAGGCGTCGATGCCGATGACGCCGACGGCCGCGGCCATGGCGAGCGCGGAGGTCAGCATCGACAGGACGACCATGAGCACCGAGCCGACCAGGAAGTGGTGCACCCGGCTGGCGTGCTGGAGGGGCTTGACGATGCGGAACGGCCCCTTGTCGTTGGCGACGTAGCCGAGTGCGGCGTCCAGCTGCATGTGGATGACGTTGGCGCCGAGCATGCCGCCGAGGACGAGGATGAGCGCGTAGAAGAAGGCGCTCAGACCGAGGCCGCTGTGCTGTCCGAGGGGGTGCCCCTCCTGGACGGAGACGTGGATGGGGTCGGCGATCGTCAACTGCGCGGCGGCGGCGCCGGGCGTGGCGGGGGTGGCCTGCGCGGGGGCGGAGTGTCCGGCTGCGGTGTGCGCGGCGGCGGCCTGCGCCTTGGCGGCCTGCTCCGCCTGCTGCGCGGCCGCCTGCCCCAGCTGCTTGCCCACTTCCGCGGAGGTGTGCGCGACGACCCCGCGGTTGATCTCGGTGGCCATGGCGGAGCCGAAGCTTCCCGCGGCCGGGTTGGTGAGGACCGTCATGGTCGGCGGGTGCGGCGTGCGCTGCGCGGGCCCGGCGAGCGCGGCCACGGAGGCGGAGAAGTCGTCGGGGATGACGAGGGCGCCGAACACCTTGCCGCGGGCGAGCAGGTCGTCGGCGGTGCGGCGGTCGACCTGCTTCCAGTCGACCTTCTCCTTGAGGTCGGCCGCTCCGGTGACCTTCGCGGTGATCTGCGCGCCCAGGTCGATCCGCTTGCCGGCGACCTGGACGCCCTTGTCCGCGTTGACCAGGGCGATCGGCAGGTCCTTCGTGTAGCCGACCGGGTCGTTGTTGGCGCCCAGGTAGAGCAGCGACAGGACGAACGACAGCAGGCCGAGGATCACCGCCGACGGCAGCCACACGCCGCGCCGGCTCAGCAGCCCGCGTGCGCTCACGCGCAGCGGGTGGGGGGATTCGGACATGGCAGGGGCTCCCGCTTCGATGGAGTGTCGTCGCAGCTCGACGACACATTAGAAACCTTAACTTTCCAGCTAGAGAGTGGCACTATCTAACGGAGGTGTCCATCTGAGCCCCTGCGAGACTGCTCACACACGGAACTGCTTCGAGCGAGAGTGCCCATGAAGATCTCTGACCTGAGCCGTCTGTCCGGAACGCCGGTCGGAACGATCAAGTACTACCTGCGGGAAGGCCTGCTGCCGCCCGGCCGCCCGCTCGGGGCCACGCTGACCCTGTACGGCGACGAGCACGTCCAGCGCCTGCGCCTGATCCGCGCCCTGACCTCCCGCGGCGGCCTGTCCATCGCCGCCACCCGCGACGTCCTCGCGGCGATCGACGAGCCGCTCGACCCGCTCGCCACGCTCGGCGTCGTGCACTACGCGCTGCCGACGCCCGTCGACGCCGCCGAGACGGACGCGGTGGAGGAGCAGGCGCCCCGGGTCGACGAGCTCGTACGCGCCATGGGCTGGGACGTCTCCGCGGACTCCCCGCACCGCCGCGCACTCGCCGCGAGCCTCATGGACCTCAGCCGCCTCGGCGTCGAGTACGGCACCGAGGACCTGCTCCCGTACGCCGAGCTGGCCGCGGCCGCCGCGAAGCTCGACGTCGACCGGGTCGAGGAGCTCGACGACGCCGAGGACCGGCTCAGGCTCGCCGAGCACGCCGCCATCGTCGTCCTCCTGCTGGAACCGGTCCTGGCCCTGCTGCGTCGTATGGCGCAGGAGAACGAGACCCGCCGCCGGGCCGCGTGGGCGCGCACGCCCGGGAAGACCGCCGCGAACCCGTCGGCCGCCCCGCACTGACGGCCCCGCGCCGCGCGGGACCGCCCCCACGGACCGCCCTCGGAGCGCCCTCGCCGACGCGCCCGCGCCGCGCGGGCGGACCCTCGCCGACGCGCCCGCGCCGCGCGGGGCCGACCCCTCGGGCCGACCCTCCCCCACCCCTCCCCCGGACCCTCGTTCGCACCCTCCCCCCGCAAGGGTCGTCCCGGCCACGACGCGGGTCGAGGCGAATAGATTCCACCGGTTCCGCGCATTACGTTGGGGTAATGCCGTCCATCGCACTCGTCACTCTCGTCGTCCGTGACTACGACGAGGCCATCGCCTTCTACACCGACGCCCTCGGCTTCGAGCTCGTCGAGGACACCGACCGGGGCGACGGAAGCCGCTGGGTCGTCGTCCGCCCGCGCGGCGCGGCCGGCGTCGGCGGCCTCGGGAACACCGGACTGCTCCTGGCCCGCGCGAAGAACGAGGAGCAGGAGGCCTCGGTCGGCAACCAGACGGGCGGCCGGGTCGGCTTCTTCCTGCACACCGAGGACTTCGCCGGCGACCACGAGCGCATGACGGCGGCGGGCGTGAAGTTCCTGGAGGAGCCGCGCCACGAGCCGTACGGCTCGGTCGCCGTCTTCGAGGACCTCTACGGCAACCGCTGGGACCTCCTCCAGCCCGCGGCCTGAAGAACCGCAGCCTGAAAAACCGCTGTCGCCCGCTCCCCCCGGCTCCCTACACTCGCGGCACGGCGCACCGACCGGTGTGCCGTGCCGCGAGTGTCCACCGAGGAGAGCCGACCGTGCGTACGCGCCGCTTCGACGTGATCCTCGCCTCTCGCTCCGGCCGGTGGCGGCTGCGCGCCCGCCATCGCCGACCCGTGACGTGACCTGACCGTCCCGGGAATCGCGCTGCCCGTTCCTCTCCACGCAGCAGCGAAAGGCACCACCATGCGTACCCACAGCGTCCGCAACCTCGGCATCCTCGCCCACGTCGACGCCGGCAAGACCACCGTCACCGAGCGCGTCCTCTACCTCACCGGCGCCACCCACAAGCGCGGCGAGGTCCACGACGGCACGACCGTCACGGACTTCGACCCGCAGGAGCGGGACCGGGGCATCACGATCTTCGCGGCGGCCGTCAGCTGCGACTGGGCGGACCACCGGATCAACCTGATCGACACGCCCGGTCACGTCGACTTCTCCGACGAGGTCGAGCGCTCGCTGCGCGTCCTCGACGGCGCCGTCGCCGTCTTCGACGCCGTCGCGGGCGTCGAGCCGCAGAGCGAGACCGTGTGGCGCCAGGCCGACCGCCACGGCGTCCCGAGGATCGCGTTCGTCAACAAGCTGGACCGCGCGGGCGCGGAGCTCGACGGCGCCGTCGAGTCGATCCGCACCCGCCTCGGCACGGTCCCGCTCCCCGTCCAGCTCCCCATCGGCCGCGAGGGCGGCTTCACGGGCGTCGTGGACCTGGTCGGGATGCGGGCGTACGTGTGGGCCGACGGCGCCGACACGTACACCGGGCGGGAAGTCCCCCACGAACTCCGGGAGGAGGCCCTGCGCCGCCGCCACCGCCTGGTGGAGACGGTCGCGGAGCTGCACCCCGGCGCCCTGGAGGAGTTCTACGCACACGACACCCTCTCCGAGGAGACCCTGACGGCCGCCCTCCGCGACCTCACCCTCTCCGGGGACGCCGTGGTCGTGCTGTGCGGCTCGGCGTACCGCAACCGTGGCATCGAGCCGCTGCTCGACGCCGTCGTCGCGTACCTCCCGGCCCCGTCGGACATGCCGCCGGTGCGCGGCGAGGTCCCGGCGGACCCGCAAGCCCCGTTCACCGCGCTCGCCTTCAAGGTGAACGCGACCGCCACCGGCCGCATGACCTACCTCCGCGTCTACGCGGGCACGCTCAGGAAGGGGGACACCGTGCTCGACGCCACCACCACCCGCACCGAACGGATCGCCCGCATCCTCCGCGTCCAGGCCGACCGCGCGACCGAGGTGGACGAGGCGCGCGCCGGCGACATCGTCGCCGTCGTCGGCCCGAAGTCCGCCCGCGCCGGAGCGACCCTGTGCGCCCCGGACGCGCCGCTCGTCCTCGAACCCCCGACGACCGCCGACCCGGTCGTCTCGGTCGCCGTCGAGGCCCGCCGCAGCACGGACACGGGCCGCCTCGCGACGGCCCTCGCCCGGATGACGGAGGAGGACCCGTCACTGGTGGTGCGCTCGGATCCGGAGACGGGCCAGACGGTCCTGTCCGGCCTCGGCGAACTCCACCTGGAGGTCGCGGTGGAGAAGCTCCGGCGCGACCGTGACCTCGAGGTCACGGTCGGCCGCCCCCAGGTCGCGTACCGGGAAACGGTCACGAAGGGCGTCACCGGCCTCCTCTACCGCCATGTCAAACAGGACGGCGGAGCAGGCCAGTTCGCCCACGTGGTCATCGACATCGAACCCACGACCGACGGAGAGGAGTTCACCTTCGTGTCCACCGTCACGGGCGGCCGCGTCCCGCAGGAGTACATCCGCGCGGTCGAGGCCGGCTGCCGGGACGCCCTCGTCGAGGGCCCCCTAGGCGGCCACCCGGTCACGGGCGTCCGCGTCACGCTCACGGACGGCGCCACCCATCCGAAGGACTCCTCGGAGATGGCGTTCCGCACAGCGGGCCGCTTCGCCCTGCGCGAGGCGCTCCGCGCGAGCGTCATGACCCTCCTGGAGCCGGTGGCCGAGGTGACGGTCACCGTCCCCGCCGAGTCCGTCGGCTCCGTCCTCGGCGACCTCGCGGCCCGCCGCGGCCGGGTCACGGACTCCACGACCCGCTCCGGCACGGCCGTGGTCTCGGCGACGGTCCCGCTGGCCGAACTCTTCGGCTACGCGTCCCGCCTCCGCGGCCGCACCCAGGGCCGGGGCACCTTCACCACCCGTCCCGCGGGGTACGCCCCGGCGCCGTAGGACCGTCCGAAGGCCGCCGCCGGGCCCGCACGAGCAGTGCGGGCCCGGCGGTGGCCGGTCAGCGTTCGAGCAGGGCGATGCGGATCGCCCGCTCGACGTGGGCGGCGGTGTTGGCGTGCCCTGCGGCGTTGGGGTGGACCAGGGTGACGCGCTTGCCGATGACACCGCAGTTCAGCAGCGTGCCGGGGAGCTTGGCGGGCCAGTAGTCCTCGGCGTCGCCGCAGATCCCCTCCACCCACTTGGTGTCCGCGGGCTGGCAGGCGTCGTGGCCCACGCTGGAGGAGTAGACGTCGACGTAGCGGTCGCCGAAGAAGTTCGTGACCCGCTGGATCGTGCTGTTCAGCGGCTCGAGGACGTCGTCACGGAGCCAGTCGACGTCGGCGTGGGTGACGGAACCGAGCTCCGTGAGGGACGCGCGGTTGCAGGAGCTGCCCTCCTCCGGCAGGACGGCCGGGTAGCCGACCGTGATCACCTTGGCGTTGGGCGCGGCCTGGTGCACCAGGGCCAGCATCTCGACGTACTCGTCCTGGACCCGGGCGAGCTTGTCCTGGATGCCCTCCTCGCCCTCGGGCGGGTTGGTGTAGTACTCGCGGCAGGACTTGCCGACCAGGCCCCGTTCGAGGCACTTGAGGAGCATCCCGCCGAAGGGCAGGCTGTTGCCGCCGACACCGATGGTGACGACGTCGGTCGAGTCGTCGAGCTTCGCCCGCGTGATCTGCGGGTCCACCGCGGGCCAGCCGCCTTCGGGGGCCTGGACCGGGCTGATCGGCGTCTGCTTGGTCTTGGCGATGTCGGCGATGGTGGCGGCACCGCAGCTGACGTCGGTCAGGTGGACGGGCCTACCCGGCGGGAACTCGGCGAGCTCCCGGTCGACCAGGTCGGGGTAGGAGTTGGTGGTGCGGTCGCAGCCGTCGCGCGACGCGTCGCCCAGCGCGGGCCGCGGATCCCCGACGAAGACACCGGCGGTGTACGAGTCACCCAGCGCGGCCCATTCGTACTGATCGGCCGCACCGGCGGAGCCGGCGGGCGCGAGTGTGGCCGCGGCCAGCACGAGCCCGACGGCCAGGGCTCGCGTGCGCAGGCGGGAGACAGGGTGTCGCATGGATCCTCCAGGATGGGCGGAAGACGCCCGGGACCGGAACGTGGCACCGGGCGGAGGCACCTCGCCCAAGATCATCCATACCGTCGACCCGCCCCTTCGACCATTCGGGCTTACCGCCCCCGATCGAGCTAAATGATCAGATCTTTCGTGTCGGCGAGAGCGCCGGCTCACCGCCGGGCGAGGTCGAGCTCGGCCCGTACGGTCTTCCCGACCGGCACGCGGTCGAGCACCTCCCACCGCGAAGCCAGCGCCTCGACGAGCAACAGCCCCCGCCCACCCTCGTCGAGCGCGGCGAGCTCGGCGACGAGCAGCCCGGTGGTGTCGGAGGTCTCGGAGCCGTACGGGAGCCGCCAGCGGTCGAGTTGATGGAGAGCCAGCCGACGGGCGAGGCGGGCGCCGCGTGGAGTTGAGCTGAATCGCTGGGTGAACACACGTACGGTAACCGCGTGTTCGCGGGTCACGGGGGAGGTCATGGGGCCAATGTGGCGCCGCCCGGGGCCGGTTACCAGGTCAGAAACCCGTACGCTGCGCAGCGTACGGGTTCACGCTCTGGACTGTACCGGTGACTATCGGTGAGCCTTGTTCCGTTCAGCGCGAGCACACGGGTGCGGGAGGTGGCGGGGTGACGGACGAGGTCCCGAAGGGAAGCGAACCGGAGACGTCGGAGAGCCTGAGGGCTTTCGGGGAAGTGGTCAAGGCCTTCCGCAAACGGGCGGGCCTGACACAGGAACAGTTCGCCCCGATGGTGGGCTACTCGGTTCCGATGATCGCCTCGATCGAACAGGGGCGGCGTCTGCCCTCGAAGGGGTTCGTGGACCAGGCGGAGGAGGTGCTGGACGCGTTCGGGGTGATCCGGGCGGCGGCGAAGCATCTGACGCGCAAGGCGGGGCTCGCGAAGTGGTTCGAGGCGTGGGCGGAGCTGGAGCCGCTGGCGGTGACGCTGTACACCTACGAGCCTCGACTTGCGCCAGGGCTACTCCAGACAACCCCATACGCCCGGACGCTCTTCGAAAAGCAGCTCCCGGCGATGAGCGACGACAAAATCGAGTCGAACCTCGTCGCGCGTATGGAGCGGACGCGCATCCTCACCGAGCGCCCGGAGACGATCTTCAGCTTCATCATCGAGGAGCACGCGCTGCGCCGCCAGGTGGCCACCCCGGAGGTCATGCGCGAGCAGATCGACCACATCATCGAACTCAGCGAACGGCGCAACATCGACATCCAGATCATGCCGCTATCGCGCGGGCACCACGCGGGGCTCGACGGCCCCTTGTGTCTCCTGGAGACCGAGGAGAACACCTGGTACGCGTACAGCGAAGGCCAGGGCACCGGCCAGCTCACCTCCGACCCCAAAGAGGTCAGCATCTTCCAGCAGCGATATGCCAGGATGCGGGCACAGGCCCTGTCCGTAGAGGCGACCGTGGGCCTGTTGCGGGAGATCCGAGGAGCACTATGAGCACGACTGAACTGGCCTGGTTCAAGAGCAGCTACAGCACCGGCGACGGCGGCAACTGCGTCGAAGTCGCCCTCTCCTGGCACAAGTCCAGCTACAGCGGCGGCAGCGGCGACAACTGCGTCGAGGTCGCCTCCTGCCCCACCACCGTCCACGTCCGCGACTCCAAGCGCCCCACCGGCCCCCAGCTCGCCCTCTCCCCCGCCACCTGGACGGAGTTCCTCGGCCGGCTGGCCTGACGTCCTCCGCGCAGTCGCACCGGGCGGCCGCCGGTCCAGGCGAGCCGTCCGGTGCGCGAACGCGTGTGCCAGGATGCGTGTACCTGCCCGTCAACGGGCTTGTCGCCGCCGACACGAGGAGCGATCTCGATGAGCAGCACCCCCGCCGGTTACCTCTCCGAGCTGTTCTCGCTCGAAGGGCGTACGGCCCTTGTGACGGGCGGCAGTTCGGGGATCGGCAAGGCCATCGCCGGGGCTCTGGCGCGGGCGGGGGCGAGCGTGGTGGTCATGGCCCGCAAGGAGGCGGAGCTCGTCGCGACCGTCGACGAGCTGACGGCCGCCGGCTGCCGGGCGGCGTGGGTGAGCGCGGACCTGAGCACGCGGGAGGGCATCAAGGCCGGGGCGGAGGCGGCGACGGCCGTCTTCGGGGAGCCGGACATCCTGGTGAACTCGGCCGGGATCAACCTGCGTCCGGCGTTCGGGGAGCTGGGCGAGGAGGTGTGGGACACGACGATGACGGTGAACCTGGAGGCGCCGTTCCTGCTCGGTCAGCGGTTCGGTCCGGGGATGGCCGAGCGGGGCTTCGGGCGGATCATCCACATCACGTCTCAGCAGGCGCACCGCGCGTTCGTGCAGAGCGGGGCGTACGGGGTGTCCAAGGGGGCCCTGGAGTCGCTGGCCCGCTCGCAGGCCGAGGCCTGGTCGCCGTACGGGGTCACCGCCAACACCCTGGTGCCCGGCTTCGTGATGACCCCGCTCAACCAGCGTCTCTCCTCCGACCCGGAGAAGGTCGCGGCCCTGGCCGCCCGCACGATGGTCGGGCGCAACGGCCTGGCCGGGGACTTCGCGGGTGCGGCCGTCTTCCTGGCGAGCGCCTCCTCGGCGTACGTCACGGGTCAGTCCCTGTTCGTGGACGGCGGCTTCTCCGTCCACTGAGGGCCCCTGCCGGATCAGGCGTAGAAGTCCTCCGCGTCCTGCATGGGAAACGCGTAGAGGTCGATCATCGCCTCGTACTTGCCGGTGCCCATGTAGTAGTTGCCGGTGTGGTGCATGCAGAAGAACCGGCTCCGCTCGTCCATGACGATCACCTCCCCCTCCGAGGAGTCCCAGCCCACGGGGAAGAGACGCACGCCCAGGTTGCGGCTCAGCTCCGCGATCTCCTCGGAGGTGCCGCCCCAGACGACGCGCGGCGTGAAGTGCAGGTACTCCTCGCGGCGCGCGTCGATGGTCAGGCGGAGCCCCTCGTGCTCGGTGAGGAAGGCGGTGGCGGCGGCGAACGGCTCGACCGGAAACCCGTCGTTCCGGGTCTCCTCGACGACCTCCGCCATGCGTGCCGCGGCCTGCTCGGCGACGTTCCGCCCGGGGAACCAGCCGTGTTCGGCGAACCAGGCGTCGACGTCCGCGGGGACCTTGGGACGAGGCATGGGGGCGCTCCCGGGTCGGGGTCTTCGGGCAAGGCTCCCACACCCGGGGGCGGTGTCAGCCGCGGTTGATCGTCTCGCAGGTGTTCGTGACCGTGTCCAGGGCCGCGAGGTCCGCCGTGACGGTGTCGTTGCCGCCCTCGCACTCGACGCGGTCGTAACCGCCGTTGCGGCTGATGATGGTGTCGTTGCCGGCGAGGCCGCGGAAGGTGGCCTGGGTGGGGCGGGTCGGCCAGCCGTCGGGGTCCGTCAGGTGGTCGTCGGCCGTACCGCCGACGAGGATGTCCCGGCCGGGGCCTCCGTCGAAGTCGACGGGGATGTTGAGGTCCGCCCCGGCCGCGAGCCGGTCGTCCCCGTCTCCGCCGTCGGCGTGGATGCCGGTGATGCCGGCGATCTCCCCGCAGGTCGCCGTCTGCGGGCTGGTCTGGGTGCAGCCGGGGCCCGCCGTGATCCCGCCCGGGTCGGAGACCCGCAGGAGCGGGGCCGTGGCGACGTAGAAGGTGACCCGGTTGGCCGCACCCGCCACCGGCACGAACGTGACGGTCCCACCGGAGCGGCTGACCGTACCGGTGCCCGAGACGGGGTCGGGGCCGGGGCACGCCACGGCGGGGGTCGCGGACAGCAGGGGGATGGCCAGTGCTGCGGCCAGCGCGGGCATGACGACGCCACGGCGCCCACGGTCGGTACACAAGCGCATTCCTGACTCCTATCCAGATGTCCGAGATCTCCTGAAATGCACTCTTGATGGGCCGTCGGGGGATGTCAAACGCAGGCGGGCCATGTGACGGCCCGCCATTCGCGCGCCGCCGAGCACGGACACATGTCCGTCAGACCGTCGCGAACCGTCCCGCCGAGGAGCCAGGACCCTCCGGGACCGAGCATCAGGAGCCGGTCGCGCCCGGCGAGGGGGCCGGCGGCGAACGGCTCGATCGGGAACCCGGCGTTCCGGGTCTCCTCGACCGCCTCCCGCCACGAACACCGCGGCCCGCTCGGCCACGCCGCGTCCGGGAAACCAGCCGTGCTCGCCGAACCAGGCGTCGACGTCCGCGGGAGTCCGGGGCGGGGCATGCGCGGCTCCTGAGCTGCGCGGGCCGTGACGCCCCTCCTGTCCCTTCACGGACGACAACCCCGCGGAGGGCACACTCCACCGGGCAGATTCGGCCACATGCGCCCCCGGCGCCCCTACAATTTTCGGTCATTGTCGCCCGATCCCCTGGCGGTGCCCGCGTGGACCACTTGAATGGCCTCACTCGTGTGCGGAGAACAATCGGGGGTGCACATGGATCCACTGACCGCCATCGCGGCCGCGGGCGTCGCGCTCGTCGTCAAGGGCGCTCTTGAGGCCACCGGCCAGGAGGCCGGCCGCAGCGGCTGGAACGGCGGCGCCCGGCTCGTGGAGCGGATCAGGGCGCGGTTCCGCGGGGACACGGAGGCCGAGGCCGCGCTGGAGCGTGTCACCGAGGCGCCGGACGACGAGTCCCGGCAGCAGGTCCTGGAGCGGATGCTCGCGGCCCACATGCTGCGGGACCGGCAGTTCGAGGACGACCTGCGGCGCATCGTCGACGAGGCCGTGGCCGCCGGTGGGCACGGCGGTGCGCAGGTCAGCGCCGCCCTGATCAAGAACGCCCAGGTCTTCAACGAGAAGGTCGAGATCAAGGGCGACTGGAACGTCTCCTGACGGTGTGACCGGCGACGGCGGCGACGGGCGCCACCCGGTCATGCCGTCGTGCCGTCTCCCGTCGTACCGCCATCCCTCCCGGAAGTCCGTGTGCCATGAGTGAGGAAGCCACCGCCCCGTCCGGCGGGGCGAAGCCGGGCCCCGAGCCCTCCCCGAAGCCCCCCGCCTCCTCCCCCGCCCCCGAGGCCGGGAAGGCCGCGCCGGAGGACGAGCGACGGAGCGACGGACCGGAACAGGACGGTCCTGTCAGCGAGTCCGACGCACTGCGCTCCCTCGCCGAGGGCAGCGGGACCGACGACCCCGAACGTTCCGAGGCGCAGCGCGCGGGCGCCATCGCGGACCTGATCGCCCAGCGCCTCAGCGCCGACGCCTCCGGCACCCGGATCGGCACCCTGGCCCTCTTCAACGACACGGTCAGCTTCGGTGGCGGCTTCCACACGGACGGCGGGCGGGGCGCCCCCCGCCGCGGCGGCGGCTCCGTGTCGGCGCTCACCTCCGCCGAACTGACCGACCACACCGAGCTGTTCGTTCCGCCGGAGGGCTACGACTCCGCGCTCGCCACCCTCTGCGAGCGGCGGCTCCTGGTCCTCACCGGCCGTTCCGGCAGCGGCCGCGAGGCCGCCGCGGTCAACCTGCTCGCCGAGGCCCTCGTCCTGAGCGGGGCCGAGGGCGGTGGGATCTGCCACCGCCTCCTCGACCCCGCCGCCGTACTCACGCCCGGCTGGGAACCGCCGGTCAGGAACAGCGGCTACCTGGCCCTCGTCGAGGACGGGCCCGCCGGCGCGCGGGACTTCACGGCACTCCCGCGACACCTGCACGCCGTCGTGGCCGCCCTGCGCGCCCACGGCTGTCACCTGGTGCTCACCGGTGGCCAGGACCTCGCCGTCGCCGTGCGCGGCGACGGCGGCGAGTCCGTCCCGGAGCACGTCCTCACGCCCGTCGACCCGCTGGCCGTCCTCGAACGGCGGGTGCTCGGACACGGCGCCGCGCCGGAGGCCCGTACGAGACTGCATGCCGAGCTCGCCTCCGGCGGGGTCGTCGACACCCTGCGGGAGATGCCCGCCGCCCGGCACGCCGCCCGCCTGGCCGCCGACATCGCCGCCGGACGGGACGTGCCCGCCGCCGCGGCCGCGCTGCGCGACCCCAGCGACCAGGTCAGGGCCTGGTTCGACCGGCACCGGAACCCCGAGGCCGTGGCCTTCGCGCTCGCCGCGGCCGTCCTGGAGGACAGCGGATACCTCACCGTCGCCGAAGCCGCCGTCAGGCTCCGGGCCACCCTCGCGACACCCGAACCGGCACCGCCCGACGTCCGGTTCAGGGACCGGCTCGGCGACGAGCAGCAGTGGATCCGCCTCGACGCCGACGGCTTCGGCCCGCCCCGGGTCCGCTTCCGCGGCGCGATGCTGGGGCAGGCCGTCCTCGCATACGCCTGGACCCGTCTCGACGGCTGGCGCGAGCCGCTGCTCGCCTGGCTGCGCCGGCTCCTCGACCACAGCGACCTGGAGGTCCGCGCCCGGGCCGCCATCGCCGCCGGGGTGCTCGTCTGGGCCGACCACCACTACGCGGTGCACCGCTTCCTCACCGCCTGGGCCGCCGAGACGTCCTGGCCGCTGCGCCAGGCCGCCGCGACCGCGCTCGGCGTGGCCGGCAGCCGGGGCGAATCGGCCGAGGCCGTCTGGGAACTGCTGCACGGCTGGGCACGCGGCGGAAGCTCGGCGCGGCAGCGGCGGCTCGCCGGGACCGCCGCCAACGCGGCGGGCGGGCTCCTCGGCCGTGCGGCGCCCGAGCGTGCCGTGGCCGTGCTGCACGACGCCCTGGACCGCGACGACGACTGGGGCACCCTCCCCTCCGTGGCCTGGGGAGGGGTCCACCTCCTCCACCAGGGGCAGGCGGGGCCGCTCCTCGACGCCTACCTGGAGTGGTCCGAACCGCAGGACCTCTCCCCCATGGTCGTGAAGTCGCTCTCCGCCTTCCTCTTCGCCACGAGCCGGCCGTACGAAGGAGGAGTCGACGGCCCCGTGGACGGTGTGCCGGGGGTGCCTCTCCTGCTGAGCGGACTGCCCGCGCACCGACGCGCCGTCGGAGAGCTGTGGGCTCGGTGCCTCGCGCGCCGCCCGATGCAGGACACGGCCCTCCTCGCGCTGCGCGACTGGATCGACGTGTACGCCGACGAAGGCCGTCCGGGCACGCTCGACGCCCTGGGCGGTCTGCTCCGCGACATCGCCCACAAGCCCGGCTCGCACCGCGAACGGCTCGCGTGGTGGCTGAACAAGTGGGCGCACGACCGCGATCGCCCCTCCCGCAACGCGGCCCTGCTCCACCGCCGCCTGACGGCGCCGGCCTGACCCGAACGACGACCTCGAAGCTTCCGAGAAGGGAGGAGGAGCCCGTGGAACAGCAGACCTACGACCCGGTGCTGTCCAGTGAGGAGCTGCCCAAGTGGCGGCTGACGAAACCGGTGCGGCCGCCCGAGCCGGGGCGTGCGCTCGTCCTCGTCAGGGACAGCGGCTCCTCCCTGACGATCCGCAGCGGCGAGGAGATCCCGTCCTCGCGCTTCGGCGCGTACAGCGGGATGTTCACCGTCGACATGACCGAGCACCGGCTCGTCCTCGACATCCCCCTGCTCAGCCGCGACCCCGTGTTCTCGTTCCGCAGCCGCGTCGATCTGGTGTGCCGGGTCGCCGACCCGGCACAGGTCGTCTCGCGCGGCATCCGGGACATGAGCGGAGCCCTCCTCGGCTATCTGCGCAGGACGCTCCGCGAGGTGGCCCGCGACTACGACATCGCCGAGTTCCACCAGGCCGAACGGGCGCTGAACGCGACACTGGCCGGCTTCAGCGGCGACGACGCGATCCGGCTCCGGAACGTGCAGGTCGAACTCCTCGTCGACGAGGACGAGATCGCCACCAGCGGACGCGAGTACCGGGACGTCGTACGGGAGTCCCGGCTCGCCGGCATGCGCCGCGCACGCCACCTCGACATGATCCGCGAGGAGGGCCTCGACGGTCTCATCGCCGAGATCATGGAGAAGGAGGGGGCCCGGGCCGCGCTGACCTGGATCGAGAAGAACGAGGCCGAGAAGCGCGAGGTGAAGCGCGAGATCATGCGCCTCGTCCTGGAGCGCGGCGACGCCGACCGGGAACCCTTCGAGCAGGCCGAGCTGGAGCGCACCGTCCTGGAGGAGGTGCTGCGCGAGAGCGACGGCCTCTTCGACGGCGCCGCCCGGCGAGGGCGCCTGCGCGGCTCCCTCGCCCGCACCCCGGACCCGGCTCCGGCGCTCGGACCGGCCCCGGAGGACGACCGCGCGGAGCCCCGCCGGCCCCTGCGCGGCGAAGTGCTGCGGGAGGAGGGCCCTCGGGGCGGCCGGGGAGCGGGGGCGTACGGCTCCGGCCCCCGTGGCGCCGGGCGCTCGGGGCCACCGGAGGACGAACCCCTGCCGGACACCCGATCGGCCACGGACGGGGGTCGCGCCGGAGCGGGGTCCGTCCCTCCCGCGCGCCCCGCCCCGACGCCCGAAGGTCCGTCCGCCACCCCTCCCGCGGACCGGCCGGCACCCCGGGTGAGCAGGGTGAAGGGCACCACCAAGCGGGACACCCCTCGCCGCCCCGGACCCGACAGGGAGCGTTGATGCCAGAGCACGAGCACAGGGCACGGTACGCCGTCGGCAGACACCGCGCGGAGAGGGGGCCGCACGCAGCGGCGCCCTCTGGGCCACCCGTACCCTCCGAACACGGGGAACCGGGCGGCGCCCCGGCGGCGCCGGACACCGCGCCCGGAGTCGCCCTCGCCCCGGGGCAGGCTCCGACGGCCTCGAAGGGATCACCGGGCGTCCCGTCGATGCCGGGCCGGGAACCGGATCCGGTCTCCCCTCCCCGGCCCCGCCAGATGGTCTGGTCGACCCCCGGGGGCCTCCAGGGCGTCCACGCGCTCTCCGTGTGGACCGAGCAGGTGCACGGTCTCGGCGAGGACGCCGAGCCGTTGGTCGCACATCACTGGGATACCCAGCAGGGCATGATCGCCGTGTTCGACGGCTCCGGCGGCGCGGGCGCCACCCCCGCCTGGCAGGGGCCGGACGGCGGCTGGCGCACCGGGGCCTGGGTCGCGTCCCGGGTCGCCCGCCTGGCCACCGAATGCTGGTTCCGCGAGGTGGCCGGGAACACCGAGGATGCCGTTCCGAGGGTGCTGCACGGCTATCTGAACTGGTTCCTGGCCAACGCACCGCAGCGACCCAGCAAGATCGGCGGCACCATGCGCCGTCAGCTGCCCACCACCCTCGCGGGCGTGTACTACCGTCTCCGCGAGCAGGAAGCCGCCGTCGAGCTGCGCCCGCTGTGGGCAGGGGACTCCCGGGCGTACGTCCTCTCGCCCGAGAGCGGTCTGCACGTCCTCACCCGCGACCACACCCGCGAGAGCGACGCACTCGAACTGCTGCGCACGGACCCGCCCATGACCAACGTGGTGTGCGCGGACCGCGAGTTCACCGTCGACACGCAGTACATCGCCTCGTTCGCGCTTCCCTGCGTCCTGGTCGCGGCCACGGACGGCTACTTCGGCTATGTGCACACCCCCGCGGACTTCGAGTACCTGCTCCTGAGCACCCTGCGCCGCGCCAACGACGAGTACGAGTGGGGCGATCTGCTGCGCCGCGAAGTGGTGGCGTACACCGGGGACGACACCTCGCTCGCCCTGCTGGCCATCGGCCACCAGAGCTTCGAGCACATGCGCGCCCTCTACGAGCGGCGCTTCGCCGACCTCACCGAACGGCACCTGCGGGGCCGGCCCCGGATCCTCGACCGGACCGCCCGGCCCGGCACCGGGAGCGAGGCGGCGGGAGACCCGGAGGACCGGCGCGAGACGCACGCCCGCGTCCGCGCCTGGCAGGACCAGAGCTGGCAGAGCTACCGCGCCGGATACGAGACCTATCTGCCGCCCGCATCCGAGGAGTACCGATGAAGAAGGGCGACACGATCGCGGGCTACCGCATCGTCACCGACCCCACCAACGCCGATGGCGGCAAGTGCATCTGGGCGTTCGCGGAGAAGGACGGGGGACAGTACTTCATCAAGCAGTTCCTCGAACCCAAGCGCCCGCGCGACGACGCCGCCGATTCGAAGAGCGTACGGATCCGCCGCGAAGTCGCCCAGGAGTTCGAGCAGAGGCACCGCAAGATCATGAAGCGGCTGCGCCCGGACACGCTCGGCGGGGGCAATCTCGTGCTCGCCACCGACTTCTTCCACGAGGGCAGCACCTACTACAAGGTCACGGAAAAGATCGACACCTCCAGCCTGGAGCGGCCCCAGACCCTGGAACCCCGGCCGAAGATGGTGCTGCTCAAGACGCTCGGATCGAGCCTCAAGCAGCTCCATGAGACCGGCACCGTGCACGGCGACCTGAAGCCGTCCAACGTGCTGGTCCAGAAGAGGGAGGGAGCGGCTTTCCACTCCGCGCGGCTGATCGACTTCGACGACTCCTACGATTCCGGCGTCCCCCCGAGGCCGGAGGCCATCTCGGGCGACTTCGTCTACGGCGCCCCGGAGTGGCGGCGCTACCTCCAGGACAATGGATCGGCCGGCCCCGGGGACCTCACCTGCGCCGTCGACATCTTCGCGCTCGGCCTCATGACCCATGAGTACGTGGTGGGCGAACTCCCCAAGCGCGACCCGGGGTTCGAGTTTCCCGCCGATGCCGTGAACGCCGGGGAGGAGCTCCGGTTCGATCCGCGCCTCTCCGACGAACTGCTGGCCCTGCTGCGCCGCATGACGGCAGCCGACCCACGGGCCCGTCCGGACATCTCGGCCTTCCTCGCGGCACTCTCCGACCCCGCCGTGTGCACGCTCCAGCACCGCCGGCCGGGGACGACCGCTCCCCACGTCCCGGAGGCGAGGCCCGCGCCCGGCCCCGCGTCCGGCGAGCGCCGCCCGAGTCGCGTCCGTTCCACCTTCGGGCGCCGCGAGGGGACCGCGGAGACCCCTCCGCGCGCGGCAGAGCCCACATCTCCCCCCGCGGCGGCCGGAGAACCGGCACCGGCGCCCTCCCCGCCGCCGGGCACGTCCCGCGTCCGCATCAACCTCGGCGGTCGCCGCGGCGACCGCCGCACCCCCTGACAAGGAGAGCCACCCATGAACGACGCCCTCGGGCAGTACCAGGGCAATCTGCAGTACGCCGTCGACATCGCCCTGTGCATCGACGCGACCGGCAGCATGCACCCCGTGCTCGGCGCGGTGAAGTCCAGCGCCCTCCAGTTCCACCAGCGCCTGGACGACGTGATGGCCAAGAAGGGCAAGTCCATCAGCCAGCTGCGGCTGAAGGTCATCGCCTTCCGTGACTTCGGCGACGACCCCTCGGACGCCATCGAGGAGACCGACTTCCTCCACCTTCCCGCGCAGGCGGAGGAGTTCGAGCAGTTCGTCAGCGGGATCGACGCCGGAGGCGGTGGCGACATCCCCGAGTCCGGCCTCGAAGCCCTCGCGCTGGCGGTCAACTCCCCCTGGGAGACCGGACTCGACCGCAGGCGCCATGTCATCGTGATGTTCACGGACGCCCCCGCGCACGCCCTCGGCACGGTCGGCGCGGACGCCGCCACGTACCCGACGCACATCCCCCGCACCATGGACGACCTCTTCGAACAGTGGGGCTACACCCGCAGCCAGACCTCGGTCATGGAGCAGTCCGCCAAGCGGCTCGTGCTCTTCGCGCCGGACGAGGCCCCCTGGTCCGACCCGATCGCCGAGGAATGGGACCTCACCCTGCACTTCGCCTCCAAGGCGGGAGAGGGCCTGGAGGAGTTCGAGATGGACGAGATCATCGAGACGATCGCGAACAGCCTGTGAGTCTGGAGTGGGACGGTTTCCGCCTCGCTCTGGGACCTGAGGGACTGCAGTTCGCCTGGGCCGGCAGCGGGTTCTTCGAGGCGGGCGTGACGTACTGCGTCTCCACCTCCCTCCGTCGTCCCGAGCCGCCGGCCGAGCACCACCGGCTCGTCTTCCGGTTCCGCTTCCCCGGCACCGCCCCGGGGGGCGAGTCGGCCGTGATCCACGTGGATGTGCCCCCGGGCGCGGTGGAGCAGGCCGAGCGCTTCCAGAACCTGCTCTGGCAGGAGTACTCCGTCATGGTCGAGCCCGACACGGAGACGGAGCCCGGGGCCGAGGTGGAACCCGGGGCCGAGGCGGAGCCCGAAGGGGACACGGAGGCGGCGGCCGAGGCCGAGGAGACCCCGGACACGGACGCCGACGCGGGGGCGGCGCAGGAGGAGGCCTCGGCCCCGGCCGAACTGGGGCGCATCCCGGACACCCACGCGTGGATCATCAGCCCGGCCCAGGAGAGGTCGGAAGAACTCTTCCAGGACGTGATGGCACGCCTGGCCAACAGCGACCATTAGGAACCAGGAGGGACACGGGAGTGGCGGGGGCCAGATGGAGATGCAAGGACTGCGGCAGCAACACCGGGCCGGGAGAGACACCGTGCGTCAACTGCGGATCGACCCGCAAGGACCCGATCGCGCCGCCCGCCGCCCCGTCGCGCCCGGCGGCGAAACGCCCGTCCCCCGCCCGCCCGTCCGGCGACTGGCAGTGCCGGACGTGCCGCGCCACCAACCCGGCACGACGGCTCGACTGTGTCGGCTGCGGCAAGAGCTGGAAGACGAGCGGCGCCTCCGCGCCCAAGAAGACCGCCCCGGAGAAGACGACGCCGACGACCCCGAGGACGACGGCGAAGAAGACCACGACCGCGAAGGCCGCACCGCCGCGGACGACACCTCCCCGGACGACGCCTCCGAAGAAGGCGGCCCCCAGGAAGACGGCCCCGCCGCGCACCGGCACCACGGACGGATCCACCGTCCGGCCGACGGGCGTCTTCTACCCGCCCCCGTCCACCACCGGCTACACCGCGCCCCGGGCGACGCCCCCTCCCTCGGACACCCCTCCCCCGCGGTACATCCCGCCCGCCTACACCCCGCCACCGTACCGACCACCGGCGAGGAAGAGGTCGAAGGGCTGTCTGTACGGCTTCCTCGGTGTCGTCGGCGCGCTCGTGCTGCTGGGGATCGTGCAGAAGGTGGTCATCGGCTCCCTCGACTCCGGCGGCGCGACCGACGCGACGCCTTCGCCGAGCGCCGACGGTACCGGCACCGCGTGCCCGTCCCGCATCGCGTCCGCGCTGCCGAGCGGTGAGGGCTCCACCCTGGTCGAGGCCTTCCGTACGGAGGACCACCGGATCACCCTCTGCCGCACGGCGGCGGGAAGGCTGTATTACTACGGCGAGTTCAGGGACCAGCGCGAAGCGGGCATCGCCATGCCGGCGAAGAAGACGAGCGACGGGTACGAGGCGAACAACGGCCCGTACCGCTACGTGATCAACGGGAGCACCGTCTCCATCTACAAGTCCGGGGCCCGAATCGGCCGCGAGGGGCTCACCCCGGAACCGAATCCGAGCTGAGCCCCCCGCACCCGTCGTAGCAGCCCCTACTCCTGCGGCTCCAGCCGCAGCGAGATCGAGTTGATGCAGTACCGCTGGTCCGTCGGGGTCGGGTAGCCCTCGCCCTCGAAGACGTGGCCCAGGTGGGAGCCGCAGCGGGCGCAGCGGACCTCGGTGCGGATCATGCCGTGGGAGGTGTCCGCGACCAGCTCGACGGCGGAGCTGTCCTTCGGGTCGAAGAAGGACGGCCATCCGCAGTGCGACTCGAACTTCTCGTTCGACGTGAAGAGCTCCGCCCCGCAGGCGCGGCAGGAGTAGACGCCCTTCGTCTTCGTGTCGGTGTACTCACCGCGGAAGGCGGGTTCCGTGCCGGCCAGCCGGAGCACCTGGTACTCCGACGGGGTCAGCTGCGCCTGCCACTCCTCGTCCGGCTTCTCGACCTCGTACGCCATCGTTCGTCCACTCCCTCAGTTCGACAGGCGGGCGAGGATCTGCGGACCGAGGTCCGTGACGTCGCCCGCACCCATGGTGAGAACGAGGTCGCCGGGGCCGGCCATTCCCGCGATGACCTCGGGGACGGTGTCCTTGTCGTGGACGGCCGTCACGACGGCGCCGGCCCGCTCGGCGGCGGCGATGATCAGCTCGCTGGTGATGCCGGGGATCGGGTCCTCGCGGGCCGGGTAGATGTCGAGGACGACGGAGGCGTCCGCGAGGGCCAGCGCGTCGCCCATCTCCTTGCCCAGCTCCTGGGTGCGGGAGAAGAGGTGCGGCTGGAAGACGACGAGGAGGCGGGAGGCCCCGGCGGCGCCGCGCATGGCCTCCAGGTCGGCGGTCATCTCGGTGGGGTGGTGCGCGTACGAGTCGATGACCTGCACGCCCTTGGCCTCGCCCTTGAGCTGGAGGCGGCGGCCGACGCCGGTGTACGCGGTGAGGGCCTGGGCGAGCTCGGCCGGGTCGATGCCGACGCGGGCGCCGGCGGCGAGGGCCGCGGCGGCGTTGTGGGCGTAGTGGCGGCCGGGGACGGAGACGGTGAAGGTGTGCTCGACGCCGTCGAGGAGGACCGTCACCTCGCTCTTCATCCCGTTCGGGACGATCTTGAGGATGCGGGCGTCGGAGTCCTCGGACTCGCCGACGGTGACGATGTCCAGGCCCTCGCGGTCCGCGACGCGGCGGGCCAGCTCGCGGGCGCCCGCGTGCTCGCCGACGACCAGGGTGCCGCCGGGGCGGATCTTGGCGGTGAAGGCCTCGAAGGACTCGTAGATCTCGTCCATGGAGGCGTAGTTCGCGTGGTGGTCCAGCTCGACGTTGAGGACGATCGCGACCTCGGGGTCGTACTTCTGGAAGCTGCGGTCGCTCTCGTCGGCCTCGGCGACGAAGACCTCGCCGGAGCCGTGCAGCGCGTTGGTGCCGGGACCGTTCAGGTCGCCGCCGATCGCGTACGAGGGGTCGAGGCCGAGCTCGGTGAGAGCGACGGCCAGCATGGAGGTGGTGGTCGTCTTGCCGTGCGTACCGGCGACGGCGATCGCGCGCAGGCCGTCCATGAGGGAGGCGAGCGCGTCGGAGCGGTGGACGACGGGGATGCCGAGCTCGGCGGCGCGGGCCAGCTCGGGGTTGTCGGCGCGGATCGCGCTGGAGACGACGACGGCGGAGGCGTCGTCGGCGAGGTGCTCGGCGGCGTGGCCGATGTGCACGGTGGCGCCGAGGGCGCGCAGCGACTCGGCGGTGGCGGACTCCTTGGCATCGCTGCCGGCGACCTTGGCACCGCGCTGGGCGAGGATCTTCGCGATGCCCGACATTCCGGCACCGCCGATGCCGATGAAGTGCGGCCGTTCCATGGCGGCAGGGATGGCGGGTGCCATGCGGATCTCTCCCCGGGGTGTCTCGTGGCTGTCTCTTGCGTACGCAAGAGACAGGCGTCTGGAAGCCCCCAGCCTAGTGGCTCACCAGATCCGTGCCCTGTGGGGCGCGACGGCACCGGGCCCGCGCCCTCTGCACAGGGCGCGGACCCGGCTTTCCCGATCACCCGCTTCGTTACTCGCTGTGGGCGAAGAGCTTCAGGACGGGGACCCCGACCTTGTGGCGGGCCCGGGAGGCCCAGTCCCGGTGGAAGAACTCCTCCACGTAGTGCGGGGCGGTGAGGACGATCACCTCGTCCGCCTCCGCCTCGTCGACCACCGCCTTCATCTTGTCGAGCGGGTGGTCCTCGACGACCTGGCCGACCGCCTCGCAGCCGGCGTTCCTCAGGGCCTGGAGCGAGACCTCCAGGCCCTTCTCGGCCAGCGGCCGGGCCTCCTTGCCCTCCGGTTCGTCGCCCTCCCGGGCGGCTTCCTTCAGCTCGCCCATGGCGACGTCGTCGATGGCACGCAGCAGTACATCGGCCTGGTCACCACGCGGCTGCATGAGAACGATGAAGGACACGCCCTCGTCGCCATGCAGGGTGGTGACGAATTCCACGTCGACGGACGTGAGGGGCTTCTCGATCATCAGAACGCTTGTGAACACCTCAGGAGCCCTTCTGCGGAAACCATCCTTCCCCGTGCCCGCACGGGGTCTGCGACAGTAAGTGTGCCCAGCGGACGTTAAGCGGAACGACAAATTCCGCTGATTGTCAGATCCGACGGTAGCGGGTGAAGAGGAAGCCGTCCTGCTCCAGCACGGAAGCCACCTGGAAGCGTGTCGGGACGGCCACCGAAGGCCCCCCGGCGATCCGTTGGGCGCCACCCGCCGTCATCGTCGGCGAGACCGTCAGGCACAGCTCGTCGAGGACCCCCGCCGCCACGAACTGGCCGAGCAGCCGGGGCCCGCCCTCGGTCAGCTGGCGGCGCAACCCGCGCTCCGCGAGCGCCGCCACCGCGCGGGCCGGCTCCACCCCGGGCCCGTCGCCCGCGATCAGCACCACGGCGCCCGCCGCCCGGGCGGCCTCGATCCGCTCGGCGGGCGCGGCGGCCCCCGTGAGGACCAGGGTGGGCAGCAGCGGCTCCGTGAAGAGGGGCAGCGAGAAGTCGAGGCTCAGGGAGGCGCTGACCACGGCGATCACGGGCGCCGGGCCCTGTCCGGCGGCGGCCCGGCGGGCGGCGAAGGCCTCACGCGCGCGTGCCGGGCGGTAACCCTCCAGGCGGACCGTTTCCGCACCCACCACGACCACATCGGCGAGCCCGCGCAGGACGCCGAAGATCCGCATGTCCGTCTCGGAGGAGAGCGGCTGGGAGCGCCCCTCGTGCTGGCCGGCCCCGTCGAGGGAGGAGACCATGTTGGCCCGCAGCCACGGAGCACCCCCTTCCGGATACGCGTAGGCGTCGGCGAGGGCGTCGAGCGACCACTCCTGGTCACCGGAGGCTGTCATGTCCGTCACAGGGAAGAGCTGGCGCATGATCGAAGTCTGACACGGCGCTTACAGTGGGGAACTGTGTCGACCCGTGCCCTCATCGAAGCGGCTTCCCCCGAAGCGGCCCCGCTCTCGCTCTGCTCCCGAGAGCCCCACGTCCCCGCCGACCGCCTCGTCGCGGAGATGGTGCCGCCGCCACGCTTCGACTCCGTACGCTTCGACACGTACCTCCCCGACCCGAACCAGCCGAGCCAGACCGAGGCCGTCAAGATCCTGAGCACCTTCGCCGAGGGCCTCGGCGGGGCGCACGCCACCGGCGCCGGCAAGCGCCGCTGGTTCGCGAAGAAGCCCGCCGCCCCGAGCGGCCCGCGCGGGGTCTACCTGGACGGCGGGTACGGCGTCGGCAAGACCCACCTGCTGGCCTCGCTGTGGCACGCGACCCCCGCGGAGCCCGCGCTGAAGGCCTTCGGCACCTTCGTCGAGCTGACCAACCTGGTCGGCGCGCTCGGCTTCCAGCAGACCGTGAAGACGCTCGGCGGACACCGCCTCCTCTGCATCGACGAGTTCGAGCTCGACGACCCGGGCGACACCGTCCTCGTCTCCAGCCTGCTCAGCAAGCTCGTCGAGTCGGGCGTGGCCCTCGCCGCCACCTCGAACACGCTCCCGGGCAAGCTCGGCGAGGGCCGCTTCGCCGCCGCCGACTTCCTCCGCGAGATCCAGGGCCTCTCCGCCCACTTCCGGCCGCTGCGGATCGACGGCGAGGACTACCGCCACCGCGGACTGCCCGAGGCCCCCGCCCCGTACTCCGACCAGGTGGTCACCGAGACCGCGTACGCGACGCCGGGCGCCTCCCTCGACGACTTCCCGCACCTGCTCGAACACCTGGCCAAGGTTCACCCGAGCCGGTACGGCGCCCTCACCGACGACCTCAGCGCCGTCTGCCTCACCGACGTCCAGCCGGTCCCGGACCAGTCGACGGCCCTGCGGCTCGTCGTCCTCGCCGACCGCCTGTACGACCGCGAGATACCCGTGCTCGCCTCCGGACTCCCCTTCGACCGGCTCTTCAGCGAAGAGATGCTGAACGGCGGCTACCGCAAGAAGTACTTCCGGGCGATCTCCCGGCTCACCGCGCTCGCCCGCGACGCGAAGGGGCTCGTCGCGCAGTAGCTTGGTGGCCGTACCCGATCGAAAGGGATCCACCATGGCCACCGTGCGTCACGCCCACACCGTCTGGCAGGGCGACCTCCTCAAGGGCTCCGGCGTCGTCACCCTCGACTCCTCCGGCATCGGCTCGTACGACGTCTCCTGGCCGGCCCGGTCGGAGGAGCCCAACGGCAAGACGAGCCCCGAGGAGCTCATCGCGGCCGCGCACTCCTCCTGCTTCTCGATGGCCTTCTCGAACGGCCTGGCCAAGGCGGGCCACGCGCCCGAGCGCCTGGAGACGAAGGCCGACGTCACGTTCCAGCCGGGCGAGGGCATCACCGGCATCCACCTGACCGTGCGCGGCACGGTCTCCGGCCTGGACGCGGACGAGTTCCAGGCGCTCGCCGAGGACGCGAAGAAGAACTGCCCGGTCAGCCAGGCGCTCACGGGCACGACGATCACCCTCACCGCCGAACTGGCCTGACGCCAGGTCAGAACACGCGCCACATGAGGCAGTTGCGGCCCGCATAGTTCACGCGCCACGAGGGTGCGTGATACACACATGCGGGTCACACGTCACATCACATCCGTCCTGTCCTCCCCCTGGGCCCTGCGGCCCGGGGGGACCCCCAAACAGGAAGTGGGTCGTTGCCTCATGTCCGCAACACGACGTCAGATCCTCTCCCGCACCGGCGCGTCCGTCGCCGGTATCGCCTTCACGGGCGCCCTCTCCGAGCTCTTCGCCGGCAGCGCGAGCGCCGCGCCCCGAACGGCCGGCTACGGCCCCCTCGTACCGGACCCGGACGGTCTCCTCGACCTCCCGGCCGGCTTCCGCTACCAGGTCCTCTCCCGGATGGGCGACCCGCTCCGCTCCGGCGAGGGCCTCGTCCCCAGCAACCACGACGGCATGGGCGCCTTCGCCGGCCGGCGCGGCCGGGTGCACCTCGTCCGCAACCACGAGAACCGGGTCACCGGGAAGATCGCCGTCCCCACCGTCCCCGGCCTCACGTACGACCCGGCCGGCAAGGGCGGCTGCACGGCCCTCGAACTCGACGGCCGCAACAACGTCCTCGGCGAGCGGGTCGCCATCGCCGGGACCGCCGTCAACTGCGCGGGCGGGCCGACCCCCTGGAACACCTGGCTGACCTGCGAGGAGACCGAGGACCGGGCCGGCACCAACGGCTACACCAAGGACCACGGCTTCATCTTCGAGGTCGACGGCGCCGACCCGCACCGCACCGGAGCCGTCCCGCTCACCGCGATGGGCCGCTTCCAGCACGAGGCGATCGCCGTCGACCCGGCGAGCGGCATCGTGTACGAGACGGAGGACGCCTTCGAACGCCCCTTCGGCCTCTTCTACCGCTTCCTCCCGAACCGGCCCCTCGGCGGCACCGGCTCGCTCCGCGCGGGCGGCGCCCTGGAGGCCATGCGGGTGCCCGGCGTACCCGACCTCTCCGTCGTCCAGGAGACCGGCGCCCGCTTCGACGGCATCGAATGGGTCCCCGTCCCGGACCCGCTGGCGACCTCGACCTCCATCCGGCACCAGGACTTCGGCCCCCGGGGCATCACCCACGCCCAGAAGCTGGAGGGCTGCTACTGGGGCGGGCGCGCCGTCTACTTCGTGTCCTCCTTCGCGCGGGCCAAGGACGGCTCGGCGGCCACGCACTTCGGCCAGGTCTGGAAGTACGAGCCGCACAGGCGCCGGCTCACCCTCGTCGTCGTCTTCGGCCCGGACACCGACGTCCAGCTCCCCGGCGAGTCCCCCGACAACATCTGCCTGGCGCCGACCGGAGGCCTGATGGTCTGCGAGGACGGCAACGGGGCGCAGCACGTCTTCGGGGTGCGCGAGGACGGCGAGGTGTACGCGGTCGCACGCGGCGCCCAGAACATCGGCACCCCGGAGGACCCCGAGTGGGGCGAGTTCGCGGGCGTCACCTTCTCCCCGGACGGCTCCACGATGTACGTCAACTGCTACACGCCCGGCACGACCTTCGCGGTGACGGGCCCCTGGTGCTGAACCGACTGGACTAGCGGACGCCCGGGTTCCGTCGGAGGATCGGGAGAGGGAGAGGACGAGCGGCGCGGCGGAAGGGGCCCGAGGTGGCGAAGAAGAAGGACGACGGGAAGAAGAAGCCGAAGGCTCCGGAACCCGTCCTGCGCGACATCCTCCGGATCCCCGAGGGCGAGCGGATCGACCTCGCCGCGCAGGACGCCCGGGCGACCCCGGCCGGCCCCGCCGACAAAGCGGCGGGGCTGGCCGCCACCGCCGCCCTCGCGCCGCGCCTCACCGAACTCCAGGACCGCCTGTACGCGTCCAGCACCGCCGGCGACCGCCGGCGCCTCCTCCTCGTCCTCCAGGGCATGGACACCAGCGGCAAGGGCGGCACGGTCAAGCACGTCATCGGCCTCTTCAACCCCTCCGGCTGCCGCATCCGCGCCTTCAAGGCGCCGACCCGGGAGGAGCAGAACCACCCCTTCCTCTGGCGCGTCATGCGCGCCCTCCCCCAGCCCGGCGAGATCGGCATCTTCGACCGCTCCCACTACGAGGACGTCCTCATCGCCCGCGTCCGCGACCTCGCCCCACGCCGCCAGATCGCCCGCCGCTACGGCCAGATCAACCGCTTCGAGAAGTCCCTCGTCGAAGACGGAGTGACGGTGGTCAAGGTCTTCCTCCACCTCTCCTACGAGGAGCAGCGCGCCCGGCTCCTCGCCCGTCTCGACAACCCCGACAAGCACTGGAAGTTCAACGCGGGCGACATCGACGAGCGGGCCCTGTGGCCCGCCTACCGCCAGGCCTACGAGATCGCCCTCGAACGCTGCACGACGGACGAGGCCCCGTGGTACCTGGTCCCGGCGGACCGCAAGTGGTACCGGAACTGGGCGATCAGCAAGCTGCTGCTGGAGCATCTGGAGGGGCTGGATCCGAAGTACCCGCCGGGGGACTTCGACGTGGAGGAGTGCCGGGCGCGGCTATTGGCTTCGTGAGGCGCGCCGGCGAGCGACGGCCGTCTTCGGCTCCCTGAAGGCGGTGAGGTCGAGTCGGCCCAGCCGTCCCTGCTCGGCCATCATGGTGAGCAGTCGGTCGAGCAGTGCACGGTCGACGGCCAGGAACGTGGCGAAGGTGGTCAGGAGAGCGGTGTCCTCCAGCCGTGTCACCAGGCCGAGCAGGACGTCGATCTGTTCGGTGTCGAGTTCCTCCATCTCCCTGAAGAATTCGCTGAACGGACAGAACCGCAGGAGACCGGCGAGCACGCACTCCGCCACGTCGAACCTCCCGGCCTCCGCGAGCCCCGCCAGAACCCGGATTCCCAACCGGTCGGACGGACGCTTCACGGTCAGTACCTCCGCCACCCGGGTCAGTGGCCCCGGAGGCGAGGTCCCGGCCAGCGCCGCCACCACGAGGGCGACGACATCCGCGTCGCTCGCCAGGCGCCGCACCGCCACGGCAAGGACACGGTCGCCATCGCCACTCGGAAGCCCCTGGTGGACGACGGCGGCGTTGCGGTCGGTCAGCCGGTCGGCGACGGCGGCTGCCCATCCCTCGCGCATCCACGGCGCCAGCGCCGGGCCGAACGCCAGCACGTCCTCCAGAGGCCTCAGCCGCGCCACATCGGCGACGAACGTCTCGGCCGCCATCGCCGTCCTGCTCTCCTGGAGCCAGTCCAGCAGCTCGGTCGCCTCCGCCAGCGGACGCCCCCAGGCCGCCTCGGTCAGCTCCCGTGCCGCCCCTGGGAAGTCGTCCTCCTCCCACAGCGCGAGCAACCGGTTCTTGAGCGCTTCCAGAGGAAGGCCGCCGGGACTGATCCTCGACAGCTCCTCCTCCAGGTCAAGCACATGGTCCCGCAGCTCGCGGGTCTGGCGTTCCGCCTCCGCCCGGAGGTGTTCCGCGTCCTGGAGGTCCTGGCGGAGCTCGGCGACCTGGCGGAGGAGGTCCTCGCGGGCGCGGGCGAGGGCGGACCGTTCCGCGCCCCAGTCCAGACGGAGGCGCGTGAGGCCGTCCGCGACGTCCCGCGCCTCCGCCTCCTTCTTGTCGAGGAGCGCGTTCAGCGCCTCGATGTTGCGGTGGGCCCGCTCGGTGTCCCGCCGGGAGCGGGCCAGCTCGTCCCGCAGGCTTTCGAGGCGGTACTCGTCCGGGCTGCAGACCCGCAGCGCCTCCAGCCTCCGACCGCGCAGCGCCTCCTTGGCCTCCGGCTGGAGCGGCGCTCCGACGTGGTCCTCGATCTCCTGGACCAGGCGGTCGATGAAGTCCTGGGGCGCGACGCGACGGCCGGCGAGGTAGCGGGAGACGGCGGACTTGTCGAGGTGGACGCGGTAGGCGTACTGGCTCTGGCTGATGCCGAGCCTGGTGAACATCTCCTTCAACACGTTGCCGAGCGCCGCGACCTCGGGGACCTCTCCCCGCTCGACCTCCGCCGAACTCCCCTGCGTACGGGCCACTTCGGTCATCGCACCCCTCCCCCGGAGCGTTGCCACCGCACCGGCAACGGTTGCGGCTTCCGCAACGTACCCGATGCCGCCGACGGTGGGGGCTCGTCGATCCACTCCCCGGAGGAACTCCATGCGTACGCTCCGCTGGGCCCAGCGCGCCCTGATCGTCCTCGTCGCGACCCTGCCCCTGCTCCTCGTGACGCTCGCCTTCGTCCCCGCCCTGCTCGTCCTCCCCTTCCGCCGGGAGCGGGCCGCGCACGCCCACGCGATGGTGCGTCAGCTCAGTGCGTGGACTCGGGTGCTGCTGCTGTCGAGTCGCGAGCGATAATCACTTTGATCGGTTAACTTCCGATCGTGAACACTTCTGTACGAAAAATGGCGGCGCTTGGTCTTCTGGGCGCCGCCCTCGTCGGCTGCGGCAGCGGCGCGGCCGAGACCCCGGCCCCCCGGACGAAGGCGACGGCGGCCGTCGCGCAGAGCCCCTCCCCCAAGCCCAGCGCCGCCGCCCCCGGCCCGAAGCCCGCGCGCACCCCCACCGCCCCGCCGACCATGGCGCCCGGCCCGGGCGGCCTCACCCCGGTCTACACGCACCGCGCGAAGAGCGCCGAGAAGGTCGTCGCGCTCACGTTCGACGCCGACATGACGGCCGATCAGGGGCCCCGGGCAGCGCGGGGCGAGCACTTCGACAATCCCGAGCTCATCGCGACCCTGCGCCGGCTCAAGGTGGACGCGACCGTGTTCATGACCGGGCGCTGGGCGGAGGAGTACCCGGACCAGGCGAAGTCGATCGGCGGCGATCCGCGCTTCGAGATCGCCAACCACTCCTACAGCCACTACGCCTTCGCGACCCCCTGCTACGGCCTGCCGACCGTCGCCGGGCCCGACCAGGCGGCCGACGTGCAGCGCGCCTTCGACTCCTTCCGGGACGCCGGGGCCGTCAACGTCGTCCCGTACTTCCGCTTCCCCGGCGGCTGCTACGACGACGCGGCCCTGCGCGCCCTCGCGCCCGTCGGGGTCACCGCGGTCCAGTGGGACGTGGTCAGCGGGGACGCCTTCGCGAAGGACGCGGACGCCGTCGCCGAGCAGGTCCTCGACGGGGTGAAGCCCGGCTCGCTCGTCGTCATGCACTGCACGCGCAGCGCCGCCCCCGTGACCGAGCGGGCGGTCCGCCGGATCGTCCCGGAACTCCGGGCCCGCGGCTACCGCTTCGTGAAGGTCTCGGAGCTCATGAGCCGCTGACCCCGCACGGCCTCACTCCAGGCGCGCCGTGGCCCGGCACGCGAGGGCCGCGACCGCCGCCGCGAGGAGCAGTGCCCCGGCGCAGGCGGGCCAGGGCGGTTCGGCGGTCGCCGTGCGGGCTCCGGTGACCAGGGCGGTCATGGCGTACTTCGCCGGGGAGCCGGTGGTGACGAGCGCCAGGAGCGAGCCGAGGACCAGGGCCGCGACGGACCAGCCGGGGGCCCGCAGGAACGGGCGGGACGCCAGCGCGCCGACGGCGGCGCCCGTCAGGGCGCAGGCCAGTGCCGCGAGCAGCCCGGCGGTGACCGCCGCGAGCGGGGTGACCCCGCGCCGGTCGCCGATCGCCGTCACCGCGAGGACGGCGACCGCACCGGTGAGGACCGGCCAACCGGCCCCGGCGAGCAGCGCCGCGAGATGCGCGCGCCCCCGGCCCGCGGCCGCCGCGACCACGCTCCGGGCCGCGGGCGGCTCCTGGGTGAGGCAGATCCGTACGGACCAGGCGGACACCGGGAGCAGCGCCGCCGCGGTGAAGCCGAGCGCGCCGAGCACCGGTTCGCCGGCCTGGACGCCGACGCCGACGAGCGCCGCGTACAGGAGCAGCGGCGCCAGCCAGCGCTGGGACCGGAGCAGCAGACCCGACTGGTAGCGCAGCAGCGCCGTCATACCCGTACGCCTTCGGTGCCGAGGTGATGGATGTGCCAGGACGCGGCGAGCAGCGCGCCGAGGAGGGCGTCGGAGTGCGCCCCGTCCACGGTGAGGAGGGTGGTGCCGTCGGGGCCGGGGGCGATCGCGGGGTCGCCGGGCAGCCGGCCGGGAAGCGGTCGACCGCCGGAGGCGACGATGACGATACGAGCGGAGGCCCGGGAGCCGACGGAACCGGACACGGACGGGCCCACGGCACGACCGGGCCCGGTCCCGCCCGTCGAGAAACCGCCCGCCCCCGCCCCGGGCCCGCGCCGAGCCTCCCGAAGCCCCCCGTCCGTCGCCTCGGCCCCGGGCCCGGCCGGCGGAAGTCCCCCGCCCGTCGCCTCGGCCCCGGCCGTCGGCAGACCGTCCGCGGTCACCGCGCACTCCGGTCCGGCAGGCGGAAGTCCCCCCGGTCCCGCGAGCGCCCGCGCCGTCTCCCGTACCCGGCCGTCCTCCACCCGGTACACGACCCCGGCCTCCCCCTCCAGGCGGCGCGGATCGTGGTCGACGAAGACGACCGTCGCGCCGGCGGCGAGGCGTTCGCGGACGGCGGTGTCCAGTTCGGTGCGGGCGCCGGTGTCGAGGCCGGTCCAGGCCTCGTCGAGGACGAGGAGGGCCGGGTCGGCGAGGAGGGCCTGGGCGACGGCGACCTTCTGGCTGGTGCCCTTGGAGAGCTCCGCCAGAGCCGTACGCGCGTGCGTGCCGGCCCCGAAGCGCTCCAGCCACTCCCCCGCCCGGGTCCGCGCCGCCGCCCGGCCGAGGCCCTGGACGCGGCCGAGGTGGACCAGGTAGTCGAGGGCCGTGAACGGCAGGGCGACGGGGAAGCGTTCGGGGACGTACGCGGTGCGGGCCGGGCGGCCGGTGACACGGCCCCCGGTGGGGGCGTCGACGCCGGCGAGCAGCCGGAGCAGCGTGGACTTGCCGGTGCCGTTGGTGCCGACGACCCGCACGAGGGCGGCGGCGGGGAGGTCGAGCGAGACCTCCCGCAGCACCCACGGGCCGCGAAGCCCGTGGCGGCGCCCCACGTGCTCCAGCCTCAATGCGAGGGGTTCTTCTGCGGGGTGAGCTCGCTCGGCCGGACGACGACGAAGCCCTGGCCCTCCAGCTTGAGCTGCACGGCCTCGCCCGAGCCGCCGCGGATCATCGAGCCGAGGGACTGCGAGCGGTGCAGCGAGGTGTGGAGCTGCTCGCTCCAGCCGACGACGGCGTCGGTGTCGACGTACACCGGGGCCTGCGGGGTGACGGGGATGACGATCGGGTTGCCCTCGCACATCAGGGCGATCTTGCCGTAGCCGGAGAAGACGGAGTTGAAGAGGCCGCCGCCGGTCATGCCGGCGCCCTTCACGGTCTTGATGTCGTAGTGGAGGGTGGCGTCGAAGCAGAGGACGTTGCGGCCGTTGACGGTGAAGGCCTCGCCCTGCTCGATCTCGACGATGAAGCAGTTCTGCGCCTCGTGCGCGAACCAGGCCTCGCCCTGGCCGCGTACGGCCATCAGCGCCAGGCCCTCGCCGGTGACGGCCCGCTTGAGCATGCCACCGATGCCCTGGCCCTTGCGCTCGAACTGGAGGTCGCCGCGGAAAGCGATCATCGAACCCTGTCGGGCGTGCATCTCGCCGTTCACGGTGTACTTGACCGATTTGGCGTTCTGGAGGGTCATACCCGGGAAGGTCGCCGCCTCGGCGAGGTGTTCACCGGCAAAAAGATCGCTCTTCATGAGGGGCATCCTGTCCCGGAAGGGATGATTCCCACAAGATTCACTCCTCGACGCGATGGCAGACTTGCCGGGTGAGCAGCAACGAGACCGATCTCCGCGATGAGAAGCCCCAGTTCGTCCTCCCCCTGGTCGTCCGGATCGAGCGCGACGCGCCCCCGGCCCGTACCGACGCCCTGGAGACCGCGGCGCGGGCCGTCCTGGAGATCCTCACCGACGACCGCTCCCTCGGCGACGGCGAGTGGGCGCAGGCCATCACCGACTGGCAGGACGCCCGGATCCGCAAGGTCGTGCGCCGGGCGCGCGGCGCGGAGTGGCGCCGTGCGAACACACTGCCGGGCATCACGGTCACCGGCGCGGAGGCGGAGGTGCGGGTCTTCCCGCCGGTCCCGCTCGACGGCTGGCCCAAGGACCTCGCCAAGCTCCAGGTGTCGGGCACCGACCTCGACGACCCGGCCGCCCCCGGCCCCGTGCCGAACGGGGCGGCGGTCCTCTGGCTCAATCCGGAGCTCGACATGTCGGCCGGCAAGACGATGGCCCAGGCCGGCCACGGGGCCCAGCTCCTCTGGTGGGCGATGCCGGAGGCCGACCGGAAGGCCTGGCGGGAAGCCGGCTTCCCGCTCGCGGTGCGCACGGCACGCGCCGAGGACTGGCCGGTCCTGACGGCGAGCGGCCTCCCGGTCGTCCGCGACGCCGGCTTCACGGAGATCGCCCCGGGCTCGTACACGGTGGTATCCGAGGGCAGCGCCCTCTTCGCCCCGCAGCTGCGTCTCCCCCGGCCCTGACCGCGGCGCGACCGGGTGTCGGACCCGTGTCGTAGTGTGCGCGGTCCGTACTCCTGGGAGATCCGCATGTCCGTTCGCGCCCGGCTCCACGCCGCCGTCCCCGTCCCGCTGCCCTCGTCGGAGGCCGGCCCGCCGGAGATCGTGGGACGGCCGGGGCGCCGGCTGCTCGTCCAGCGGAGCGACGACGAGGTCGTGGCCCGTCCGCTGGACGACGCCTACGCCGCCCGGCCGGGAGCGGAGGTCCGCTTCCCCGCGCCCTGGCCGCGTCGCCGCGGGACGTGGGAGGTCTCTCCCGACGCGGGCCTGGCCGTCTTCGCCGGGGTGCACGCCGTGCGCGCCGTCGAGCCGTCGGGGGCGACACGCTGGGAGGTCCGGCACGCCTGCTGGTCCGGGCCGTGCGGGGAGACGCACGAGTCCTACGACGCGTACGCGGACCGCCAGGACCACCGCTACCCGGACGAGGGCTCCGTCGGTTTCTCGGCGGACGGAAGCCTCGTCTGGGCCCACGTACGCGGCCCGCTGGCCGGGGGCGAACCGCTCCCCGACGCCGTCGACGAGTGGCTGGTGATCGACGCCGTCGACGGCCGCGTACTCGCCCGGGCCGACGCCCGGGCCGCGGCGGCCGGCAGCGACCACCTCTCCCACCCGGCCGATCCCCGTCGGATGGGCCTCGGCATCGGCGAGGGCCAGGACGGCGCCCCCCTGCGCCTGGGCCGCTGGGACGGAGAGGAACTGCACGTCACCTACGTGGAGGGCGACCTCTGCCCGCTGAGCGTGAGCCCCACGGGCGATCGGCTGATGACCGTCTCCCACGACCAGGACTCGCTCAGCGTCCGCGACTTCGACGGACTCCTCCTGGACGGGCTGGACTGGGACGCCGAATCGGTCCTCCCCCTCCACCCCGACGCGCCCACGGACGATCCCGACGAGACCCCCGTCTGCTGGGACTGGGCAGGCGGCTTCGTGAACGGGACGACCCTGATCGCCTCGACCCACGAGTGCGACGACGAATGGGGTCCGGGCCGGCACTGGCTCCTCGACACCGCACGACCGCAGGCACTCCACCCCGTCGTCTACCCCTCACCGCCCTCCGGCCCGCCGGCCGCACTCGGCGACGGCACCTGGGTGACCCGCTCCGAGTCCGGCGACGCCTTGCACGTCTGGACGGCCGGGACTCCCGGGAACGTCTTCTCGGCCGTCCTTCCGGAAGCCCTTTCATAAAGGCGCTGGAACCAGTCCGGTGACTGGCCGTGAGGGCCGGTGAAGGCCACGGGGGCGGCGCCCGGCGGGGCCTGGGAGTCCAGCGCGCGGACCGCCTCCCGGGCTGTCGGCCGGGCCCGTTCGTCCGCGTGCGGCGCCGCGGCGTCGCCGCGCCCGCCCGGGCGATCGTCCCGCCGGGGCGGGACGGACGGGCACGACGACGTTCCTCCGCTCGCAGCGGCCGAACCTCAAATGAAGCTCTGAACGTCCCCCTCCTGGGATTCGAACGTCCCCCACCGGGCCATCAGGTGGGGGACTGAGTACCGAAGGAGGGGGACCATGACGGAACTCGGCATCGGCATCGGGTGGCGTCCGGAGATCGCCGAGGCGGTGGAGGCGCTGCCCGGAGTCGACTGGGTGGAGGTCGTCGCGGAGAACATCTGCGCGGACCATCTGCCCGACTCCCTGACCCGGCTGCGCGAGCGCGGCGTGACGGTCGTCCCGCACGGCGTCTCGCTCGGGCTCGGCGGCGCGGACCGCCCGGACCCGGCGCGGCTCGCGGCCCTCGGGGAGAAGGCGGTGGCGCTGGGGGCGCCGCTGGTCACGGAGCACATCGCGTTCGTACGGGCCGGGGGGCCGCTCACCGCGACTCCGCAGCTCGAAGCCGGCCATCTGCTGCCGGTGCCCCGGACCCGGGACGCGCTCGACGTGCTCTGCGAGAACGTGCGCGTCGCCCAGGACGCACTGCCCGTGCCGCTCGCCCTGGAGAACATCGCGGCCCTCATCTCCTGGCCGGGCGAGGAGATGACGGAGGGCCGGTTCCTGGCGGAGCTGGTGGAGCGTACGGGGGTACGGCTCCTCATCGACGTCGCCAACCTGCACACCAACCACGTCAACCGGGGCGAGGACCCGGCCCGGGCCCTGTCCGAGCTCCCGGTCGAGGCCATCGCGTACGTCCACGTGGCCGGCGGCGTCGAACGGGACGGCGTCTGGCACGACACCCACGCCCACCCGGTGACCCGGCCGGTCCTCGACATCCTGTCGGACCTCGCGTCCCGGGTGTCCCCGCCGGGAGTTCTGCTGGAACGGGACGACGACTTCCCGCCCGCGGAGGAGCTGGCGGCGGAGCTGGAGGCGATCAGGACGACTGTCGGTATCCGTCCCGCAAGGGCGGAACGGATGGGCGCAGCCCACGCGCACGGCGCCCTCGCACGTGTACCCGCACCCCGGCGGACGTCGCTTCTGATCGGTGCCGGGGCACGCGCCTCGGGTGGGGCCATGCCCGGCGTGGCCCCCGTCGCCGAGGAGCCCGAGCCCGTCGCCCGTGACGCCGCCCGGCAGCGCCTCGCCGTCACTCAGGCCTCCCTCCTGTCCGCGCTGGTCGCCGGCACCCCCGTCCCGGAAGGTTTCGACACCCGTCGCATCGGCATCCAGAGCCGCGCCCTCGCGGCCAAGCGGGCCGGGGTCGTCGCGAAGGTGGCGCCGGAGCTGCCGGAGATCCTCGGGAAGGACTTCCGGGCCGCGTTCCTCGCGTACGCGAAGTCGCGTCCGATGAGCGGCGGCTACCGGCGGGACGCCCTCGACTTCGTCGAGCAGCTGCTGATCGCGGGGCGGCCGGAGGATCCGGCGGCGCGGCGGCGGCTCACGGAGTGGTGGCAGGACCGTTCCGGCAGCCGGCCGCCGGGCCGGGCCACCCGTCTCGTACGGGCCGCCCGCCACGCGCTCGTACGGAGATGAGGCGGCCATGAACCTTCTGGTCCTCCTCGTCCACCTCGCGGCCGCCGTCGGGATCGTCCTCGTGATCGCCCGGGTCGTCCGGGCGCGCGGCGGTTCCGGCGGGCCCGTCCACGACCGGTACGAGCTCGCCTTCCTCAACGGCGGCCCGGCCCGTGTCGCCGACACCGCCCTCGCCGCCCTCCAGGCGGACGGCAGGCTCGCGATCGGCGGGCCCGGCATCGTCGCGGTCGTCCGTCCGACCGCGCACGACCCGGTGGAGCGCGCCGTCCTCCAGGAGCAGGCCGCCGCCCCGCACGGAGCCCTGCACCACCTGCGGCTCCGTGTGATGCGGCACCCGGCGGTCCAGGAGATCGGGGGCGGGCTCGCGGCGCGCGGGCTGGTCGTCGACCCGGCGACGCGGCGGGCCACGGCCCGCTGGTGCACCGGCCTCGTCCTGGCGGCCTTCGTGCTCTTCCCGGTCTCGATCGTCCTCACGGTGATCGACCTCGCGGGCGACCCGGACTTCCGGCTCCCGTTCGTCTTCAGGGTGGTGCCGGCGCTGTTCGCCGCCGGGATCACCGGCATCGTCTGCGGGTCGCTCTCCGCCCGGCAGACCACCCCGGCCGGCCGCCGTGCGGTCTTCGAGTACGGGCGGGCCCACGGCCCTCTCACGGACGCCGGCCATCTCGTGGCCCTGCACGGGCTGCGGGCCGTGCCGGACCCGGTGCTCCGGGAGCAGCTCGTCGCCGCCGCCCGGTTCTACGGGCCGCCCAGGGGGCACCTCCCGGACGGAGTCTGGGGGAGCAACGGGCGCGGCGGGCGGCCTTCGCCGACGCGCTTCCCGTCCTCGTCCCCGTCCTCGTCCTCGGACGCGGCCGTCCTCGGCGTGGCCGCCGAGTGGTGTGCGACGAATGCGTCCTGTGGCGGTGGAGGAGGCGGCGGTTCCTGTTCGGGCGGCGGCAGCTCCTGTTCCTCGGGCTCCTGCTCTTCAGGCTCCTGTTCCAGTGGAGGGTCCGGCTGCGGCGGCGGGTCGAGCTGCGGCGGCTCCAGTTCCAGCTCGTGTTCGAGTTCGAGCTCCAGTTCGTGTTCGAGCTCAAGCAGCTGAGGGGCCAATCGGGTGGCGGGCCCGGCCTTCGTCCCGTAGAACCGGGGCATGGTCTGGCTTCCGCTTCTCCTGGTGGCGTTCGTCGTGGCCGGTGTCGGCTGCGCGCGGGTCTGCCGTGCCTCGATGGCCGCCGCCCGGCCCCATGAGACGGACGGCGGTGCGGACCGGGAGCTCACCGTGTGCGAGGCGGCCTATCTGGCCGGCGGGCCGCTGCGGGTCACCGATCTGACCCTGGTGTCGATGCACCGGGCGCGGCGGCTGCTGCTCGCGCACACGGGCTGGGCGACGGTCGTGGACGCGGACGCCGCCGGGGACGAGCTGGAGCGCGCGGTGGTCGGTGCCATCGGGCCCGGGGGACAGTCGCCGATTCCCGCCGTGCGTCCGGTGGTCGCCGCCGCCGAGTCCGTACGGCTCCTCGCGGAGGGGCTCGTGGACCGGGGGCTGGCCGTGTCCGATGAGGACCGCCGGGAGGTCGCGGCCGGGGTGCGGGCGGTACGGGCGGGGTTCCTGCTGACGCTGGTGCTCGGGACGGTCGCGGCGCTGCTGGTGCCGGGGGACGAGCGTGCCCCGGTCGTGGCCGCGTTCGCGCTGCCGCTGCTGGCGTCGGGGCTGTGCCTGCTGATCGGGCGGGTCGAGGTGTATCCGTACACCCGCTGGGCGTCCCCGGCCGGACAGCGGCTGCTCTCCGGGCTCTCGCCGGCCGATCCGCTCGCCGATCCGCTCACGGCTCTCGCGACGCGTGGTCCCGCCGTCCTGGAACCGGAGCTCCGCGCGGCCCTGAAAGGCTGAGGCCCCACGGAAAGGTCCCGGAAATGACGCCGGTGCGGCGCGCATGACGCGCGCCGCACCCGGAGCCGGACCCGGTGTCGCTGGAGCGACGGGCAATGGTGCCGCCCGCCGTCTGATCTTCCGGGTCAAGGGGTGGGGGGGGGGGGGGGGGGGGCGGGGGGGCCCCCCCCCCGCGGGGGGGGGGGGGGGGCCCCCCCCCCCCCCCCCCGCCGCCCCCCCCCGGGGGGGCGCGGGGGGGCGGCGGCCCCCCCCCCCGCCCCCGCGCCCCCCCCCCCCCCCGCGCCGGGGCCCGCGCGCCCCCCCCCCCCCCCCCCCCCCCCCCCCCGCCACCAGGTTTTCGTAGGGCCGTCAGGCCAGGCCCGCCACCAGGTCGGCGACGCTCTTGCGGCGGCCGGTGAAGAACGGGACCTCTTCGCGGACGTGCATCCGGGCCTCGGAGGCGCGCAGGTGGCGCATGAGGTCGACGATGCGGTGCAGCTCGTCGGCCTCGAAGGCGAGGAGCCACTCGTAGTCGCCGAGCGAGAAGGAGGCGACCGTGTTGGCGCGGACGTCCGGGAAGCCGCGGGCCATCTTGCCGTGGTCGGCGAGCATGCGGCGGCGGTCCTCGTCCGGCAGCAGGTACCAGTCGTAGGAGCGCACGAAGGGGTACACCGAGACGTAGTCGCGCGGGTTCTCGTCGGCGAGGAAGGCCGGGATGTGCGACTTGTTGAACTCGGCGGGGCGGTGCAGCGCCATGTTCGACCAGACCGGCTCCAGGGCGCGGCCCAGCTTGGTGCGGCGGAAGAGGTTGTACGCCTCCTGGAGCTCGTCGCTCGTCTCGGCGTGCCACCAGATCATGACGTCGGCGTCGGCGCGCAGACCGGAGAGGTCGTACGTGCCGCGGATCGTGATGTCCTTGGCCGCGAGCTGGTCGAACAGCTCCTGGACCTCGTCGGCGTAGCCGCCGCGGTCCTCGGGGAGAACGTCGCGCAGCTTGAAGACAGACCACAGGGTGTAGCGGATGACCTCGTTGAGGTCCTTCGCCTTCTTACCGGCGTTCGGGATCTTTTCGGGCGCACTCATACGCCTATTCTCGCCCGTCACGAGGAGTGCCCCGCACCGGGGTGCCCCGTTCCGGACGTGGCGATGATCTCGTCGGCCGCGCGGTGGGCCGAGGCGATGGTGGCCGGGATGCCGACGCCGTCGTACGCGGCACCCGCGAGCCGCAGTCCGGGGAGGGCGGCGACGGCCGCGCGGACGCGGGCGACGCGGGCCAGGTGACCGACCGGGTACTGGGGCAGGCCGCCGGTCCAGCGGGTGACCGTGGACGCGACCGGGCGGGCGGCGAGGCCGGTGGCGGCGGCGAGGTCCTTGAGGGAGGCGGCGACGAGGTCGGCGTCCTCGCGGTGGACCTGCTCCTCCTCGCCGTGGCGGCCGACGGAGGTCCGCAGCACGAACAGGTCGGGGGCGCCGTCGGCGACCCACCGCCACTTCTGGGCGGAGAAGGTGGAGGCCTTGATGGTGTGGCCGTCGACGGGCGGGACGAGGAAGCCGGAGCCTTCCAGGGCGGGCACGTCGGAGCGGCGGAAGGCCAGGGTGACCAGGGCCATGGAGGCGTAGTCGATCGTGTCGAGCTCGGCGGCGGCGTCCGGGGCGTGGCCGCCGAGGAGTCCGGCGGCGATGCCGGCGGGGGTGGCGAGGACGACGGCGTCGGCGTCGAGGGTCCGGTGCGGAGTGACGACCTGCCAGCCGGTGGCGCCGGTGCGGATCAGGGCGGTCACGGGCGTGCCGGTGAGGATCTCGCCGCCGGCGGCGCGGATCGCGTCGGCGACCGCGCCGGGGAGGGTGCCGACGCCGCCCTCGATGCCGAGGAACACGGCGCCGCCGAGGCCGGTGGCGGCGCCCGCCACGTCGGCGGGGACGGCCGCGCCGGCCCGCTGGACGGCGTGGACGGCGGCGGTGAGCGTGGGGTGGACGCGGGCGGCCTCGAAGAGGGCGGGGACGGCTGCCTTCATCGAGATGCGGTGGGCGTCACCGGCGTACACCCCGCCGAGGAGGGGTTCGACGAGCCGGTCGACGACCTCGTGGCCCATGCGGGCGGCGACGTACGCGCCGATGGCGGTGTCCTCGCCGATCTCGGTCGGCGGCAGCTCCAGGTCTCCGGCGATCCGGCGGACGCCCTCGGCGGAGAGGAGGCCCTCGACGGCGGCGGGGTCGCCGGGGACGCCCATGACGTGCCCCTTGGGCATCGGGACGAGCTCGCCCCGGGACCAGACGGACGCGGTGGTCGTCGCGGGGGCCTGGAGCCGGTCGCCGAGGCCGACGGCCCGGGCGAGGGCGACCGCCTCGGGGCGGCGGGCGAGCAGGGACTCGGCGCCGAGGTCGACGGGCGCGCCCGCGATCTCCCCCGCGAGGAGCTTGCCGCCGAGCCGGGCGTCGGCTTCGAGGAGGGTCACCCGGTGGCCGGCGAGGGCGAGGCGGTGGGCGGCCGCGAGTCCGGCGATCCCGCCTCCGGCGACGACGACGTGAGGCCCGGCGTGAGGCCCGGCGTGCTGCCCGGCGTGGTGTCCCGTGGTGTCCGCGTTCATGGCACCACTCTCTCAAACCGCCCGCCCGCGCCCGTTCCGAGGCCGGACCGTGACCGCATCGCTACCGCCGGAGGGCAACCCGTGCCGGGGGCCCGTACGTCCAACGGGCACCACTCACCACCACCCTGGGGGGAACCTCGTGCGGGCAGTCAGAACGAGAACGACGGCCGCGGTCCTGCTGACCGCCTCACTGGTCCTGACCGGCTGCGGCGCGGGCGCCACGGAGTCGGCCTCGGACGCCAAGGGCGGCATGGCGGCGGCCAAGCCCGCCGACGGAGCCGCCGACGCTCCCGGAGCCTCGGGCGCGGCCGGGAAGCCCGCGGCGAAGGCGCCGGCCCAGCAGCACGTCATCCGTACCGCCTCGCTCTCCGTCGAGGTGAAGGACGCGTCGAAGGCGCTGGACACGGCCCGCCGGGTGGCGGCCGACGCGGGCGGGCACGTGGAGAACGAGTCGACGGAGCGGGTCGAGGGCACGCACCTCGGCTCGCTGATCGTGCTGCGGGTGCCGCAGGAGCGCTACGACTCCGTCCTCGCCGCGCTCTCGGGCACCGGGAAGCTGCTCGACCGCAAGGCGGAGGCCAAGGACGTCACCGACCAGGTGGTGGACGTGGAGAGCCGGATCGCCACCCAGCGGGCGAGCGTGGCGCGGGTGCGGGCGCTGATGGACCGGGCGGAGAAGCTGTCCGACGTGGTGACCCTGGAGGGTGAGCTGAGCCGCCGCCAGGCGGACCTGGAGGCGCTGCTCGCGCAGCAGGCCTCGCTGAAGGACCGGACGTCGATGGCGACGATCACCCTGCGGCTCTCCGAGCCGGAGAAGCCTCAGCCGGAGGAGGCGGCGGAGGGCCGTCCCGGTTTCGGGGACGCCCTGAGCGGCGGGTGGAACGCGCTGGCGGGCGCGGCGGCCTGGATCGGGATCGTCCTGACCGCCCTGGCGCCGTGGCTCGCGGTCGCCCTGATCGTCTTCGTCCTGTGGCGCCGCCTGGTCCGCCCGCGCCTCACGGCCCGCACCCCCCGGCCGGCGGGCGCCGCCCCCGGGCTGCCCGACATCCCGCGCAACGCCGCCGGAGCGCCCGTGGCCCCCGCGCCGTCGACGGCACCCGGACCCCGGGAGGCTTCCGGGGCCCCGACGACCCCGCGCCCTCCGGAGAAGCCCGAGCCTCCGACGACCCCGCGTCCCCGGGAGACTCCCGAGAAGTAGTTTCGTGCCATGAGTCTTACGAGCGAACGACTGGTGATCATCGGCGGCGACGCGGCGGGCATGTCCGCCGCGTCGCAGGCGCGCCGGCTCAGGTCCCCCGGGGAGCTGGAGATCGTCGCCTTCGAGCGCGGGCACTTCTCCTCGTACTCGGCCTGCGGCATTCCGTACTGGGTCGGCGGGGACGTGGCCGCGCGCGGGGAGCTGATCGCGCGCTCCCCCGAGGCGCACCGGGCCCGTGACATCGACCTGCGGACGCGGACCGAGGTGACGGAGATCGACGTTCCCGGGCAGCGGGTCCGGTCGCGGGACCTGGAGTCGGGTACGGAGGCGTGGACCGGCTTCGACAAGCTGGTGATCGCGACCGGGGCGCGGCCGCTGCGCCCGCCGCTGCCGGGGATCGACGCGGCCGGGGTGCACGGGGTGCAGACCCTCGACGACGGTCAGGCGCTGCTCGACTCGCTGACCGGTACGCCGGGGCGGCGGGCGGTCGTCGTCGGCGCCGGGTACATCGGGGTGGAGATGGCCGAGGCCCTGCTGAACCGGGGCTACGAGGTGACGGTCCTGACCCGGGGCGAGCAGCCGATGGCGACCCTCGACCCGGACATGGGGCGGCTGGTGCACCGGGCGATGGACGGTCTGGGGATCAGGACGGTCGTCTCGGCTCCGGTGACGAAGATCCTCACGGGTGAAGGGGGCACCTCCCTGCTCGAGCGCAGCCGAGAGCTTGGGGGAGGCCGGGTGCGGGCGGTCGCGACCGAGGCGGAGGAGTACCCGGCGGACGTGGTGGTCCTCGGCACGGGCGTGGTGCCGGAGACCTCGCTCGCGCGGGCGGCGGGGCTGCCGCTCGGGGCGTACGGGGGGCTGCTCACCGATCTGGCGATGCGGGTGCGGGGCCACGAGAACATCTGGGCCGGCGGGGACTGCGTGGAGGTCCTGGACCTGGTCTCGGGCCGGGAGCGGCACGTTCCCCTCGGCACGCACGCGAACAAGCACGGGCAGGTCATCGGCTCGAACGTGGGCGGCGACTACGCGACCTTCCCGGGCGTGGTGGGCACGGCGGTGTCGAAGGTGTGCGACCTGGAGATCGCGCGGACGGGCCTGCGGGAGCGGGACGCCCGGGAGGTGGGGCTGCGGTTCGTGACGGTGACGGTCGAGTCGACGAGCCGGGCGGGCTACTACCCGGGGGCCGCGCCGATGACGGTGAAGATGCTGGCCGAGAAGCGCACGGGCCGGCTGCTCGGGGTGCAGATCGTGGGCCGGGAGGGCGCGGCGAAGCGGGTGGACATCGCGGCGGTGGCGCTCACGGCGGGGATGACGGTGGAGCGGATGACGGCCCTGGACCTGGGGTACGCGCCGCCGTTCTCGCCGGTGTGGGACCCGGTGCTGATCGCGGCGCGCAAGGCGGTGGCGGCCGTTCGGGCGGCGGAATGACCCGAGCGGCAGAGCGACCGGTGGTCACGGTTCGCGATCGAACGGTCACGACGTGCCACCGATCGCATGATCAGACACACGCTGCGCACGCTCTGCGCCGCCACGCTCGTCATAGCCCCGGTCGCCCTGACGGCGACGCCCGCCCACGCGGTGGCCCCGTGCCGGGTCAACGGCATCCCCGTCAGCGGCACGAACGTCGTCGGCACGCCCGGCGCCGACTCCCTCACCTGCGGCTCCCTCGCCGCCGGTGACGTGGTCGACGGCCTGGGCGGCGCCGACCACATCCGCATCGGCGGCGACGTCGGCGGCGGTGCCACCGTCAGGGGCGGCACCGGCGGCGACCACCTCCGGGTCGACGGCTCGGTCGGGCCGATGGGCCGGGTGCTCGGCGGGGACGGCGGCGACTACATCGTCGTCGGCCCGAACGCGGGCGCCGTCAACGGCGGCGCCGGCGCCGACTACTGCCGGGTGGCCTCCGGCAACCCGGCCGCCGGCTGCGCGTTCTGAGCACCTTCCGCGCGCGGGCGGCCGTCAGACGGCCGTCCGCGTGTGCACGTACTCGACGAGCCGGGACAGGGCGTCCGGGTCCATCGACGGCATGACGCCGTGGCCGAGGTTGAAGACGTGCCCCTCCAGGTCCTTCGCGGCGGCGAGGACCTCGTCGGCCTTGGCCTCCACGACCTCGGTCGAGGCGAAGAGCACGGCCGGGTCCAGGTTGCCCTGGAGGGCCTTGCCGGGGCCGACGCGGCGGGCGGCCTCGTCGAGCGGGACGCGCCAGTCGACGCCCACGACGTCCGCGCCGGCCTCGCCCATGAGGCCGAGCAGCTCGCCCGTGCCGACGCCGAAGTGGATGCGCGGGACGCCGTGACCGGCGACCGCGTCGAAGACCTTGACGGAGGCCGGCATCACCGAGCGGCGGTAGTCGGCCGGGGCGAGGGCGCCGACCCAGGAGTCGAAGAGCTGCACGGCGGAGGCGCCGGCCTCGATCTGGACCTTGAGGAAGGCCGAGGTGATCTCGGCGAGGCGGTCGAGGAGGTCGGCCCAGAGCTGCGGGTCGCCGTACATCATGGCCTTGGTGCGCTCGTGGCTGCGCGAGGGGCCGCCCTCGACGAGGTAGCTCGCGAGGGTGAAAGGCGCGCCGGCGAAGCCGATGAGCGGGGTGTCTCCCAGCTCCTCGGTGAGCATCCCGATGGCCTCGGTGACGTAGTGGACGTCCTCGGGGGTCAGGTCGCGCAGCCGGTCCAGGTCGGCGCGGGTGCGGATCGGGTCGGCGACGACCGGGCCGACGCCGGGCTTGATGTCGAGGTCGAGGCCGATGGCCTTGAGCGGGACGACGATGTCGCTGAAGTAGATGGCGGCGTCGACCTTGTGGCGCCGGACCGGCTGGAGCGTGATCTCGGTGACCAGCTCGGGCCGCATGCACGACTCCAGCATGGGAATGCCCTCGCGGACCTTCAGGTACTCGGGGAGGGAGCGCCCTGCCTGCCGCATGAACCAGACGGGGGTGTGCGGCACCGGCTCGCGCCGGCACGCCTTGAGGAACGCGGAGTCGTACGTCCGCGACTGCTGCTTCGTCTGCTGGCCCTGCGGGCGGTCAATGGCACTCACGCCCAGAATCTTCGCATGTGACGGGAAGCCGCTCGTCCGGGCCGGGTGTCCTCCCTGCGCGGAGGCCCCGTTCCGCCTACTCTTCCCCGCATGGCTGCGGCTCAGGGACATTTTTCCGATCATTCCGACGGCGATCGAGGGACGGGCGAAACGGCGGACAGTACGGACACCAACCCGGTTCCGCCCGCGTTCCGGCGGGCGGTGGAGGCCTTGCGGTCGGCGAGGCTGCGGTCCGAGATCGAGATCGACCCGACCAGGCCGCCGCAGCGGCTCGCCCCGTACGCGTACGCGGTGGAGGCGGCCGTGGTGGAGGGCGAGGAGGACCTGGCGGACGGGCGGCTCGTGCTGCTGCACGATCCGGACGGGCACGAGGCCTGGAAGGGCACCTTCCGGCTGGTGACCCTGATCCGGGCGGAGCTGGAGCCGGAGATGGCGGCGGACCCGCTGCTGCCCGAGGTGTGCTGGTCCTGGCTGACCGGGGCCATGGAGGCGCGGGGGCTCTCGTACGGGGAGGCGAGCGGGACCGTGACGATGGCGGGCTCGCACTACTTCGGCGGCCTCGCGGACCGCAGACCGGCGACCCAGATCGAGATGCGGGCGTCCTGGACGCCGCGCGAGGGCCTGGGCGGGGTTCCGGACACGGGGGCGCACCTGGCGGCCTGGTGCGATCTGCTCTGCCAGATCGCGGGACTGCCACCGGCGCCGGCGGATCCGGGGGCGGGGACGGTGACGGGCGCGGGGGTCGTCTCGTTGCCCCAGCGCCGGGGCCCGCAGGGGGCCTGAGCCACCTCCCCCGAGGGGTCCCTCGTGGGGGTGACGGGGCGGGGTCCGCTCGTAGGATGATCGATCACGCGTCCGAATTGCCCTAATTGTTACTCACCAAATCGTGATCTTTCCCTAAAGGCGGGCGGCCCAGCTGCCGAAGGAGTCAATGACCCCTTCACAGCACGGGTTCGCCCCCGGCTTCTTCCCCGAGCCGGCTCCGTCCCGCACCCTTCCCCCCAGGAGGCCTGGTGTCCGTTCTCCTCGAGCAGCCCGCAAGCCTGGTCGCCTACCGCCCGAACAAGCCGACGGCCATGGTCGTCGTGGCCGACCCACGCGTCCGCTCCACCGTCACCCGCCACCTGTGGGCCCTCGGAGTGCGCGACGTGATCGAGGCGTCGTCCATCGCGGAGGCCCGTCCCCGCGTCGGCAACCCGCGCGACATCTGCGTTGCCGACGTCCATCTGCCCGACGGCAGCGGCCTGACCCTGCTGTCCGAGACCCGCGCCGCGGGCTGGCCCAACGGCCTCGCCCTCTCGGCCGCCGATGACATCGGCGCCGTACGCAACGCCCTGGCGGGCGGCGTGAAGGGCTACGTCGTCACCGGCACCCGGACCAACATCGGTCACCCGACCCGCCCCGGCGCCGCCCCCATCGGCTCCGCGGCGGCCCGCCTCGGCCACCGCCGCCCCCCGGGTGCCCCGAGCCACCCGGGCGGCTACCGCGAGCTCTCCGGCCGTGAGGTCGAGGTGCTGCGGCTCGTCGCGGAGGGCCAGTCGAACAAGGCGATCGGCGTCTCCATGGGCCTGTCCGCCCTGACCGTCAAGAGCCACCTCGCCCGCATCGCCCGCAAGCTGGGCACCGGCGACCGCGCCGGCATGGTCGCGGTGGCCCTGCGGACGGGGATCATCCACTGACCGCCGGTGGACACCGGCTCGCGCCTGTCGACGGAACGTTCCGTCGACAGGCGCGTGCCGTTCACCGATACCCTTGACGCGTGACCGACGCCCAAGAGACCGCAGCAGACACAGCACTGCGCACCACCGGGGGCGGCCCCCCGGACGACGATGTCCCTGCGAATGGGCTTCCGATCCCGTTGCTGGAGCCCCGCGAGGGGATTCCGCCCGTCGTCGAGACCGAGGACGCCCTCGCCGAGGTGATCGCCGCGTTCGCCGCCGGAAGCGGTCCCGTGGCCGTGGACGCCGAGCGTGCCTCCGGCTACCGCTACGGCCAGCGGGCCTATCTCGTCCAGCTCCGCCGCGAGGGCGCGGGCACCGCGCTCATCGACCCCGTCGGCTGCCCCGACCTCTCGGGGCTCGGCCAGGCGCTCGCCGGGACCGAGTGGATCCTGCACGCCGCGACGCAGGACCTCCCGTGCCTGCGCGACATAGGCATGCGCCCCACCTCGCTCTTCGACACCGAGCTCGCCGGACGCCTCGCGGGCTTCCCGCGGGTCGGCCTCGGCGCGATGGTCGAGTCCGTCCTCGGCTACGCCCTGGAGAAGGGCCACTCCGCCGTCGACTGGTCCACCCGCCCGCTGCCCGAGCCGTGGCTGCGGTACGCGGCCCTGGACGTCGAGCTGCTCGTCGACCTGCGGGACGCCCTGGAGAAGGAGCTCGACCGGCAGGGGAAGCTGGAGTGGGCCCACCAGGAGTTCGACGCCATCGCCTCGGCCCCGCCCGCCCCGCCGCGCAAGGACCCGTGGCGCCGGACCTCCGGCATGCACAAGGTGCGCCGCCGTCGCCAGATGGCGGTCGTACGGGAGCTGTGGACGGCCCGCGACAAGGTCGCCCAGCGGCGTGACGTCTCCCCCGGCAAGGTGCTGAGCGACGCGGCGATCGTGGAGGCGGCGCTCGCGGTCCCGGTGAACGCGGGCGCGCTCCTCGCGCTGCCCGGTTTCGGCAACCGGATGAACCGCCGCCAGCTGGAGCAGTGGCAGGCCGCCGTGGACCGGGCCCGGGCCCTCCCGGAGAGCGAGCTGCCCCAGCCGGGCCAGCCGGTCGCCGGCCCGCCCCCGCCGCGCGCCTGGGCGGACAAGGACCCGGCCGCCGCGGCCCGCCTCGCCGCGGCCCGCACGGCGGTCTCGGCCCTCGCGGAGGAGCTGAACCTCCCCCAGGAGAACCTGATCACCCCCGACACGGTGCGCCGGGTCTGCTGGGAGCCGCCGGCCCCGGGCACCCCGGACGCGGTCGCGGCCGCGCTGAACGGCTACGGCGCCCGCCCGTGGCAGGTCGACCTGGTGACCCCGCTCCTCGTGAAGGCGCTGACGGCGACCGCCTGACCGGACGGGAAGAGCCCCCGGCGCCCCTCGGGGCGCCGGGGGCTCTTCGCTAGGGCGCCGGGCTGAGGTTGCCGGCGGTGTCCATGTCGAAGACCCCGTTGGTCTTGCCGTCGACCTTGAGGTGCTTCAGCCAGTGCTTCGAGAGCTCGTGCACGTTCCCGTGCTGCATCTCCCACGGCACGGAATGCCCCGCGCAGGCCAGCTTGACCATCAGCTTGTGGGAGCCCGTGACCGCCTTGTAGAGCTCGGGGACGGAGAAGGCGAGTTCCGGGTTGGTGTTGGTCGTGTTCGCCTGCTTGTCGTACTCCCCGTAGACGATCAGTACGGGCACGCTTCCGCCGAGCACCCCGTCCTGCTTCGCGGTGGTCTCGTTCCACCCCCACCGGGTGAAGCTCCTGAAGCGGCTGAGCCCGTCGATGCCTCCCCAGACGCTGCCGACCGGGTCGCTCTTCAGCAGCGCGTCCCAGACCACGTCGACGATGCCGTCCTCGCGCTGACCCTCGCAGTGCAGTTCGCCGCCCCAGCCGCCCGGGGAAGACAGTCCGGCCTTCGTGCTGAGGTTGGTCGGGAAGCCCGACACCGGCAGCGTGGCCGGCGGAGTCGAGCTGCCCTTGGGCGGGAAGATCGGCGCCAGCAGGAAAAGGCTCTCGACCTTGCCGGGGTTCTTGACCGCGTACGGCCCCATCCAGAACGCGGCGGCGGACCAACCGATGAAGGCGACCTTGTCCGCCTCGCACAGCTCGCGGATGAACTCCACGACGGTGTGCAGCTCGCCCCAGTCGCTGTACGAGTCGTTCAGCTGGTACGGGTAGTGCGGCGGGCCCGGGACGAATCCCGGCGGCCTCGGCGTCAGCAGGTTCTGCTGGGCGGGGTTGACGTTGCGGGGGTCGTCCATCTCGGGTCGCGCCGAGAGGCCGGAGCCCTGGAGGTCCATCATGAAGACGTCGTAGCCGGCCTGCGCCAGCGCCCCGGCCCAGCTGTAGTCCTTGTACCGGAGGTCGAAGCCCGGGAGCACCGGGACGCTCCGGCCGTGGAGCATGAGGACCGGCTTGCGCTTCTGTCCGGGAGGCGTGCCGTTGCGCTCCCGTACGAAGAGCTCGACCTCCTCGTCCTTGTTCGCGGGGACGGTGGACGTGTGCCAGACCCAGTGATCGGTGGTGATGACCTTCGCCATGGGAATCCGTTCAGTGTGGGGGTCCGGGGCCGCGCGGCCCCGGCCCGGCCAGCGTGTTCCGGGCGGGTACCGGGCGCCACGGCAGGGCCGCCGCCCTGGGCCCATCGGGTTGCGGGTCCGTCCCAACGGAGGGGCGCGCGGAGGGGGCGCGCGCGGAGGAGCTGCACCTCCCCAGGAGAACCTGATCACGTCGGACACCGTGCGCCGGGTCTGCTGGGAGCCGCCGGCCCCGGCGACCCCGGCGACGGTGTCCGCCGCACCGTCCGGCCGCGGGGCGCGCCCGTGGCAGGTGGAACTGGTGACGCCGCTGCTCGTGAAGGCGCTGTCGGCCACCGCCTGACGAACGCCCCGGCCTCCCCACCGGCCCCCAGCCCTCCCGGGCTGGGGGCCGGACCCGTTTCGGGCCGGGGCCGGACCGGCTCTCGGGGAAGCCGCTTCCCCGACTGCAAGAATTCGCGCAAGTCTCCCCTATATTCAACAACTCTGAACATCGCTAGGGTGTGCAACGCACAAGATCTCTCATTGCGCCACAGTGGAAGGTGACATGCGCATGCCATTGACGTCGCAGAGCGGGAAGGGCCGACGACTCACCGTCGCACTCGCCGCGCTCGCGCTGAGCGCCGCCGGCCTCATCCCCTCAGCCCCGGCCCAGGCCGCGGCCCCGGCGGAGTCCACCGCCGCCACCGCCCACACCGTCGGCCACGACGACCACGCCTTCACCATCGACGGCAAGCCGCTGTCGATCTGGTCCGGCGAGTTCCACTACTGGCGGCTGCCCAGCCCGGACGCCTGGCGGGACGTGCTCCAGAAGATGAAGGCCGGCGGCTACAACGCCACCTCGGTCTACTTCCACTGGGGCTTCCACTCCCCCAAGCCGGGCGTGTACGACTTCCAGGGCCTCCGCGACGTCGACAGGCTGCTCGACATCGCCGAAGAGGTCGGCATCTACGTGATCGCGCGCCCCGGCCCGTACATCAACGCGGAGACCGACGGCGGCGGCTTCCCCGGCTGGCTGACGACCCAGCAGGGCAAGGCCCGCACGACCGCGCCCGACTACCTCGCCGCCGTCGACGAGTGGCTGGACCAGATCGACCCGATCATCGCCCGGCACCAGCTCAGCAACGGCACCGGGTCCGTGATCGCGTACCAGGTCGAGAACGAGTACTACCAGGACTCGGCCGACGCGCACGCCTACATCACGCACCTCGTCGAAAAGGCCCGCGCCCACGGCATCACCGTGCCCCTGACGGGCAACCACTTCGGCACCTTCACCGGGGAACTGGACATCGAGGGGTACGACTCGTACCCGCAGGGCTTCAACTGCTCCAACCCCGACGTCTGGTACGACCTGCCCGACTTCTCGGGACAGAAGAAGCCGGGCGAGCCCCTCTTCCTCGCGGAGTTCCAGGCCGGGGCCTTCGACCCGTGGGGCGGGCGCGGCTACGACAAGTGCCGGCAGCTCACCGGCGGCGACTTCGCCAAGGCCGCGTACGAGAACAACATCGCCTCCGGCGCGACCATGCAGAACTTCTACATGGCCTACGGCGGCACCTCCTGGGGCTGGCTGGCCTCACCGGAGTCCGTCTACAGCTCGTACGACTACGGCGCCCCGATCCGCGAGGACCGCCAGCTGACCGAGAAGTACCTGGTCATGAAGCGGCTCGGGTACATGCTCCAGTCCGTGACGCCGCTGACGAAGACCGACGCGGTCACCGTGACCGCGCCCGACGACGGCGCGCTGCTGCGCCGCGACCGGCGCAACCCGGACGACGGCACCCGGATCACGGTCGTGCGCCACAAGGACGTCAACGACAAGACGCGGGACAGCACGCACCTCGCGCTCGGCGCCTACCCGTCCGTGCCCCAGGAGCCGGGCACCGCGCTGACGATCGACGGCCGCGACTCCAAGCTGCTCGTGTCGGACTACGCGATGGACCACCAGCGGCTGCGCTACTCGACCTCCGAGATCATGACGCACGGCACCTTCGGCCGGCGCGACACGGCGCTGCTGTACGGGCGGCACGGCGAGGCCGGCGAGACCGTCCTGCGCTACTCGGGCCGGCCCAAGGTCCAGGTGCTCAGCGGCCGGGTCAAGCAGACCTGGAACGCGACCACCGGCGACCTGCGGCTGAACTACACGCACAGCGGCCTCACCAAGGTCCTCGTCACACCGCACGGCGGCACCCCGCTCCTGCTGCTGCTCGCGGACGACGCCACCGCCGACACCTACTGGCGCCTGGACACCCCCGAGGGCCCGGTCCTCGCGAGCGGCCCCGAGCTGCTCCGTACCGCCTCCGTCACGGGCGGCGTGCTCGCGCTCACCGGCGACACCGCCGCGGCGGCCCGCCTGAACGTGATCACCGGCGCGCCCGCCACCTCCGTCACCTGGAACGGCAAGCCCGCGCCGGGCGCCCTCGACACCACCGGGGCCCCGCTCGCCGGGCCGCCGCCCTTCTCGGTGCCGGTGCTCGGCGACTGGAAGTACCGGGCCGAGGCGCCCGAGGCACAGCCCGGCTTCGACGACGCGGCCTGGCGGGCCGCCGACGAGCAGGAGCTGTCGGCCGACCACTACGGCTTCCACTCCGGCTCGATCTGGTACCGGGGGCACTTCACAGCCGCGGGTACGGAGACGGCGGTGCGGGTCGACGCGGTCACCGGACGCGGCGGCGCGTACCTCGCCTGGCTGAACGGGGTCTACCTGGGCAGCGCCACGGACGCCACGCGCCGTTTCGACATCCCCGCCGGGGCGCTGAAGCCCGGCAAGGACAACGTGCTGGCCGTCCTCTCCGCGAACACCGGCCATGAGCAGGACTGGTCCGGCGACGACCACCACAAGCAGCCGCGCGGGCTGACCGGGGCCGGCCTGGTGGGCTCGACGAAGCAGATCGGCTGGCGGGTGCAGGGCGCGCTCGGCGGCGAGAACCCGGTCGACCCCGTGCGCGGGCACCTGAACACCGGCGGCCTGTACGGCGAGCGGCTCGGCATGTACCTGCCGGGCTACCCGGACGGGGACTGGTCCTCCGTCTCCCTGCCGCACGGCGGCGCGAGCGCGCCGGGCGTGGCCTGGTACCGCACGGCCTTCGACCTCGACCTGCCGAAGGGCCAGGACGTACCGCTGGGGCTCCGGTTCGCCGACGACAAGACGAAGAAGTACCGGGCGCTGGTGTACGTCAACGGCTGGATGGTCGGCCAGTACGTCAACAACGTGGGCCCCCAGACCTCCTTCCCCGTCCAGCCGGGCATGCTGCGCACCCACGGCCGCAACACGGTGGCGATCGCCGTCATCGGCGAGGACACGGGCGGCGACGGGCTCGGCGCGGTGACCCTGGAGGCGTACGGGAACCACACCACGCCCCTGACCTACGGCGACATCGCCTCGCCGGGCTGGTCGGCCGGGGTGTACCGCGACCCGCAGGCGACGGCCGACGTGCGGATCGAGGCTCCGGACACGCTCCCGAAGGGCGGCACCGCCGAGGTGACGGCGGCCTTCACGCCCCGCCGGGACACGGCGCACGACGCCTCGCTCACCCTGCGGCTCCCGGCGGGCTGGACGTCCGGGCCCGCGGTGGAGCAGCGGCTCGGGGACGTGCCGGCGGGCCGGACCGTGACCCGTACCTGGCAGGTCACCGCGCCGGCGGGCAGCGGACCCTGGTCGTCGGTGCTGTCGGCGGCCGCGGCCTACCAGGAGGGGACGGCCGCGGCCGCGACCCGCGTCGCCACGCCGCCCCCGGCGCCCGGCGCCGGCAGCCACGACCTGGCGTCCCTGGACTTCACGGCCACCAACGGCTGGGGTCCGGTGGAGCGGAACACCTCCAACGGCGAGGACCGGGCCGGGGACGGCGCTCCCTTGTCCATCGCGGGCACCTCGTACCCCAAGGGGCTCGGGGCGCACTCCGACAGTGACGTCACCGTGCACCTGGGCGGGAAGTGCACCCGCTTCACCGCGTCCGTCGGCGTGGACGACGAGACGAACGGCGGCGGCTCGGTGACCTTCACCGTGCTCGCGGACGGCCGGCAGGTCGCCGCCACGCCGGTGCTGCGGGGCGGGCAGGCGGCGGTCGCGGTCGACGCCGACGTGTCCGGCGCCCAGGTGCTCGACCTGGTCATCGGCGACGGCGGGGACGGGAAGGGGCTCGACCACGGCGACTGGGCGGACGCCTCCGTGAGCTGCTCGTCCTGACCCTCGGGCGCGGGTGCCCCGGCGCGCGGTCGCGCCGGGGCACCCGTGCGTCCGGTGTGACCTTCACCGCTCCGGCGCCGAGGACTGGGCAGCTTGGTTACTCACAAGTAGCATGGGGGTGCAAGCGCGCGCTTAGGCGCGTGCCCGCAGCAGTGCCATCCCGCACCCTGGAGGAGAGCCATCGTGCCTCGTACCGTCAGGGACGTCGTCTTCGTCGACGGCGTCCGCACCCCGTTCGGCAAGGCGGGCCCGAAGGGCATCTACCACGAGACCCGCGCCGACGACCTCGTCGTGAAGGCCATCCGGGAGCTGCTGCGCCGCAACCCGGCCCTCGACCCGGCGAAGATCGACGAGGTCGCCATCGCCGCGACCACGCAGATCGGCGACCAGGGCCTGACCCTCGGCCGTACGGCGGGCATCCTCGCCGGGCTGCCGCAGTCGGTGCCGGGCTACTCCATCGACCGCATGTGCGCCGGCGCGCTGACCGCCGTGACGACGACGGCCGGTTCGATCGCCTTCGGCGCGTACGACGCCGTCATCGCCGGTGGCGTCGAGCACATGGGCCGCCACCCCATGGGCGAGGGCGTCGACCCGAACCCGCGCTTCGTCAGCGAGAAGCTGGTCGACGAGTCCGCCCTCTTCATGGGCATGACCGCCGAGAACCTGCACGACCGCTACCCGAGCATCACCAAGCAGCGCGCCGACGAGTACGCCGTGCGCTCGCAGGAGAAGGCCGCCAAGGCGTACGCCGACGGCAAGATCCAGCAGGACCTGGTGCCGATCTCGGTCCGCCGCACCGACGCCTCCACCGGCGAGACCGGCTGGGGCCTGGTCACCGCCGACGAGCCGATGCGCCCGGGCACCACCCTGGAGTCGCTGGCGAACCTGAAGACGCCGTTCCGCGTCCACGGCAACGTCACCGCGGGCAACGCGGCCGGCCTGAACGACGGCGCCACCGCCTCGATCATCGCCTCCGAGGACTTCGCCCGCGAGAACAACCTCCCGGTCAAGATGCGCCTCGTCTCGTACGCCTTCGCCGGCGTCGAGCCCGAGGTCATGGGCTACGGCCCGATCCCGGCCACCGAGAAGGCCCTCGCCCAGGCCGGCCTGTCCATCGAGGACATCGGCCTCTTCGAGATCAACGAGGCCTTCGCGGTCCAGGTCCTCGCGTTCCTGGAGCACTACGGCATCGCCGACGACGACACCCGCGTCAACCAGTACGGCGGCGCGATCGCCTACGGCCACCCGCTCGCCTCCTCCGGCGTCCGTCTGATGACGCAGCTGGCCCGCCAGTTCGAGGAGAACCCGCAGGTCCGCTACGGCCTCAACACGATGTGCGTCGGCTTCGGCATGGGCGCGACGGTCATCTGGGAGAACCCCCACTGGGAGGGCAAGTGAGCACCACCGCCGAGCTTCTGAAGGGCGCCGCCGAGCTCTTCCCGGACGAGGTCGTCACCTCGGCCCACGTACGGCACTTCGAACTGCCCGCCGCCGCGGGCCGGTTCGCGCTGATCACGCTGGACAACGGCTTCGACCACACCAAGCCGACCACCTTCGGCCCGCAGTCCCTCGCCAACCTGAACGCGGCGATCGACCAGGTCGAGGCCGAGGCCGCGAACGGTGAGATCGTCGGCGTCGGCATCACCGGCAAGCCGTTCATCTTCGCCGTCGGCGCCGACCTCAAGGGCGTCGAGCTGCTCAAGAAGCACGACGAGGCGCTCGCCATCGGCAAGGGCGGCCACGACGTCTTCAAGCGCCTGTCCGCGCTCGCCGTGCCGACCTTCGCGTACTACAACGGCGCGGCCATGGGCGGCGGCGTCGAGGTCGGTCTGCACTGCACCTACCGCACCGTCTCGAAGGCCCTGCCGGCCTTCTCGCTGCCCGAGGTCTTCCTCGGCCTGGTGCCCGGCTGGGGCGGCTGCGCCATCCTGCCGAACCTGATCGGTGCCGAGAAGGCCGTCTCGGTCATCATCGAGAACTCGCTGAACCAGAACCGCCAGCTCAAGGGCAAGCAGGTCTTCGAGCTCGGCATCGCCGACGCGATCTTCGAGGGCGCCGACTTCCTGGAGCAGTCGCTCGTCTGGACCGCGTCCGTCCTCAAGGGCGACGTCTCCGTGGACCGCGCCGAGGTCGACCGCGGCGAGGCCTGGGACCAGGCCGTCGCCAAGGGCCGTGCCCTCGCCGACTCCAAGGTGCACGGCGCCGCCCCGGCCGCCTACCGCGCCCTCGACATCATCGAGGCCGCCAAGGACGGCGACCTGCAGAAGGGCTTCGACGCCGAGGACCAGGCCCTCGCGGACCTGATCATGGGCGGCGAGCTGCGCTCCGGCATCTACGCCTTCAACCTGGTGCAGAAGCGCGGCAAGCGCCCCGCCGGCGCCCCGGACAAGTCGCTGGCCCGCCCGGTCACCAAGGTCGGTGTCGTCGGCGCCGGTCTGATGGCCTCCCAGCTGGCCCTGCTCTTCCTGCGCCGCCTGGAGGTGCCGGTCGTCCTGACCGACATCGACCAGGAGCGCGTCGACAAGGGCGTGGGCTACGTCCACGGCGAGATCGAGAAGCTGCTCGGCAAGGGCCGCATCAACCAGGACAAGGCCAACCGTCTCAAGGGCCTGGTCTCCGGTGTCCTCGACAAGGCCGAGGGCTTCGCGGACGCGGACTTCATCATCGAGGCCGTGTTCGAGGAGATGGGCGTCAAGCAGAAGGTGTTCGCGGAGGTCGAGGCGGTCGCCCCGGCGCACGCGATCCTCGCCACCAACACCTCCTCGCTGTCCGTCTCGGAGATGGCCTCCAAGCTCCAGCACCCGGAGCGCGTGGTCGGCTTCCACTTCTTCAACCCGGTCGCGATCCTCCCGCTCCTGGAGATCGTCCGCGGCGAGAAGACGGACGACGCCTCCCTGGCCACCGCGTTCGGTGTCGCCAAGAAGCTGAAGAAGACCGCGGTCCTCACCAAGGACGCCCCGGCGTTCGTCGTGAACCGCATCCTGACCCGCTTCATGGGCGAGATCCAGAACGTCATCGACGAGGGCACGTCGGTCGAGACCGCCGAGAAGGCGATCGAGCCGCTCGGCCTGCCGATGTCCCCGCTGGTGCTCCTGGAGCTCGTCGGCCCGGCGATCGGTCTGCACGTCTCCGAGACGCTGAACCGCTCCTTCCCCGAGCGCTTCAAGGTCTCCCCCAACCTGAAGGCGGTCGTCGAGGCCGGCAAGCGCGGCTTCTACGTCTACAAGCCGGAGAACGGCTTCAAGCCGGAGCTCGACCCGGAGGTCGCCGCCCTCCTCAAGCAGGGCGACGTCGTCCTGACCGAGGAGCAGGTCCGCGACCGCGTCCTGGACGCGGTGGCGCAGGAGATCGGCCTGATGCTGGAGGAGGGTGTCGTCGCCGAGGCGCAGGACATCGACCTCTGCCTGATCACGGGCGCGGGCTGGCCCTTCCACCTGGGCGGCATCACGCCGTACCTGGACCGTGAGGGCGTCTCCGAGCGCGTCAACGGCAAGCGTTTCCTGGCCCAGGGCGTCGCGAGCGTCCCGGCGTAACACCAGGGCGTCATGACGGACGGCCCCGGCACCTCGCACAGGTGCCGGGGCCGTTCCCGTTGCGGGTGGGGCGTCATCGCCCTATGGAGCGCCAGCCTTCGAGCAGCAGCCCCTGGGCGTCCACCTTCTGACGGGTGGCCATCGGCGTGCGTCCGTCGGCCACGGCCATCGCGACCAGACCGCCGTCGAGGCTCCGGGTGAGGACGGTGTCCAGGTTCCCCTGCCGCTCCCCCGTCTCCGACCAGCCGAGGCCCTCCGCCTCCTGCTCGCTGGGGTAGGCGGCGAGGGCGAGCCGGCCGTCCTCGGACTGCTGGGCGAGGACCGTGCAGTCGAAGCCGTCGATGAGGCAGCGGGTGACGGACAGCCGGCCGGTGCCGACCGCCTTGCCCAGCGGCGTGGGCTCCAGCCCGCGCTCCGGCGACCAAGCGGTGACCTGGCCCTCCTGGTCGAGGTAGAAGAGCGTCACGTGCCCGGAGGGCCCGGTGACGGCCGCCAGGGAGCCCATGGTCACCGAGGCGGGCAGGAGCTCCTCGCGCAGCGGCTTCGCTCCGGCCTCGCGCTGGACGTAGCGGACGAGGCCCTTGGCGTGCGAGCTGTACAGCTCGACGAGTCCGGAGCCGTTGGTGACGGCGACCGGCGAGGGGTCGGTCCTGGAACCCATCAGGTCCCACCAGGGGTGCCAGCCGCCCGCGTCCTTCTGCGCGCGGACGCTGATGCCGCCGCCGCCGTTGCGCACGAAGACGTAGACGCGGCCCTGGGCGTCCACGGCGACGGCGGGGTTGCCCGTCCAGGGGCCCTTGCCGTTGGAGTGCCCCAGGGGGCGCCAGGCGGCCGCCGGACGGCCGGTCTGGAACTGGACGGCGTGCACCAGCTCGACGTGGCCCTCGTCCCCGCCCGTCGGCCGCAGGCCGACGAGGTGGACGTAGCGGTCGGCGCCCTGGCCGACGGCGAGGAACGGGGTCAGGCCGTCGCCGCCGAGGGAGACGGGGCCGGTCCAGCCGCCGCCGGGCTCCTCGGTCCAGCGCACCACCTCGCCGTCTTGGGGCAGGTAGGCGCTGAACCTGCCCTCCTCCCCCCTGGTCAGCCAGCCGCCCTGGAGCACGGGGGCGGCGGTGCCGTGAGAACGGTCGGTGGGGGCCTGGGATCGATTCGCCATGAGGGGATCCAGCACTCCGGTCGTCGGGAGCAGTTCGGGTACGAACCGACTGTAGTCGTCCTCCCGGATGCTCTCCGCCGCGCCTGCGGGATCGCCCGTTCAGGAGCGGGCCTCGCGGTCCTCCCGGCCGAGCCGGCTGTGACTGCGCCCGTACAGGGCGTACACGATGAAGCCGATCACCATCCAGACGGCGAACCGGAACCAGGTCTCGCCCGGCAGGTTGAGCATGAGCCAGACGGAGGCGGCCACGGAGAGGATCGGGAGGACCGGCACCCAGGGGGTGCGGAAGGCCCGGTGCAGGTCGGGGCGGGTGCGGCGGAGGATGATGACGCCGATGGCGACCATGACGAAGGCGAACAGGGTGCCGATGTTCACCAGGGTCGCGAGCTCGTTGATGCTGGTGAAGCCGGCGACGACGGCGATGATCGCACCGAGCAGGATGGTCGGCCGGTACGGGGTCTTGAACCGCGGGTGCGTGATGGAGAAGAAGCGCGGCAGCAGGCCGTCGCGGCTCATCGCGAAGAAGACGCGGGTCTGGCCGAGCAGCAGGATCAGACAGACCGTGGTGAGACCGACGGCGGCGCCGAAGCTGATCACGCCCGCGTACCACGGGTGTCCCGCCGCCTTGAAGGCGTCGGCGAGCGGGGCGCTGGTGGACAGCTCGGTGTACTTCTGCATGCCGGTGACGACGAGGGCGACGGCCACGTACAGCACGGTGCAGATGAGGAGCGAGCCGAGGATGCCCCGGGGCATGTCCCGCTGCGGCAGCTTGGTCTCCTCGGCGGCGGTGGCGACCACGTCGAAGCCGATGAAGGCGAAGAAGACGACGGAGGCGGCGGTGAAGATGCCCATGACGCCGAAGTTCGTCGGCTCGTAGCCGAAGATCAGCTGGACCATCGGCTCGGTCCAGCCGGAGCCTCCGCCGGGCGGGGTGACGGCCGGCGGGATGAAGGGCTTGTAGTTGTCGCCGACGATGAAGAACAGGCCCGCGACGATCACGATCATCACGACGGTCACCTTGATCGCGACGACGACCGCGGTGATCCGGGCGGACAGCTTCATGCCGAGGACGAGGACGACGGTCAGCACCAGGACGAGCAGGAAGGCCAGGATGTCGAAGGTGCCGCCCACGGCGTCGGGGCCTTCGAGCGAGGCCGGCAGGTGCCATCCGACGTTGTCCATCAGGGATCTGACGTAGCCGGACCAGCCGACGGCAACCACCGCCGTACCGAGGGCGAACTCCAGGACCAGGTCCCAGCCGATGATCCAGGCGGGCAGCTCGCCGATCGAGGCGTACGCGAAGGTGTACGCCGATCCCGCCACCGGCACCGTCGAGGCGAACTCGGCGTAGCACAGGGCGGCCAGGGCGCAGACGATGCCGGCGGCGACGAAGGCGAGGGCGGTGGCCGGGCCTGCGTTCTCCTTGGCGACCTTGCCGGTGAGGACGAAGATGCCGGTGCCGATGATGACGCCGACGCCGAACACGGTCAGATCCCAGGCGGAGAGGGATTTCTTGAGCGCGTGCTCGGGTTCCTCGGTGTCGCGGATCGACTGCTCGACCGACTTCGTCCGGAACAATCCGGTGTTGGCGCGTGGTTGCTGGTCCGTACTCACGTCGCACCTCCCTGCCGTGGGGCTGCCCGCCCTGTGGTCAGAATGCACGCGAAAGGGCCGGTCGGCACTCCGAAGAGTGAGCCGACCGGCCCAAAGGTGACGCCGGGTGACGGGGTCCGTCAGTCGCGGGCGGGCTCCACGGCCTGCGCGCTGCTCTCGAACCTTCCGTCGAGCCGCGAGACCAGACCGGTGACCTGGCGGGCGATGTCCGGGGCGGTCAGCCCGATCTCGGCCAGGACCTCGCCGCGGGAGGCGTGGTCGAGGAAGCGCGGCGGGATGCCGAAGTCACGCAGCGGCACGTCGACGCCGGCGTCGCGCAGCGCCTGGGCGACGGCCGAGCCGACACCGCCGACGCGGCTGTTGTCCTCGACGGTGACGACCACCCGGTGCTGCTCGGCGAGCGGGGCGAGGGCCTCGTCGACGGGCTTGACCCAGCGGGGGTCGACGACGGTGGTGGAGATGCCCTGCCGGTCCAGGAGGTCGGCGATCTCCAGGCACATGGGGGCCAGGGCGCCCACCGAGACCAGGAGGACGTCCGGCTTGTCGCTGCCGGCCTCGCGGAGCACGTCCATGCCGCCGACGCGGCGCAGGCTGGGGACGGCCGGGCCGACCGCGCCCTTGGAGAAGCGGACCACGGTCGGGGCGTCGGTGACCTCGACGGCCTCGCGCAGCTGGGCGCGGACCTGGTCGGCGTCGCGCGGGGCGGCGAGCCTGAGGCCGGGCACGACCTGCAGGATCGACATGTCCCACATGCCGTTGTGGGAGGCGCCGTCGGTGCCGGTGATGCCGGCCCGGTCCAGGACGAAGGTGACGCCGCACTTGTGCAGGGCCACGTCCATCAGGACCTGGTCGAAGGCGCGGTTGAGGAAGGTCGCGTAGACCGCGAAGACCGGGTGGAGACCGCCGGTGGCGAGGCCGGCGGCGGAGACCGCGGCGTGCTGCTCGGCGATGCCGACGTCGAAGACCCGCTCGGGGAAGGCCTTGGCGAACTTGTCGAGACCGACGGGCTGGAGCATGGCCGCGGTGATGGCGACGATGTCCTCGCGCTCCTTGCCGAGCGCGACCATCTCCTCGGCGAAGACGCCGGTCCAGTCGGCGCCGGAGGAGGCGATGGGCAGGCCGGTGTCGGGGTGGATCTTGCCGACGGCGTGGAAGCGGTCGGCCTCGTCCTGGAGGGCCGGCTGGTAGCCGCGGCCCTTCTCGGTGAGGCAGTGGACGATCACGGGGCCGCCGAAGCGCTTGGCGCGCGTGAGGGCGGACTCCAGGGCCTCGATGTCGTGGCCGTCGATGGGGCCGACGTACTTGAGGCCGAGGTCCTCGAACATGCCCTGCGGGGCGATGAAGTCCTTGAGGCCCTTCTTGGCGCCGTGCAGGGTCTCGTAGAGCGGCTTCCCGACGACGGGGGTGCGCTCCAGGATGTCCTTGCCGCGGGCGAGGAAGCGCTCGTAGCCGTCGGTGGTGCGCAGGGTGGCCAGGTGGTTGGCGAGGCCGCCGATGGTGGGCGCGTAGGAGCGCTCGTTGTCGTTGACGACGATGACGAGCGGGCGGTCCTTGGCGGCGGCGATGTTGTTCAGCGCCTCCCAGGCCATGCCGCCGGTGAGGGCGCCGTCGCCGATGACGGCGACGACGTGGTCGTCCTTCTTCAGGACCTCGTTCGCCTTGGCCAGGCCGTCGGCCCAGCCGAGGACCGTGGAGGCGTGCGAGTTCTCGATGACGTCGTGCTCGGACTCGGCCTGCGAGGGGTAGCCGGAGAGGCCGCCCTTCATCTTGAGCTTCGAGAAGTCCTGGCGTCCGGTGAGGAGCTTGTGGACGTAGCTCTGGTGGCCGGTGTCCCAGAGGACCTTGTCCTTCGGGGAGTCGAACACCCGGTGCAGGGCGATGGTCAGCTCGACCACACCGAGGTTGGGGCCGAGGTGCCCGCCGGTCTTGGAGACGGCGTCCACGAGGAACGTCCTGATCTCGTCGGCCAGCTGGTCCAGCTGCTCCGGGGAGAGCCGGTCCAGATCTCGCGGTCCCCTGATACGGGTCAGCAGAGCCACCCGTTCCTCCTTGCTTTGAGCTGGTCGAGCTTGCCGATTTGTCGAGTCTAATGTTCCGTCTTGGATCGTGGGCATCGGGCCGGGGGGTGAGGCATCACCCGCACGGCCGACGAGCCGATGATCTGTACGGCTCCGCACGCGCGCGTACACGACATTCGCACACGTCCCGGCACTGCTCCGGACGCGCCGGAGCCCGGCACCGGTTTCCCGGTGCCGGGCTGGTGTGACAGGGGTTACGCGCGTCCCGCGGTCTTCTGCGTGCGGCGGGAGACCGAGTCGATGATCACCGCGATGAGCAGGACCGCTCCGGTGATCATGTACTGGATCGCGTTCGAGGACAGGTTCATCTGGTTGAGGCCCTGGACGATCGACTGGATGACCAGGATGCCCAGGAGCGCCGACCAGACCTTGCCGCGTCCGCCGAACAGGGACGTGCCGCCGATGACGGCGGCGGCGATGCACATCATCAGCTGGTTGCCGCCGCCGAGGGAGCGGTCGGCGCCGCCGGTCGCGGAGGCGAGGAAGAGACCGCCGACGGCGCCCAGCGTGCCGGAGATCATGAAGACCGAGATCCGGATCCAGTCCACGCTGATGCCGGCGCGGCGGGCGGCCTCGATGCCGCCGCCGACCGCGAAGACCTGGCGGCCGTACGTGGTGCGGCGCAGGACGAAGTCGGTGGCGAGCAGGATCACCAGGAAGATCACCAGGGAGAGCGGCAGGCCCTTCTCCTGGTTGAAGCCGTACGCGGCGACGAGGACCAGGACCGCGAGGACGGCGGTGCGCAGGATGATCTCGCTCTGCGGGCGGTGCGGCAGCTCGGCGGCCTTGCGGCGGCGGGAGTCGCGCAGCTGGGCGAGGTAGAAACCGGCGATGACGGCCACGGCGAGGCCGTAGGCGGCGGCGACGTCGGAGAAGTAGTGCTTGGTGAGGTCCTCGACGAAGCTGCCGATCGGGGTGGGGATGGTGGACTTGTCCCCCATCACCCAGGTCTGCAGACCGGCCCAGCCGAGGAAGCCGGCGAGGGTGACGACGAAGGCGGGCACGCCGATCTTGGCGAAGACCAGGCCGTGGAAGGCGCCGAGGAGGGTGCCGGACAGGATGCCGAGGAGGATGGCGAGGCCGTCGGGCATGTCGGTGCCGAGGACGCCCCAGACCGAGCCGGCCAGACCCGCCACGGAGCCGACGGCGAGGTCGATCTCGCCGAGCAGCAGCACGAAGACGATGCCGACGGCCATGATGCCGGGGCCGACCGCGTACAGCGTGATCTGGTCGAGGTTGTACGAGGTGATGAAGTTGCCGGTGAGGGCCTGGAAGACGATGCCGATGACGATCAGGCCGACGACGACGGGCAGCGAGCCGATCTCGCCGGAACGGATCTTGCGCTTGAACTCGTCGACGTAGCCCTTGAGGCCCTGCTCGCGGACGAGGAGACGGGGGTCCACGGCGGGTACCGCGGCGGCGTCCGGGGCCTCCGTACGGGGCTCGGGCACGGTGTCCTCGGAGGTACGGGGGGTGGTGCTCACTTCGCTACCTCCGCGTTACGGGCCTGACGGCGGGTCACGGCGTTGTCCGTGGCACCGGTGATCGCGGCGATGATCTCTTCGTGCGTGGTGGTGGCCACCGGGAAGGTGCCGTTGTTGCGGCCCAGGCGGAGCACGGCGACGGTGTCGGCGACGGCCTTCACGTCGGCCATGTTGTGGCTGATGAGGATGACGCCGAGGCCCTGCTCGCGCAGCCGCTCGACCAGGTCGAGGACCTGCGCGGTCTGCTCGACGCCGAGCGCGGCGGTGGGCTCGTCCAGGATCACGATCTTGGGGTTGCCGACCAGGGCGCGGGCGATGGCCACGACCTGCCGCTGACCACCGGAGAGGGCGGCGACGGGGATGCGGACGCTGGGGATGCGGATGGAGAGGGTGGAGAGCAGGTCCTTGGCCCGCTTCTCCATGGCGACCTCGTCGAGGACGCCGCCCTTCTTGATCTCGCGGCCGAGGAACAGGTTGGCGACGACGTCGAGGTTGTCGCAGAGCGCGAGGTCCTGGTAGACGGTCGCGACACCGAGGTTCTGGGAGTCGTGCGGGCGCTGGATCTCGACGCGCTCGCCCTCCCACTCGATGACGCCCTCGTCGATGGGGTGCACGCCGGCGATCGTCTTGACCAGCGTGGACTTTCCCGCTCCGTTGTCGCCGACGAGCGCGACGACCTCTCCTGCGTGGACTTCGAGATCGACACCGGAGAGGACCTGGACCGCTCCGAACCGCTTGAAGATCCCACGCAACGCCAGCACGGGCGTCTGGGACACGTGAACCAACTCCTTCGCCGCCCGGAGGGGGCGACGGCATGGAGCGCCGTCGTGCGGCGCCGAAGTTTCGAGGGGGGCTGGGCTCGTCCGGCCCCCGGACCGACAGCGGGGTCTGGGTCGGCCGGGGGCCGGACGGGCTCTGGGGACGGATCCGGGCGTCGTGCGCCGCCTTGTTACCAGGGGTCTTCACCCTCTGTACGCGGGCGGCGGCGCCCCTGACTGGGCGCGGTGGGTGCCGGGATCCGTGACGCGGGGCCGGTGAGGGCCCGGCGGGGAGGCGCAGGGGTTACTTGATGCCCAGCGCGCCGCACTTGGCGGCGAGGTCGGCCGTGCAGAGGTCGGCGGTCTTGTAGATGCCGTCCTTGACCACCGTGGTCTGGATGTTGGTCTTGTCGACCACGACCGGGGTGAAGAGCGTGGAGGGCACGCCGTCGGTCTCGCCCTGGGCGCCGAGCTCCTTGCCCTTGAGCAGGTTCACCGCGAACTTGGCGGCCTCGGGGGCCAGCTGGAGCGGCGACTTGTAGATGGTGAAGGTCTGGGTGCCGGCGATGATGCGCTGGATGCCCGCGACCTCGGCGTCCTGACCGCCCACCGGGATGCCCTTGATGCCGGCGTTCTCCAGGGAGGTGATGATGCCGCCGGCCATGCCGTCGTTGGCCGAGTAGACGGCGGTGATCTTGTCCTTGCCGACCGAGGAGATCGCGGCGGACATCTTCTCGCCGGCGACCTTCGGGTCCCACTCGCCGGAGGCCTCGTAGGCGATCTTGCCGACCTTGCCGTCGAGGGCGGCGTGCGCGCCCTTCTTGAACAGACCGGCGTTCGGGTCCTTCTCGTCGCCGTTGATCATCACGACGTTGGCGGTGGCGGCCTTGGCGCCGAGGGCGGCGAGGAGCGCCTGGCCCTGGAGCTCGCCGACCTTGTTGTTGTCGTGGCTGACGTAGGCGTCGGCGCCCGCGACGGCACGGTCGTACGCGACGACCTTGACGCCCTTGGCCTTCGCGTCCTTGACCCAGCCCGCGGCCTTGGTGGCGTCGACCGGGTCGAGGGCGATGACCTTGATGCCGTCGGCGATCAGCTGGTCGAACTGCTGCTTCTGCTTCACGACATCGGAGACCGCGTTGTTGTAGACGACCTCGCAGTCGGAGCAGGCGGCCTTGACGGCCTTCTCGAACTGCGGCTTGTCCAGGGACTCGTAGCGCGAGGTCTTGTTCTCCGGAAGGAGCAGACCGATCTTGGTCGAGCTGCCCTTGTCTTCCTTGTCGCCGCCGCCGGCCTGGCCGCAGGCGGCGAGCGAGAGGGCCATCGAGACCGCGGCCGTTGCTATGACGGCACGACGCGTCACTGCGTTCATGTGGGGTTGCCTCCCTGACGAGGCCGCGACGTTGCGGCCGAGGTGGCACGAAGTCAACTCGGCTGAAACGTTGACGTCAAGAAGTAAATCCTTAACGAGATGACAACGACGGTTTTCGTTATCTAAGTGAAGGCAAGGCGGGAGGTCTGGGCGGACGCGGGCAGCGCGCTCTCCAACAGGGTCGAATCGCCCATTTCGCTCAACACGAGGGCGAGGGCGCCCAGCACCTCGGCGCGCCCGCCGAGGGCTCCCTGCGCCAGCGAGAGCTGCCGGGCGGCGCTGGGGATCGCGTACCGCGAGACGGAGTCCCTGATGGGTCCGAGGACCAGCTCGCCGGCCTCGGCGATGTCGCCGCCGAGCACCACCCGGCTGGGGTTGAGGAGGTTGCAGAGGTTCGCGATGCCGCTGCCGATGTGCCGTCCGACGTCGGCGATCACCCGGCGGCAGCCGGGGTCGCCCTCCCGGGCCAGCTGGACGACCCGTTCCATGGTCAGATCGGGGCCGTGGCTCGGCTGGAGCAGCGGAAGCACGTAGCGGGCGGCGGTGAAGGTCTCCAGGCAGCCGCGGTTGCCGCAGCGGCAGACGGGGCCCGACTCGTCCAGGGTGATGTGCCCGATCTCGCCGGCGGTGCCGCCGGGCCCCCGGTAGACCCGGCCGTCGATGACCAGTCCGGCGCCCACGCCGCTGGCCACCTTGATGTACGCGAGGTCCTTCACGCCCCGGCCGCTGCCCCAGACCAGCTCGCCGAGCGCGCCGAGGTTGGCGTCGTTGTCGACGTGCACGGGGACGCCGAGCCGGCCGGAGAGCTCGTCGGCGGGGTTGATGCCGCTCCAGCCCGGCAGGATCGAGGTCGAGCCGAGGGTCCCCGAGGAGACGTCGATCGGTCCGGGCACGCCGAGGCCGACGCCGATCACCTTGTCGTAGCCGATGCCGGTGGACCGGATCAGCCGCTTGACCAGCTGTTCCGCCCGGTCGAAGCCCTCGGCGGCGGAGGCGTCCACGTCGAGCGGCTCGGCCTCCTCGGCGAGGACCTGGTGGGCGAGGTTGCCGACGGCGACCCGGAGGTGGGTGTGGCCGAAGTCCACGCCGATCACGATGCCGGCGTCGCCGGAGAGCGAGACGCTGCGGGCCCGGCGGCCGCCCGCGGAGGTGGGCGTGACCTCGACGGTGCCGCCGTCCTTCAGCTCCCGCACGATGTTGGAGACCGTGGCGGCGGAGAGGCCCGTCGTCCGGGCGATCTCCGCCTGGGTGAGCGAGCCGGCCATGCGCACCGCCCGGACGACCCGTTCGAGATTGGCCCTGTGCAGAGACGTCTGCGACCCCGGAGTCTCCATCGACTCACTCACTCCCACCGTTTTCTCCAACATGTGAACTCTAAGGGGACTCTTTCGGCTTGGTCCCCGTCAAGGCCTTGAGTGTCGGACGGTGAGCGTCACACCACGCGCGGGGCCCCCGGCGCGGGTGCGCCGGGGGCCCCGGAGAGGTGCGACAGCGGGTTACTTCACGGCGCCGGCGGTCAGTCCGGCCACCACCTGCCGCTGGAAGACGATGTACGCGGCGAGGACCGGGAGCATGGCCATCACCAGGCCGGCGAAGAGGCCGGACCAGTCGCCCTTGTAGCCCTGGCTGACGGCCAGCTGGACGAGTCCCTGCGACAGCACCTTCTTCTCCGGCTCGGTGTTGAGCACGGTCGGCAGCAGGTACTGGTTCCACTGGCCGAGGAAGTTGAAGATGCCGACGCTGATGAGGCCGGGCCGGGCCATCGGCAGCATCACCTGGAAGAACGTCCGGGTGTGCGAGGCGCCGTCGACGAAGGCCGCTTCCGCCACCGAGGTCGGCAGGGTGCGGAAGAAGGCCGTGAGGAAGAAGACGGTGAACGGCAGCGAGTACGCGATGTAGACCAGGATCAGGCCGTGCAGCGTGTTGAGCAGGGCCATGTTCTGCATGACGTAGAAGAGCGGCACGAGCGCCAGGATGATCGGGAAGCTCATCCCTCCGATGAAGAGGAAGTAGATGAAGCGGTTGCCCGGGAACTCGAAGCGGGCCAGGACGTAGGCCGCCATCGAGCCGAGGAGGAGCGTGCCGACGAGCGAGCCGCCGACCACCAGAAGGGTGTTCAGGAAGTAGTCGCTCATGTGCGCCTCGGTCCAGGCGCGCGACCAGTTCTCGAAGTGCAGTCCGTCGGGCAGCGACCACGGCGAGGTGAAGATCGCCTTGTCGGTCTTGAAGGAGGTCATGACCGCCCAGAGCAGCGGCATGACGACCATGATCGCCCAGATGATCAGGACGCCGTGCGAGAAGACGTTGAGGGTCGCGCCCTCGGCCTTGGCGGTCCTGCGCGCGGCGGGCGGCGCGATCTCGGTGACCGTGGGGCCGGGGCCGGCCGGGGAGCCGGGGGTCCCGACGCCGGTGGTGGCAGTGTCGGTCGTCTTCATCAGAACTCCAGCCGCTCGCGCCGGCCCACCTTCATCACGACGGCCGCGAAGGCCAGCGTGACGATGAGGAGCGCGACACCGATGGTCGTTGCGTAGGCGGCCTGACCGTCCCGGAACGCCTTCTGGTACACGTACAGCGGAAGGACGATGGTGGAGAAGTCGGGCCCGCCGCCGTTGGGGCCGACGGTCATGATCTGGACGACGGCGAAGGACTCCGCGCCGAGCGCGAGGATGCCCATGTAGATCCAGCCCGACTGCACGGTGTCCCAGAGCAGCGGCAGGGTGATCTTGAAGAAGGTGGTGAAGCGGTTGGCGCCGTCGAGCAGGGCCGCCTCGTAGAAGTCCCTCGGAATGGACGCCATGCCGGCCGAGAAGAGGACGACGAAGAATCCGACCGTGGACCAGACGAGGACCGCCATCACGCAGATGAGGGCGAGGTCCGGATCACCGAGCCAGTCCGGCTGGATGCTGCCGAGACCGACGGCCTTCAATACGGAATTGATGGCTCCGCTGTTCGGGTTGTACGCGAACTGGAAGAGCAGCGCGACGATCGCGATCGACAGCACCTGCGGGAAGAAATAGACGATCTTGTAGAAAGAGGAACCGCGCACGCCCGCGATCGCCGCGCCCCCGCGGCGCCGACCGCCGACATTGAGCATGAAGGCGAAGAAGAGCGCGAGCCCGACGGTCACCAGCGGCAGCACCACCGCGAAGGTCAGACTGTGCTGGACCGATTTCCAGAAGATCTCGTCGTCCAGCATTCTGCTGTAGTTGTCGAATCCGACCATCTTGAAATCGGGACTCAGCCCGGTCCAGTCCGTGAACGAGTAGTAGATGGACTGGATGAACGGCCAGATGACGAACAGCGCGTAGAGCGCGAGGGGGGCCGCCAGGAACCCCACGATGAAACGGTACTTGCCGTGTTGCATTCCTACCGACCCCGATCTTTCCCGCGCCATGCGCGCCGCTGGTGCCGCGCGCGAAGGAGCCGGGGCCCGCTCCCGGTCGGCGGGAAGGGGCCCCGGCACTGTGCGTCAGTGCTTGTAGTGCTTGATGCTCGAGTCCTTGGCCGCTTCATCGGCGAACTTCTGGATCTTCTTGATCGTCTCGGCCGGGGTCGCGCGACCGGCCATCATCTCGCCGAGGCCGGCGACGCCGATCTTCTCCTTCTGGAGCGCGACGTACCAGTCCTGGAGACGCGGGTTGACGACGTTCTGCCCGGCCTTCTCCAGGGCGGCGACGCCGGACTTGAGGCCCGGGGTCAGCTCGATGCCGTCGGTGCCGCCGTTGAAGGCGGTCAGGGACTTCACGGACTGGGTGAAGTTCTTGGAGGAGGCCTCGCTGAGCATGATGCGCAGCTGCTCCAGACCGCCCTCCAGGTTCTTCGCCTTGGCCGGGACGATGAAGGGCTCGCCGCCGGAGGCCCAGATGGTGCCGAAGGGCATCTTGTCGGAGGAGTCGATGCCGGTCGGGGCGGAGACGGCCAGGTCGAAGTCGGCCGGCATGGTCTTCGCGGCCTCGTTCTCGACCCAGGAGCCGTTCGGGATGAACAGCGCCTTGCCCTCGGTCCAGGCGGTCTGCGACTGGATGTGGTCGAGGCCGGGGGTGCCCTTGAGGATGTAGCCCTTCTTGACGAGCTCGTAGTACGCCTCGAAGCAGGTCTTGACCGCGGGGTGCTCCCAGGCCTTCGGCTCCAGGTTGTCGATGGCGTCGAGGACCTCGCGGCCGCCGACCTTGCCGATCATCGGGTACAGCGAGAAGGGGACGTAGTACGGGTACTTGCCGGCGTACGTCCAGCCGGCGATGCCCTTCTTCTTGGCCTTCTCGCAGACGGCCAGCATCTCGTCCCAGGTCTCGGGGTACTTCGCGTCGAGGGAGTCGAGCAGCTTCTGCGAGTACCAGACGCCGTAGACCGTGTACGCGTAGTACATGATCCACACCGGGTCGCCGTCGAACTGGCCCATCTCGACGATGCCGGGCCGCAGGGTGTCGCGGACCTTCTTGCTCGGGTCGTCGATGGAGGGCGCGTCCAGGAGCGGGGTGAGGTCCGCCAGCTGCTTCTGGCCGACGAGGACGCCCATGTCCATCTGCTCGGCGCCGGAGTTGTCGATGAGGTCCGGCGGGGTGCCGCCGTTGAAGCGCGGCTGCAGCGTGGTGGTGATCTTCTGGGTGGGGGTGAACTTGACCTTCGCCTTGGGGTAATTCGTCTCGTAGACCTTGATCGCGTCCTTGGCGTACTGCTGTCCGAATCCACCGTCGAACAGGACGAATTCCATCCCTGCCGACTCGTTCACCCCGAGCGGGTTCTTATCGGACTTCGCGCCCTTCTCGACCTTTTCGTTGCCGCCGTCGCCGCTGCTCGCACAGGCGGACAGGAAGCCCATCGTCGGGACGGAGATCAGACCGATAGCGGCGGAACGCTTGATCAGATCGCGACGGCCGAGGCCCTCACCGTTGTGTGCGGAGGTGGATCCCATGCTCAAGTCCTCGCCTTCATTCAGGACTCAGGCGGTGTACCGGTCGCCCGTTTCTCACTCGCCACAGGCGAAGGGCCCCGCCACCGCGGTCATTTGCAGCCGGGTCGTGCACGCGTCGGGCCGTCGTCGCATTGCTCCGACTGGCTGGACGCCGACAGGTATAGTCCACTTCCCTTCACGGGAGCAAGATCGAAACCAGGTTTCCATGGCCATCTTTCCCGAGTTGAGACCTCCGGGATAAGCACGCGGGATCTGCGGCGTTTCGTCCAACCATTCGTCGCACAACACCCTTGACACCGCATCAAAGCCACCCTCCCTTCACGGCCGACGGGGGCGACGGAGGAAGACCTGCAGGAGGGAAGGGGCAAAAGGGGACATACGATCAGCATTGAAACAGCTGTGTCACAAACCAGTTGCCCGGTGAAGATCCCGTAAGAAGGATCCTGGATCATAGAGGTCCCGCCCGCCCCCTGCCTCCAGCACGGGCGCGCGGCGGGACCTGCCTCATTCCATACGGATCTGGAGTTCTACGTGGCCAACTCTTCTGGCCTGAACCGCACGGGCGTCCTGTCCCGTGTCACGGTCGCGGCGATAACCGCCGCGCTGGTGGGCACCACGACGGCCGCCGTCGCCGCCGACGCGCCGCAGGAGCGGTCCGCGACCGCCGCCGTGCAGCCCTCGTCGAACGCGAGCGCGTTCGCTGCCACCACCACCACCGACGCCCAGGTCAACGCCCTCTACGGCATCGACTCCCGCGGCGACATGTACGGCTACCCGCCGAACGGCACGGGCGGCCTCGACGCGCGCATCAACTCCGGCTACGGCTGGAGCACCGCGAAGTTCATGACCCAGGGCGACCAGAACCACGACGGCAGCTCCGACGGTGTCTGGGACATCACGGCCGGCCGCCTCTCGTACACGCCGTTCGGCGCGGACGGGTTCTCCGTCGGCACCGGCTGGTCCATCTACAACAAGGTCCTGTCCGCGGGCAACCTGGGCGGCGGCACCGCCGACGACATGCTCGCCCGTGACAGCTACGGCACCCTGTGGCTGTACCTGGGCTACGGCAACGGCAAGTTCACCTCCCGCTACAAGGTGGGCGGCGGCTGGGGCGCCTACAACCAGATCGCCGGCAAGGGCGACCTGAGCGGCGACGGCAAGGACGACATCGTCGCCCGCGACAGCAGCGGCACGCTGTGGCTGTACCGCGGCACCGGCAACTACAAGGCGCCGTTCGGCACCCGCACCAAGATCGGCGGCGGCTGGGGCGTCTACAACAACCTGGTCTCGGTCGGCGACATCGACATCGACGGCATCACGGACCTGCTCGCCCGTGACGGCTCCGGCGCCCTGTACCTGTACAAGGGCACCGCGAACGGCAACGCGCCGTTCAAGACGCGCGTGAGGATCGGCAGCAGCGGCTGGAACACCTACCGCCTGATGTTCTGATCCTCGCTCCCGTCGTGAGACGGCGCGTGTGACGCACGAAAGGGCCCCGCTCCTCGGAAGAGGAGCGGGGCCTTTCGTCTGCTACGCGACGCGTCAGCCGCGACCGTGCTTATCCGCGAATGAGGTTGCGGAGCACGTACTGCATGATGCCGCCGTTGCGGTAGTAGTCCGCCTCACCGGGGGTGTCGATGCGGACGACCGCGTCGAACTCGACACCCGTGTCGGTGGTGACCTTGACCGTGCTCGGCGTGGTGCCCTCGTTCAGCTCCGTGACGCCGGTGATGGAGAAGGTCTCCTCGCCGGTCAGGCCGAGCGAGTCGGCCGACTGGCCGGCCGGGAACTGGAGCGGGAGGACGCCCATGCCGATGAGGTTCGAGCGGTGGATGCGCTCGTACGACTCGGTGATGACGGCCTTGACGCCGAGGAGCGCGGTGCCCTTGGCGGCCCAGTCGCGGGACGAGCCGGAGCCGTACTCCTTGCCGCCCAGGATGACCAGCGGGGTGCCGGCGGCCTGGTAGTTCTGCGAGGCGTCGTAGATGAACGACACCGGCGCGTCGGCCTGGGTGAAGTCGCGGGTGAAGCCGCCCTCGGTGCCCGGCGCGATCTGGTTGCGCAGGCGGATGTTGGCGAAGGTGCCGCGGATCATGACCTCGTGGTTGCCACGGCGCGAGCCGTAGGAGTTGAAGTCACGACGCTCCACACCGTGCTCGGTGAGGTACTTGCCGGCCGGGGTGTCGGCCTTGATGGCACCGGCCGGGGAGATGTGGTCGGTGGTGACCGAGTCGCCGAGCTTCGCGAGCACACGGGCGCCCGTGATGTCGGTGACCGGGGTGGTCTCCATCGTCATGCCCTCGAAGTACGGGGGCTTCCGGACGTAGGTGGACTCGGCGTCCCACTCGAAGGTGGAGCCGGTCGGGATCGAGAGCGCCTGCCACTGGGCGTCGCCCGCGAAGACGTCCTCGTACGACTTCGAGAACATGTCCTCGCCGATGGCGTTGGCGACGACGTCGTTGACCTCGGCCTCCGACGGCCAGATGTCGGCCAGGTAGACGGGCTTGCCGTCCTGGTCGACGCCGAGGGCGTCCTTGGTGATGTCCACCTTCATGGAGCCCGCGATGGCGTACGCGACGACCAGCGGCGGGGAGGCCAGGTAGTTCATCTTGACGTCGGGGTTGATGCGACCCTCGAAGTTGCGGTTGCCCGAGAGCACCGAGGTCACGGCGAGGTCGTGCTCGTTGACGGCCTTGGAGACCTCCTCCGGCAGCGGGCCGGAGTTGCCGATGCAGGTGGTGCAGCCGTAGCCGACGAGGTTGAAGCCGACCTTGTCGAGGTACGGGGTGAGGCCCGCCTTGTCGAAGTAGTCGGTGACGACCTTCGAGCCCGGGGCGAGGGTGGTCTTGACCCACGGCTTGCGGGTCAGGCCCTTCTCGACGGCCTTCTTCGCGACGAGCGCGGCGGCGACCATCACGTACGGGTTCGACGTGTTGGTGCAGGAGGTGATCGCGGCGACGGTGACGGCGCCGTGGTCGATCGTGTAGGTCGTGCCGTCGGGGGCGGTCACCTCGACCGGGTTCGACGGGACGCCGTTGGAGACGGCCGGGGCGTCGGAGGCCGGGAAGGACTCCTCGCCCGCCTCGTCGGCGGTGGAGACGTAGTTGCGCACGTCCTGGGCGAACTGCGCGGCGGCGTTCGCGAGGACGATGCGGTCCTGCGGGCGCTTCGGGCCGGCGATCGACGGGACGACCGTGGAGAGGTCGAGCTCCAGCTTCTCGGAGAAGTCGGGCTCGGCGGCCGGGTCGAGCCAGAGGCCCTGCTCCTTGGCGTACGCCTCGACGAGCGCGACCTGCTGCTCGGAGCGGCCGGTGAGCTTGAGGTAGTTCAGGGTCTCGTCGTCGATCGGGAAGACCGCGGCGGTGGAGCCGAACTCCGGCGACATGTTGCCGATGGTGGCGCGGTTCGCGAGGGAGGTGGCGGCGACGCCCTCACCGTAGAACTCGACGAACTTGCCGACGACACCGTGCTTGCGCAGCATCTCGGTGATGGTCAGCACCAGGTCGGTGGCGGTGGTGCCGGTGGGCAGCTCGCCGGTCAGCTTGAAGCCGACGACGCGCGGGATGAGCATGGAGACCGGCTGGCCGAGCATCGCGGCCTCGGCCTCGATGCCGCCGACGCCCCAGCCCAGCACGCCCAGGCCGTTGACCATGGTGGTGTGCGAGTCGGTGCCGACGAGGGTGTCGGGGTACGCCTGGCCGTTGCGGACCATGACCGTACGGGCCAGGTGCTCGATGTTCACCTGGTGGACGATGCCGGTGCCCGGCGGGACGACCTTGAAGTCGTCGAAGGCGGTCTGGCCCCAGCGCAGGAACTGGTAGCGCTCCTTGTTGCGGCCGTACTCCAGCTCGACGTTCTGCGCGAAGGCGTCGTTGGTGCCGAACTTGTCGGCGATGACGGAGTGGTCGATGACCATCTCGGCCGGGGAGAGCGGGTTGATCTTCGCCGGGTCGCCGCCGAGCGCCACGACGGCCTCACGCATGGTCGCGAGGTCGACGACACAGGGGACACCGGTGAAGTCCTGCATGATCACGCGCGCCGGCGTGAACTGGATCTCCTGGCTCGGCTGGGCCTGCGAGTCCCAGTTGCCGAGGGCCCGGATGTGGTCGGCGGTGATGTTCGCGCCGTCCTCGGTGCGGAGCAGGTTCTCCAGGAGGACCTTCAGGCTGTAAGGGAGGCGCGCGGAGCCCTCGACCTTGTCCAGCTTGAAGATCTCGTACGACTCGTCGCCCACGCGCAGCGTGCTGCGGGCGTCGAAGCTGTTCGCCGACACGACAGTCTCCTTCATATATGTGCGCGTTTCACCACATCCTGCCGCCACGTACACGTCGTCGATCCGCTAAGGTAAGGCTAAGTTAGGTAACCCTTACCAGGGTGGCGGCAGCGGTGCGCCTCGGCAGATATCTCGATGTCGAGATAACTCTAGTACATCACCGCCGCCCGGTCATGCCTGGCATGCTGCGGATCGGCGGCGCGCTCGACCCCGCCCGTACGGACGCGGCCCGATTGCCGCGCCGGCTCCCCCGGCCGACGATCGATCCATGATCAGCGGCGCGCACGTGATTCTCTACACCCGGGACGCGGAGGCCGACCGGGACTTCCTCAGGGATGTCGTCGGCTTCGAGCACGTGGACGCCGGAGGCGGCTGGCTCATCTTCCGGCTGCCGCCCTCCGAGATCGCCGTGCACCCCACGACGGACGAGCCGAAGCACGAGGTCTACCTCATGTGCGACGACCTCACCCTGACCCTGACGACCCTGGAGGACCGGGGCGCGGAGATCTCACGGGCCATCACCGACCAGGGGTGGGGCCTGCTCGCCGCCGTCCGGCTGCCGAGCGGCACCGAACTCCCCCTGTACGAACCGCATCACCCGACCGCACACGCCGCCTCACCCTGATGGCCCACCCGATGTCGATCACCATCTCATATCTGAGATAACGTGACGCCATGGCAGACGACTACCTCGTACGCATCGGCAAGCTCATCCGTGACGCCCGGCAGCACCGCGGCTGGACGCAGACGCAGCTCGCCGAGGCGCTGGCCACGAGCCAGAGCGCCGTCAACCGGATCGAGCGCGGCAACCAGAACATCAGCCTTGAGATGATCGCCCGGATCGGCGAGGCCCTCGACAGCGAGATCGTGTCCCTGGGCTACGCGGGACCCATGCACCTCCGGGTCGTCGGCCGCCGCCGCCTCTCCGGCGCCATCGACGTCAAGACGAGCAAGAACGCCTGTGTCGCGCTGCTCTGCGCCTCCCTCCTCAACAAGGGCCGCACCGTCCTGCGCCGCGTCGCCCGCATCGAGGAGGTCTTCCGGCTCCTGGAGGTCCTCAACTCCATCGGCGTCCGCACCCGCTGGATCAACGACGGCGTGGACCTGGAGATCGTGCCGCCGGCCGAGCTCGACATGGAGTCCATCGACGCCGAGGCCGCGATCCGCACCCGCTCGATCATCATGTTCCTCGGCCCGCTGCTGCACCGCATGGACCGCTTCAAGCTGCCGTACGCCGGCGGCTGCGACCTCGGTACGCGCACGATCGAGCCGCACATGATCGCGCTGCGCCGCTTCGGCCTGGAGGTCACGGCCACCGACAACCTCTACCACGCCCAGGTCGAGCGCTCCGTCTCCCCCGACCGCCCGATCGTCCTGACCGAGCGCGGCGACACGGTGACCGAGAACGCCCTCCTGGCGGCCGCCCGCCACGACGGCGTGACCGTCATCCGCAACGCCTCCTCCAACTACATGGTCCAGGACCTGTGCTTCTTCCTGGAGGCCCTCGGCGTCCGGGTCGACGGCATCGGCACCACCACCCTGACCGTGCACGGCGTCCCCCGGATCGACGTGGACGTCGACTACTCCCCCTCCGAGGACCCGGTCGAGGCCATGAGCCTGGTGGCCGCGGCGGTGGTCACCGAATCCGAACTGACCATCCGCCGGGTCCCGATCGAGTTCATGGAGATCGAGCTCGCCGTCCTGGAGGAGATGGGCCTCGACCACGACCGCTCGGCGGAGTACGCCGCGGACAACGGCCGTACGCGCCTGGTCGACCTGACGGTCCGCCCCTCCAAGCTGGAGGCGCCGATCGACAAGATCCACCCGATGCCGTTCCCGGGCCTGAACATCGACAACGTCCCCTTCTTCGCGGCGATCGCGGCGACGGCCCAGGGCAAGACCCTCATCCACGACTGGGTCTACGACAACCGCGCCATCTACCTCACCGACCTCAACCGCCTCGGCGGCCGCCTCCAGCTCCTCGACCCCCACCGCGTCCTCGTGGAGGGCCCCACCCGCTGGCGCGCCGCCGAGATGATGTGCCCGCCGGCCCTGCGCCCGGCCGTGGTCGTCCTCCTCGCGATGATGGCGGCGGAGGGCACCTCGGTCCTGCGCAACGTGTACGTCATCAACCGCGGTTACGAGGACCTCGCGGAGCGCCTGAACTCGATCGGCGCGCAGATCGAGATCTTCCGGGACATCTGAGCGTCTGACCGTTCACGAGCGGTGCGCCGGGACCCCCGTACAGGGGTGTCCCGGTGCGCCGCTCAGCCGCCTCCCGGCATCATCCCGCCGCCCTTGAGGCGTTCGATGTCCGAGGGGCGGACCTGGATCGCCGTGAGGGCGATCACGAAGGCGGCGACGGCGAAGATCGCGGCGACGATGAAGCCGGCGGTGACGCCGGAGGTGAGGACCTGGTCGCTCCAGGGCGGGGGGAGCTGGCCGGTCTGGGCGAAGCGGGCCTTCTGCAGGGGGCCGGCCTGGGCGAGGAAGGCAGGGACCTGCTGGTCGGCCTCGTTGCGGCTGGCGGTGCCGAAGACGGTGACGAGGATGGAGAGGCCGAGCGAACCGCCGACCTGCTGGGTGGCGTTGAGGAGGCCGGAGGCCGCGCCGGCCTCGTGGGGCTGGACGTTGGACAGGGCCATCAGCGTCAGCGAGACGAACATCATGCCCATGCCGACGCTGAAGACGAGCATCGGGCCGAGGATCGAGCCGGCGTAGGTCGAGTGGATGTCGGTCCGCGTCAGCCAGGAGAGTCCGGCGGCCAGGAAGAGGGAGCCGACCACCATGAAGGGCTTCGGGCCGTACTTCGGCAGCATCTGGGAGGTGAACCCCGCGACGACCGCGATGACCGCGCTGATGGGCAGGAAGGCGAGTCCGGCCTTCAGCGGGCTGAAGTCGAGGACCGTCTGCACGAAGAGGGTCAGGAAGAAGAACATGCCGAAGATGGAGGCCGCGAGGCAGAGCATGATGCCGTAGGTGCCCGCGCGGTTGCGGTCGGCGAACATGTGCAGCGGGGTGATCGGCTGGCGCGAGCGGCGTTCCACGAAGATGAAGGTGCTCAGGAGGACGATCGCCGCCACGAAGGAGCCGATCGTGTAGGGGTCGCGCCAGCCTTCCTGGGCGGCCCGGATGAAGCCGTAGACCAGGGCCACCATGCCGAGCGTCGAGGTGAGCGCTCCGGCCAGGTCGAAGTGGCCGGGGTGCCGCTCGGACTCCTTGATGTGGCGGGGCGTCAGGAAGGCGATGATCAGGGCGATGGGGACGTTCACGAAGAACACCCAGCGCCAGTTCAGCCATTCGACGAGCACGCCGCCGGCGAGCAGGCCGATGGCGCCGCCGGCCGCCGAGACGCCCGCGAACACGCCGAACGCGCGGTTGCGCTCCGGGCCTTCGTCGAAGGTGGTCGTGATCAGGGAGAGCGAGGTCGGCGAGGCGATGGCGCCGCCGACGCCCTGGAGGGAGCGGGCGGCGAGGAGTTGCCAGGACTCCTGGGCGAAGCCGCCGAGCAGCGAGGCGAAGCCGAAGAGGAGCACGCCGAAGATGAAGACCCTGCGGCGTCCGAGGATGTCGCCCGCGCGCCCGCCGAGGAGGAGCAGTCCGCCGAAGGTGAGCGTGTAGGCGTTGACGACCCAGGACAGGCTGGTGGTCGAGAAGTTCAGCGCGCTCTGGATGTGCGGGAGCGCGATGTTCACGATGGTGATGTCGAGGACGACCATCAGCTGGCAGGAGGCGATCACGAACAGGGCGATGGCCTTGCCGTCTCCGCCGCCCTTGCCGGGGGCGGTCGGCGTGGTCGTCTTCGGCTTCGGGGTGCTACTCATGATCGCTCATGGCGCATCGCGCCCTCACCTGACGGGGCCGTGGGCCGGTCAGTCCACCTTTCGACCCTAAGCCCCGCCCCGGCAGGGGACCAGTTGATCAAGTAGGCCCTGTTCCCGGGCCTTATTCCAGGACCGCGAAGCCGTCCAGCTCCACCAGCGCCTGCTCGTCCCAGAGGCGTACGACTCCGATGACGGCCATCGCCGGATAGTCGCGGCCCGCCAAGCGGCGCCAGATCCGTCCCAGTTCGTGCGCGTGCTCGCGGTAGCCGTCGACGTCCGTGGTGTAGACGGTGACGCGGGCGAGGTCGGCGGGGGTGCCGCCGGCGTGGCGCAGGGCGGTGAGGAGGTTGCCGAGGGCGGTGGTGAACTGCTCGGTGAGCCCCTCCCCCACGATCTTGCCCTCGGTGTCCAGGGCGGTCTGTCCGGCGAGGAAGACGAGCCGGGTGCCGGTGGCGGTGACGGCGTGGGAGAAGCCGGTGGGCGGGGAGAGTTCGGCGGGGTTGTGCCGGTGCAGGCTCATGCGGTGGGCTCCTTCGCGGGCGACATCTTCATCTTCGCCGTGGGCTCCCTCACGTACGGCTCCCGCGCGGCGGGTTCCTGCGCGTACGGCTCCTTCGCGGGCGGCACCTTCGCGTACAGCTCCTTCGCGATGATCGTGCGCTGGACCTCCGTCGCGCCCTCGTAGATCCGGGGTGCGCGGACCTCGCGGTAGAGGTGTTCCAGGAGGTGGCCGCGCTGGAGGGCGAGGGCGCCGTGCAGCTGGACGGCGGAGTCGACGACGTACTGGGCGGTCTCGGTGGCGAGGAGCTTGGCCATGGCGGAGCGGCGGGGGACGTCCGGGTCGCCCTCGTCGTACGCGACGGCCGCCGCGTACACGAGGAGGCGGGCGGCCTCGGTGCGGGTGGCCATCTCGGCGATGCGGTGCGAGACGGCCTGGAGGTCGGCGAGGACGCCGCCGAAGGCGGGGCGGGCGGCGGTGTGGGCGAGGGCCGCGTCCAGCGCGGCCTGGGCCATGCCGACGGCGAAGGCGCCGACGCTGGGCCGGAAGAGGTTGAGGGTGTTCATGGCGACCCGGAAGCCCTTGTCCGGTGCGCCGAGCAGGTCCTCGGGGCCGACGGGGACGCCGTCGAAGGTGAGGGTGCCGAGGGCGTGCGGGGCGAGCATGTCGAGCGGTTCCCCGCCGAGGCCGGGGCGGTCGGCGGGGACGAGGAAGGCGGTGACGCCGCGGGCTCCGGCGCCGGGGGTGGTGCGGGCGAAGACGGTGGCGAAGTCGGCCTCGGGGGCGTTGGAGATCCAGCGCTTCTCGCCGTGCAGGCGCCAGCCGCCGCGCCCGTCGGGGACGGCTTCGAGGGCGAGGGCGGCGGCGTCGGAGCCGGCGTCCGGTTCGGAGAGGGCGAAGGCGGCGACGGCCCGTCCGGCGGTGGCCTCGGGGAGCCAGCGGGCGCGCTGGGCGGGGGTGCCGAAGGCGGCGACGGGGTGGGTGCCGAGGCCCTGGAGGGCGAGGGCGGTCTCGGCCTCGGTGCAGGTCCGGGCGAGGGATTCGCGCAGGAGGCAGAGGTCGAGGGCGCCGGCCTCGAAGAGGCGGGCGAGGAGGCCGAGCTCACCGAGGGCGGCGACGAGGGGGCGGTTGACCCGGCCGGGTTCGCCCCGGTCGGCGAGGGGCTTGAGGCGTTCGGCGGCGAGGGCGCTGAGCTCCGCACACCAGGTGGTCTGGACCGGATCGAGCGAGAATGCGGGCATGTGGGCCCTCTCTGACGCCCTCGGGCGTCTTCGTCCCTGCGCCGTCCGGCGCCTTCGTCCCGATGCCCGAGGGCACCCTTGTCGCGAACCGTTGACTGTCGTCACCAACACGATACGCTCGTGGAGCGTTGGACGACCCCACCACGACAGGGGGACGGACCCATGGAGCTGACACCCTCGGCCCACCTCGACACGTTCGCCCGCGACCGGCTGCCCTCGCCCGACCGGTGGCCGCGTCTCGTCTTCGACCTCCCCGAGCTCTCCTACCCCGACCGGCTCAACTGCGGCACGGAGCTCCTCGACCGCACGGTGGAGCGCTTCGGCGCCGACCGGCCCGCCTTCCACGACGGCGAGGGCGAGGTCTGGAGCTACGGGGAGCTGCGCGACCGGGTGGACCGCGTCGCCCACGTCCTCACCGCCGACCTGGGGCTCCTGCCCGGCAACCGGGTCCTCCTGCGCGGCCCCACCACGCCCTGGCTGGCCGCCTGCTGGCTCGCCGTGATGAAGGCCGGCGGCGTCGCCGTCACCGTCCTGGCCCAGCAGCGCGCCCACGAGCTGGCCGTGATGGCCGAGGCCGCCCGGTGCACCCACGCGCTCTGCGACGCCCGGGTGCTCGACGAGCTCCTCGCGGCCCGGATACCCGGGCTCCGGGTGACCCCCTTCGGCGGGGACGGACCGGACGACCTCCTCGCCCTCGCCGGGCCGAAGCGTCACGCCGGCCCGTACGAGGCGGTGGCGACCGCCGCCGACGACGTGGCCCTGATCGCCTTCACCTCCGGCACCACCGGGCGGCCCAAGGGCTGCGCCCACTTCCACCGGGACGTCCTGGCCGTCGCCGACACCTTCTCCGCGCGCGTCCTGCGCCCGCTGCCGGACGACGTGTTCGCCGGCTCCCCGCCGCTCGCGTTCACCTTCGGTCTCGGCGGTCTCGTCATCTTCCCCCTGCGGGCCGGGGCGAGCGCGGTCCTGCTCGAACAGGCCGGGCCCAAGCAGCTGCTCGCGGCGATCGAGCGGAACCGGGTGTCGGTGCTCTTCACCGCCCCGACGGCCTACCGGGTCATGCTCGACGAGCTGACCGAGGGCACCGCGCCGGAGGTGGCCTCGCTGCGCCGCTGCGTCTCGGCCGGCGAGAACCTGCCGGAGGCGACGTGGAAGGCCTGGTACGCGCGGACCGGGCTGCGCCTGATCAACGGCATCGGCGCGACCGAGCTGCTGCACATCTTCATCTCCGCCGCCGACGGCGACATACGCCCCGGCAGGACGGGCCGGCCGGTGCCCGGCTGGCAGGCCAGGATCGTCGACCGCGAGGGCAACGCCGTCCCGGACGGCGAGGAGGGGCTGCTCGCGGTGCGCGGCCCGGTGGGCTGCCGCTATCTGGCCGACCCCCGCCAGGAGGAGTACGTACGGAACGGCTGGAACGTCACGGGCGACACGTACGTCCGCGAACCCGACGGCTGGTTCCGCTATGTCTCCCGGGCCGACGACATGATCATCTCGGCCGGGTACAACATCGCGGGACCGCAGGTGGAGGAGGTGCTCCTCGACCACCCCGACGTGGTGGAGACGGCGGTGGTGGGCCGCCCGGACGAGCTGCGCGGCCAGGTCGTCGTGGCGTACACGGTGATACGGGACGGGGTGCCGCGCGACGCGAACACCGCCGCCGCGCTGCGGGCCTTCGTCCGCGCCCGGATCGCCCCGTACAAGTCGCCCCGGGAGATCGTCTTCCTCGACGCCCTGCCGCGCACGGCGACGGGCAAGCTCCAGCGCTTCCGGCTGCGGGACACCGCATGATCGGCGTACGGCCTAAAGTGATCACGTGGCCGAGCAGCACACTCCCCGATCCCTGATCGTCTCCCTCTACGGCGCGTACGGCCGTGCGCCCGACGAGTCGCCGGTGCCGGTGGCCGCGCTCATCCGGCTGCTCGGCGTGCTCGGCGTCGACGCGCCCTCCGTGCGCTCCTCGGTGTCGCGGCTCAAGCGGCGCGGGCTGCTGCTGCCGGGCCGGACGGCGGGCGGCGCCGCCGGGTACGCCCTCTCGGAGGACGCCCGCAGGCTCCTGGACGACGGCGACCGACGGATCTACGCCCGTACGGAGCCGAAGCTGTCCGAGGGCTGGGTCCTCGCCGTCTTCTCGGTGCCCGAGGCCGAGCGGCACAAGCGGCACCTGCTGCGGTCCCGGCTCGCCCGGCTGGGCTTCGGCACCGCCGCGCCGGGCGTGTGGATCGCGCCCGCCCGGCTGTACGAGGAGACCCGGAACGCCCTGGAGCGCCTGGAGCTCTCCCCGTACGTGGACCTCTTCCGCGGCGACCACCTGGGGTACGCGGCGACGGCCGGGGCGGTGGCCCGCTGGTGGGACCTGCCGGCGATCGCCGGGCTCCACGAGGAGTTCCTGGCGGCCCACGAACCGGTCCTGCGGGCCTGGCGGACGGCCCCGGCGGGCCCCGAGGACGCCTACCGGGACTACCTCCTCGCCCTGGACTCCTGGCGCCGGCTCCCCTACGCGGACCCGGTGCTCCCGGCGGAGCTCCTGCCGGACGACTGGCCGGGCCGCCGCTCGGCGGAGGTCTTCACGGCCCTGCACGAACTGCTCCGGGACCGGGGGGCGGAGTACGTCGGCCCGTTCCTCTCGGAGGGCTAGGACCTGCGGTCGCGGCGGGCCTCGACCTCCTGGTCGAGGCGCCAGGTGCGGCCGCCGTCGGTGGAGCGTTCGTTGCGCCAGTGGAAGGTGTCGGCGGTGATGCGGGCGAAGGTCCAGCGGACGAGGTCGGAGCCGACCGCGCGTTCCATGACGATCTCGTCGTCGATCTGGCGGGCGTACATCTGCACCACGTCGCCGCGGGAGGTGCCGTGGAAGGTGAACCGCCACAGTTGGAGGCGCGGGTCCCAGATGCGGACGCACAGACCGCACTCCTGGTCCGCGGCCCGGCCCTCGGCGGGGAGGTCCTCGCGCCCGGGCCACTGCCAGACGTCCAGGACCGCCCTGCCCTCCAGGGCGTAGCCGAACTCCCAGGAGCCGTCGACGGTGCGGGCCGGCGAGCCGTCGGCGGGGTAGTACGTGATCCGGGTCGGCCAGTGTCCGGCCAGCCGTCCGAACTGCTCCATCTCGGTGGGGTGGAGGTGGGTGGGGCCGTCGGCGAGCAGGGTCTTCACGCGGGGGCCTCCGTGGTCGCGAGCGGGGTGAGGGCGTGGGCGAGGCAGTCGACGACGGGGGCGGTGTACGCGCCTTCCGGGTCGAGTTCCGGGTCGTAGATGGCGACGTCGAGCCCGACGATCCGGCCGGTGCCGGCCAGGGTCGAGAGGAGCTCGGACAGCTGGGGGAAGTCCAGGCCGGGGCGGCCCGGGGAGTCCACGGCGGGCAGGACGCGCTCGTCGAGGACGTCGAGGTCGAGGTGGAGCCAGACGCGGTCGAGTCCGCGCCGTTCCAGGTGGCGGACGACCCGCTCGCCCAGTGCGGCGATGCCGGTGCGCTGGATCTCCCGGGCGGTGAACCGGGTGACCGGGGGTGTCTCCCCGCCCTCCTCCCGGTCGCCGATCTGGACGACGTCCTCGTCGGCGACGAGCGGCCGGCCCACCGCGGGCCAGTGGGTGAGCAGCAGTTCGCCGCGGCCGGTGGCCAGGGCCAGGTCCATGCCGGCCGCGGAGCCGAGGACGGCTCCGGCGTCGTGGTTGCCGGGGTGCCGGAAGTCGCTGTGCCCGTCGAGGTGGACCAGTCCGCAGCGTCCGTGGTGCCGGGCGCCGAGGAGGCAGCCGAGCAGGATGCTGCAGTCGCCGCCCAGGACGACCGGGAACCGGGAGGCGGCGAGGGCGCCCCGGACCGCCTCGGCGAGGCGCAGGGTGTGCTCGCGGATCGTCACCCCGTTGCGGATGCGGGTCGCGGGCTGCGGGTCGAACTCGTACGGCGGGCGGTCGAGCTCCACCACCCGGGCCGCCCGCAGACGTTCCTCCAGGCCCGCCGACAGCAGCGCTCGCGGGGTCCGCCACGTTCCCGGCTCGCGGCCCGGCGCGGGCGGCCGCAGGCCGAGGTTCCAGGGGGCCGTGATGAGCTCGACGGCGGCGGCCATGGGCTTCTCCTCATCGTCCGGGGGTGGTGTCCGGTGGTGACGTCCGGCGTGATGTCCGGTGGTGATCATCCAAAGATTCGAACCGGATAACATCAGTACACTGGTTGGATTCGAGGAGGCAAGCGCGAAAGGCGGTCGTTCGTGACGGGGACCATCCGGCCTCACACCTTCAAGCCCCGCGACCTGGTCGGCGGACATGTCGTCGTCGACCTCGTGAACACGGTCACGGCGCGCGACGCCGAGCCCGTCGACTGGCTCGACGGCTATCCGCGCCTGCTGGACTGGGCCGTCCTCACCGGCCACTTCGCCCCCGCCGACCTCACGGTCCTGCGCGGTCTCGCCGAGTCCGAGCCGGTACGGGCCGAACAGGCGCTGGCCCGCGTCCGTGAGCTGCGCGAGGCCCTGCACGATCTGCTCACGGCCCTGATCCACCAGGACGGCCCGGCGCCGGCGGAGGCGGTCGAGGGGCTGGAGGCCCACTGGAAGCAGGCGGCCTCCCGCGCGCGCCTCACCCTGCACGGGACCGCGCCGGAGCTCCGGGTCGACGTCGGGGCCTCGGGGCTCGACCTCCTCGGCCACGAGCTCGCCCTGCGGGCCTTCGACCTGCTCCGGGCGCTGCCGCTGGAACGCACCCGCGTCTGCCCGGGGACGCGCTGCGGCTGGCTCTTCGTCGACGGCTCCCGGGGCGGGCGCCGCCGCTGGTGTTCCATGGCCACCTGCGGCAACTCCGCCAAGGGCCGGACCCACTACCGGCGCAAGCGGGCGGACGGCGTGGATCCGGACCCCCGGTAGGGCTTCAGGCCCGGCCGGGCGCGTGCTCCCGGGCGGTGGCCGCCGCCTTCTCCGCCGCCTCGGAGACCACGGCGGCGGCGCGGGCGGCGCGCCCGTCCGCGTACCACTCCTCGATGCGCCGGACGGTGGGCCCGGCGGGGAGGACGCCGAGCTGTCCGAGCAGACCGAGGTCGTCGCGGACCGCCTCGTGCCGGACGACCTTGCCGTCCCGCAGACGCAGGATGTGGACCTGCTCGGAGTCGATCTCCTCCCCGGTGGGCGGGATCGCCTGGAGCAGCGCGCCGTCGCGGTAGTGGACGAAGGGGCCGGTGTGCCGGCCCCGCATGTGCAGCCGTATCCACACCTCGTCGCCGTCGCGGACCAGGTCGGTGACGGGGAAGCCCAGGTCGGTGAAGGCGGAGCGCAGCCACGCGCCGGAGGCCAGCACGCCCGCCGGGCCGGGGAGCGAGCAGGCGGCGGGCGAGACGACCGCCTCGCGGTTGCCGAAGTCCTCGTGCACGACCGCCGCGGCGAGCGCCGGGTCCCCGGTCGCCAGGACGGTGAAGAGTCCGCGGGCCGCGTCCTCGGGCGTCATTCCCATGGTTCGGTTCCTCTCGCGCAGGGGCGGTTCTCCGCCCTGACCGAGATTCAGGTTACACATCACCTATTGAATAGGTCATCCATTTCCCCGACTAGTCTGTCCCCCATGCCGACCACACCACGCAAGTACGTCTCGCCCCTGCGGGAGCAGGCCGCCGCCCGGACGCGCGCGGAGATCCTCCGGTCGGCGACCCGGCTGTTCGCCGAACGCGGCTACGGGCGGGTGACCGTCGCGGACATCGCGGCCGAGGCGGGCGTCTCCTCGAAGGCCGTCTTCGCGAGCGCCGGGAGCAAGGGCGACATCCTCGACGAGATCGTCGACACGGCCGTACGCGCCTCCGGTTACGAGGGGGCGATGCGCGCCGTACTGGCCGAGCGGGACCCGGAGTCCGCCCTCCGGGCGCTGGCCCGGGGCACCCGGGCGGGGAACGAGGGCCTGTTCACCGTGCACGAGGCGATCCACAAGGCGCTGCCCTCGCACGAGGACGGCGAGGCCCTGTGGGAGCGCGCCACCGCCGACTACCGCACCGCCCTCCGCGCCGCCGCGCACCACCTGCACACCCTGGCGCCGCCCGCCTGCCCGGAGGAGGAGACGGCGGACCTGCTGTGGTTCTGGTTCGGCCCGGGCGGCTGGCGCACCCTGGTCGTCGAGAACGACTGGCCCTGGGACCGCGCCGAGGCGTTCCTCCTCCGCACCGCCCTCGCCACCCTGCGAACGGCGTAGCCCCCGGACTCAGTCCCGGCGGCCGGTGGGCGGGCGGCGGCTGCCCGCGCGGTACGGGGCGGGCCAGGGGGCGGCGGGGCCCCGGTAGTCCTGCTCGGCCGCCGCGTGCAGGGTCCAGTGCGGGTCGTAGAGGTGCGGGCGGGCGAGGGCGCAGAGGTCGGCGCGGCCCGCGAGGAGCAGGGAGTTGACGTCGTCCCAGGAGGAGATCGCGCCGACCGCGATCACCGGGACGCCCAGCTCGTTGCGTATGCGGTCGGCGTAGGGGGTCTGGTACGAGCGGCCGTAGGCGGGGTCCTCGTCGGGGACGACCTGGCCGGTGGAGACGTCGATCGCGTCGGCGCCGTGCTCCGCGAAGGCGCGGGCGATCGTGACGGCGTCGTCGGCGGTCGTACCGCCCTCGGCCCAGTCGGTGGCGGAGATCCGGACGGTCATGGGGCGGTCGGCCGGCCACACCTCCCGCATCGCGTCGAAGACTTCGAGGGGGTAGCGCAGCCGGGCCGCGAGGTCGCCTCCGTAGGCGTCGGTGCGGTGGTTGGTGAGCGGGGACAGGAAGCCGGAGAGCAGATAGCCGTGGGCGGCGTGCAGTTCGAGGAGGTCGAAGCCGATGCGGGCGGCGCGGCGGGCGGCGGCGGTGAACTGCTCGCGCACGGCGGTGAGTCCGGCGCGGTCGAGGGCGCTCGGGACCTGGTTGACGCCCGCCCGGTACGGGAGGGGCGAGGCGGCGACGAGGGGCCAGTTGCCCTCGGGGAGGGGCTGGTCGATGCCCTCCCACATGCGGCGGGTCGAGCCCTTGCGGCCGGAGTGGCCGAGCTGGACGCCGAACGCGGTGCCGGGCGCCGAGGCGTGCACGAAGGCGGTGATGCGGGACCAGGCCTCGGCCTGCTCGTCGCTCCACAGGCCGGCGCAGCCGGGGGTGATGCGGCCCTCGGGGCTCACGCAGACCATCTCGGTCATGACCAGTCCGGCGCCGCCGAGGGCCCTGGAGCCCAGGTGGACGAGGTGGAAGTCGCCGGGGACGCCGTCCACGGCGACGTACTGGTCCATGGGCGAGACGACGACCCTGTTGCGGAGGGTCAGTCCGCGCAGCCGGAAGGGGGTGAACATGGGCGGGGTGCCGGGCGGGCAGCCGAAGTCCTCCTCGACGGCGGCCGTGAAGGCCGGGTCGCGCAGTCTCAGGTTGGCGTGGGTGACGCGGCGGCTGCGGGTGAGCAGGTCGAAGGCGAAGCGGCGGGGCGGCCGGTCGACGTGCCCGGCCAGCTCCTCGAACCAGCGCAGGCTGGCGCCGGCCGCGCGCTGGGTGGACTCGACGACGGGACGGCGCTCGGTCTCGTACGCGGCGAGGGCCTCGTCCGGGTCGGGGTGGGCGCCGACGGCGGCGGCGAGGGCGACGGCGTCCTCGACGGCCAGTTTGGTGCCGGAGCCGATGGAGAAGTGCGCGGTGTGGGCGGCGTCGCCGATGAGGACGGTGTTGCCGTACGACCAGCGGGCGTTGGTGACGGTGCGGAAGGCGGTCCAGGCGGAGTTGTTCGAGCGGAGCTCCCGGCCGCCGAGCGCCTCGGCGAAGACCTTGGCACAGCGGGCGGTGGACTCGGCCTCGTCGAGCTCGTGGAAGCCGGCGGCCCGCCAGACCTCCTCGCGCATCTCGACGATGACCGTGGACGCGCCGCTGGAATAGGGGTAGGCGTGGAGCTGCATCACGCCGTGCTCGGTCTCGGCGATCTCGAAGCGGAAGGCCTCGAAGGGGAAGTCGGCGGCGAGCCAGATGTAGCGGCAGCGGTGGGTGGTGATCCGGGGGCGGAAGTGCGCTTCGTGGGTCTCGCGGGTGCGGCTGTGGACGCCGTCGGCCGCCACGACCAGGTCGTGGCTCGCGGCGAGGACGGCGGCGGGCGGGGCCTCGGTGCGGAAGCGCAGCCGTACGCCGAGCTCGGCGCAGCGGGCGTGCAGGACCTCCAGGAGCCGGCGGCGCCCGAGGGCGGCGAAGCCGTGGCCCGTGGAGGTCGTGCGGTGGCCCCGGTGCACGACGTCGATGTCGTCCCAGCGCACGAGCTCCCGGCGCAGCGCCTCGTACACGACGGGGTCGGCGTCCCTGATGCCGCCGAGGGTCTCGTCGGAGAGGACGACCCCGAAGCCGAAGGTGTCGGAGGGCGCGTTCCGCTCCCAGACGGTGACCTCACGGGCCGGATCCTGGCGTTTGAGGAGCGCGGCCGCGTAGAGGCCACCGGGACCGCCGCCGACGACGGCGATGTTCCGGGGGCCCGGCACCGTCAGCACCCCCGCCATTTCGGGGCCCGTTTCTCGGTGAAGGCGGCGTGGAACTCGGCGTAGTCCTCGCCGTTCATCAGGAGCGCCTGGGTGGCCGCGTCCAGTTCGACGGCGGCGGCGAGCGGCATGTCGAGTTCGGCGGTGAGCAGGGCCTTGGTCTGGGCGAGGGCGAGGGCGGGGCCGTCCGCGAGGCGCCGGGCGAGGGCGGCGGCCCGCTCCCCCGCCGCACCCTCCTCGGTGAGCTCGCTGAGGAGTCCGATGCGCTCGGCCTCGGGGGCGTGGACGGGCTCGCCCAGCATGAGGAGCCGGGTGGCGTGGCCGAGTCCGACGACCCGGGGCAGCAGATAGGCGGCGCCCATGTCGCCGCCGGAGAGGCCGACCCGGGTGAAGAGGAAGGAGAAGCGGGTGGTGGGGTCGGCGATCCGGAAGTCGGCGGCGAGGGCGAGGACGGCCCCGGCGCCGGCGGCGACGCCGTGGAGGGCGGCGATGACGGGGAAGGGGCATTCGCGCAGGGCGCGGACGACCTGGCCGGTCATCCGGTTGAAGTCGAGGAGCCGGGCGGTGTCGAGGGCGAGGGTGGCGCCGATGATCTCGTCGACGTCGCCGCCCGAGCAGAAGCCGCGGCCCTCGCCTCCGAGGACGAGGGCGCGGACGGCGCGCTCGCGGGAGAGCTCGGCGAGGAGGTCGCGCAGATCGGCGTAGGCGCCGAAGGTGAGCGCGTTGAGTTTGGCGGGGCGGGCGAGGGTGACGGTGGCGACGCCCTGGTCGATGTCGAGGTGCAGGTGCCGCCAGCGTGACGTGCGGGGCGCGGAGCCGGTAAAGGGGCTCATTCGAGGGGCCTCCTTCCTCCGCACGGAGGGTATCACCGTACTGTGACTGTCGTCACGAGTACGCGATAAGGCAGATGGTCCCGGACCACCGGCGACCGAAGTCCCTACCGGAAAGGCGGGGGTGCTCTGGGAAGCGGATATTGCACCTCGTAAGGTTGAAAACAGGACGTCTAGGGATGCCTCCATCCCACTCGCCCCACCCGCCCCTCGGTGAAGGGAGCCCGCCCCATGCCCGAAGTCACCGGACCCGCCGACGCCGGCCCCGGAACCGCCGCCGACACCACGGCCGCCGGCCCCGGAACCTCCTGGCGCATCCGCCTGCCGCACACCACCGCCGCCGTGCCGATCGCCCGCGCCCTGATCCGTACCGCGCTCACCGACATCGACCCCGGCGCCGCCGACCGCCCCGACAGCGACACGGCGGAGCTGCTCACCGCCGAGCTCGTCGCCAACGCCGTCGAGCACACCGCCGGCGCGGGCCCCATCGAGCTGGTCGTCGAGCTGTTCCCGGCGCCCGGCGGCTGTCAGATCGAGGTCCACGACTCCCAGCCCGCCGGCCCCGGCGAGCTCGTCTGCCCCACTCCGGAGGCCGAGGTCGATCCCTGGCAGGAGCACGGCCGCGGCCTGCTCCTGATCCGGGCGCTCAGCAGCGACTGCGGCCACCGCCCCACCGCGCACGGCAAGGCGGTCTGGTTCACGCTCCCGGGGATACCGGCCCAGCGGCGCCGTCCCTGAGGGCTACTCCCCCGCCGGACCGGCGAGGGTCGCGACCAGGACCGCCTTGATGGTGTGCATCCGGTTCTCCGCCTCGTCGAAGACGACCGAGTGCTCCGACTCGAAGACCTCGTCCGAGACCTCCAGCTCGGTCAGGCCGTGCCGGGTGTGGATGTCCCGCCCGACGGCCGTGCCCAGGTCGTGGAAGGCGGGCAGGCAGTGCAGGAACTTGACGTCCGGGTTCCCGGTGGCGCGCAGCACGTCCATCGTGACGGAGTACGGGGTGAGGGCGGCGATCCGCTCGTCCCAGACCTCCTTGGGCTCGCCCATGGAGACCCAGACGTCGGTGACGACGAAGTCGGCCCCGGCGACCCCCTCGGACACGTCCTCGGTGAGGGTGACCCTGGCGCCGCTGGTCTCGGCGAGCCCGCGGGCCGCGGCGACGACCTCCTCGGCCGGCCAGTAGGCCTTCGGGGCGACGATCCGGACGTCCATGCCGAGCAGGGCGCCGGTGACCAGGTAGGAGTTGCCCATGTTGAAGCGGGCGTCACCGAGGTAGGCGAAGGCGATCGTGTCGAGCGGCTTGTCGGCGTGCTCGGTCATGGTGAGCACGTCGGCCAGCATCTGGGTGGGGTGCCAGTCGTCGGTGAGCCCGTTGTAGACGGGCACGCCCGCGAAGGCGGCGAGCTCCTCGACGTTCGCCTGGCTGTCCCCCCGGTACTCGATGCCGTCGAACATCCGGCCGAGGACCCGGGCGGTGTCCTTGACCGACTCCTTGTGGCCGATCTGGGAGCCCGAGGGGTCGAGGTAGGTGGTGGAGGCGCCCTGGTCGGCGGCGGCGACCTCGAAGGCGCAGCGGGTGCGGGTCGAGGTCTTCTCGAAGATCAGGGCGATGTTCCGGCCGCGCAGCCGCTGCACCTCGGCGCCCGCCTTCTTGGCGGCCTTGAGCTCGGCCGCGAGCGCGATCAGGCCGCGGAACTCCTCGGCGGTGAAGTCCAGCTCCTTGAGGAAGTGGCGGCCGATGAGGTCTGTGGCCATGGGACGCGCTCCTGTGGGTACGGTCGGGAGGACGGCGGTCGATACTCTGGAAGTGTATACACACTTCAACATTTCTATACAGCCCCCCCTCTCTGTTCCGCTCCCGCCCGTGGCGCTCAGGCGGCGTCCCGCTCCACCGGACAGCTCATACAGCGCGGACCGCCCCGCCCCCGGCCCAGCTCGCTGCCGGGGATCTCGATCACCTCGATGCCCCGCTTGCGCAGATGCGTGTTCGTCGTGACGTTCCGCTCGTACGCGACGACCACCCCCGGCTCCACGGCCAGCACGTTGCACCCGTCGTCCCACTGCTCGCGCTCCGCCGCGTGCACGTCCTGGGTCGCCGTGAGCACCCGGATGTCCTGGAGCCCGAGGGCCGCCGCGATGGCGCTGTGCATCTGCTCCGGCGGATGATCGGTGACCCGCAGGGACTGCCCCGCGTCACCCGGTTCGATCGTGTACGAGCGGAGCATGCCGAGCCCCGCGTACTGCGTGAACGTGTCCTGGTCGACCATCGTCATCACCGTGTCCAGGTGCATGAACGCGCGCCGCTTCGGCATGTCGAGCGCGACGATCGCGCGCGCCGAACCGGACGCGAACATCCTCCGCGCCAGCATCTCCACCGCCTGCGGCGTGGTCCGCTCGCTCATCCCGATCAGGACGGCGCCGTTGCCGATGACGAGGACGTCCCCGCCCTCGATCGTCGACGGATAGTCCGCCTGCCCCTCCGACCAGTGGTGGAAGGAGCCCGCCTCCGGGCCCGTGAACAGGGGGTGGTGCTTGTAGATCGCCTCGAAGTGCACCGTCTCGCGCTGCCGGGCCGGCCAGCGCATGGCGTTGATGGAGACGCCGTCGTAGATCCAGGCCGAGGTGTCCCGGGTGAAGAGGTGGTTCGGCAGCGGGCCGAGGACGAAGTCGTCCAGGTCCAGGGCGTGGAAGCGGACCGAGGTCGGCTCCCGGTGCACCGCCAGGAACTCCCGCTTCGTCATGCCGCCGACCAGCGCCTCGCCGAGCGCGGCCGCGTCCAGCGAGTCGAAGGCCGCGCGGAGGTGGTCGGCGGCGAGCGGCCCGTACTCCTTCTCGTCGAAGACCCGGTCGAGGACCAGCGCGCGGGCCGCCGGGACCTCCAGGGACTCGCGCAGCAGGTCCCCGAAGAGGTGCACCTCCACTCCCCGGTCACGCAGCACGTCCGCGAAACCGTCGTGCTCCTGCCGGGCCCGCCGCACCCACAGCACGTCGTCGAAGAGGAGGGCGTCCTTGTTGGTCGGGGTGAGCCGCTTCAGCTCCAGATCGGGCCGGTGCAGGATGACGCGGCGCAGCCGCCCGGTCTCGGAATCGACATGGAATCCCATGCGTCCATCCTGACGGAGCCGGGCGGCCCTGGCCCGCCTTTCGACACCGTCAGATGAGCCACCGGGCCACGTCGATCAGGACGATCGTGGCCAGCATGCCCCCGATCAGCAGCGCGGCGCGGCGCAGGAAACGGCGGGTGTAGCCGCTGCCGAGGTGGTCCAGGCCGGAGGGCGGAGGCGCCGGGGGCGCCGGGCGGGGCGCGGTGTGCGGCAGCCCGTACGCCTCCTTCAGGAGGTGGAGCCAGACCGCGTCCGGCAGCCCCGGCCGCTCCCCGTCGACGATCAGCCAGAACGTCTTCCACGCGGACGGCTCCGGGCTCGCGTGGAGCCGCGAGAGCAGCGTGGCGACCGCACCCACCGGGACGTCGCCGCCCCCGAGCAGCGGGCGGACCGCCCAGCGGTGCAGCTCGGCGGCGTTGACCGCGCGCAGGTCCTCCGACGGCTCCTCGGAACCGCCCCGGGCCGCGGACGGGCCGACGGCCCACAGCTCCCGGCCGATGACCACCGTGCACAGCTCCCGGCGCAGCCCGTGCCCCCACGACGGCAGGCGCCGGGCGACCTCCCCGAGGAGCACCGTGACGACCGCGTACGCCTGCTGCCGGCGCAGCGCGTCGAGCAGCTCCCGGTCCCCGCCGACCCCGACCAGCTCCCGCGCCTCCTCCACACTGCGCACGTCCCTCAGCTTGTGCACCAGCGAAGTCTCCGCCTCCCTCCTGCGCGGCCGCCCCGCCCCCTTCCCGGGCCCGGTCCACTGCGGCTCGACGGCCGGGAGCACGGGCGGGGCGTACGGGGGCGGGGGTACGGGTTCCGGCCGGGTCGTCGGTACGGGCGGCGCCACGGGCGCCGGTGGGGGCTCCGGGGTGCGCACGGGCTCGGGTACGGGATCGCGTACGGGTTCGTCCCGGGTGTCCGGCGGGACGGTCCGCTCCACCGGGCCCGCCCCGCCGGACCGGACCACCGGGTCCGGGTCCGGAGCCGGAGCCGGAGCCGGACCGGGGGTGCTGAACCAGGAGGGCCCCGGAGCGGCCGGGTGCTGCGAGCCGCGCGGATCGGACCGCCCGGCACCGGGCGAGCCGGGGCGCCGGGGGTCGGGGGCGCCCCGCCCTCCGGGGCCGGACCGGTCCCGGGGGTCGGGGCCGACCTGGCCTCGGGGGTCAGGGGCCGCCTGGTCCCGGGGGTCGGGGCCGGATCGGTCGCGGGAGCGTGAGGTCGGGGGCTTGGAGGCGTGGGGGGTGAGGGCGTCGAGGCGGTCGGCGGTTCGGGAGGCGGCGTCCAGGAGGGAGGTGCGGTGGGTGGAGGCGGTGGCGTGGAGGACGCGGGCGATCAGTTGGTCGCGGGTTCCGTCCGAGACGTCCTCCAGGTGGTGGTGGACGAGGCGGGCCGCGATCTCCTCCGCGCGGTCGCCGCATCGTTCGCGCGGGTCGACGCGGTGCCGCTCGGTGTTGCGGCTCGCCGCGCCGGACCAGCGGCCGACGAACGCGAAGCGGAGCGAGGCGAGTTCGAGGGTGTCGTGGGTGGCGAAGGTCCAGGGGCCCTTGAAGGTGCTGTGGAGCATGCTGTGCAGCCCCCACAGCACGGGGTGGGTGGTGTCGCCCCGTTCGTCGAGGACGGTGAGCCGTTCGCCGGGGTGGCGGAGGAACTCCGCGACCGTGCCGACGAGTTCCTCCGCCACGTACGGCAGGCGCGCGTCGAGCTCTCGCTGCCCGCGGCCCGCCGCCGGTACGAGGACCTCCTTCCGTACCGCCGGGAGACGCCCGCCGCGCACCTCCGTGAGGTCCACGGCGGCGGCGCCCTCCCAGGTCCAGGCGTGGAGCCCGAGGCAGACGGCGGGGTCGAGGAGGCCGGGCGCGCCGACGAGGGCGTGGCAGAGGACGGACGTCCTGCCGTCGGCGTCCTTGAAGGGGGCGCGCCGGATGAGCACCACGGAGGCGCGCTCCCGGAGCCGTATCAGGGCCGGCCGGGTCTCGTCGCCGGTGGCCCGCAGGACGGGGCCGTAGAGGCGGAAGACGTTCTCGGCGTCCTCGCGGGGCCCGGACCAGGCGACGGGGCCGAAGCCGGTGTTGCCGGTGGGGTTCTCGCTGTCCCAGCGGAAGACGATCTGGTCGGCCTCGTGCTCCGTCCGCGTCATCGGGCGTTCCCCTCCGTAGGTTCCGCCCCGGGCAGCAGCCCGCACAGGGCGAAGAGCGACAGCAGTGGTGCGAGGACCCGGCGCGGCCGGGCCCCGTGCGGAAACCGGTCGCCGCGTGCCTGCCCGCCGGTCGCGGCGACGAAGTGCAGGGTGCAGTCGGCGCAGTCGTCGAAGGGCTTGAGCCAGGCGGCGCCGGCGTGGTGGGCGAGGAAGGCGTACGCGTCCCGGCTCTCCGCCCGGACCGCGGCGGGGTCGTGGCGGCCGGGGAGCGCCCGGCCGAGCCAGCGGTCGACGACCGGTTCGAAGCGGACGAGGTCGCTCTTGTTGACGGCGAGCGCGGCGGGCGCGGCGACGAGTCCGCCGCGCTGCCGGGGGATGCGGTTGAGGACGGTGGTGAAGGCCTCGTCGCCGAGCTCGCGCCGCCGCAGCCCGCTCTGCTCGCGGACCGGGTCGAGGCCGGGCAGCGGGAGGGCGCGCAGCGGGTCCAGGACGAAGACGAAGGCGTCGACGCCCATGAGGAAGCGGCCGACCTCCCCGTCCTGTGCGAGGTCCTCGCCGGCGAGGTCGAAGAAGACGACGGGCCGGGCCGGCGCGCCGCCCGCCTGGACGAGCAGGCCGTCGGCGAACCGCGCGAAGGTCTGCTGTCCGGTGCGGCCCAGCTGCCGCCCCTCCTTGAGCCTCTGGACCCGTTCGCGCACGAAGGTCCGGTGCGCCTCCGGGTCGAGGGGCCGGCACTTGAGTCCGTACGGTTCGAGGCCGCCGAGCTCGACCTCGCCGAGCATGGCGGCGAGGAGGTGGGTCTTGCCGACGGAGGAGCTGCCGACGAGGGCGATGGAGAGCGGTTCGCCGTGGGTGAGGTAGGCGACGGGCAGTTCGTGCTCCTCGTCGCCGTCCATGGTGTGCGGGCACAGGTGGTAGGCCTTGCGCAGGGCGTCGGCGATGTGGCCGGGGCGGCGTTCGGCGCTGAGGTCGAGCGGGATCCGGTTGCCCTTGGCGTCGATGGTGACGAGCAGCCGTTCGTCGTACTCGACGGGGAGCAGGCAGTGGGGGCACATGCGGCTGCGGGGCGGCGGGAGCGGCTCCGGTGCGGGCGTCGCGGCGGGTGCCGCCGCGGGCGTGACGGGTCTGGCCTGGTCGCCTCCGCCGCCGAAGATCCGGTCGAAGAGGGAGGGGCGCGGCGGGCGCGGCTCCGGCGGGGCCGGTTCCTCCGGGTGCCGTTCGGGCGGGGCGCCGCCGGAGGCCGCGCGTTTCCTGGCGATCTGGATGTCGTACTCGGCGCGCCAGCGGTCGAGCGGGTCGGCCGCCCCGACGGCGGTGGCGAGCGGGTCGGACACGTGCAGCAGCCGCATGAGTGCGGCCGGGTGGGGCCGGTCCGCGGCGCGCGCGGCGAAGAGGCCGCTCTGTCCGAGGGCGGCGAGGAGGCGGTAGTCGGCGAGGTCGGCCGGGGGTCCCTCGCCCCGGTCGGGGCGGCCGGAGAGCAGGTAGTAGGCGAGTTCGGCGACGGACCACAGGTCGTCGCGCGGGTCGGCGGCGCCCTGGCCGGCGCGCTGTTCGGGCGAGGCCCAGGGGGCGCCGCCGAAGGGCTCGCGGGCCTCTCCGGCGCGCTGCGCCGCGTACGGTTCGCAGAGCCGGACCCGGGCGCCGTCCCACCGTACGGTGTCGGGCGCGATGGCCCGGTGCACGAGGCCGGCCTCGCCCAGGAGCATGACGGCCATGGTGAGCTGGCCGGTGATGCGCTCCTGGTCCCCGGCGCCGAGGCGGCCCGCCCACTCGGACAGCGGGCGGCCCGTCGGCGGCCGGTAGAGCACGAAGGGCTCGGCGGCGGTCAGGTCGAAGCCGACGATCCGGGCGAACACCGCGCCGAACCTCGCCCCGCCGTACCGCCGTTCGAGGGCGACGGCGGCCGTCACCTCCCGTTCCAGGAGGCCGTACGCGCCGGGGTCGCCCTGCGCGGACGGGGGCAGCCGGTACTGGAGGACGTGCGAGCCCGCGCCGAGGGTGGCCCGGCGGGCAAGGACACCGGGGCGGCCCGGCGGCCGGTGGTCCTCGCCGTACCGGACGGCGAAGCGGAGCGGCACCTCCCGGGGGCTGAGGAACTCCAGCTCCTGGTAGTACGGATGGGCCGGCGGGCGCGGCTCGCTCAGGTGGTCGGGGTGGTCCGGGCCGATCGGCTGGTTCGGGTCGGTCGCATGAGGCGGGCGGTACGGGTCGCCCGGTTGGTTCGGGCGGTACGGGTCACCCGGCTGGTTCGGGTCGGTCACGGTTCTCCCGCCTCCTCGGCGCGGACGGTGTGCACGACGTCCGCGCGCAGCGGCACGAGACGGAGGATGCCGGCGTGCCGTCCCGCGCCGGTCCACACCACGTCCTCGGCGGTGCCCCGCCAGATGTCGTCCCCGGCGGCCCCGCGCCGCATCGCCTCGGGCACGAAGCGGACCTGCCGGGCGGCGAGCGGATCGTGGGAGAGCAGCCGCAGGTGCTCGGGGCCGCACAGCGCGACCGTACGGCCCGGGTCGTCCTCGGTCAGGAGCAGCCGGGCCACCGCGTCGGCGGCGACCCCGGTGAGGCGGGCCGCGTCGGGCCGGTCGGAACGGTCGATGAAGGCCGCGAGGGAGGTGAGCGCGTCGGGGTCGCGGAGGCCCTCGTACCGGGGCGGCGGCGAGGCGGCCACGTCCTGCTCCAGGCGGAGCCGGGTCTCGTCCAGGAGCTCCGTGAGCCGCTGTTCGTGACCGGTCCGCGCGAGGGCGCCGGGGTCGCGCTCGATGCCCGCCCAGCACCGGTCGAGGATCAGGACGGTGCCGGCGACCAGGTCCCCGACGAGGGTGTCGACGAGCGCGGGGCCCCCGTCCCCGTACCGCCGCTCCAGCCAGCCGGGGGCGGGGACGGGAACCGGCGGGGGCCCGTCGGCGGGGAGACCGTACGGGGGCGGCTCGGGGGCGGCGGGGTCGGCGACCGGGGGTTTCCCCGCCGGGTCGGACCAGAGGCCGTCCCCCGCTCCGTCCTCCCAGGACCCCGCTCCGTCCTCCCAGGCCTCCGCTCCCCCGGCCCAGGCCTCCTGTCCGTCCCACCGGTCGTCCGCGTCGTCCGCGTCGTCCCGCCAGTCCTCCCAGCTCCAGGACGCCGTGCCGGAGTCCCGGACCGGCGGCGGCCCGGCCTCCCGGCCGCCGCCCGTGCGCGCCGCCCGCGGCTGCCCGTGCGCGTCGGCGGTCTCCGCGAGGCCCCTGAGCAGCCCGGCCACGGCTCCCGCCCCGGCCGAGCAGTGCTGCCGCACCTCGGCGAAGAGCCAGTCGTGCACGGCGGTCGTGACCACCAGGGCCTGGATCTCCCGCAGGATCCGCCAGGCCTCCTCCGGGTCCGCGCGCGCCCACCAGTCGTCCACGGCCCGGGTCCAGTCGCGCAGCGCGAGGAGCACGACGGCCGCCACGGACACGGCCGCCGCCACCGCCCCCGCCCAGCCGGGCAGGCCCAGGAACCGGCCGAGGCCCGCCCCGACGAGACCACCGAGCAGCCCGCCGAGGAGCCGGGGCGCCGCGCCCGTCGAACCGCCGCCGTCGATCCGGCCGTCCGGCGAACGGTTCGGCCTGCGGCGCAGCATCAGGCGGGCGAGCCCGGCGGCGAGGACGCCGACGGCGGGGCCGAGGCCCCAGCCGAGCACCGGCCAGAGCCCGGCGAGCAGCGCCAGGAGCCCGGTCACCGCGAAGGCCGCGGGGCGCGAGCCACCGGCCGTGAACGGGTACGGGGTGCCGAGCCGCCGCAGCCGCTCGGGGCCGCAGATCGCGTCGAGCCGGGCGAGCCGGGCCGCGCTGCCCACGGGCGCGGTGCGCGCGGACAGCGCGGAGAGCCGGGCCGCGACGGACCGCAGCGGCAGCCCCTTGCCGATCAGGTCGTGGGTGAGGTCGCGCAGCGCCGGGACGATCCCGGCCCGCGAGATCTCCCGCGGCAGCTCGGGCAGTTCGATCCCCCGGTCGCGCAGCATCCCCCGGTGCTCGGTGGTGAGCCGGGTGCCGCCCGCCGCGCCGAACGCGTCCGCGACGGCGGTGCGGAACCGGTCCAGCTCCGTCGTCACCCGCTCGATGTCCGCCGGCAGGTCGACGCTCCGGCCCGCCCCGGTGAGGAGACCGGCCGCGCCCCGGATCCGCCGGCAGTCCTCGACGGCCTCGGCGACCGCCCCGTCGCAGGCGGCGAGCCGGGCCCCCGCCCTGCCCTGCGGCGGCAGCCACGGGTGGCCGGACAGGGAGCGCGGGACGCCCTCGTCGAGGAGGAGCGCGAGCGCGGCCGGCACCTGGTCGGCGGAGACGTTCCCGGCCGGGACGTCCGGCCCGGTCAGCCCCTCCACGGCCTGCCGCCAGGCGCGCGCCCTGGCCTCGTCGGTGAGGTCGTGCTCCAGGACCCGCACGGCGGGCACGGCGACGCCGTGCACCACCTCGCCGAGCGCGCGCAGGACGGCGTCGAAGACCTCGGGCGTGGACAGGACGTCGACGAGCGGGCGCAGCACGGCCTCGCCGGGGACGCCCTCCTCCGTGGAGTCGAAGACCCACAGGATGCCGGCGGGGGGCGGGCGGAGCGTGAGGGAGCGGCTCAGGGTCCGCTCGCCCCGGGTGCCGACGGCCACGCACACGATGTGCGCGGGCCCGTAGGAGGAGAGGCGCTCGTAGAGCAGCTGGTGGGCGACGAGCCGGTCGGCCCCGTCGACGACGAGGAAGCGCCGCTCGCCGCCGGGCTGCGGGACGTCCAGGGCCGCGCGGACGGCGGCGTCGGGGTCGTACGCCCCGGCCGGCGGCGTCCGCAGGTCGAGGCAGACGGCGTGGCCCGGCAGCGGCCGTTCGGGCAGGACGGAGGGGACGTGTGCGCTCATTCCGCCCCACCGTCCCGGCCCCGGCGGTACGGCTCCGCGTCGGCGGGCCCGTCCTCCGGTCCGTACTCCTCCTCGTCCGGCCCGAAGTACGGCTCCGGATCGAGCTCCCAGTCGCCCTCGTAGGCGGACGGCGCCGGGGAGGGCGGCCGGTTCGCGTACGCGGAACGCGGATCGCGCCCGCCCCCGGCCTCGTACCGGGCACCGTCCTCGTGCCCGGGGCGCGGTCGCGGCAGCCCCCGCGCCCGGTCCTGTCCCTGTCCCCGGCCCTGGTCCTGTCCCCGGCCCTTCCCGGGGGCGTGGCGTTCGTAGAGGGCGCGGAGGCTGGCGCGGGTCGGGCGGGCCGCGCTCGGGAAGCGCATGTCGAGGGCGCCCGGGTAGGTGACCTCCCAGAAGTGGCGGAGCGGGGCGAGCCATTCGCTGTCCGTCTCGCCGTACTCGGCGGCGATCTCGTCGATCAGGGCGAGCTGGCGCGGGGCGACCTGCTCCACGAAGTGGGTGAAGAGCGGCGACGGGGGCTCCGGGACCTGGGCGAGGCCCTTGGGCAGGGCGCGCATGAGCCGTTCGCAGAACTGCTCGATGATCTGCCCCTCGTCGAGCAGCGCCCAGCGCTCGTACGCGCGCAGCAGCCCCGCCCAGCTGGACAGCGAGCCGTCGAAGCCCTCCAGGCGCAGCGACATGGTCGCGGACTCGCCGTCCTGGAGACGGATCCGGACGAGGCGGGGCGAGCCGGGCGGGCCCTCGGCGGCGATGTGGCCGTTCCACATGGCGCAGAGCAGCCGGTGGAGGATGCGCTGCCGGTCCTGTTCGGTGGAGACGAGCCAGTCGTCCTGGTGGCCGAGCCGCTGGCGCCAGTGCAGGAAGTCGCCCTCGCCGCCGGAGTCGCGGGCCTCGGACCAGAGGCTGAGGACGTTGCGGACCTCGGAGATGTCGGTGAGGTTCATGCCGCTGCGGAAGAAGACGACGGTGATGGAGTCGGTGTCGACGGCCCGGCACTCGGGGAACACCCGGGCGGGCAGGTTGAGCTCCTGGGCGAGGAAGTCGGCGGCGCGGCCGTCGGACTCGCTCGCCGGGTGCACGATGAGGATCTTGAGCGGGCCGCTGCCGTCCGGGATGAAGCCGACCGGGAGGAGTCCGGCGAGCCGGGAGCGGAACTGGTCGAGCCAGCGCGGGTCGACCTTCGCCTCGGCGGTCTCGTCGCCCGCGGCGGCCCGCAGCAGCAGCTCCATGGAGGGCAGCAGGGGGCGGGCGAAGACGTCCTCGTTGGCCTCGCCGAAGAGGCGCTTGACCCGCCGCTCGACGACCTGCTTGATCTCCTTCACGGCCGCCCCGGAGGAGCGGCGGACCGCGTCGAGGGCGCGCCGCCAGTCGTCGGGCCCGACGAGCCGGTCGAGGAGGGTCGCGGCGTCGGTGGTCTCGGGCAGGCCCTCGCTCTGGGCGAGGCGGTCGACGACGTCGTCGTAGAAGGCGCGCAGGGTGTTCTGCGGGGGCAGCAGGTAGGCGATGCCCGCGCGGTCGGGGCGGTAGAGCTCGCGGCGGCTGTCGGCGAAGGACTTCGCCTCGTCCTGCTCGTGGGCGCGGAGCACCTTGGTGAGTTCGGCGATCTCGGCGGTGACGCGGTTGAGGGAGCGCCGCCACTGGTTCTCGCCGGCCTGCCAGCCGCGGTGCCAGAGGACCCGGGCCCGCCACTGGTACCAGGCCTGCTGTGCGGCGAGGGTGTCCTGGACGTCGGGGTCGGTCCACCGGGCCGGTACGACTCCGCCGACGCCGCGCCTGATGTGGGGGATGTTGGGGGCGGAGGTCTGGACGTTCGGGGGGCGTTCGGGGTCGTTGCGCCGGTTGTCGAGCATGCCGGTGAAGCCTTCCCTGGCCACCCGGTCGGGGTGGCCGGGCAGTCCGGCGAGGACGGTCTCCAGCTGGAACGGGCCGATGAGGCCGAGGAGTTCGCGTGCGCCCGCGCCCGGCTTGAAGTCATCGGTGAGGCGCGGTATCTCGCGGGAGAGCCGGACGTCGAGGCGCTGGAGGGACTCCTCCATGTCGTTGAGCCGCTGCCTCAGTTCCTGGGTGATGTCCCGGCTGCCCCTGGGCAGTTGCTCGGGCAGCGGGACGTCGGGGGCCTCGCGGCTCCACAGGCGGCCGATGCCGGAGCGGGTGAAGAGGTCCCGGACCATGTCCTGTCCGTCCCGGGCGGGCCGCCGGGCGCGTTCGGACATGCCGCGGACGGCCTGGGCGAGGAGCCGGGCGGCGACGATCTCGGCGAGGTCGTCGACGGGGACGGTGAGGGAGGCGGCGAGGCTGGTGGACATGCCGCGGTAGCCGATGCCGGTCCGGGCCGGGGTCGAGCGTTCCACGCTCTTGTTGATGAAGCTGGCGGCGAAGGACTGGTAGTCGTCCTCCGCGCGGTTCACCGAGTTGCTGTCCTCGCCGAGTTCGGTGCCGATCAGCGACATCACCATGGCGGTGATGGAGCGGCGCAGGTCCTCGGCGCCTATGACGGCCGGCTTGGAGAAGAGGAAGGCGGTCTGCATGGTGGCGGGGCGCAGGGCGACGACCCCGTCGCCGGGGTAGGTGACGCTGAGCCGGCCGCGTTCCTCGACGTCTCCGACGGCGTCGAGGGCGTCGGGCACGTTCTGGTCGTCGACGAGCCGCGAGAGGTCCACGAGGGCGCGGGCCGCGTTGAGTTCGGCCTCGCGTCCGCCGCCCGCCTCGGGCGAGAAGGCGGAGGGCATGACGACGAGCGGGTAGATCTTCACGCCGGGCACCTTGGCGTTGCGGAACTCGTGCCCGATGAGGTGGATGAAGTCGTAGAAGATCCCGGCGCCGGTGCCGCCGGCGACGGAGAAGGCGACGAAGACGTCGCAGCCCCGGATGCGGCCGCCGCCGACCCGCTTGAGGTCGCCGGCCGCCTGCCCGATGGCGCCGATCGCCTCGCGGAGCTGCCGCAGGACGGGTTCGAGTCCGGAGCGCAGGGTCGCGAAGAGCGCGGCGCGCCCGACGGTCGGCAGCTGTCCCGCGCCGTTGTTGAGGGGGGCGACGCGCGGCTGGCGGGCCTGTGGCGGCAGCCAGTGCCGGGTCTCCTCGTGGAGGGAGACCCGCAGCATGCGGGCGACTTCGGGCGAGGAGTCGAAGTCGGTGGGCAGCAGGTCGCGGACCATCCGGGAGGTACGGGCGAAGGCGGCGCCCTCGGCGCCCTTGGCCCGGAACTGGGGATAGCCGAGCAGTTCGCCCTCGCTGAAGTCGGCGTAGACGAACTGGAGGCAGTCGGGCAGCTGGAAGGGCAGCCGGCGGCCGCCGTCGACGAGGTCGGTGCCGTCGGGTCCGCACAGCTCCCGGCGCAGCTGCCGTTCGAGTTCGGTGCCGATCTTTCCGCCGGTGCCGCCGAGTCCGACGAAGAGCATGGGCTGGTAGATCTTCATGGCGTCTCTCCTCGGTGCCCGTTCAGAAGTTCACGTCGTAGGCGTCGGACCCACCGGTCCCGGACGCCCCGGAGGTGCCGGACGCCCCGGAGGTGCCGGACGCCCCGGAGGCGGGACCGGTGCCGGGTCCCGGACCGGGGCCGGTGCCGGGGGCGGTCTCCCCGCCGCGGCCGGTGCCGGGGCCGGGCCGGCGGGGTGGCCGGATCCTCTTCGGGGTGGGCGCCCGCCCGCCCCGTACGACGAGTTCGTGGTCGCCCAGGCCGATCGGCTCCCCGGCCCTGACCGGCGCCTGCCGGCCGCCGCGGGGGCGCAGCAGCAGTTCGCCGGAGCCGGTGCGGCGCAGCACGTGGGCGGTGGAGGCGGCGGTGCCGCGGACGCTGCGGAGCATCGGTGATCCCCCGTACGGCTCGTCGACGGTGAAGGCGAAGGTCCCGCCCTGGCTCTGCCCCTTGCGGACGGTCAGCACGTGCAAGGGGCGGCCGTCCTCGCACAGTTCGAGCGTGATCCCGGTGAGGTCGCGGAGGCGGCGCCGGGCGGCGATCCGGATCCCGACGAGGACGGCGAGGACGAGGAGGGCGGCGGCGCCGCCGGTGACGGCCTTCCACCGGCGGTCCCACCAGGTGGGCGGTGCCACCACGAGGACGTCGAGGAAGGCGGTGTCGAGGACGGTGTCGCCGTCGCCGGTGTCCACGACCGCGACCTGGCCGCCGAGTTCGCCGAGGGCCGTGCCGGGCGCGAGGGTCACGGTGAAGGGGATGCGGGTGCTCCTGCCCGCGGGCGCGGTGACCGGCGTCGGGGCGACGGTGAGCTCGGTGCCGGGCGTCTGGTCCTGGAGGGCGAGCCGCAGGGTGTGCGGCGCGGAGTCGTTGTTGGTGACGTCGAGGGTGCCGCGGACGGTGCCGCCGGGGTGCACGGTGACGCGGTCGACGGCGAGCCCCGCGGTCAGCACCGGTACGTCCGGGCCGCGCCGGGCGTGCACCGGGCGCCGGTCGGAGGTGATGCCGGGCGCCGCCATGCGCGTGACGAGCTCCAGGTCGCCGGTGGCCGTGTCCGGCAGGGTGAACGTGCCGCTGAAGCGGACGTCCCCGGCCTTCGCGTCGGGGGCCCGTCCGTCGTCGGCGAGCCGGAACGTGAAGGGCCGGAAGCCCGCGCCGGCGACCTCGGCCGAGGCCGTGAGGTCGGCGAGCTGCCGGGGGTCGGTGATGACGACCCCGCGCCGGGTCTGCATCCGCACCTGCACGGTGACCTTCTCCCCCGCGCGCGGGGACGCCGGGTCGAGGGTGACGTCGGAGCGGAGGCGGCCCTGCCAGATGGCCCGGACGGCGACCTCCCGGTCGCGGTGGCCCTCGGGCGCCTCGATGTGCACGCGCCAGGGGCCGGGCAGCGGGTCCTTCACGCGCAGCGCCTCGACGGGCCCGTCCTGGCCGCTCACCTCGAAGACCGAGCCGTCGAACTCCCCCCGTACGGGGACCTTGCGGCCCGCCGGGTCGTAGTAGGTGACCCGCACCTTCGGGTCGTGCTTGGCGACGGTGAGGGAGCCGTCGGTGGCGATGGGCGGGATGGTGACGGTCAGGTCGGCGGGCGGCTTGCCGACGGTGCCCTGGGCGAGCCGGGCGCAGCGGGCGGCGGCGAAGGTCTCCTGGAGCGCCTTGTCGATCTCGGCGGAGGTGTCGACGACCCGCATGCGGGGGACGGAGTCGGGGATGTCGGAGCAGGAACCCCGGTAGCCGCCCTCGGCCATCGCGGTGAGGGCGGAGCGGTCGATCTCGCTGCCGAAGCCGAGCGGCCAGATCTGCACCCCGGCCGCGCGGGCGCGCGCGAGCTCCTCGGTGAGCCGGCGGGCGCCGTTGGCCTGGCGGGTGTCGCGGTCGGTGCCGTACTCGGGGCTGTCGGCGACGTCCAGCCTGCCGTCGGTGAGCAGGAAGACGACCTTGGGCACGGCCGGGGCCTTCGCCGTACCGGTCCCGCCCTCGGTGAGGCGCGTGACGGCCTGCCGGACGGCCGCCGGGAAGTCGGTGCCGGGGCCCATGCGGGCGGCGTCGCGGCGGCCGAGCTGCTGGACGCACGTGCTGAGCCGCTCGCGGCCCGCCGCGTCGGCGACGACGAGCGGGCAGACCTCGCGCACGGGCGACTGGCCGGACTTCTCGGAGCTGCCGAAGCCGATGACGGTCGCCCGGGAGCGCTCCGATATCTCGCCCTGGCTGAGCAGCGCGGCCGCCTCGGTCTCGCGCGCGAGGTCCTTCTCGGCCAGGCTCGCCGACTGGTCGACGACGACGGCGAAGTCGAGCGGGTCGGGTCCTTCGGCGGGTTCGGCGGCGGTACGAGGAGAGGCGGGGGCGGCCCGGGGACCGGCGGGGGCGACGGCGACGGCGACGGTACGAGGGGCGCCGGGGGCGACGGCGACGGCCGCCGGCGGGCCGGAGAGCGCGAGGAGCACCCCGGCGAGGAGCAGGGCGCTCCCCTTGTCGGTCCACTGCATCTTCTCTCTCACCACAGTTCGCTGAAGAGGGCCAGGCCGGCGCCGAGCACGAGCGCGCACACGCCCAGGCGCAGCCACCGGTACTTCGCCGCGAGCACGAGCCCGTGCACGCCGGCCTGTTCGAGGAGCCAGTCGGTGGCGTCCGCGCCGGACGCGCCGAGCCGTTCCCGCAGGGCGGGCGCGGACGGGCCGGACGTCAGCTCGCGCAGGAGCGTGCGGTCCGCGCCGATCCGGGTCCGCGGCAGGACCACCGAGACGAGCATCAGGACCCCGGCCGTCCACAGCGCGCCCGCCGCGAGCAGGAACGCGATCCCGACGCCGCTCGTGGGCAGCGGGGTGCGGTCCCCGGAGAAGACGACCGCGAGGAAGGCGAGGGCGCCGGAGAGCAGGATCGCGGCCTTGGTGTCGGCCCGCCCTATGTCCTCCCGGACGGTGGCGAGGAGCCGCTCGGCCATGAACCGCAGCTCCTCGGGCGGTACGGGAAGGGGCGCGCGCAAGGGATCGGGCGCGGGGGCCGGATCGGGCGCGGGGGCCGGGGCCGGGGTGCTCATTCGTCGTCCCAGTCGTCGAAGTCGGAGCTCGGCCGGGCGGGCCCGGTGGTCCGGGCGGGCCGGCCGGGCCGTTCGCGGGTCTCCCGGTCGTACGGGTCGTCGCGGTCGTACCGGCCGTTCCGCTCGTACGCGTCCGGTTCGTACCGGTCGTGGCCGTCGTCGAAGCCGTCGTCGCCACGGCCCCGGGACCGCCCCCGCTCACGCCCCCGTTCCCGATCGCGCTCCCTCTCCCGCTCCCGTTCGGAGCCGGACTCGACGCGGGTCGGTTCGTAGACGCGGGGGTCGCGCGGGGTCTCGCCGTGCTCCTCGTCCCAGTCCGGGTCGCTCGGCTCCGGGGAGGCCTCCTCCAGGGCGCGCGGGCGCCGCGGAGGGTCGCCGGAGGGGTTGAGGACCCGGTCGGTGATGCCGCCGAGGACGCTGCCGGTCTGGGACCGCAGGTACATGAGCACCTGGTACATCTGCTCGCCGATGTCGTGCCGTTCGAGGACGCCGGTGTCCAGGAGCCGGTTGAAGACCCTCAGGTAGTCGTCCTGGCCCTCGCGCCGCTCCCGCTGGAGCTGGCTGCGGATCTCCCACTGCTTGTCGGGGTGCATCGCCATGTGGTGGGCGATCTGGGCGAGGTCGCCGCGCCGGAAGAGGTCCTCCAGCTCGCGGGCCCGCTCGGCGACCAGGGCGCGGTCCGCCGCCGCCCTGCGCCGCTCCGCCTCGGCGACGCGCTCGTCGGCCTCCATGGTGACGCCGACCCGGTCGCGCCGGGAGACCTCGGCCTTGACGGAGTCGTCGAGGTCGATGAAGACGAGGACCCGGGTGCGCAGCCCGATGTCCCGGCCGAAGCTGAGGCGGCCGGTGGCGAGTTCCTCGCGCACGGCCTCGTCGGCGCGCTGCGCCTCGGTGATCCGGAACCGCCGGGACAGCCTGCGCAGGCCGTCGAGCAGTTCGGCGTGGAGCAGTTCGGCGACGTCCTCGACCTGCTCCTGGACGACGAGGTACGGATCGGTCACCACCCACTGGACCTTGGCGACGGCCTCGAAGAAGACTCCGTCGCCGGCGGCCGGGAGCTGGAGCCGGACCTCGGTGACGTTGCGGCCGAGCTGCACCTCGAAGACGGTGTACGGGGAGCCGAACAGGGGCTTGTCGACGTCCTCGGTGCGGTCCGGCCAGACCACCCGGTGGCCGCCGTTGCGGTAGAGGAGCACGGCGGCGACCCGGCCGCTGCGGCGGCGGTACGGGGGCGCGTACTCGCCGAGGAGGGGGCCGCGCGGCCGCCCCGGGGCCGCGGGTCCGCCGGTGGCCGCCGCGTGCCGCCGCGCCCGGCCCCGCGCCTGCTCCGCCCCCTCGTCCGGTGCGCGGCCGTCGTCGAGGTCGAGGTCCGCGTCCGGGTCCGGGTCCTCGTTCCGGTCGCGGTCGCCGGGGTGCCGCCCGCCGTTCTGCCCCTCGTACGGCCGCCGCTCGTACCGCTCCTCCTCGTACCGCTGCCGCCGCCGCTCCCTGCCGTCCTGTCCCTCGTACCTCTCCCGCCCGTCCTGCCCCCCGTGCCGCTGCCGTTCGTCGCGGTCCCGCTCGTCCGGCCGCGCGTTCCTGTTCTGCTCGGGCCCGGTCATCGGTTCGCTCCTTCCGTCACGGCGTCCCACATCCGGCGCGCCGCGCTCCTGTCCAGGGGCCGGTCACGGTCCCGGACCAGTTCGTTCAGCAGTGCCCTGAGCCGGTCCCGGTCACGGCGGTCCACCGCGAGGAGCGGCAGGAAGGCGCAGACGTGCCCGAGCGCCCCGGGGTCCTTCGCGGCGCGCCGGAGGAGGCCGCCGAGGGCTTCGAGGGCGGCCTCTCCGGAGCGGGCCGTGGCGAGCGTGTGCCGCAGCAGCCCGGCGAGTCCGGGTGCGAGCGCGGGCCGGGTCGCGAGGAGCGCGACGAGCAGGGGGCGGGCCGCGTGCTCGTCGAGTCCGGGCACCTCGCGCAGTCCCCACAGGTGGGTGGTCCGGGTGCTCAGGGCGCGGATGACGGTGAGGTGGACCAGGTTGGCGAGGTTGGGCCGGCCGTCGTCGGACCACTGCCGGAGCCGCCGCAGGACGGGCTCGGGCGCTCCGGAGGCGAGCAGCCTGGCCGTGCTGAAGGAGGCGGGCACGAGGACGTCGCCGTCCGTGGGCTCGCACGCCCGGACGACCCGGGCGAGGGCGTCGAGCGAGCCGGGCACGCCCCCGGCCGGCAGGACGAAGCCGTGGGCCAGCAGGGCGGTCCCGACGAGCGTGGGGTCGTCGGAGAGCGCCCAGTCCTTGAGGACGGAGGCGACGGCCGGCCTGATCCGGTCGTCGCGGGCGGACTCGGCGAGCGCGGTCGCGGCGGCCAGGCGGGTGACGGGGGCGTCGGTCACGGCGAGGGGGACGATCAGCTCGCGGAAGCCGTGGATCCAGTCCCAGGAGCAGAGGACGCCGGCGGCGACGGAGGCCCTCACCCACACCTCCGCGCGCGGGTCGTCGCACAGGGCGCGCAGCCAGCGCGCCACCGGGCCGCGGGCGTTGTGGTAGCCGTGCCAGACCTCCCCGAGGACGGCGGCGGCGAGGGCCTCGCCCTGGAAGCGCACGGCCCGCACGGGCACCTTCGCCGGGCCGAGGTCCAGTTCGGCGTCCTCCAGGACGGCGCGCGCCCGCATCGGCCGGTGCTCGGCGTGCGTGCCGAACAGGCGGCGTCCCGGCGCCTGTCCGGGGTCGAGGGTGACGGCGAGTTCCCAGGCGAGGAGTTCGGCGGCCTCGGCGGCGAGGCTGTAGGCGGATCCGTCGAACACGGCGACGGCGATGCGGAACGCCCCGGCGTTCAGCGCGGGCAGCGCCTCCGGAAGCGCGCCGGGGCGGTCGGCGTCCGAGAACCAGGCACGGGCCTGGGCCGTCACGAAGGTGGCGCAGTCGGCGAGGAGCTGCTCGTCCGTCAGCTCGCCGCGCCGGTGCCGGGCGAGGTGGTCGGCGAGCCGGGCCGCTTCGTGCGGCCGCAGCTCCTCCAGGCCGAGGGCCGCGACGACGTCGGGGCGCGCGGCGAGCGCCCGCGCGGTGTCGAGGGCCTCGGGGGGTTCGCCGCGCAGCCGGTGCCTCAGGTGCCTGCGGAGGACCTCGTCGGCGGGCGGGGGCGCGCAGTACGTCCCGTACCGCCCCCGCAGCATCCGGTCGGCGAGCTCACCGCTCTCGACGAGGACGATCCCGTACGCCTCGCGGCCCTGGAGCAGGTCCGCGAACCGGTCCAGATGCAGTTCGGAGAGGCGGGTGGCGGGGCGGCGCGCCGCGGCGCCGTCGCCCGCTCCGGAGCGGGAGCGCGGCTCGCTCTCGGTCCGGGCCTCCTCGGTCAGCAGCTCCATGAGGTGCCCACCGCCTTCCTGGAGGGCCTCCCCCGTGATCTCGTCGACGCCGTGGCGGGGGTCGAGGCGGAAGACCTTGCCCCCGGTGAGCTCGTCGAGGAGCGCGAGCGCGGTGGCCTTGCGGCCGCTGCCGGGCTCTCCGCAGAGGACGAGGAGCCGGTTGCGGCGGAGCCGTTCCTTCATCCGCTGGTAGCCGGCGGTCTCGCAGTACACCTGGGCGAGGTGGTCGAGGGTCTCGGGCGGGACGGGTCCCCGGACGAAGCGCGCGGAGTCGTCGGTGCCGTACACGGAGAAGAACTGGTTGCCCTCGAAGAAGGCGCCGTCGCCCTGGACGGTGGTGTGGCGGTCGCCGGTCGCGCCCGCCCAGGTGCGGACGGCGCGGAGGGCCGTGGCGGCGCCGCCGGTGTCGCCGCCGCCGAGGGGTGCCCGGTCGGCGGCGGCGAAGACGTCCGCCTCGCGCGGCTGCTCGCCGGCCCCCTCGCCGCCCCGGTCGTGCGCGTCCCGTCGATCGCTCCGGCCCCCCCGGTCGTGCGCGTCCCGTCGATCGCCCCGGTCACCCCGATCGCCCCGGTCGTCCCGCTCGGGGCCGGGGTCCGGGGTGTCGTTCCCGGTCGCCGCCTCGTCCTGGTCGCTCACTCCGGTTCACCCGCCCCCGCGGCCGTGCCCTTGCGGATGCCGGTGAACCCCCCGTGGATCGTGTTGCCGTGGACGTCGAGCAGGTCTCCCCCGACGTGGAACGTACGGTTCCCGCCTCCGGTCCGGGGCGTTGGGCCGTCCCCCCGCGACGGCCCAACGCCGGTCTGTGAACCCCCCTCGGGCTCCCCCGTCATGGGCGGGGCGGTGCTGCGCGGCACGTGGAACCACGCGGTCTCGTCGGTCTCCTTGGACCGGACGCGGGCGGGCCGGTAGTGCGCCGGCTCGACGTACCGCCCGCCCTCGGCGACCACGTTCCCGTACAGCCAGTCGGAGACGACGACGAGCAGGTCGACCTCGGGGCTCTCCGCCATGATCCGCTTGGCGGGGGCGCTGTCGCAGAGCCGGGCGGCGAGGTCCACCGCCCGCCCGACGAGCCCGTGGCCGTCCTGGGCGACGAGTCCCGCGTTCATCCCGATCCGCAGCCGCAGGCGGCGGCTCCGGCCCGTGTTGTGGGCGCGCAGGCTCTCGTAGAGGGTGTCGATCCACCGTCCGACCATGAGGGTCGGCGGCACGTCGGGGCGCAGGGCGGCGAGGATGCCGTCCCCGCGGTCCTCCTGGTGGAAGGTGCCGGGTTCGACGCCGACGGAGCCGTACGCCTCGTCGAAGGCGGTGTACATCGCGGCCCGGTGCAGCTTCTTCTCGGCCATGTCCAGGGTCCCGGAGCCGACGATGTCGCCGAAGACGACGAACCGGTGGATCCCGCCCGCTACCCCGTTCGCTTCCGCACTGCTCACTCTCGGACTCCCTGTGTGTGGTGCCGTGGTGGCGCGTGTCCAGACTGGCCGCGTGGCGCGGCCGGCGATGTAGCCGTTTACACACCCGGCGGAGATGCGGCCGCCGGGTTTCCGCCGGGGCGTGCGCGCCCCTGCGCGAGCAGCACCAGGACCGGCATGTCGAGGACGACGACGGTGCGGTTCGCGGTGCGGACGACGTCCTGTTCCCGGAGCAGGCGCAGGGCCTTGGCCACCGCTTCCCGGGTGGCTCCGATGGCCGCCGCCAGGTCGTGCTGGGGCAGCGGAAGGTCGAGTACGGTGCCGCCGTCGGCCCGCCGGCCGGCGCGCTCGGCCAGTTCGACGAGGCGGGCGGCGAGGCGCTGGAGGACGGTCTCGGAGGCGAGGGCGCGGCGTTCGACGTCGGCGCTGCGCAGCCGGGTGGCGAGCTGGCGCATGATCAGCGCGGTGGCGTGCGGCCGGGCGGCGAGGAAACGCCGGAACCGGTCGCCGGAGACGGCCACCGCCTCGACGGTGCCGAGGGCGGTGACGCTGGCGCTGCGCGGGCCCCGGTCGACGGCGGCGAGGTCGCCGACGACCTCGCCCGCGCCGCGCAGGGCGAGGATGAGCCGCGATCCGCGCTCGGTGCCGACGGAGACGACGGACCAGCCGGAGAGGAGCGCGAGGACATAGGCGCTGGTGTCGCGTTCGCGGATCATCACCTCCCCGGGTTCGTAGACGCGCCGGGCGCCCTCGGCGAGCAGCGACCGCCGGTCGGCCGCGGGGAGGGCGTGGAGGAAGGAGCGGTCCTGGCCGAAGAGACTCATCGCCGCTCACCCCCGTACCGTCCGCGGGCCCTCCGGGGAAGACCGTCCGCCGGTGGCCGACCGGCGCTTTCGCGTGTGTGTTCCCCTCCCATGTGGCGTGTCCCGCCACACTATTGACGTTGTGTCACGTCATGGGGTGAAGAACGCTAGAGGGTGCGGAAGAAATGCGTCAACGGGCACGAGGGGCGCAGGGGAGCGCCGCCGTCCGCACTCCTGCGCCCCCTCGGGAGCGGCCCGGCGGGTGTGCGCGAGGCCTTCGTGGAGGCTTCGCGCACACCGACCGGAATCCCCGCTTCGACCCGGGGCCTCAGAGCCTCGGGTCCACCGGCTCCGACTCCAGTGCGAGGACCGCGAAGACGGCCTCGTGGACGCGCCAGAGCGGTTCCCCGTCCGCGAGGCGGTCGAGGGCCTCCAGGCCGAGGGCGTACTCGCGCAGCGCGAGCGAGCGCTTGTGGCCGAGGAAGCGCTGCCGGAGCCGCTCCAGGTTCTCCGGGCGGGTGTACTCGGGGCCGTAGATGATCCGCAGGTACTCCCGGCCGCGCACCTTCACGCCCGGCTGCCCGAGGCGGCCGTTCGCGTCCCGTACGAGCGCCGCGAGCGGCTTGACGACCATGCCCTCGCCGCCCGCCCCGGTGAGCTCCAGCCACCAGTCGGTGCCGGCGCGGACCGAGGCCTCGTCGCCGGTGTCGACGACGAGCCGACGGGTGACCTGGAGCAGCCCGGTCGGGTCGTGCTCGACGAGCCGGTCGAGCCACGCCAGCTGCTCGTCGTGCGGCACCGCCGCGAGCGAGCGCCCGCGCGCCGCGAGCAGCTGGAACGGCGCGAACCGCACCCCCTCCAGTCCCTCGGTCGGCCAGCAGTAGCGGCGGTACGCCTCGGTGAAGGCCGCCGCGTCCGCCGCCCGCTCCCGCTGCCGGGCGAGCAGCCCGTCGATCCCCTCGACCCCGCGTCCCGCCGCCCGCTCCAGGGCGTCGATCGCCCCGGGGAGGACGGCTCCGGAGGCCGCGCCGACCGCCGCGTACTGTGCGCGGAGGAGACCGGCCGACTTGAGCGACCACGGCATCAGCTCGCCGTCGAGCAGCAGCCAGTCCGTGTCGAGTTCGTCCCAGAGCCCGGCGGCGCCGATCGCGGTCCGCAGCCGTCCGAGGACCTCCTCGGTGACGTCGGAATCGTCGAAGAAGGGCCGTCCGGTACGGGTGTGCAGCGCGCCCGTCACCCCGCCGACGCCGAAGCGCCCGCGGGCCGTGTCCTCGTCGCGGCAGACCAGGGCCACGGCCCGGGAGCCCATGTGCTTCTCCTCGCACACGACCCGCTCGACGCCGTCCGCCCGGTACTGGGCGAAGGCCTCGGCCGGGTGCTCCAGGTAGCCCTCCTCCTCGGAGGTGGCGGTGGGCGCCATCGTCGGCGGCAGGTAGGCGAGCAGCCGCGGGTCGACGGCGAACCGGCTCATGACCTCCAGGGCCGCCGCCGCGTTCTCCTCGCGCACGGCGACGTTCCCGCCGTGCCGGGTCTCGACGGTCCGCCGCCCGTGCACGTCGGCCAGGTCCAGGGGGCGCCCCTCGTGCCCGCCGGGCGCCTCGCCGGAGAGCGGCTTCGCCGGCTCGTACCAGACGCGCTCGGCCGGCACGTCGACGAGTTCGCGCTCCGGCCAGCGCAGCGCGGTCATCTTCCCGCCGAAGACGGCCCCGGTGTCGAGGCAGATCGTGTTGTTGATCCAGGAGGTGTTCGGCACGGGGGTGTGTCCGTACACGACGGTGGCCCGCCCCCGGTACTCCTCCGCCCACGGGTAGCGCACGGGCAGCCCGAACTCGTCGGTCTCGCCCGTGGTGTCCCCGTACAGCGCGTGCGAGCGCACCCGCCCGGAGGTCCGGCCGTGGTACTTCTCCGGCAGGCCGGCGTGGCAGACGACGAGGTTCCCGCCGTCGAGGACGTAGTGGCTGACGAGGCCCTCGATGAACCGTCCGACCTCCGCCCGGAACTCCTCGCTCTCCCGCCCCAACTGCTCGATGGTCTCGGCGAGTCCGTGCGTCTCCTGCACCTTCCGTCCCTTGAGCCACCGGCCGAGCTTGTTCTCGTGGTTGCCCGGGACGCACAGGGCGTCGCCCGCGGCGACCATCGCCATGACGCGGCGCAGGACGCCCGGCGAGTCGGGGCCCCGGTCGACGAGGTCGCCGACGAAGACGGCCGTCCGCCCCTCGGGGTGGCGTCCGTCGACGTAGCCGAGCTTCGCGAGCAGGGTCTCCAGCTCGGAGCGGCAGCCGTGGATGTCACCGATGACGTCGAAGGGGCCGGTGAGGTGCCGCAGGTCGTTGAAGCGGCGCTCCAGGACGACTTCGGCGGCCTCGACCTCCTCGACGGAGCGCAGCACGTGCACCTTGCGGAAGCCCTCGCGCTCCAGACCGCGCAGCGAGCGGCGCAGCTCGCGCCGGTGGCGCTGGATGACGTGCGCGGGCATGTCCGCCCGGTCGGGCCGGGCGGCGTTCCGGGTGCGGCACACCTCCTCGGGCAGGTCGAGGACGATCGCGATCGGCAGCACGTCGTGGGCCCTGGCCAGCTGGACGAGCTGGCGCCGGGCCTCCTGCTGCACGTTGGTGGCGTCGACGACGGTCAGCCGGCCGGCCGCGAGGCGCTTGCCCGCGATGTAGTGGAGGACGTCGAAGGCGTCCCGGCTCGCGGACTGGTCGTTCTCGTCGTCGGCGACGAGCCCCCGGCAGAAGTCGGAGGAGATGATCTCCGTCGGCTTGAAGTGGCGCCGGGCGAAGGTGGACTTGCCGGAACCGGTGGCACCGACGAGCACCACGAGGGACAGATCGGTGACGGGCAGGGTACGGGTCTCGGTGGTCATTTCGGTCCCTCCTTCTCGGTGTCGGTACGGCTTTCGGTACGGCTGAAGACGGCCATCTGGGTCGGCGGCCCGACCTCCGGGTCGTCGGGTCCCACGGGGGCGAACTCGACCCCGTACCCGTACTGCCCGGCGACGCCGGCCGCCCATTCCCGGAACTCCTCCCGGGTCCATTCGAAGCGGTGGTCGCCGTGCCGGACGTGCCCGGCCGGAAGCGACTCCCAGCGCACGTTGTACTCGACGTTCGGCGTGGTCACCACGACCGTGCGGGGCCGGGCCGAGCCGAACACCGCGAACTCCAGGGCCGGCAGCCTCGGCAGGTCCAGGTGCTCGATCACCTCGCTGAGCACGGCCGCGTCGTACCCGGCCAGCCGCTTGTCGGTGTACGCGAGGGAGCCCTGCGTCAGCTTCACCCGGGCCGCCTGCCGCTCCCCCATCCGGTCGAGCCGCAGCCGGCGCGCGGCGATGCCCAGGGCCCGCGCGGACACGTCGACACCGACGATCTCGGTGAAGCGCGGGTCCTTGAGCAGGGCCTGCACCAACTGCCCCTGCCCGCAGCCCAGGTCGAGCACGCGAGCCGCCCCGGCGCCGTTCAGCACGGCCAGGATCGCCTCCCGCCGCTGCTCGGCGAGCGGCACCGGACGCTCCTCCGTGTCGGTGGTCTCGTCGACGGCGTTGTCGACGTCCTCGACGTCCAGGCCCTCGGCCTCGGCGAGCCGGACCAGTTCGAGCCGTTCCGTCGCCTCGCGGGCCAGGCCCCAGCGGCGCGAGAGGTAGCGGGCGGTGATCAGCTTCCGCTCGGGGTGCCCGGCGAGCCAGCCGTCACCGGCGCGCAGCAGCTTGTCGACCTCGTCGGGCGCCACCCAGTAGTGCTTGGCGTCGTCGAGCACCGGCAGCAGGACGTACAGGTGGTTGAGGGCGTCCGCGAGCCGCAGCTCGCCCTCCAGGACGAGACGCACGTACCGCGAGTCGCCCCACTCGGGGAACTCCCCGTCGAGCGCCACCGGTTCGGCGTCCACCGTGTCCCAGCCCAGCGGCCCGAACAGCGCCCGCACCAGCTCCGCGCCGCCCCGGGCGGGGAGCGCGGGGACCTCGACGCGCAGCGGCAGCGGCGCGGCGGCCCGCTCGGGCATCGCCTTGCACTCGCCGTGCAGCGCGGTCTTGAAGACCTTGGCGAGCGCGACCGCCAGCAGCGAGGACGCCGCGTAGGGCCGGTCGTTGACGTACTGCGCGAGCGCCGCGTCCGGGGCGCCGCCCCGGCCCTTGCCCTTGCCGCGGCGCACCAGCGCCACGGGGTCCACCTCCAGGAGGAGTGCCGCCGTGCACCGCTCGGCGCTCGCCTCGGGATAGAGGACGTGCGCCGTACCGTGCGAGGTCGAGAACGCCTGGGCCCGCTCGGGGTGCTTGTGCAGCAGGAAGCCGAGATCGGTCGCGGGTCGCTCCGGGTTGCCGGTTGTACTGATCGTCAGGAACACACCTTCGAGTATCGTTCGCCCCTCCCCTCCCCACCAGGCATTTTCCGTGCGGCCGGGACCGGGGGCGCGGCCTCAGCCGGTGCTGTCACCACCCTCCGCCACCAGGGCGCCGGCGAGCGCGCCGATGGTGGCCGGGCCGACGCGGCAGCATCCGCCGACGAGCCGGGCACCCTTCTCCGCCCAGCCGACGGCCCACTCCGGGTCGAAGGCCATGTCCCCGCTCCAGCCCCGCGCCCGGGCGTCCCACCGCTCCCCGCTGTTCGGGTAGACCACGGCCGGCTTCCCGGTCACGGCCACGGCGAGCTCCACGGCGTCCCCCGCCTCGGCCGGGTCGCAGCAGTTCACCCCGACCGCCACGACCTGCTCGTTCCCCGCGGCGACCGCGAAGGCCTCCGCGAGGTCCTGTCCGGCCCGGGTCCGCCCGCCCTCGACGGTGTACGAGAGCCACACCGGCACCCCGCACCCCTCGGCGGCCCGCAGCAGCGCCTCGGCCTCCTCCGCGTCCGGAACGGTCTCCAGGGCCAGGACGTCCGGCGCCGCCCCGGCGAGCGCCTCGATCCTGGGCCGGTGGAACCGTTCCAGCGCGGCCACCGACAGCCCGTACCGTCCCCGGTACTCGCTGCCGTCCGCGAGCATCGCCCCGTACGGTCCGACGGACGCGGCGACCCACACCTCCTCCCCGACGGCCCCCGCCGCCGACCTGGCCAGCTCCACGCTCCGCACGAGCAGCCTCGCCGCCTCCTCCCGGCCCGTGCCCCGCCGGGCGAAGCCCTCGAACGTGGCCTGATAGCTGGAGGTGATCAGCACCCGCGCCCCGGCCCGCACGTACGCCGCGTGGGCCGCCTCGATCTGCTCGGGCCCGTCGGCGAGGAGCCGCGCGGACCAGAGCGCGTCCGAGAGGTCGCAACCCTGCGCCTCCAGCTGGTTGGACAGCCCGCCGTCGAGGACGAGCGCCCCCGCCCCGAGGGCCTCGGCGAGCGTACGGACCGGTCTCATCGCTTCTCCCCCGCTCATGCCAGCTGCGACTGGACCTGGGCGGAGATCAGCTCCAGGTGGTCCAGGTCGTCCAGGTCCAGGACCTGGAGGTAGACCCGGGAGGAGCCGATCGCCGCGTACCGTCCGAGCTTGTCGACGACCTCCGCGGGCGAGCCCGCGAGCCCGTTCGCCCTGAGCTCGTCCACGTCCCGGCCGATGGCCGCGGCCCGGCGGGCCACCTCGGCATCGTCCTTGCCGACGCAGACCACCAGCGCGTTCGAGTACACCAGGTCGTCCGCCGGCCGCCCGGCCGCCTCGGCGGCGGCCCGGACCCGGCCGAACTGCCGCTCGCTGTCCTCGACGGAGGCGAACGGGATGTTGAACTCGTCCGCGTACCGCGCGGCGAGCCGCGGCGTACGGCTCGCGCCGTGCCCGCCGATCAGCACCGGGATCCTGGACTGGGCCGGCTTCGGCAGCGCGGGCGAGTCGGTGAGCCGGTAGTACTCCCCGTCGTAGTCGAAGGTCTTCCCGACCTCGGTCTCCCACAGCCCGGTGACGATCGCCAGCTGCTCTTCGAGGCGGCCGAACCTCTCCTTCGGGAAGGGGATGCCGTAGGCCTTGTGCTCCTCCTCGAACCAGCCCGCGCCCAGACCCAGTTCGATGCGGCCGCCGGACATCCGGTCCACCTGGGCCACCTGGATGGCGAGGACCCCGGGGAGCCGGAAGGTGCCGGCCGTCATCAGCGTGCCGAGCCGGATCCGCTTCGTCTCCCGCGCCAGGCCGGCCAGCGTGATCCAGGCGTCCGTCGGCCCGGGCAGCCCGTCCCCGCTCCCCATCCTGACGTAGTGATCAGAGCGGAAGAAGGCGTCGAAGCCGAGCTCCTCGGTGGCCCGGGCCACCGTGAGGAGGGTGTCGTAGTCGGCCCCCTGCTGGGGCTCCGTGAAGATGCGAAGATCCATGCCTCCATCCTGCACCGTCGGGTGCGTGTCAACATCGCCGTCAGCCCCCCGTCCGCACCGGCTCGGTCGGGTGAATATCCGTCCCCTTGGCGGGCCGCGTCCGCCCTGGCCAGTGACCGGGGCCCGGCACCGTCGTTGGCTCGGGCGGAGCCGGACCGCCCGGCCCGCGTGCCGGCGGCCGATGCCGGTGCGTCTCCCTCATGACCCCGCCCTCGGCGGCGGGGCCCGGGCCGAGGAGGCCGCCATGTCCCAGGAAGCCGCGCCGGAGCGGGCCGTGCCCGAGCAGCCGGTGCCCCAGTCCGTGCCCGAGCAGAAGGGCGCCGGCGCCCCCAAGGGCCTGCTCCAGCAGATGGAGGAGCTGATGGCGGCGCTCTCCGCCGACCTCTCCCAGCTGGACGCCGACCTGCAGTCCACGTCCGACCGTCTCACCCCGGAACCCCAGCCCCGGCCGGATCTCCGGTCCGAGCCCCAGCCACAACGGCAGCCCGAGCACCACCACCCCGGTCAGTACTGACCCGAGCACCAGGACCACCGCCGGAACCGCCCCGGCCGGCGACATCCCGGCCGGCAGCGCTCCGGGCCGCAGCAACCCGACCAGGGCAGCCGGCTCCCCGCGCGCCCCTACCACGACGGGCCCCGTCCCGGGCCCGCTCGGCCTCGGGCGGGGTCGGGCGGGCGGGCACGCTCCCCGTCGCGCACGGCGAGGCGCCGCAGCATCCCGCGCACCCGGTCGCTCGCCTCGTCGGCGGCGTCGATGGCCTCGATGCACTGCCAGTACAGCCCCTCCTCGTCGGTGGCGCAGGCCACCCCCACGAGCGCGATCCCCACCTCCCCGAGGAGCTCCCCGAGCGCGGTCAACGCCCCGCACGGGTCCGCGACTTCGGTCAGTCGTCCCGCGCGCGGCCCGCCCGCACCCCAGGCCGGGTACTCCCCGGTCTCGCTCAGCCCCCGCGCCTCGCCCCGCAGCTCCAGCGGTCCGCAGAGCGCGAGGTGACTCCCTATCGCCTGGGCGAGCGCCTGGGCCTGCCAGGCCTCCGCCACGATGTCCTGCGCCGTCCCGCTCTCCGCCAACGCGTGCCGGCCGAGCGCGATGAGTCGCTCCGCTTCCATCAACGCCGCCCCCGTTCGTACGACTTACTACCCACTCACTCCACTACCCAGAGTGAGGCCGCCTGAGCCTCGACACCAGAGGAATTCGGAAATCTGTGGACAGGAAGCCTGACGGGGAAAAGTCGATCACTCCGAAGAGTGACGATCTTCGTCCGCGATGCCGTACGCACCCTCGTCTACACCCCCGGCTGCACCCCCGGCTGCACCCTCGTCCGCACCCTCGTCCGCGCCCCCGTCCGCGCCCCCGTCCGTGCCCCCGTCCGCACCCTTGCCCTCACCCCCGCCCTCGCTCTCTCCGCCCCGCCGCCGGACGGGAAAGCGGACCTCGTTCCGGTCGATCTTGGCCGCGAGCGCGGCCAGCGGATCGACTCCGAGCACCTGGCAGAACTGGAGGAGGTAGGCGAGCACGTCCGCGACCTCGTCGGCGACCCGGTGCGCCGACTCCGGGTCGTCCATCACCCGTTCCGCCTGCTCCGGCGTCAACCACTGGAAGATCTCCAGGAGTTCCGCCGCCTCCACGCTGAGGGCCGCCACCAGGTTCTTGGGCGTGTGGTAGGGCTGCCAGTCGCGTGCCGCCGCGAATTCGGTCAGCCTGCGCTGCAGCCCCGCCACGTCGTTGTCTTCCGTCACCCGCCCAGGTCTACCACCGTCACCCCGGGCGTCCGGCGCGCCTCCCCCGCCGCCCGTTCGCCGACCGTGCCCACGACCCGGATGTGGCCGTCGGCGGCGATCTCCGTCGCGAGCCGCAGCAGTTCGCCCGTCTGCCGCCCGTCGAGGCCCCGGTCCAGGCCGTCGGCGAGCAGCGTCAGGCTCTGCATGGCGTCCGGCACCTCGGCGATCCGGTCCATCTCCAGGACCCCGGGGCCCGTGAGCAGGGTGAGCGCGAGGGCCAGGTAGCGGAGTTCGCCGTCGCCGAGGCGGCCGAGCGGGGTCGCGGGCCGGCGGCCGCGTTCGAGGACCGCGCGGACGGTGCCCTCGGGGAGTTCCTGCACGCCGAGGCCGGTGACGGGGCCCGCGCAGCCCGCTCCGGCGACGGCGGCGAGGCGGTGGTGACGGCGCGGGCAGTCCGTGTGGGTGCGGTGCAGCACCTCGGCGAGGTTGCCGCAGCCGCGCCGCAGCCGCCCCTCGCCCGGCGGCACGGGGGCCCGCATCCCCTCGGGCCGGGGGTCGCAGGCGAAGACGGACCGCAGCCCGATGACGACCTGTTCGGCGGCGGCCAGGACCTCCCGCTGCCCCTGGGTCTTGCCCGCGACCCGCAGCGGCAGCAGGGCCGTGCCGAGCAGGTCGTCGGGGAAGGGGGCCCGGGTGACGGGGGTGGTGCCCGCCGTGTGCCACTCGGCCTGGACGGCGCTCCGGCCGGGGTCGCGGAGCGCGGTGGCGAGCAGGGTGCGGCCCCGGCCGGTGAGCCGCTCGCCGACGATCCGGAGCCGCGGCTCGGCCTGCACGGCGAGGTCCAGGCGGACGGGACCCTCGGGTCCGTCGACCGTGCATCCGATCCGGAAACCGCGCCTGCCCTGGGCGTCGGGCCGGGCGCGCTCGGGGACGCAGTCGTCGGCGTCGGGGAACACCTCGTGGAGCGCTTCGCCCGCGCCGAGCCGGGCCAGCGCCTCGTACGCCCGCAGGGTGGTGGACTTGCCGCTGCCGCTGGGCCCGGCGAAGAGGGTGACCGGTCCGAGCGCGTGCGCGGCGGCACGGCGGCCGGCGAAGGCGGACAGCCGCAGTTCGGTGACGGCGGGCCGGGCGCGGAGAGTCCCGCTCCGGTCCTCCGCCCCGGCCAGGCCCTCCACCGCGACCGGACCCCGCGCCTCGGGGACGGAGGCGCGGAGCCCGGTGGGGCGGGGTCCCGTGGAGCGGGCTCCGGAAGCACGGGTGCCGGAACCGCGGGCGTCGGAAGCACGGACACCGGATCCCTGGGCATCGGAGGCACAGGCATCGGAAGCAGGCGCGACGGCGGAGGACGGAACCGCGGAAGGAACCGCCGGAGGAACCTGGGACGAAACCGAAGAAGGAACCTGGGACGGAACCGAAGAAGGAACCGAAGAAGGAACCGAGGAAGGAGCCGAAGGGGAAACAGGGGACGGAACGGGGGAAGGTACGACGTCGGAGGTGCGGGCGTCTGACGTGCGGGCGAGCGTGGAGCCGCCGGTGAGGTCCATGCCCGGACCGTACGCAGATCATTCCCCGGCGAACCGTTACGGCGAGACGACCTTCCTACGATCGAGGGACGCCGGCGGTCCTGCCGCCCACGACATCCTCCTCGTCCTCACCCTCCGCGCCCTCGACCTCCGTACCGGCCGGCGCCAGGAGAAAAACGTTCCGGTCGACGCGGTGCATCCCGCTGCCGAGGCCGAAGACCACGCCGCTGCTGAAGTCGAGGATCCTCTTGGCGACCTCGGTGTCGGCGCTCGTCAGATCGAGGAGCACCGGGATCTGGGCGATGAGGTACTCGGCGACCTCGCGGGCGTCGGCGAAGACCTGCACGCGGAGCACCACCATGCGGCGCTGCTCGGCGGATTCGTACTGCTCGGGGATCGTGCGGTGGTCGACCCTGGACGGCCATTCGTCACGGCCGCGCAGGGGGACGACCTGGGCGAGGCCCTCCCACTGCTCGTCGGTGACGTCGTACCTCTCGTACCTACTCATGGCCCCATCCTCCCGCTCCTCACCCGTTCGGCCCAACAACGACACGAGCGGATGGCCCAGGTGGCGGTCGGTGCGAGGCCGGTGTCCGTCATCGTACGAAGCTCTTCGCCAGCCGGCGCAGTCCTTCCCCGATCTCGTCGGCCGAGTGCGTCGTGAACGACAGGCGCATCGCGCCCGGGTCCGGCTCGCCGCAGAAGAACGGCGCTCCCGGCACGTACGCCACCTCGTGGGAGACGGCGGTCTTCAGGAGGGCCGTGGCGTCGTGGCCGGCGGGGAGGGTCACCCAGATGAACATGCCGCCCTCCGGCCTGTTCCAGCGGCTGCCCTCGGGCAGCGCGCCCGGCAGGCCTTCGAGCATCGCGTCCCGGCGCTCGCGGTAGGCGGCGCGCATCACCGCGACGTGTGCGTCGAGGTCGCTGTCGCGCAGGTAACGCGCGGCGGCGGCCTGGTCGATGGTCGAGGTGTGCAGGTCGGCGGCCTGCTTGGCGATCACGCAGGCGCGGCGCAGTCCGGCGGGGGCGCGCAGGTGGCCGAGCCGGAGGCCGGGGGCCATCACCTTGGAGAAGGAGCCGAGCAGGACGGTGCGGTCGGCGGCCGCGGGGTCGGCGGCGATGGGGGGCACGCGCTCGCCGTCGTAGCGGAGTTCGCCGTACGGGTCGTCCTCGACGATCCAGAATCCGTGCCGTGCGGCGGCCTCGGCGACGGCGTGGCGGCGCTCGGCGGGGAGGGTGCGGCCCGTGGGGTTCTGGAAGGTGGGGACGATGTAGAGGAGGGTGGCCTTCTCGCGGGCCGCGATCTCCTCCAGCGCCTCGGGGACGATGCCCTGGTCGTCGGTGGGCACGGGCACGACGCGGGCGCCCGCGAAGCCGAAGGTCTGGAGGGCGGCGAGGTAGCAGGGGTCCTCGACGAGGACGACGCTGCCCGGTTCGACGAGGGCGGTGGTGAGGAGCGTGAGGGCCTGCTGCGAGCCGGTGGTGACGAGCAGGTCGTCGGCGTCCGTGGGCAGTCCGCGCGCGGTGAGGCGGGCGGCGACGGCGGCGCGCAGCTCGGGGTCGCCCTCGGTGGTCGAGTACTGGAGGGCCGCCTGCGGGTTCTCCGCCAGGACCCGGTCGTACGCCGCGCGGATTCCCGCGATGTCGAACAGTTCGGGGGCGGGGAGGCCTCCGGCGAACGAGATCACCTCGGGGCGTGCCGTGAGCGCCAGGATCTCCCGTACCGGCGACGAACCGACGTTGGCCAGCCGGGAGGCGGTGGCCGGCGCGGGCACGGCGGAGAGGGAGGGAGGAGTGTTCGCGGGCGCGGAGGCGGCAGAAAACATGGCGCCAGCATATAGAGATTCAAGACGGTGTCCAGGTCGGTCGATTACCTTCGGGCGCAGTCGAGTTGACACTCTTCGGTACCGTTCGTGGGGCGAATTCCAGCCCCGGTCCTGGCCTGATCCGGCCACACCGCGGGCCGTGGGAATCCGGCCGGGCGCACCGAATTCGCGGAATTCCGCTTTCCCGGACTTTCCCGCTGGTCGCCCCCGGGAAAAGGCCGGGCGGTGATCTTCCCACGTGTTGTCCGAAGTGCCGCGGCCCGTACGGGATCCGGTTCTCCGTACGTCGTGGACGGCCCGGCGAAACGTCGTGAACAGCCCAGCGAAACAGGCCATTCCGGGTTCCTGGCCCCATTGATGGACGGCTCAGCCACGGATAGCGTTCGGGCGGTCCACGGAAGGGCGGTCCCGATGCGCGCGTCCCGCGGTTCTCATGGCATCCCCGACCTGCTCGGCTTCTCGGGGCGCCGCTATCTGGTGACCGGCGTCCTCAACGACGACTCGATCGCCTGGCACACCGCGCGGGCGCTCCAGGAGGCGGGCGCGGAGGTCCTGCTCACGGGCTTCGGGCGGACCCGGCGGATCACGGAGGCGGCGGCCTCCGGCCTCCCGTTCCCGGCGGACGTCCTGGAGCTCGACGTGACGCGCCCCGAGGACCTCGCCGCGCTCACGAAGGAGCTGGAGCGCCGCTGGGGCGCGGTCGACGGCGTCCTGCACGCGATCGCCGCCGCCCCGCAGTCCGCGCTCGGCGGCAACTTCCTCACCACGCCCGTGGAGAGCGCGACGCTCGCCCTGCGCACGGCGGCGTTCTCGCTGCACTCGCTGACCACCGCGCTCGCCCCGCTGCTGCGCGAGGGCGGGGGCGCCGGCGCGGCCAGGGGCAGCGTCGTCGGGCTCGACTTCGACTCGTCGGGGGCCTGGCCGGGATACGACTGGATGGGGGTCGGCAAGGCCACGCTGGGCGCGGTCTGCCGCTACCTCGCGCTCTATCTGGGGAGCTCCGGCATCCGCGTCAACCTCGTCGCCGCCGGTCCGGTCGAGACCGCGGCCGGGCGGGCGGTCGGCACCTTCGACCGGATCGCCGACCGCTGGGAGCAGGAGGCGCCGCTCGGCTGGAGCCGTACCGATCCGGCCCGGCTCGTCGGCCCCGTCCTGTTCCTGCTCTCGGACCTGGCGGCCGCGGTCACCGGGGAGATCGTGCACGCGGACGGCGGGATGCACGCCGTCCGCATGGGGGTGAACGCCGTCGGCGGACTCCCGGGCAAGGCGCTCCGGCGGGAGGTCCTCCCGCCGGAGGGGCCGTAGGCGTCCCGTCGGTCAGGCCGCTCCGTCGCCCGCGCCGGTGCCGGCGACGTCCTCGGCGTCGACGTCGGCCCACAGGGAGCGCACATGGCCGAGGTGGCGGCGCATGCACGCTTCCGCGCCGGGCGCGTCCCCGGCGATCATCAGGTCGAGGAGTTCGATGTGCTCCTCGGCGGAGGAGACCAGCTTGCCGGCCTCGTCGAGGCCGGTCAGGCCGTAGAGCCGGGAGCGCTTGCGCAGCTCGCCGACGGTTTCGACGAGCCGGTCGTTCCCGGAGAGGGCGAGCAGCGCGAGGTGGAAGCGGCGGTCCGCCTCCAGGTAGCCGATGAGGTCGTGTTCGCGGGCGCGCGAGACGATCTCCTCGGCGTCCGGGCGCAGCCTCTCCAGCTGCTCCCGGGTGGCCTTGCGGGTGACCCGGCCGACGGTGGGGACCTCGATGAGGGTGCGCAGTTCGGTGAACTGGTCGAGGTCCCGCTCGCTGACCTCGGTGATACGGAAGCCCTTGTTCCGTACGGGCTCGACCAGGCCCTCCCGGGCCAGGTCGAGCATGGCCTCGCGGACCGGGGTCGCGGAGACGCCGAGGTCGCTCGCGAGCCCGGGGGCCGAGTAGACCTGGCCGGGGCGCAGCTCCCCGGCGATCAGGGCGGCGCGAAGGGCGTGGCCGACCTGGTCGCGGAGCCGTTCCTGCGCCCTGACGAGACCGTACTGTTTCAGGTCACCCATCGTGCGTCCTCCGAGAAGTCACGGGGGAGCATCGTACAATGTCACGTTACCCCGGCCCTCGTGCGGGCGCTCAGAGCAGGAACCCCGCGGGGAACGGGTCCTCGGGGTCCAGGAAGTACTGGGCCGTGCCGGTGATCCAGGCGCGGCCGGTGACGGTCGGGACGACGGCCGGCAGCCCGGCCACCTCCGTCTCCTCGACGATCCGCCCAGTGAACTCGGTGCCGATGAAGGACTCGTTGACGAAGTCGGTGTGCGGGGCGAGCAGTCCGCGGGCGTGCAGCTGGGCCAGGCGGGCGCTGGTGCCCGTGCCGCACGGGGAGCGGTCGAACCAGCCGGGGTGGATGGCCATGGCGTGGCGCGAACGGGTCGCGTCGGAGCCGGGGGCGGCCAGATAGACGTGCTTGACCCCGGCGATGTCCGGGTTCTCGGGGTGGACGGGCCGGTCGGGGCCGGCGTTGATCGCGTCCATGACGGCGAGCCCGGCGGCGAGCAGCTCGTCCTTGTGGGCGCGGTCGAACGGCAGGCCGAGGGAGTCGAGGTCGACGAAGGCGTAGAAGTTGCCGCCGTACGCGAGGTCGTAGGTGACCGTCCCGTACCCGGGCACCTCCGCCTTGAGGTCGAGCCCGACGGAGAAGGCGGGCACGTTGGTGAGGGTCACGGAGCGGGCCCGGCCGTCCTCGACGCGGACGTCGACGCTGACGAGCCCGGCGGGGGTGTCGAGGCGGACGGTGGTGACGGGTTCGACGACCGGCACCATGCCCGTCTCGACGAGGACGGTGGCGACGCCGATGGTGCCGTGGCCGCACATCGGCAGCAGGCCGGACACCTCGATGTAGAGGACGCCGTAGTCGGCGTCGGGGCGGGTGGCCGGCTGCAGGATCGCGCCGCTCATCGCCGCGTGGCCGCGCGGCTCGTACATGAGGAGGGTGCGGACGTGGTCGAGGTGCTCGGCGAAGTGGAGCCGCCTCTCGGCCATCGTGGCGCCGGGGATGACCCCGAAGCCGCCGGTGATGACGCGGGTGGGCATGCCTTCGGTGTGGGAGTCCACCGCGTGGTAGACGTGGCGGGTGCGCATGGGGTCCCCTTCGGGCGGGTCGATGACGGGCGGGGCGGCGTACGGGTCCGCGTACGGGGGCGTACGGGTCCGGCGTACGGGGCGGTCTACGGATCGGCTTACGGGAGGCGTACGGGCCCGCGTACGGGGGCGTACGGGTCCGGCGTGCGGAACGGCCTACGGGTCGGCGTACGGGAGGCGTACGGATCGGCCTACGGGTCGGCGTACGGGAGGCGTGCGGAACGGCCTGCGGGTCGGCGCACCGAGCGGGCGTTTCTCGTGTTGTGGCCTGGCGGCGGGGAGGGCCCTGCTACGCGTGGCCCTCGGCGAGGGCCTTCTCCGTGGCGGCGCGCACGACGGCCTCCTGTTCGGGCGTCAGCGGGAGGCGGGGCTGCCGGGTGGCGCCCCCGGGGTGGCCGGCGAGGTCCATGGAGAGCTTGATCGCCTGGACGAACTCGGTCTTGGAGTCCCAGCGCAGGAGCGGGTGCAGCGAACGGTACAGCGGCAGGGCGACGGCGAGGTCGCCGGCGACGGCGGCGCGGTAGAGCGTGGCGCACGCGCGCGGGAGGGCGTTGGGATAGCCGGCGATCCAGCCGACCGCGCCGGCGAGGGCGAGTTCGAGGAGGACGTCGTCGGCACCGACGAGCAGGTCGAGGCCGGGGGCGAGTTCGGCGAGCTCGTAGGCGCGGCGGACGTCGCCGCTGAACTCCTTCACCGCGACGATGCTGCCGTCGGCGTACAGCCGGGCGAGGAGCGCGGGGGTGAGGTCGACCTTGGTGTCGTACGGGTTGTTGTAGGCGACGACGGGCAGCCCCGCCCGGGCGACCTCGGCGTAGTGGGCGCGCACGGAGCGCTCGTCGGCCCGGTAGGCGTTGGGCGGCAGGAGCAGGACCGAGCCCGCGCCGGCCTCGGCGGCCTGTTCGGCCCAGCGGCGGGACTCGGCGCTGCCGTACGCGGAGACGCCGGGCATGACCCGGGCCCCGTCGCCCGCGGCCTCGACGGCGGTACGGACGACCTGGGCGCGCTCGTCGTCGGTGAGGGTCTGGTACTCGCCCAGGGAGCCGTTCGGGACGACCCCGTCGCAGCCTTCGGCGATCAGCCGGGCGACGTGCCGCGCGTAGGCGTCGTGGTCGACGGAGCCGTCCTTGCGGAAGGGGAGGGCGGTGGCGACCATGATCCCGTGCCAGGGGTGGGCGCGGTGCGCGGGGTGCGCGGGGACGTGCGCGTGGACCATGAAGAACTCCCTTGTGTGGTGTGTGACATTTTATTGAAGGGCGCGAGGTCCACAAGAGTCCCGGACACGTTCAGTTCTGGCGTTCGGGCCCCGTCCCGTCAGGGCCGGTCGACGTGCGGCCGCTCGGGGCCTCTGGCGGGATGGGCCGAGGGCGCGTTCCGGGCGCCGCCCTCGCCCGGGTGGGGCTCGGCGGACGGCGCCCGGGTGGGGCCGGGTTCGTGCCGGCAGTACTCGGGGACGAGGTCCTCGCCTCCGGCGGCGGCCACGAGTCGCCGCCAGGCGGCGGAGTTCGACGCCTTCGCCTTCGCCTTCCCCTCCCCCTGCCCGTGTCCGTGTCCGTGCCCGAAGGCATGGCAGAGGGCGTCATGGCTCTTGCCGGGAAACACCTGGGGGTCCCGCTCCGGATACGAGGGGGCGGTCGTGCCCGGCAGCGGGGAGCGGGAAGCGCGCCCCTCCCCGCCGGCCGTCGCATCCGCCTCCGTGGGCTCGTGAGCCGGGCCGGGCGCGGAGCTGGCGGGCCGGGGCTCGGGAGCCGGGGCAGGGGGGCCGGCCATGTGCTCGGAGAGGTCGCCGGCGGCGACGGCCACACCGCCGAGCGTCACGCTCGCGACGAGCGCGGCCACGGCCGCCTTCAGGGAGGGCCGGGGGCGCCGCCGCTCGACGGCGGGGGTCCAGTCGTCGTGGTCGCGGGTGGCCAGCGAGGTGTGAAGTCCCGCGTCACGGGCGGCCCGGAAGGCGGCGAGGGCGCCCTGCTCACCCCGGGTGACGCCGTCGCCCCCGGCACTCCGCCCGCCGCTCAGCGCAGCCCGCAGGGTTCTCCCCGGCTCTCCGTCCCGCAGCTCGTCAGGCATCCGTCACCTCCCTCTCCCCTTGAGTTGTTTCGCAAGTCGCCTCAATCCCCTATGTGCGGCGGACCGTACCGCACCGGGACGCTTCCCCAGTACCCGGGCGGCCGACGGCCCGTCGAGACCGACGACGACCCGGAGCAGCACGGCCTCGGCCTGGTCCTGCGGAAGACCCGCGATGAGGGCGAGCGCCCGCTCGGTCGACAGCGCGTCCAGCGCCTCGCCGGCCGCGTCCCCGGCGGCCGGGAGCTCCAGGAGGTCCGGCTCGAACCGGGCGGGGCGGGGCCGCGCCCGTACGCGCCGCAGGTGGTCGAGGGCCCGGTGGCGGGCGATGGTCGCGGTCCAGCCGCGGAAGCCGGCGCCGTCGCCGCGGAACCTGCCGAGGTCCCGGGCGATCTCCAGCCACGCCTCGGAGGCGACGTCCTCGGCGTCCTCGCCGACGATGCCCCGCAGGTAACCGAGGAGTCCGGGATGCACCATCCGGTACGCCTCCGTGAACGCCCCCTCGTCCCCGCGCCGAGCCCGCTCGACGGCGGCGGAGAGCCGGGCGTCGCGCTCGGAACCGAGCGCCGTCTCCGCGTCCGGGCCGTGTGCCGTGGCGGGCGCGTGCCCCGTTCCCTCGCCCACCCGACCCTCTTCACACCCCGTACACCCACGAACTCCGGCCCTCGCCGAACAACCGGAGGAAGCCCATCCTGTCAGACCACCAACAACCCTTTCCCGACACCCCGTCCGGGATCCGCACCGTGACGGAGCGCCCGAGGATGCCGCGCGCAGTCCTCCATCACATCACGGAGCACGCGCGTGCCGCTGGTCACCACCACTCCCCCGCCCGGGACCCCCGCGCTCCCGCCTGCGTCTTCTCCCGCACCCGGCACCACGTGCACACGGCTCAGCAGGCCGAGGACGGGGGTCTCGGCGATGACGAGCGGGTTCGGGCGCGGCAGCGGAGCAGACGCGTCAAGCCCTGCCGAGGGAGGGGCGGCGCCTCTTCTCGGCTCCGGGGTACGCCCCGGCGGGGCTTTCGGGGATCGTCCGGGCCGCCGGGGTGACCAGGGGGCGCTTTGCCGCGCGTCTGCTGTCGGGGCGATGAACGAGGCGGCCCTGTGGTCGGCGACGTCGGAGGACCCCGCCGACCTCGCGGACAGTCGGCGGGCGCCGGCACGGATGCCGGAGGCCCTGCGGGCGGGGTGACGGAGAGCGGTCGGTTCCTGCCCTCCGGGCGCCTTCGGGCGGTCTTCGGCCGTCGGGTCCGTGCGAGGACGTCGATGCGGCCCCCGTCGGGATCCGTGACGACGAGGTGTCCGCGGTCCGGTGGCGCCATCGCCCCCAGGGCGGCGAGCCGTTCCCGTTCCTCCGCCCTCTCCTCCACTTCCAGGGCGAATGCGCATCGACTCGGCCGGGGTGGGCGTGAGGGCGGCCGGCACGTCGACGGCCTCGTGCGGGCAGCGGCGTGCGGGGGCGTCGCCGATTCCGGGACCCGCACCGCGGGGTGCGGCTGGACGGGCCGGTCGGACGGGGTCCCCTGCCCGGGCGGGGCCGAGGGCTCGGGAAGGGCGGACGAGCACGCGAAACTCCCGGCGGCCACGGGCGATCTCGGTCGAGAACCCGTCCTCCAGGAGCTTCGTCGTTCCGCGGAACCGTCCGGCACCCGGCCACCACCACCGGGCCGGAAAGGCTCGCCGTCCCCGCACAACACAAGGGCCCCGGAGCACGCCGTCGGAACGGTGTGCTCCGGGGCCCCGGGGCGTCAGTTCACGGAGTCGAGCTTCTCCCGCTGCTCCGTGGTCAGTTCGAGGTCGACGGCGCCGAGGTTCTCCTCCAGCTGGGCCACCGACGAGGCGCCGACGAGGGGGAGGACCGGGATGTCGCCGCCCATCAGCCAGGAGAGCACCACCTGGTTGACGGTGGCGCCGGTCTCCGCCGCCACCTCGCGGATCGCCTTCAGGCGCGGCTCGGTGCCGGCGTGCTCGAAGCCGGGGCCGAGCGGCTTGTCGTCCCGGACGTACGCGCCCGAGATCAGCGGCGAGTACGAGACCTGCGTGAGCTCCGGGTTGGCGCGCAGGTAGCTGAGCAGGTCGCCGCTGACCAGGCCCTGGTTGCCGTCGGGCGAGCGCAGGCTCGGCATGTCGGTGCGCTGGCGCAGGTAGCTGTGGTGGTGCTGGAGCACCTCGTAGCCGGGCACGCCCGCCGCGGCGGCGAGGGTGCGGGCGCGCTCGACGCGCCAGGCCCAGTGGTTGCTCGCGCCGAGGAGGCCGGCCACACCGTCGGCGACCACGTCGGCGAAGCCCTGGACGGTCTCCTCCAGCGGGGTGTTCTCGTCCATGATGTGCGCGTACAGCAGGTGGATCTTCTCGATGCCGAGGCGTTCGCGGCTGCGCTCCGAGGACTCGCGGATGACCTTGGCGGACAGGCCCTCCACGTCCCGACTGAAGCCCGTGGTGGGCTGGTTGGGGCGGGCGCCGAGCTTGGTGGCGATGGTGATCTCGTCGCCGACGCCCCGGCTCTTCAGCCAGCGGCCGACCAGCTCCTCGCTCTCGCCGCCCTGGGTGCCGTTCACCCAGAACGCGTAGTTGTTGGAGGTGTCGACGAACGTGCCGCCGGCCTCGACGAACCGGTCCAGGATCGCGAAGGAGGTGGCCTCGTCGACGATCGTGCCGAAGGTCATGGCGCCGAGGCTCAGTACGGAGACCTCGCGGCGGGTTTCGGGGGAGCTTCCGATGACGCGGTACTTCATGACGGGTCCTTTCGGATGGGGGTGACGTCCGGGGTGTCCGTCCCGGTGGCCGGCAGGCCGGCGCGCAGTTCGGACACGACGGCGTCCAGATGGGGCAGGAGGTAGAAGTGGCCGCCCGCGTAGACGCGCAGGCGGAAGGGACCGGTGGTGTGGGTGTGCCAGGCCAGGGCCTGCGGCTCGTCGACCCGGGGGTCGACGTCGCCGATCAGGGCCGTGACGGGGCAGTCCAGCGGCGTGGCACCGCGGAAGCGGTACGTCTCGGTGGCCACGTAGTCGCTGCGCACCGCGGGCAGGATCGCGGCGAGGAGCTCCGGGTGGTCGAGCATCTGCTCGTCCGTGCCGCCGAGGAGCTTCATGTCCTCGATGAGCAGCTCGTCGTCGGCGAGGTGCACCGCGCCCGGCGCGGGGATCGAGGGCGCGCGCCGGCCGGAGACCGTGAGGGACGCGGGCGGGAGACCGGCGTCGCGGAGCCGGCAGGCCACCTCGAAGGCGAGGGAGGCGCCCATGCTGTGCCCGAAGATGCCGAACGGCCGTTCCAGGTGCGCTTCCTGAGTACGGATCAGCTCGGCGGCCACCAGGTCGGCCAGCTCGTGCAGCGACTCCACGCAACTCTCGCCGAACCGCTCCTGACGGCCCGGGTACTGCACCACGAGCACGTCGGCGTGGTCCGCCAGCGCGGCCGAGAGGGGGAAGAAGTACGAGGCGTTGCCGCCCGCGTGGGGGAAGACGAGCAGGCGCGGGGCACCGGCGGGCGCGGTGTGGAACCGGCGCAGCCACCGCGTCCCGGTCGGCGGGGCCGGGGTCGTGGTCCTGCGGGGCCTGACCGGGGCCGTCATGCCGTCGCCCTCGCCCGCCCGTTGCCGCCGCGCGCGGGGCGGGCGGTGATGGGGATGTGCTTGTAGCCGGAGACGAAGCTGGACCGCAGCCGCTCGGGACGGCCGGCCGGCCGGAAGTCCTCGAAGCGGGTGAACAGTTCGTGGAAGAGGGTCTTGAGGCTGACCCGGGCGACGCTGTGGCCGATGCAGTAGTGCGGTCCGATGCCGAACGCGAGGTGCTTGTTCGGCTTGCGCCGGATGTCGAACTCGCTGCCGCGCGCGAAGACCCGGTCGTCGCGGTTGGCGGAGCCCAGCCAGACCACGACCGCCTCCCCGGCCTTGATCCGGGTGTTGCGGATCTCGACGTCGCGGGTGGCGTACCGCAGGAAGTGGTTGACCGGGGAGGCCCAGCGCAGCGACTCCTCCAGGCCGGTGGCGTCCAGCTCGGGGTGGGCGGCCCAGTCCTGGAGCACGCCCGACTCGATGAACTCGGCCATGACGAAGTTCGGCGCGTGCGGGGTGGTGACGTTCGCGCCGAGCAGCAGGCTGTAGCAGTTGGCGACGATCTCGTCGGAGGCCATGTGCCGGCCCTCGAACTCGGTGGAGATCAGCACGCTGAGCAGGTCGTCGCCCAGGTTGTTGCGGCGGAAGCGGACGAGGTCCTGGAAGTAGGCGAACAGGTCGCGGTGGGCCGCCTTCAGGGTGGCGTCGCGGCCGCCCGGGTCCTGGTACTCGGGGTCGTCGGCGGCGATGCACACGGTGGTGAGCCGGTTGAGCCAGGCCCAGTCCGCGGTGGGCAGGCCCATCATCGTTCCCGTGACCGACATCGGCATCGCGAGCATGGCCTGGGCGAAGTCGAACGTGCCGCCGTCGCCGAGCGGTTCGATGAGCGGCACGACCAGGTCGCGGATCATCTCGCGCTGCTTGTCGACCGACTTGATGGCCAGGGCCTTCTTGAGCCGGCCCTGCATCTCGGTGTGGCGCGGCGGGTCGGTGGCCGCGAGCTGCTTGCCGCTGGCCGGGTCGTCCTGGCCCAGCAGGTCGAGCATGGTGCCGCGTTCGGAGGTGAAGGTCGCGGTGTCGCGCAGCACGCGGTCGGAGTCGTCGAAGCGGACGACGTTCCAGAACCAGCGTTCGTCGTCGACCTCGTGGCGGGTCAGCGTGTCGAGCGAGCGCATGTGGCGCCAGAGCGGATGCGGGTCCCCGTCGCTGTAGAGGCGCGGATCGACCAGGTCGAAGACGTCGGCCGGGCCGGTCGCCGCGGCGTGCATCGGGCAGCCGGGCGGGGGCGTGAGCGGCGGTACGTCGGGGACGGAGGTGGCGTAGACGGTCAAGACCCGTCTTCCTTTCGCCGGGCGGGCTTTCGCCGGGGCGGGCGGTGGGACGCGCCATGACGTGCGGGCCCGCACCGTGCGGAAGGGCACGGCGCGGGGCGCACGAGAGAAGGGACGGGGCACGGACCACCGGGATCACGACCCGGGGCGGGGCCCAGCGTGGCGCGACGGGGAACCAACCGGTCTGCGCGGGGCGGCGGCCGGGAGACGGCCGCGCGGGAATGGTGCTGTGGGCACAACGTACATGACGCCCGGGGGAAGGTGAAGCCACGTCTCCCCCGTCCGGCATGTCGGCCCGTCACTCCGGTACGTCGTCCAGGAAGCCGCTCTTGGCGATCAGGTACGCCAGCTGCGCCCGGCTGCGGCTGCCGAACAGCTCCGCCGCCCAGCGCATGTGGTTGGCCACGCTGCGGGTGCTCATGCCGAGGCGGGCCGCGATCGCCTCGTCCGTGTGGCCGTTGACCATGTGCCGCAGGATCGCCCGGCGCACCTCGTCCGTCAGCAGCGGGGGCAGCCGGGTGCTGGGGAAGCTGCGCAGCGGCGACGCCCGCTGCCAGGTGTGCTCGAAGATGCCGACCAGGTACCGGACCACGCCCGGATGTTCCACGGCGAGCGCGGTCTCGCTCCGCTCGGAGCTGGGATCGGGGATGAAGGCGACCTTGCGGTCGCAGATGATCAGCCGGTCGAAGACCTCGTCCAGCGTCCGCACCTCGCCGCCCGCCTGGGCGATGTGCTCGACGTACGTGAGCGTGGGCTGGTGGGAGCGGATCGTGTGCTGGTAGATCGTCCGCTGCGACACGCCCCGCTCGATCGCCTCCAGATCGCTGGCGAGCGCCTTGTCCAGCATCTCCTGGGGCCGGCCGCCGCCGGGCTGCGCCGTCAGCAGTTCCTCCTGGCAGGCGTGGACCGCAGCCGAGAGGGTGGCGCTGATCGCGTTGGCCCCCTGGACCACGCGGATCAGGTGCGACTCCCCCTTGCCGTAGCTGTCGAGGTAGATCTCCTGCGCCTGGGCGACGGCGGCCCGCATGGCCGCCAGGGCGTTCTTCTTCTCCTCGATGACGCGTTCCATGTGCTCCATCTGGGCGCCGGCCGCCAGCCGCGGCGGGATCGGGGCCAGCGTCCCGTCCGGCACGCGCTGGACGAGTCCCAGGTCGAGCAGGCATCGCGGACATTCACCGGACGCGGGCCGGCCCTGCAGCGCGTCCGCGTAGTACTGAAGGCCGTCCGCGCAGATCTCGGTGGTCCGACCTGCGCCTCCTTCGTTTCCAATGTCCGCTCTCGTGCACATTTTCCCACCCTGCTGGTTCTCGCATTGCAGGATCATCCTCCCCGATCAGCGAGACCTGGGGCGCAAAGACAACGCAAGATTTCGGCCGGGGAACCACCCAGCTCTGAACCGTGCAGACCAACTCTGACCAAGTAAGAAAGCAAGGTAGAAAGATGCTTCAGCGCGTTTCCGTCCGCTCCCTGGCCGCCTTCGCACTGACGATTCTGGCCACCGCGGGCCTGGCCGCCGTCGCCGCCGCTCCCGCCACCGTCGTGGCCGCCGACTCCCAGTGGGGCCCGACCCCGCCGCCGACCGTCACCCCCGCGACGCTCGCCGTCGCCGACGACTCCCAGTGGGGCTGAGCCCCCGCTCACCCACCCCGTCCGCCCCTTCCGCAGATTTCGGAGGCCCCTTCGTGCTGCCCGCGGCACCGCACGGTGCGTCACCGTCCGATCACGTCTGGTATCCGGCCACCCGGGTGCAGCAAGGCATGTGGGTCCTGGACCGGGACGAGCTGCTGCGTCCCACCCAACTGGTCCCCACGGTCGTCGAGTTCACCGGCCCCGTGGACCACCGGGCCCTCCTGTCGGCGGTCGGACGGGCCCTCTCCCGGCACCCCTCGCTCCGGGCCCGCTTCCGGCTCGACGTCAGACGCCGCCAGGTCGAGTACCGCACCGACGGTCCGCCGGCCGAGCCCGGCTTCCTCGACGCCGAGGCCGAGGGCTGGACCGAGGAGGAGGTCGACAACCTGGTGCGGGCCCTGAGCGCCGCGCCCTTCGACCTCGCCCAGGACGCACCCGCCCGTGCCGAGGTCATCCGCATGGGAGCCGAGCGCACCCTGCTCGCGCTCAACGTGCACCACATCGTCTTCGACGGGGTGTCCCGCGGCATGCTCCTGGAGGACATCCAGATCCTCTACCGGGCCGCCGCAGCCGGGGTCGAGCCGCGGTTGAGCGCGCCGCCGCACCCCGCCTCCGTCGTCGCCGAGCGCGCCCCGGAGGAGATCGCCGAGCAGGTCGCCGAAGTCGTCGACCGGCTGCGCGGCGCACCCGCCGAGGTCCTGCTGCCCCTTCCCCGCACCCCCCTCGACGGGTCCGCGGAATCGCTGCTCGGAGCCTCCCTCGCCACCTCCCTCGACCCCGGCACCACGGCGCGGGTCATGGCGGTGGCGGCCCAGGAGGGCTGCACCCCCTTCATGGTCGGTGTCGCGCTCCTGGCCGCCACCCTCGCCCGCACCGGGCCCCAGCGCGACTTCCTCATCGCCTTCGCCTGGCCGGGGCGTGACGATCCCGACACCGCCGACGTGATCGGGATGTTCATGACCACCGTCGTGCTCCGGGTCACCCTCGGGCCCGAGGACACCTGGCACGACCTGCTCGGCGACGTACGCGTCAGCGGCATGGAGGCGTTCGTCGACAGCGACGTCCCCCTGGACGCGGTGTCCGCCGCCCTCAACCCCGACCGGAACGCCCTGTGGCCGCCGCTGTCGCCGGTCCTGGTCAACCTCGACGAGGCGCCCCGGTCCGTGGACCTCACCCCCGGCACCACCGGGAGGCTGCGTCCGCTCGACCCGATGTTCGTCAAGTACGACCTGGCCGTGTTCGTCCGCCTGGAGGACACGCCCGACGGACGACGGCTCGCCCTGTCCCTGGACTACCCGGTCAACGTGTTCGACACCGGCGACGTCCAGGACTTCCTCAACGCTCTGCGGCACAGCGCCGCGGACCTCGCCACCTTCCCGGAGAATCCCGTGCTCGAAGAGTCCGTACGCCCCACCGCCACCGCCGTCGACCTGGACGACCCGGCCGCCCGCCTCGAACTCGTCCGCTCCATCTGGCGCGAGATCCTGGGCGCCGACGACATCGCCGACGACATCAGCTTCTTCGAGTCCGGCGGCGACTCGCTGCTCCTCGTCCTCCTCGTCGAGCGCCTCGGCCAGGCCTCCGGCCGCGAGGTCCGCACCATGGACCTGTTCCGCTCGCCCACCGTCAGCGGCCAGGCCGACCTCATCGCCGCCGCGGCCGAGCCGGCCGCCGCCCCCGCCGCCGCCGCCGGGGACCGGGCCGCGCTCCTCGCCGCCGCCCGCACCCAGGGCGGAGCCGCCCGATGACGGCCCGCTCACTGGCCGCCGAGATCCTGGACGTCCCGGACGGCCCCGACGCCTTCGGCGACGAGAGCTTCATCTCCCTCGGCGGCGACTCGCTGCGCGCCATGCGCCTCGCCGCCGTCCTCCAGGAGGAGCTCGGACTGCGCGTGGCGCTCATGGAACTGCTCGGCGACGCCCCGCTCGCCCAGGTCCTCGACGGCGCCACGCCCGTCGCCGCCACCGGGCCCGACGCCCGCGCCGACGACCGGGAGGAGCAGGCCGACCAGCCGCTCACCCCCGCCCAGCGCGGCATGTGGCTGATCGAGCGGGTCGCCGGCGGCTCCCCGTACAACCTCGTCTTCCGCTGCTTCACCGACGGCGGCCGGCTCGACCGCGACGTGCTCGCCAAGGCCGTCGCCGCCACCGTCGCCCGCCACGAGGGACTGCGGACCGTCTTCCGCGAGAGCGACGACGACGTGGTCCAGGAGATCCTGCCCGCCCACGTACCCGAACTGATCGAGCACACCTACGTGGGCCCGGCCGAGGCCTTCGAGAACGAGGTCCGCAGCCAGGGGGCCGCCCTCGGCCGCGAGCCCTTCGACCTGGCCGCCGCCCCCGCCTACCGGTTCGGGTACTGGACCCCCGCCGACGCCTCCGACGAGCGCAGCGCCCTCGTCCTCGCCGCGCACCACATGGTCCTCGACGGCCACGCCGTCGGCCAGTTGCTCCGGGAGCTCCTGGAGACGTACACCGAACTCGGCACCGCGGCCGGCCGGGCCGTCCCCCGCGACCTCGGCACCCCCCTCGCGGCCCTGCGCCGCCACCAGGAGGAGGCCAGGGCGCGGGGCGCCTGGGACGAGCAGACCGCGCTCTGGCGCGACCGCCTCGACGGGGTGCCGTCCGTCCTCGAACTCCCCGCCGACCGGCAGCGCCCGGCCGTCCAGGACGGCGCCGGCGACCGCCTCGGCCTCGACCTCGGCCCCGCCGTCACCGAGCGGGTCGCCGCCCGGGCCCGCGCCCTCGGCATCACCCCGTACGCCTTCCTGCTCGGCGCCTTCGGCCTCACGCTGGCCCGCCGCACCGGAGTCCGCAGCCTCCTGGTGGGCGTCCCCCTGCTCGGCCGCGGCAGCTCCGAGCTGAACCGTCTCGTCGCCGTCGCGGGCAACCTCGTGCCCGTACGCGTCGACGTGGACGACGACCTCGACGCCGCCGCCTTCCTGCGCGGGGTCCACCGCTCGCTCGCCGCCGCCATCGACGCCGGCGACCTGCCCTTCGAGGAGCTCGTCGCCCGCCTCGGCGTCGAGCGCAGCCTCGGCTGCCACCCGCTCGTCCAGGTCTGCTTCGGCATGCACGACCAGCTCGTGCCGCGCGAACTGACCGCCGGACCGCTGCGCGTCCGCGTCGAGGAAGGCCACGGCGGCGGCTCCCAGTTCGACCTGACCATGCTCATCGGCCACGCCGACCCCTCGTACGCCGGTCACCTGGAGTACGCCACGAGCGTCTGGCACCAGGCGGAGGCGGAGGCGTTCGTCGCCGACTTCCGCACGGCGGTCGGGCAGCTCGCCGACGCCCCCGACGCCCGCCTCGAAGACGTCCGCGGCATCTCCGCCGAGGGCCGCGCGCTGCTCGACGAGATCAACGCGAGCGGCCGGGACTTCCCCGTCACCTCGCTCGACGCCCTCTTCCGCGAGGTGGCCGCGCAGGCGCCCGACGCCGTCGCCGTCCGCGACGCCGAGCACACCCTGACGTACGGCCGGCTGGTCGAGGCCGCCGCCGAACAGGCCCGCCTGCTGCTCGCCGCCGGCGTACGGCCGGGCGACCGGGTCCTGGTGGGCGTGGAGCGCTCGGTGGCCGAGGCCGTCGCCGTCCTCGGCGTCGCCTGGGCGGGCGCCGCGTACGTCGGCATCGACCCGGCGCTGCCCGACGGGCACGTCGCCAAGATCCTGGACAAGGCCCGGCCCACCGCCGCCCTCACCGGCCCCGTCACCGGCCCGGTCGCCGAACGCTTCGCCGGCCTCGGGGTGCCCGCCGTCGCGACCTGGGAGCCCGCCTGGCGGCCCGGCCCGGCCGACGCCGTGCCCACCCCGCCCGCCGACCCGGCGCGCCTGGCGTACGTCGCCTTCACCTCGGGCTCCACCGGGCAGCCCAAGGGGGTGTGCGTCCCGCACCGGGCCGTCATCCGCCTGGTCCACGAGGCCGGTTACGTCCGCCTCGGCGCGGGCGAGCGGATGCTGCGGCTCTCCCCGCTGTCCTTCGACGCCTCCACCCTCGAACTGTGGGGCGCCCTGCTCACCGGCGCCGTCCTGGAGGTGCACCCGCCCGGCCTCGCCTCGCCGACCGAGCTGGGCGCCTTCCTGCAGGAGCGCGGGGTCACCGTCGCCTGGCTGACCGCCGGACTCTTCCGGCTGGTCGAGGAGTTCGCGCCGGAGTCCCTCGGCGGCCTGCGCCAGCTGCTGACCGGCGGCGACGTGGTGCCCCACGAGCACACCGCCCGCCTCCTCGCCCGGCACCCCGGCATCGTGGTCACCAACGGATACGGCCCGACCGAGAACACCACCTTCACCACCACCCACTCGGTGGCGCGCCCCGAGGACGTGGACGGACCCCTGCCCATCGGCCGCCCCGTGCCCGGCACCCGCGTCCACGTCCTCGACGCCCGTCGCCGTCAGCTCCCGCCCGGCGCGGTCGGCGAGCTCTACACCGGCGGTGACGGCCTGGCCGACGGATACCTCGGCGACGAGGCGGAGACGGCCCGGGTGTTCGGGCACCTCTCCCCCGACGTGCCCGAGCGCCTCTACCGCACCGGCGACCTGGTCAGGGTCGACACCAGCGGCCGCCTCCGCTTCCTCGGCCGCGCCGACGACCAGGTCAAGCTGCGCGGCTACCGGATCGAGCTGAGCGCCATCAGCGACGTGCTCACCGGGCACCCCGGGGTGCAGGACGCCGTGGTGGTCGTGACCGACGGCGACGGCGCCGACAAGCGCCTCGTGGCCGCCGTCGTCCTCGCGCCGGGCGCGTCCGTCGACGCGGTCGCGCTGCGCGAACTGCTCACCGAGACGCTGCCGTCCTACATGGTGCCGAACCTGTGGGCCGTGGTGGACCGGCTGCCGGTGACCGCCAACGGCAAGGTGGACCGGCGGGCGCTCGTCGCCGCCGCCGGGCCCGCCAAGCGGTCCGCCGGCACGCCCGCGCCGGCCGTCGAGGAGCCCGCGGCCGCTCCGGCTCCGGCCGGGGTGGACCTGGAGCGCATCGCCGGGCTGTTCGCCGCCGTCATCGAGGGCGAGCCCGTCACCGGAGTCACCGAGGACACCGACTTCTTCGTGATCGGCGGCAACTCCCTCGGCGCCGTACGCCTCATGCGCAAGGTCAAGCAGGAGATGGGCGCGACCGTACGGCTGCGGGACTTCCTGCTGGCGCCCACGCCCGCCGGGCTGAGCGCGCTCATCGAGAAGGCCGCGGAGCGATGACCTCTGCCACGGCACCGGTCCCGCCGCCGTCCCTCGCGGACGGCGTGCGGGCCCCGGAGTGGGACGACGGACTGGACTGCTGGGTCGTGGCCGACCCGGCCCTGGCCCTGAAGGTCCTCAACCACCCCGGCTTCGCCTCCGGGACCTTCGAGCGCTCCTTCCAGCTCTACATGACGGACGCGGCCCGCGCCGAGTACCGGGAGCTCACCGAGTTCCTGCGGCTGTGGTTCGTCCAGGCCGACGCCCCCGAGCACACGGCCCTGCGGCGCCCGGTGCAGCGCATGTTCTCCGCCTCGTACGTACGGTCGCTCGCTCCGCGCGTCGAGGAGATCACCGACGAGTGCCTCGGCGCGCTCGCCGCCGGGGCCGCTCCGCAGGACGTCATGCCGGCCGTCGCCGAGGGCATCTCCGGCCGGGTCATGGCCCACGTCGTCGGGATCGACGTGCCTCCGCCCGTGCTGCACGAGTGGTCGCGGACCCTGTCGCTGTTCATCGGCGCCATGTACCGCCGCGACTACGCGCAGGCCGCCCACCGGGTCATGGTGGAGATGTCCGAGGCGCTCGTCGGGGCCCGGGCCCTGGACGGCTTCCCCACCGACACCCCGGAGGACCGGGCGCGGACCACCGCCACCTGGGCCATGTGCCTGTTCGGCGGCCTGGAGACCACCGCCTCGCTGCTCGGCTCCACGGTCCTGACCGCGCTCGGCGACCGGGCGCTGTGGGAGACCGTCGTCCGCGACGAACCGGGCGCGGTGACCGGCCTCGTGGAGGCGGTGCTGGTCGGCCGGCCGCCGCTGCGGCACCTCGCCCGGGTCGCCGCGTACGACCAGGAGTTCGCGGGGGCGCGGCTGCGTCAGGGGGACCTGGTCCTGGTGAGCCTGACCGGCCAGGGGCCGCTGGACGAGGCCGCCCAGGACCCCGGGGCGCCGGCGGCCTGCCCGGTCACCGGTGCCGCTCCGGCGGCCGGGGACCGGAACCTCGTCTTCGGCCACGGGCCGCACTACTGCGTGGGCGCTCCGCTGGCCCGGCTGGAGGCGGCGATCCTGCTGCGCCGGCTGGCGGCGCGCTTCCCGCACGCCCGGCTGTCCGACGAGGCCGCGGTGTGGGGTCCCAACCTCAGCTACGTCGGCCTCGACCACCTGTACGTCGAACTGGGCGGAGAAGTCTGATATGTCCACCACTCTCGCCGGAGGCACTCCGGTGTCTCCCGACGACGGCGCCGTCGCCGTCGTCGGCATGGCCTGCCGGCTGCCCGGCGCGCGTGACGTCCGCGCCTTCCGGGCGATGCTGCGGGCCGGCCGGGACGGCATCAGCCGGCCCGGCCGCGAGGAGCTGCTCCGGTCCGGGGTGGACCCCGCCTACGCGGGCCGGGAGAACTTCGTGCCGGCCATGGGCGTCATCGAGGACTCCCGCCGCTTCGACTGGTCCTTCTTCCGGTACAGCCGGGCGGAGGCGGCGGCGATGGACCCGCAGCAGCGGGTCTTCCTGGAGTGCGCGGCCACGGCCGTCGACGACGCCGGCCTCGACCCCGTACGGTTCCCGGGCCGGATCGGCGTCTACGCGGGCGCCGACCGCTCGGGGCCGGGCCGCGCCGACGACGGGCTGGGCGAACTGGCCCGGCACATCGGGCGGGAGAAGGACTTCGTCGCCACCCGCGTCGCCTACAAGCTCGGCCTGCGGGGGCCCGCCCTCACCGTGCAGACCGCCTGCTCCACCTCGCTCACCGCCGTCCACCTCGCGGTGCGGGCGCTGGCGGGCGGCGAGTGCGACGCGGCCCTCGCGGGCGGCGTCACCGTGATGCCGGACGGCGAGTGGGGCTACCTCTTCGAACCCGGCGGGATCCTCGCGCCGGACGGGCACTGCCGCCCGTTCGACGTCCGGTCCGCGGGTACGGTGCCCAGCGAGGGCGTCGGCGTGGTCGTGCTCAAGCGGCTCGCCGACGCCGTGCGCGACGGCGACCGGATCGCCGCCGTCATCGCGGGCACGGCGGTCAACAACGACGGCGCGGACAAGATGGCGTACACCGCGCCCTCCGCCGCCGGCCAGAGCGAGGTCATCCGCGCGGCCCTGGACGCCGCGGGCCTCTCCCCCACCGCCATCGGGCACGTGGAGGCGCACGGCACCGCCACGCAACTGGGCGACCCCATCGAGATACAGGCGCTCACCGAGGTCTTCGGACCCGCGAGCGGGGAGACCGGCTGGTGCGCCCTCGGCGCCGTCAAGGGCCACGTCGGGCACACCGGCGCGGCCGCCGGCGTCACGGGCCTGATCAAGACGGCGCTCATGCTGGAGCACCGCGAGATCTACCCGACCGCCCACTACACGGCCCCCAACCCCCTGCTCGACCTGGAGCGTTCGCCCTTCCGCGTGACGGAGCGCTTCGAGCCCTGGGAGCTCGGCGCGGGCCAGGAACTGCGGGCCGGCGCGGTCAGCTCGTTCGGCGTGGGCGGCACCAACGCCCACGCGGTCCTGACCGAACCCCCGGCCCTCCCGCGCCGCCCCGCCGCCCCCCGGGCCGCCGGGCCGGAGCTGCTGGCCCTGTCGGCGCAGAACACGCGGGCCCTGGCGGGCCTGGGCGAGGCGCTGGCGCGGCACGTCACCACGGTGACGGAGACGCGGGAGACCGTGGCCTCGGACCAGGAACTCGACGCCCCCACGGGTCCGGCCGGGCGCGGAGCCGAGGTCCCGGACCTCGACGCGCCCGCACGGACCACCGGGCACGGAACCGAGGCACCGCACCTCGACGCCCCCGCACGGACCACCGGGCACGCGCCCGGGGCGCCCGGACTCGACGCGGTCGCAAGGACGTTGGCGGGGCGCCGGGTCCACCGGCACCGCCAGGCCGTGGTCGTACGCGACGCGGAACGGGCCGGGGAGGCGCTGCGCGCGGCGGGCGCCGCCGCTGCCGCCGGGCTTCTCGGCGATCCGCGGCGGTTGGGCAAGGTGGCCTTCCTCTTCCCGGGGCAGGGCACGCTCAAGAGCGCCGCGGGCGAGGCCGCGCACCGGCTGCTGCCGGAGTTCCGCGCCGCCTTCGACGAGGTCCGCACGATCGCGTACGAGAAGTGCGGCGTGGACCTCGGCCCGGTGATCGTCCCGGCGCCCGCCGGCCCGGACACGGACGACTGGTACGCCGACACCGTCCACCAGCAGCTCGGCCTCTTCGCGCTGGGCCTCGCCTTCGGGCGCCAGCTGGCCGCGTGGGGCGTCACCCCGCACGCCATGCTCGGCAACAGCATCGGCGAGTACGCCGCCGCGGCCCTCGCCGGGGTGTGGAGCCTGCCGGACGCCGTCGGCCTGGTCCACCGGCGGGCCGTCGAGATGCGCGACGCCTCCCCCGGCCGGATGGCCCTGGTCGAGGCCGCCCCGGACGAGGTCGAGGGCCGGCTGCCCGCGGACGCGGACGTCACCGTCGCGGTGCGCGGCAACGGCTCGGCGGTGCTCTCCGGCCCCGAGGCCGCCATGGACCTCCTCCTCGCGGGGGACGCGCTGGACGGACTGCGCGTCACCCCCGTCCACACCCGGCGGGCCTTCCACTCGCCGGCCATGAACTCGGCAGCCGAGGCGGTGCGGGACCATCTGTCGTCGATGCCCGCCCGCCCGCCACGGCTGCCGTACATCTCCAACACCACCGGCGACTGGGCCGATCCCGAGGCCGCGACCGAACCCGGCTACTGGGCCGCGCACCTGCGCGAGCCGGTCCGGCTCGACACCGGCACCGCCACCCTGCTGGCCGCCGGCTGCACCACGTACCTCGAACTGGGCCCCGGCGGCTCGATGACCGGCTCGCTGCGGACCGCGCCCGGCTGGGACCCCGGCCACCGGACCGTACGGCTCGCCCCCGGCGGGCGGACCGACGCCGAGACCGGGCTCCTCGACGCGATCGGCGCCCTGTGGGAACTCGGCGTCGACGGCGCCCTGGAGACGGTCCTGGAGGCGCGGTACGCCGACCCCGAGGACCGGCCCGCGTCCTGCTCGCTGCCCGCGCACCCGTTCCTGGGTGAGGATCCGTTCCTGGGCGAGGCCCCGCCGAAGGCGCCGGGGAGCGTCCGGCGCCCGGAGACGGCCCCCGGTCGCCCGGACGCCGGACGCCGCCCCCTGCGGGCCGTCCTCGAAGAGGCATGGTGCCAGACCCTCGGCGTCGCCGCCGTGGCCGACGGGGACGACTTCTTCACGCTCGGCGGCGAGTCGCTGCTCGCCCTCGCGCTCACCACCGCCGTCCGCGAACGCGTCGGCGTGAAGATCTCCGTCACCGAGTTCTCCCTGAAGGGCACCTTCGCCGGACTCGTCGAACTCGTCGAGCAGCGGCTGCCCGTCGGGGACGGCCCCGTCCCCGACGCGCCGCCGCCCGGCGTGGCCACCCTGCGGGAGGGCACCGGACGTCCCGTCTTCCTCGTCGCGGACGCCCTCGGCAACGCCCTGCCCTACCGGGAACTGGCCGCGCGCCTCTCCCCCGCGGGCGACCGCCCGGTCCTGGCCCTGGAGCGGCCCGTGCCCCGCGGCGGCGGCATCCGCGCCCTGGCCGCCGCACACGCCCGGACCCTGCTGAGCGTCCAGCCGGAAGGTCCGTACACCCTCGGCGGCTGGTCCTTCGGCGCCGTGGTCGCGCACGAGACCGCGCGGCTGCTCATCCGGCAGGGGCGGACGGTGGACCTGCTGTTCGGCCTCGACGGCTACGTGCCCGACACCCGCCCGCTGCCCGTCGCCGCGGCCCCGGACTTCCTGCTCGGCGGGGTACGGGCGGGCCTCGACACCCTGCTCGGAGTCGGGCCGGCCGCCGGGGCGCTCCGCGCCGACCCGGAGGCGCGCCGCCGGTTCCTCGCCGGCCAGGCCGCCGTGCTGGCCCACCGGCCCGGCCCGGTGACGTGCCCCGCCGTGCTCTTCAAGGCGGAGGCGGACCCGGGCACGGCCGCCCGCCTCGGCCGGCGTCTCGCGGGGCTGCACCCGGCGGGTCTGCGCGTGGTCCCGGTCGCCGGCGACCACTGGTCGATGCTGCGGTCCCCGCACGTCGACGAGCTGGCCTCGCGCCTCGACGAGGCACTCAAGACGGTCCCCCGGGCCGCGGAACACGAAGAGAGGAAGGACTCATGACGGTCTCTCAGACACCGCCCGACAGCATGGCGGACGAGGAGCGGAAGGAAGAGGAGCGGCCGAAGCCGCAGAAGCAGGCGGAGAAGCCCGAACAGGCGGAGAAGCCGGAGACGGCGGAGAAGCCCGAACAGGCGGAGCAGGCCGAGAAGCCGGAGACGGCGGAGAAGCCGCTTCTGAAGAACCTCGACTTCCAGGCGCTGTGGACCAGCGAGGCGTTCGCCGCGCTCGCGAAGGAGACCGCGGAGGTCGCGTACCCCCTGCTCATCCTGTCGTCCACCGGCTCCGCCTTCTACGCCGGCGCGGTCGGATCGGCCCAGCTCATCACCGCCAGTCTGCTCTCCATCCCCGGCGGCACGCTCGCCGACCGGATGGACCGCCGACTGCTGATGATCATCTGCAATGTGGTCCGGGTCGTCCTGCTCGGCCTCTTCGGCGCGCTGATCCTCGCCGGCCAGACCCACCCCGCCCTCATCTTCACCGTCGCCGTGGGCTCGGCCGCCTGTCTCGGCATCTCCAACCCGACCGGTCTCGCCGCGATCAAGCAGCTCGTCCCGCCGTCCCAGCTCACCCAGGCCACCGCCCAGAACCAGATCCGCTACTTCGCCGCGACCATGGGCGGCCCGCCCGTCGGCGGCACCCTCTTCGGCGTGGCGCGCGCCTTCCCGTTCCTGAGCGCGGCCGTCGGCTTCCTCGTCTCCACGGTCCTGCTGCTGTTCATCCGCAAGCCGATGAAGGTGGAGCAGCTCGCCCCCGGGGAGAAGCGCAACACGGCCGAGGGCTTCCGGATCCTGGCGCGCCAGCCGGTCCTGCGGCTGCTGATCGTCTGGATCATGGGCTCCAACATGGCGTTCACCCACTCCGGCGTCTTCCTCGCGCTCATCGCCACCGCCGAGAGCCGGGGCGCCTCCGCGGGCTTCACGGGCATGCTGCTGTCCATCGCCGGCGTCGGCGGTCTGGTCGGCTCGCTCATCGCGGGCCCGGTCATCAAGAGGTTCGCGCCGTCCACGCTCTTCCTGACCGCCGCGTGGATCGGCCCGGTGGCCGCCGTGCTGCTCGCCAACGTCTCCGGGCTCGTCCCGCTCGGCATCATCGTCGCCTGCGTGTTCCTGCGCGGCCCCATCACCAGCGCCCTGTTCCTCGCCTATCTCGCGGCGATGGTCCCGGACAAGGCGCAGGGCCGGGTCCTCGGCGCCGTGATGTTCATGTCGATGATCGCCGCCCCCGTCGGCGTGTTCGCCATCGGCACCATCTTCGACCAGGCCGGCCCGGTCTGGGTGTTCACCGTCATGGCCGTCGTCTCGGGACTGGCCGCCCTGCCCACCCTCAGCCCGCGCATCCGCAACCTCGCGCCCCCGGAGACGTACGCGGACACCGTGTCCGTCGACACGAAGGCCGCCGACACGAAGCCCGCCGACACCACGCCCTCCGACAAGGCGCCTTCCGACACGAAGCCTTCCGACACGGCGTCCGCGGACGACGAAGGAGAGACCCGATGACCACCGAACTGCCCCGCACCGCCGAGCAGCTTCCCCCCGAGTTCTTCACCGCCCCCGAGGGCAACGACCTCCACGCCGGCAACGCCGAGCTGCGTGCCACCGGTTGCCCCGTCCACGCCATCAACTACCCGGTGGGAGGCGAGGGTTACGTGGTCTCCGACTACGCGACCACCCTCAAGGCGTTCAGCGACCCGCGGCTGTCCAAGAAGGTCGACAACGCCCCCGCCTGGTTCCGCGACCTCGTCAAGGACTCCAGCCCGGTCCTGGTGCGCAACATGCTGACCGCCGACCCGCCGGAGCACACCCGGCTGCGCAAGCTCGTCAGCCGCGCCTTCGTGCCGCGCCGGATGGAGGTGCTGCGCCCGCGCATCCAGGAGATCACCGACGAGCTCATCGACGCCTTCCCGGAGCACGGAGAGGTGAACCTGACGGAGTTCGCCTTCTCGCTGCCGATGCGCGTCATCTGCGAGTTCCTCGGCGTCCCGGTCGAGGACCGGCCGCAGCTCCACACCTGGGGCAACTGGCTCAGCGGCGCCCCGTACCCCGACGCCGAGTCCAACGAGAAGCTCAAGGACGCCAGCGAGAACATCGAGCGCTACCTGACCGACCTGCTCGCCGACCGGCGCGCGGACCTCGGCGAGGACCTGGTCAGCATCCTGGTGCGGGCCGCCGACGAGGAGGGCCGCTTCACCAACGACGAGCTGATCTCCACCCTCGTCCTGCTGATCATCGCCGGGCACAAGACCACCGCCAACCTCATAGGCAACGGCGTCCACGCCCTGCTCACCCACCCCGACCAGCTGGAGCTCCTGCGCAGCCGGCCGGAGCTGGCCGAGTCCGCCATCGAGGAGTTCCTGCGCTTCGAGTCCCCGGTCTACCGCGGCACCCTCCGCGTCGCCGCCGAGGACATGGAGCTCGGCGGCTGCCCCATCCCCAAGGAGAGCTTCGTCCACCTGCTGATGGGCTCCGCCAACCGGGACCCCGAGGCCTTCGAGAACCCCGACGAGCTGGACATCACCCGCACCGCCAACCGCCATCTCGCCTTCGGACAGGGCCCGCACTTCTGCGTCGGCGCGCCGCTCTCCCGGGTCGAGGGCCAGATCGCCTTCACGACCCTGCTGCGCCGCCTGCCGGGCCTGCGCCTGGCCGTGCCCGCCGAGGAGATCGAGTGGCTCTTCGACAACTCCACCAGCCGCGGCCTGGTGAAGCTGCCCGTCACCTACGACGTCCGCCTCGCCGCCGACGCCCCCGAGGGGAACTGACATGACCGACCGCACCACCCTCGTCTGCCTGCCCTTCGCGGGTGCCGGCGCCTCCTTCTACCGGCCCTGGCAGCGCGTCGCCGAACCCCTCGGCCTCGACGTCCTGCCGCTCCAGCTGCCGGGCCGGGAGCGCCTCATCGACGAGGAGCCCTACCGGGACGCGTCCACCGCCGCCGACGGGCTGCTCGCCGACCTGCTCGCGACGCTCGGCGACACCGCGCCCGGCGACACCCCGGGGACGCACCGCGTCGCCCTGTTCGGCCACAGCCTCGGCGCGGTCCTCGCGTACGAGCTGGCCCGCCGGCTCGCCGCGACCCCGGGCGTGACGCTCGTACGGCTCTTCGCCAGCGGCTCCCCGCACCCGGCCGAGCCCCGGAACCGGCACGCCACCGGCCTCGACGACGACGCCTTCCTGGCCCGCGTCAGCGAGTTCGCCGGCTACACCGACGAGGCCCTCCAGGACCCCGAGATGCGCGAGCTGATCCTGCCCACGCTCCGCGCCGACGTCGAGATGCACGAGTCGTACCTGCCGGCCGACGACCGGCCCCTCCCGGTCCCCGTGACCAGCCTGCGCGGCAGCGCCGACACCCTCGTCAGCCACGCGGAGGCCGGGGCGTGGGTCCGCACCACGGACGCCGGCTTCCGGGCCGTGGAGCTGGACGGCGGCCACATGTACCTGGCCGAGTCGGCGCCGGAGCTGCTCCGGATCCTCGCCGAGGACCTGGACCGGGTGGCGGAGGAACTGTGCGTCTGACCGGAAAGACCGTCCTGGTCACCGGCGCGGCCCGGGGTCTCGGCCGGGCCACCGCCCTCGCCTGCGCCGCCGAGGGCGCCGACCTCGCGCTCCTGGACCTGTGCGACGACCTCGACGGCGTGCCGTACCCGCTGGGCACCCGCGGCCAGTTGGAGCACACCGCCACGCTGTGCCGCAAGCAGGGCGCCGCCGTGCTCACCGCCGCCTGCGACGTCCGCGACCCGTCCTCGGTGGAGGCCGCCGTGGCCCTCGCCGAGGACCGGTTCGGCCGGATCGACGGCGTCGTCAACAACGCGGGGATCGCGGCCCCTTCGGGCAGGCCGGTGCACGAGATCCGCGAGGACGAGTGGGCGCTGATGATCGACGTCGACCTGTCGGGCGCCTACCGGGTCATCCGTGCGGTCGCCGGCGCGATGAGCGCCCGCCGCTCCGGCTCCGTCGTCAACGTGTCCTCCACCGCCGGACTGGTCGGCTACCGCCACTTCGCCGGCTACGTCGCCGCCAAGCACGGCCTGATCGGACTGACGAAGGCCGCGGCCCTCGACTACGCGCCCACCAAGGTGCGGGTCAACGCCGTGTGCCCCGGATCGGTACGGGACGACTCCACCGCCGAGGGCCGGATGCTCGCCGAGATCGCCCGCGCCCTGGAGGTCCAGGTGGGCGAGCACGAGCAGACGTTCACCGAGGCGCAGCCCATGAACGCCCTGATCGAGCCCGAGGACGTGGCCGCCGCCGTGGTCTACCTCCTCTCGGACGACGCCCGGCAGGTGACCGGATCCGTGCTGACCGTGGACGGCGGGTTCACCGCGCGCTGAGACGGCGCGGACCGGCACATGGCCGGCAGATGTGACGTGTGTGAGAGAGAAGGAGGACGCCCCATGGAGGGTGAGCAGTGCCATGCCGTACGGGTCCGGCTGAGCGGTTCGGTGGGCGACGCCGAGCTGACCGCCCGTCTGGGCGCGGCGGGCCCGTGGCGGCTGTGGGTGGAGGAGGTCGCGGCCGGCTCCGACGAGCCGGAGGCCCGTCGCCGGCGGAACGCCGAGCTGAACCGGCCGACGGCCGCCGTACGGTGCGTCCTGCTGCGCTACCGCGACGGTCTCGCGGACCTGGTCCTGGTCGCCGACCGCGCCATGCTCGACCGGACCGGTCTCGACGCTCTGGCGGGGGCCCTGGTCACGGGGGCGGATCCCGGCCCCCTGTCCGGCTCGTCCGTCCGCGCACCCGCCGCGGCCCCGGCCCCGGACTGGGGCGGCGGGACCCGCTCCGCCACCACCTGGGAGACCCTCTCCCACGACCTGCCCGACGACCTGCCGGGCACGGCGGACCCGGCCGTCCTGCTCGCCGCCCTCGCCCTGACCATGCACCGCTACGAGGGACACGGCGCCACCGGTGACATCACCGTCGCCGGCGACCGGCGCGGCGCCCTCGCCTACGCGATCCCCGGCGACACCCCGCTCGCCGCGCTGCGCACCGCCGTACCGGTGCCGTCGGAGCGCCCGGTGACCGCGGGCCTGATCGAGCCCGCGGGCCCGGTCGCGAACCCGGGGAAGTACGCGGAGGAGTACCTGCCCTGCCTCGCGCCGCCGTTCCCGCTGACCCTCGCCGTGCTGCCGCGCGCGGCGGCGGGCGGGGAGCGGGCCGGGACCGGAAGCAGGCTCTGGGCCTCCTACCGGCGCAGCCACCTCGCTCCCGAGATCGTCGAGGGGCTCCTGCGGCACCTGGCGCACGTGCTGCGCCAGTTCGCCGAGACCCCGGAGATCCCCGCCGACGACGTCGAGCTCCTCGACGCCGCCGAGCGCGAGCGCGTGGCGGCCCTCGGCCGGCCGGAGGGCGCCCTGACCGGCGTACCGGAGCGGCTCGTCGACGGCTTCGCGCGGACGGCCGCCGCCCGCCCGGACGCTCCGGCGGTCGGCGACGGGACCACGTCCCTCACCTACCGCGAGCTCGACCTGCGGGCCGACCGGCTGGCCCGGGGCCTGGTGGCCCGCGGGGTGACCCCGGGCGACCGGGTCGGCATCTGCCTGGAGCGGACCGCCGAACTCGTGGTGGCCATGCTCGGCGTGCTGAAGGCGGGTGCGGCGTACGTGCCCACGGACCCGGCCTACCCGTCCGACCGGCTCGCCCACACGGCACGGGACGCCGGCCTCGACCTGGTGATCACCCGGCTGGCGGAGTACCCCGCAGAGGCGGGCACCCCCGTCACTCCCGACGAGCTCCTCGACTCGGGCGACGCGCCCGGCATCGCCGAACCGGCGGGCGCCGCGGGCCCCGACGACCCGGCGTACGTCATCTACACCTCGGGCTCCACCGGCCGCCCCAAGGGCGTCGTCGTGCCGCACCGCAACGTCGTCGCGCTCATCGACGCGACCCGCGACGAGTACGGCCTCGGCCCGGCCGACGTGTGGACCTTCTTCCACTCCGGGGCGTTCGACTTCTCCGTCTGGGAGATCTGGGGCTGCCTGCTGACCGGAGGACGGCTCGTGGTCGTCCCGTACCTCGTCTCCCGCGAACCCGGGGAGTTCCGCGACCTGCTGGAGCGCGAGCGGGTCACCGTCCTCAGCCAGACGCCCTCCGCCTTCTCCCAGCTCCTGGAGACGGACCACGCCCGGCTCGCCGTGCGGCTGGTCGTCTTCGGCGGCGAGCCGCTGGACGCCCGCATGCTGCTGCGCTGGTTCGACCGGCACCCCGAGGACGAGTGCCGCATGGTCAACATGTTCGGCATCACCGAGACCACCGTGCACGTCACCGCACAGACCCTGACCCGGGAGCTGGCCCTCGCCGGCTCGAAGTCCGTCGGCCCGGCGCTGCCCGGCTGGCACCTGTACGTGGCGGACGCGCGCGGCCGGCTCGTCCCGCCCGGCGTCACCGGAGAGATCCGCGTCGGCGGCGCGGGCGTGGCCCTCGGCTACCTCGGCCAACCCGAGCTCACCGCGGCCCGGTTCACGGCGGACCCGTTCGCGACCGTCCCCGACGGTCGCCAGTACCACAGCGGCGACCTCGGCCGACTGCGCCCCGACGGCACCCTGGAACACCTGGGACGCATCGACAGCCAGGTGAAGATCCGCGGCTTCCGCATCGAGCTCGACGAGATCCGCTCCGTCCTCCTGGAGGACCCGGACGTCCGGGCGGCGGCCGTGGTCGTGCGCCGCGAGGACCCGGACGACCCCGCCACCGCCCGCCTCGACGCCTACGTCGTCCCGGCGGACCTGGACACCGTCGGAGTGCGCAAGCGAGCCGCGACCGTACTGCCCGGCTACATGCTCCCCGCGACCGTCACCGCGCTCGACTCCCTGCCGCTGACCACCAACGGCAAGCTCGACGCCACCCGGCTGCCGGAACCCGCCCGGGCCGCTCCCGCCCCCGCGCCGGCCTCCGGCGGGGAGGAGGGGACCGCCGCGGTGCTCCAGGAGATCTGGTCGACCGTACTGGGCACGCCGGTCGGACTCGACGACGACTTCTTCGAGCTCGGCGGCAACTCCCTCCTCGCGGTGCGGATCAGCGCCGCACTGCGCAACCGCGGGCTGCCGGCCGTACCGCTGCGGGACCTGTTCCGCACGCCCACCATCCGCGAACTCGCCGGGACCGGCGCCGATGCCTGAGCTCGCCTACGCCCCCTCGCCCGCGCGTGCCCCCTTCCAGTACCACGCGCTCGACGACACACCCCCGGAGCCGGGCCCGCCCCTGCGGGGCGAGGACGTGGCCCTGTGGTGGCTGGACACCGACCGGGAGGTCGTGGGCGGCCACCCGGTGGCGGCCGCCCAGGCCCCGCTGAGCACGGCGGAACGCGAGCGCTCCGCCCGGCTCCGCCGCCCCGGCGACCGGCACCGCTACCGGGCCGCGCACATCGGCCTCCGCCTGGTCCTCAGCGGATACACCGGACTCGCACCCGAGTCGGTGGACCTCGTCCGCGAGGACTGCCCCTGCTGCGGCGAACCCCACGGCCGGCCCGCCCTCGCCGGCGGCGGCCCCCACTTCTCGCTCTCGCACAGCGGCGGCCTCGCCCTGATCGCCGTCTCGGGAGTCACGGTGGGCGCCGACGTCGAAGGCGTCCCCCAGCCGGACATCGCCGAAGAACTACTGCCCTCCCTCCACCCCCGCGAGCAGCACGCCCTGCGCGCACTGCCGGACGCGGACCGCCCCAAGGCCCTGGCCCGGGTGTGGACGCGCAAGGAGGCCTACCTGAAGGCGACCGGGGCGGGACTCGCGTACGGAGTCACCGACCCCTATGTCGGAGTGGCCGAAGCACCCGCCGCAGTACGGGACTTCACCTTCCACGACCTGGCCGCCCCCACCCCCTCGTTCGCGGCCGCCGTCGTCCTCGCCACGGCGAGCTGACCCCCCCTCACCTCCCTCATAAGGAGATTCCCTGATGCCGGTCCTCGGCAAAGAGATCCAGAAACTCGACCGGGTGATCATCCGTTTCGCGGGTGACTCCGGTGACGGCATGCAGCTCACGGGTGACCGCTTCACCTCGGAGACGGCGTCCTTCGGGAA